>JBFWNN010000010.1:0-105108 GCA_050251035.1 Parvibaculaceae bacterium
GGGGGGGGGTTTTTGTTTGGGGGGGGGGCCCGCCGCTCTGCGCAATTGGGGTGAATAACCGGAAGCGGCGCGTGCCGTCCCCCTCACCTTCCCAATGCTGCGCATTGGGCCCCTCCCTCTCCCCCGGCGGGGGAGAGGGGATTCTTCTTACTGGAAGACGGCGATCTGCTTATAAGTCTCGCCATCGACGATGAACTTGCCGATATAGCCGGTCACGTCGCCATTGGCGTCGAACTCGTAAGAGCCGCCCGCACCTTCGTAGTTGATGTCCTTGCCGGCCTTGATCAGCTCCTTGGCCTTGGCCCATTCGCCAGGGCCGATGACCTCGCCGGGGGCGGTCGCCACGTCGCGCAAGGCCTGGATCATCTTGGTCTTGTCGGCCGAGCCCGCCTTCTCGACGGCGAGCGCCGCCAGGAATGTCGCGTCATAGGTCTGGTCGACGAAGGGCTTGTCGGCGCCTTCCTTGTATTCGGCATTGAACGCCTCATGCAGCTTGGCCGACGCATCGTTCTTCTCGGGCGAGGTGGGCGCCGAGAAGAACGAGTCCTTCAGGGCGTCCGCGCCCACTTCCTTGATGAGCTGGTCATCGCGCAAGCCGTCAGTGCCGATGAAGCGGGTGAAGAAGCCGCCCTCGATCGACTGCTTGACGATCTTCGAGCCCGAGCCCGAAGCGTAGGCGATGACGACCAGCGCCTCCGGCTCACCCTTGGCGAGAGTCGCGATCTCGGAACGGTAGGAATTTTTCTTGTCCTCATGCTTCTCGAAAGCCGTGACCTGCCCGCCCGCCTTCTCGAAAGCGGCCTTGAAGGTGTTGGCGATGCCGACGCCATAGTCGTTGTTCACATAGGTGATGGCCACCTTCTTGACGCCTTCGTCGAGCACGATCTTGGTGAGCACGTCGCCTTGATAGTTGTCGCTGGGCACGAGCCGGAAGAGATGATCGCCATCCTTCATGTCGGTCATGGCGGGCGAGGTGGCGGTGGGCGAGATCTGCACGACGCCGGCCGGGATGGTCACGGCGGTCGCCGCGGCGATGGTCGAGCCCGACGCCAGGGCGCCCATCACGATCGGCACGTTCTCGACATTGATGAGCTTGTTGGCCGCATCGACCGCGGGCTGCGAAGCCGCCTGGCTGTCGCCGACCACCAGCACCGCCTTGCCGTCCAGGAGGCCGCCGCCGTCATTGACATGCTTGATGGCGAAATTGGCGGAATTCATCAAAGGCGGAATGAAGCTCGCCAAAGGACCGGTCACATCCATCAGGGCGCCGATCTTGGTGTCGGCGGCCGAGGCCATTCCCGTGCCCGCGAGCAGGCCCGCAAGCACCGCCGTCACAACCGATTTCCTCATTGTTACTCCTCCCAGGTTATAGGTTGCCCGTAGTTAAGCTCATTTCAGGAACTCTTCCAACAGCCGCAGCAGAAGCTCGTTTTCGGCCCGGTTGCCCAGGCCGATGCGGCTCCAATTGGCGAAGCCCGGCTCGCCCACCGGGCGCAGCCAGATGCCTTCCTTCTGCATGGCGAGATCGATGAATTTCGCCGCCGACTTCCCGTCCCCGTCCGGGAAGCGGGTCAGCAGGAAATTGCCGTAGCCCGGCACGAACTGCAGCCCGAGCCGCGTGAAATTCCGGGCCATGAAGCCGCGCTCGGCCGTCGTCTCGGCGACGACCCGGTCGATGAAGTCCTGGTCGGCAACGGCGGCCGCCGCCGCAGCCTGCGCGACGGCGTTGATATTGCCGACGCCGCGCAACAGGTTGAGGCCAGGGGTCATCCAGTCCGGCGCCAGCGCCCAGCCGACGCGCAAGGCGGCAAGGCCATAGGCCTTGGAGAAGGTGCGGGTGACGACGACATTGGGCTGGTCCACGCCACAGCGCATCAGCCGGGCGAGGTCGGCCTTGTCGATATATTCGCCGTAGGCCAGGTCGAGCACCAGCACGATCCCGGGCGGCAGGCGCTCATGCAGCCGGATCACCTCGTCGACGGGAAGCAGGGTGCCGGTGGGATTGTTGGGGACGGCGAGAAAGATGAGCCTGGTCTTCGGCGTGACGAGCGCCAGAAGGCCGTCGACGTCGGTGACATAGTCCCGCTCCGGCGCACGCTTGAGCTCGGCGCCGAGCCGCGCCGCCACCACCGCGAATTGGAAGAAGCCCGATTGCGACATGATGATCTCATCGCCGGCGCGCGCGAACATGCGCGCCGTGACATCGAGCAGCTCTTCCGAGCCGTTGCCGCAGACGATGCGTTCGGGGTCGAGCGCGAATTGCCGGCCGATGGCCCGGCGCAGTTCGGCGCTGGAGGGATCGGGATAGCGGTTGAGGTCGCCCAGGCGCGCCTGGGCCGCGGCCGCAGCCTCGCGCGAGCAGCCATAGGGGCTTTCATTGATGGCGAGCGAGACGAGCGATTTGCCCTTGGGCGGCGTCGGCAGGACGAAAGGCAGCCGGCGCGGCGGATTGAAATAGGCCTGGGGGAGGGTGGTCATGGGGCACGTCCCTCTGCGCGAAACCTCCCTCCGCCGCGCGCAGCGCGGGGAGGGTGGACGCCCGCAGGGCGGACGGGTGGGGTTTCTCCGTCGGGAAATGTCCAATGATCTCGCCAATCGGTTCTCTTGCGAGAACTCTCTTGCGGAGACACCCCACCCGGCGCTTCGCGCCACCCTCCCCGCCTTCGGCGGCGGAGGGAGGATTGGATATTTGCGCGCACCGCCATCATTTCACCCGCAATCCGGCGTCGCGCATCAAGGGCAGGACCTCCGTCACGAAATAGGGAAGCTCGTCGAGATAATTGACGAAGGACACGGTCGTCCCGGCGAAGCCCGCCTGGTGCATCCTCACCATGTCGTCGACGATGTGCTGGGGCGTGCCGATCAGGGGATAGGTGCCGGCGCCGCCGGCGAAGCGCCTGGCATGCAGACGGAAGGTCGCCTCGTCATGGGAGCCGGCAAATTTCTGCTTCTGGCTCATGTGATAGTCGACCGCTCCCCTGTCGGCCTCGGTCACCGCATAGCGCTCGTAATAAGCCTCGGCCTCGGCCTGCGACGGGCGGCAGACGACATGGGCGGTGGCGAAGACGCCGAGCGTGCGGCCGAATTTCCCGGCTCGCGCCCTGATGTCCTCGATATGCGCCCTGCCGGCGTCGATCTCGGAAAAGGTGGTGAGCAGGAAGTCGCTCGCCTGGGCGGCAAAATCGCGGCCGGGCGGCCCGAAAGCGGCATTGAAGGTCACGGGCCGCGGACGCTGCACCGGCCGCGGCCTGCCCGAGACATTCTTGAGCTGATAATATTTGCCTGCGAAGTCGAAGGGTTTCTCCTCGCCGTAGATGCGGCTGATCACCTCATACCATTCGAGCGCCTGGGCATAGCGCTCGGCCTCGGCATGGATGCCGAACATGGCGAACTCGTCCGGATTCCAGCCGGCCACGATGTTGAGGCCGGCGCGGCCGTTGCTCACGTGATCGACGGTCGCCAGCGCCTTGGCCGCGTAGACCGGATGGATCATCGGCACATGGATGGTCGAGAAGAGGCCGATCCGCTCGGTGACCGCGGCGAGGGCCGAGGCGAAGGTGAAGGTCTCGAAGGAATGCTCGCGCGAATTGGTGGTGCCGCCAAAGCCCTTCCAGCGCGCGATCGGCAGGAAGAAGTCGATGCCCGCCTCATCGGCCATGCGGCACAGCGCGACGATATCGCGCCAGCGCGCTGGCCAGCGCTCGGGAACGGTGGTCAGCGTCAGTCCGCCATCGGCGTTGGCCGAGAATATGCCGAGCTTGAACGGATTGGGTCCGTAAACGGGATGCGCGCTCACACGGACACTTTCTGGTATTTCGGCTGCTTCCAGAACTCTTCCACCAGGATGCGCTTGAGCCGCATCACCGCCTCATGGATGTCCTGATGCGAGACGACGAGCGGGCTGACGCCGAAGCGGATGGCGTCGGGCTTGCGGAAGGAGGAGACGACGCCGAGATCGATCAACGCCTCGACCACCGAGCCCGCGCCCGGCGAGCGGAAGCTGACATTGCCGCCGCGCCTTTCATGATCGCGCGGCGACGTGACCTCGATCCCCAGGGGCCCGCATTCCTGGTCGAGCAAAGTGATCAGGAGATCGGTGAGCGATCTGTGCCTGGCCCAGAGTTTTTCTGGCTCGATCTTCGGCCAGATGTCGAGCAGGGGCTTCGCCAGCTCGTTGGCGGCGACGGCGGGGGTGCCGGCGATGAAGCGCTTGATGCCCGGATGCGGCGTGAAATCACGGGCGAAGGCGAAGACATCGGCATGGCCCATCCAGCCGGCCAGCGCCGGCCACACGGCATCGGCGATGTCCGGGCGCGCATAGATATATGCCGGGCCGCCGGGACCGGTGCACAGATATTTGTAGCCGCAGCCGATGGCCATGTCGGTCCGGCTTTCCGCGAGCGCGACCGGAACGGCGCCCGCCGAATGCGACGTGTCCCAGACGGTGCGCACGCCCTTGGCATGGGCGGCATCCGTCACGCGCCGCATGTCCCAGCGTTCGCCGGAGCGGTAGTCGACATGGCTCAGCGCCGCGACCGCGACGGTCTCGTCCATCGCGGCAAGGGCTTCCTCTTCGGTATCGATAAGGCGCAGGCTGAAACGCCCGCGTGAGGCTTCGACCATGCCCTGAATTACGTGCAGGTCAGTGGGAAAATTCCCGTTCTGGCTCAAGATGACGGTGCGGGTGTGATTGATGGCGAGGCAATGGGCGACAGCCTTGAACTGATTGATCGTGGTCGAATCGCACACCACCACGGTGCCCGGATCGGCGCCCAACATCGGGGCGATGGCGTCGCCGAGCCGGGA
Source organism: Parvibaculaceae bacterium (assembly GCA_050251035.1). Taxonomy (GTDB): domain Bacteria; phylum Pseudomonadota; class Alphaproteobacteria; order Rhizobiales; family Aestuariivirgaceae; genus Taklimakanibacter. Next base: position 4,807 of record JBFWNN010000010.1, read on the forward strand.
CGGCATGTCGAGCCACTGCCGGTTGCTCCAGCCGCGGCGGCGCAGCGTCACCCAGTCGTCGAGCAGGCCTTCAGCCGACTGCCGCACGGCCTTCGGCATCGGCCCGATGGAATTGGCGTCCAAGAAGATGGTGCCGGGCTTGAGCTCGAACTGATCGCGCAGAGAGCTGAGCGGATCGGCGGCGTCGAGCGCCATGGCGTCCTTGAGGGTGAGCGGCTTGGCCAGCATCGGGATATTATTTCATACCTAAAATATCGCGGCAACGGGCATTTGCTCTTGCGGGTTTCCGCGGCTCCAAGCTAGGGAGAAGCATGGCCGCACGACATTCCATCAAGCTTGCCGCCGATATCGGTGGCACGTTCACCGACATTGTTCTCGAGACCGCCGCCCGCCGGCACAGCTGCAAGGTGCTGACGACGACCGCGGCGCCCGAGCTCGGCGTCCTCGAAGGCATCGAGATCGTGTTGACGGAGGCCCAGGTCAGCGCCGCCGATGTCGACGTCTTCATCCATGGCACGACGCTCGCCACCAATGCGCTGATCGAGCGCAAGGGCGCCAGGACCGCCCTCATCACCACGGAGGGATTCCGCGATGTGATCGAGACGGGCTATGAGAAGCGCTTCGATCATTATGACCTGATGATCGACAAGCCGGCGCCGCTCGTGCCGCGCACAAGGCGCTATACGGTGCGCGAAAGGCTCGCGGTCAATGGCGACGTGCTGGTGCCGCTCGACGAGGCGACGATCCCGGACCTCGCCCGCAAGCTCAAGGCGGAGCAGGTCGACGCCGTCGCCATCGGATTCCTGCATGCCTACGCGCATGACGCCCATGAGCGGCGGGTACGCGACATGCTCAAGCCCCTTCTCGACGAGCGCGTCACCATTTGCCTGTCGAGCGAAGTCAGCCCCGAGATCCGCGAATATGAGCGTTTCTCGACCACCTGCGCCAACGCCTATGTGCGACCCTTGATGTCGGGCTATCTCACCCGCCTGCGCGACGAGCTTTCCAGGCGGGGCCTCACGGCGCCCTTGTTCCTGATGATGTCGGGCGGCGGACTCACGACGCTCGAGACCGCGGCGCGCTTCCCGATCCGCCTGGTCGAATCGGGCCCCGCGGGCGGCGCCATCCTCGCCAGCACCATCGCGCGGCAATGCGGGCTCGGCGAGGTGCTGTCCTTCGACATGGGCGGCACCACCGCCAAGATCTGCCTGCTTTCCGGCGGCGAGCCGGAGCGGGCGCGCAAATTCGAGATCGCGCGCGCCTATCGCGACATGAAGGGCTCGGGGCTTCCGGTGCGCATCCCGGTCATCGAGATGGTGGAGATCGGGGCCGGCGGCGGCTCGATCGCGCGCGTCGACAAGCTCGGGCGCATCACCGTCGGGCCGGACAGCGCCGGCTCGACGCCGGGGCCCGTCTCCTATGGCCGCGGCGGCGCCGAGCCCGCGGTCACCGACGCCAATGTCGTCCTCGGCAAGATCGATCCCGCCTTCTTCGCCGGCGGCAAGATCGCGCTCGACGAGGCGGGCGCGCGGCAAGCGTTGCAATCGGCGATCGGCGATCCGCTCAAGCTCGACGGCATCTGGCCCGCGGCCGGCGTCACCGAAATCGTCGAGGAGAACATGGCCAATGCGGCGCGAGTCCATGCCATCGAGCGCGGCAAGGACATCGGCCAGTGCACCATGATCGCCTTCGGCGGCGGTGCCCCCCTGCATGCCTGCCATCTCGCCGAGAAGCTCGGCGTCGACAGGATCATCGTGCCGAGCGGCGCCGGCGTCGGGTCGGCCATCGGCTTCCTGCAGGCGCCGATCGCCTATGAGATCACCCGCAGCGCCGCCATCGCCATCGACGATTTCGACGCGGCGCGGGCCAACACACTGCTCAAGACGATGGAGCGCGATGCGCGCCGCGTGGTCGAGCCGGCCCTGGCCAAGGAGAAGCTCAAGGTGATGCGCATCGCCGACTTCCGCTATGTCGGACAGGGCCATGAAATCCGCGTCCCCTTGCCGGCCGGCATGCTCAAGGCGTCCGACGGGCCGAGACTGCGCCAGGCCTTCGAGACGCTCTACAAGGTGCTCTATGGCCTCATCATCCCTTCGATGGCGGTCGAGGCGGTGACCTGGTCGGTGACGGTGTCCTCGGAGCCGCCCAAGGTGAAACGCGCCGGCAAGCCCAAAGCCGCCGCGCCACCCAAGCCGCGCAAGGCGCGGCAGGTCTATGATCCCGATGTCGGCAAGGTCGTGTCCATGCCCGTCTATTGGCGCTTCGAGATGAAGAAAGGCGCCCGCGTCAAGGGGCCGGCCATCATCGCCGAGAACGAGACATCGACGCTGGTCGGCTCCAATTTCCGGGGCGCCATCGACAGCCTGGGCTATATCGTCCTCGAGCGGACGAAAGGGAGGCGCTGATGTCCAAGCAAGCACTCGCCGCGATCCGCACGCAAGTGATGTGGAACCGGCTCATCGCGGTGGTCGAGGAGCAGGCGCAGTCGCTGCTGCGCACCGCCTTCGGCACGATCACGCGCGAGGCGGGCGACCTCTCGGCCGGCGTCTACGACACCAAGGGCCGCATGCTGGCGCAGGCGATGACCGGCACGCCCGGCCATGTCAACACCATGGCGACGGCGGTCGAGCATTTCTTCCAGTGGTATCCGGTCAAGGACATGAAGCCGGGCGACGTCTTCATCACCAACGATCCCTGGCTCGGCACCGGCCATCTCTTCGACTATGTGGTGATGACGCCGGTGTTCCTGGGCAAGAAGCCGGTCGCGATCTTCGCCTCGACCTGCCATGTCATCGATGTCGGCGGCGTCGGTATGTCGGCCAGGGCCTATTCGTCGTTCGAGGAAGGCACGCTCATCCCGCATCTCATGCTGCGCAAGGCGGGCGAGATCAACGAGGAACTGCTCGCGGTCATCCTCGCCAATTCGCGCAATCCGATCGAGGTCAGGGGCGATCTCCTGTCGCTGGTCAGCGCCAACGACACCGGCGCCCGGCGGCTCATCGACATGATGACGGAATTCGGCCTCAAGGACATCGACCGGCTCGCCGAGCATGTGCTCACGCAGTCGGTGAAGGCGACGCGCGAGGCGGTTCGGGGACTTCCGGAAGGCGAATGGTCCTATGAGATGCCGCTCGACGGCTATGAGGCGCCGATCGTCATCAAGTCGAAGCTCACCGTAAAAGGGGGCAAGATCACCATCGATTTCACCGGCTCGTCGCCCGCCTCGGTGCGCGGCATCAACAGCCCGCGCACCTACACGCATGCCTATTCCGTCTTCGGCCTCAAGGCGGTGGTGGCACCGCATGTGCCGAACAACATCGGCTCGCTTTCCTGCTTCGATCTCGTCACCGAGGCCGGCACCTGCGTCGATCCGACGAGGCCGAGCCCGGTCACGGCGCGCCATGTCATCGGCCAGATGCTGGCCGACGCCACCTTCGGCTGCCTGGCGCAGGCCCTGCCGGGCAAGGTGCAGGCGGAAAGCGCCGGCAGCATCTGGATCCTGTCGCTGTCGAGCGCCCATGAGCAGGTCTCGTCCAAGGAGATGGAAGGGGCGCAGCGCTTCCAGGTGACAAATGTGGGGCTCGGCGGCATCGGCGGCAGGCCCGGCAAGGACGGGCTTTCGACCACCGCCTTTCCCTCGGGCATCGGCGCCATACCGGCCGAGATCACCGAGGCGCAATGCCCGCTCTATTTCAAGCGCAAGCAATACCTGCCCGATTCCGGCGGCGCCGGCGAGTTCCGCGGCGGGCTCGGCCAGGTGATCGAGATCGCCAATCGCGAGCCGACGCCCTTCATCATCTCGGCGGCGACCTTCGACCGCATCCACAATCCGGCGCAAGGGCGCGAGGGCGGCAGCTCCGGCCGCAAGGGCGGCGCCTATCTCGGCAGCGGACCCCGACTCCAGGACAAGGGCAATCATGTCGTGCCGGCGGGCGACAGCCTCGTCGTCGAACTGCCGGGCGGCGGCGGCTTCGGCCGGCCACAGAGGCGCAGCGCCGAGGCGGTCAAGGCCGATATCGCCGCCGAGCTCGTCAGCCCCGAAGCGGCCGAGCAGGATTACGGATTTGCCTCGTGAGAGCAGGGCAGTCGCATATCACATCGATCGTGGTGAACCGGGGGGCTTCTGACGTCTTCGCCCGCATGGGTGATGCCCGCAACCTGCATCGCTGGTCCTTCGGCACCTGGAAGACCGAGCTGCGCGCCGACGGCCTCGTCCATGGCACGAGCCTCTTCGACGGAGCCGGCATCTTGGTGCGTATCGACAAGGACGAGGCGCGCCTCAGCATCGACTATCATCTGGGACCAGAGCCGGAAAAGCTCGTGCCGCGCATCCAATTGCGCATGGTGCCGGGGGCCCATGTCGGACTCGGTGATGAGCAGTCCGTCCTGACCTTTATCGCCTGGCGCTCGGAAGTGATGGATGACGACCGCTGGCGCCGGCTCACCGCCGCGCATGAGATGGAAGTGGTGCTGGTCAAGTCGTTGATCGAAAGCGGGCAGATGTAATCCCGCCAATCGGGTGACATGCCCGGTGGCGCGGAATATACCGGACGGATGGTCAGCGAGGCCCCTCGAGGATACGATGACAACCGGTTCAGACCTCCCTCCCGCCCAGGCGATCTTGCGGATGATCAGCGGCGCCTGGATCGCCCAGGCGATCTTCGTCGCGGCCAAACTCGGCATCGCCGACCTCCTCCGTGACCGACCGCGATCGCCCGAAGCGCTTGCCGAAGCCGTCCAGATGCATCCACGGGCGCTGTATCGCATCCTGCGGGCTCTCGCCAGCGTCGGGGTCTTCTCGGTGGACGAGGCCGGCAGGTTCCACAACACGCCGCTGTCAGAGGCACTGCGCAGCGATCGGCCGGATTCCATCCGGCCCTATGCCATCATGGCCGGATCGGAATGGGTGTGGCGGTCATGGGGCGAGATCATGCACAGCGTGCGCACGGAGACCTCCGCCTTCGAGAAGGTCTATGGCGCCTCGCTGTTCGAACATCACGCCAAGGACCCGGAAAGTGCCCGCATATTCTCCGAAGGCCTCACCAGCCGCAGCCGGCCGGAAGATGCGGCCGTCGTCTCGGCGTATGACTTCTCCGCCGCCGGCGCCATCGTCGATGTCGCGGGCGGGCAGGGAACGCTGCTCGCCGCCATTCTCGCCGCAAATCCCGCAGCGCGCGGCATTCTGTTCGAAATGCCGCATGTCGTTGCCATGTCACAAGCGACATTGGAGCAAGCCGGCGTAGCCGAGCGCTGCACGCTTGTCGATGGCGACATCTTCGTTTCCATCCCTAAGGGCGGCGACATCTATCTCCTCAAGAAGATCATTCATGACTTCTATGACCCCGAGGCGCACAAGATCCTGCGGACAGTCAGGGAAGCCATCCCGCCGCACGGGCGGCTGCTGCTGATCGAGCTGGTCATTCCGGCCGGCAACGAGGCCTCCTTCAGCAAGCTTCTCGACCTCTTGATGCTCGTCTATCCCGGTGGCCGCGAGCGGACCGAAGTCGAATATGGCAGTCTCCTGGCATCGGCGGGGTTCAAAATGACGCGCGTGCTGCCCACCACGTCGACGGTCAGCCTCGTCGAGGCCGTGCCCGTCTGAAAGGGTCGACGCACGTCACTTCGGCACCGGCGCTCGCCCATCCATCAGGCCTTCGGCCTTTAGGTCGCGCCATAGGGCTTTCGGAATTCTGGCGCCTAAGGTCTTCACATTGAGCTTGACCTCTTGCGGTCTGACGCCGCCCGGGATGACCGAGACGACGGAAGGGTGGGCCAAGGGGAAGCGCAAGGCGGCCTCCGGCAGCTTCACCTTGTGGCGTTTGCACACCGCCTCGATGCGGCGCACGCGCTCGATGATGTCCTTGGGCGCCTTGGCATAGTTGTAGAAGGCGCCGGGCTTCGCGCCGGTCGCGAGGATGCCTGAATTGTAAGGCCCGCCCAGCACGATGCCGATACCGCGCTCCGCGCAGAGCGGCAGGAAGCTGTCGAGCGCCTTCTGCTCCAGGAGCGTGTAGCGCCCGGCGAGCAGGAAGATGTCAAAGTCGCCCCGACGGGTCAGGATCTCGGCCACTTCCCATTCATTGATGCCGCCGCCGAAGGCTTTGATGACCTTCTCGTCGCGCAGCTTGACCAGTGCCTTGTAGCCCGACGCCATCAGCGTCTCGACATGGGCGTCGCGCGCCGCCGCCGTGCCGTGATTGAAGATGTCGATGTCATGGACGAAGAGGATCTCGACCGAGTCCAACCCCAGACGCTCGAGCGAGAATTCGAGCGAGCGCATGACGCCGTCATAGGTGTAATCATAGATCTCGCGGCGCGACGGGATATCGAAGAATTTGCCGATGCCCAGCCGCTCCTTCGGCGGACAGACCTCGAGCAGGCGCCCGACCTTGGTCGAGACGATGTAGTCGCTGCGTTTCCTGCCGCGCAGGAACTGGTTGAGCCGCGTCTCGGAGAGGCCGGCCCCATAAAGCGGCGCCGTATCGAAATAGCGCATGCCGCCCTTCCACGCCGTCTCCAGCGTGTCCTGGGCATCCTTGTCGGAGACCACGCGCAGGAGATTGCCGATCGGCGCCGTGCCGAAGCCCATCTCGGTGAATTTGATCGCGGCCCCCGAAGGCGCGGCAAAGGTCTTGGTGCGCATCACATTTTGTCCGTTTTCCAGTCCTGCCAGTCGGTGAAGAGCTCGGGCTCGCGCCGCGCGAAGGACATGAGCTCGGTCATCACCTGATCGAGATGATCGCCCATGGCGAGGGCGGCGAGCGTCCCGTCGCGCTGCTCGAGGGCGGCGACGACGCGTTCATGCTCGGCCACCGTCTCGGTGTTGCGCCGGGGCGAGGCGAGCAGGAGCCTCACCCGATCGAGGGCGAGCCTGGCGGATTCGGCCGCCGCCTTGACGCGCGGAAAGCCTAAGGCCGTCAGCAGCGTGTCGTGGAAGGCGAGGTCGAGGGCGTGGAAAGTCTGCTTGTCGCTGCCGGCGACCGCTTGCGTCTGGGCGGCGAGATTGGCGCGCAGGCTGGCCAGCGTGTCATCGTCGATGGTGCCGGCGAGGCTCTTGACCGCCTCGGCTTCGAGCGCCTTGCGCAGGAACATGTTCTCGCGCACGTCCGACAGGCGGATCAGAGAAACGGTGGTGCCGCGCTGCGGCTGGATCTCGACCAGGCCTTGCGCCTGGAGCCGGGCCAGCGCCTCGGAAACGGGAAACCGCGAAACGCCGAGCCTTTCGCAGAGCCTGGCCTTGTCGAGAGCGGCGCCCGGCTCGAAAGCGTGCATGACGATGGCGTTGCGCAACACCTCCACCACCCGGGCGGTGGCCCCGCCGCGCTTCTCGCCCCGGATATTCTCCAGAAAATCGTAGGATTTTCCTTTGGCAATCATGCTAACATGTTAGTATGGCCGCACCGAGGGGAAGTCAAAGCTTTTCAACTCTCCAGACCTTGAGAACCGCCAACCCATGAAGATCGTCGAGACCCCCGCCAAAGACCCCCGCGTCATCAGACTCAACGCCGCCGACAATATCGTCGTTGCCGTCGACAATGTCGAGAAGGGCGCCGGCGCCGCGGGCGCGCAAGCCCGAGCCCGCATTCCGCGCGGCCACAAGATGGCTGTCCAAAAGATCGCGCACGGGGAGCCGATCCGCAAATTCGGACAGATCATCGGCTTCGCCAAGGCGGAGATCGCGCCCGGCGACTGGGTGCATGAGCACAATGTCGAGATGCACGACTTCGCCCGCGACTATGCCTTCTGCGCCGATGCGCGCCAGGAGGAGATCTTGCCCGTGGCGCGGCAGGCGACTTTCGAGGGTTATCGCCGCGCCAACGGCAAGGCCGGCACGCGCAACTACGTCGGCATTTTGACCAGCGTGAACTGCTCGGCCTCGGCGTCCAAGTTCATGGCCGAGGAGATCAACCGCTCGGGCGTTCTCAAGGATTACCCCAATATCGACGGCGTCGTGGCGCTGACCCAGGCCAATGGCTGCGTCATCGACTTTCGCGGCGTGATCTTCGACACGCTGAAGCGCACCAGCTGGGGTTATGCGACCAACCCCAATATGGGCGGCGTCGTCATGGTCGGGCTGGGCTGCGAGGGTTTCCAGATCCCGCGCTTCAAGGAAGCCTACAGGGTCAGCGAGAGCGACACGTTCCGCACCATGACGATCCAGGAGACGGGCGGCACCAGGAAGACGGTCGATGCCGGCGTGGCCGCCATCAAGGAGATGCTGCCCATCGTCAACGCGGTGAAACGCGAGACGATCCCGGCTTCGGAGCTCATGGTCGCACTGCAATGCGGCGGCTCGGACGGCTATTCCGGCATCACCGCCAATCCGGCGCTGGGCGCCGCGGTCGACATATTGGTGCGCCATGGCGGCACCGCCATCCTGTCGGAGACGCCCGAGATCTATGGCGCCGAGCACCTCCTGACACGGCGCGCCCAAACCCGCGAGGTGGGTGAGAAGCTCGTCGACATCATCCACTGGTGGGAGGACTACACCAAGCGCAACCAGATGGAGATGAACAACAATCCCTCGCCCGGCAACAAGCTCGGCGGCCTCACCACTATCCTGGAGAAGTCCCTGGGCGCCGCCGCCAAGGGCGGCTCGACGACGTTGACCGCGGTCTATCGTTATGCCGAGCCCGTCACCGCCAAGGGCTTCGTCTTCATGGACACGCCGGGCTATGATCCGGTCTCGGCCACGGGCCAGGTGGCGGGCGGAGCGAACATGCTGTGCTTCACAACCGGGCGGGGCTCCGCCTATGGCTGCAAGCCGACGCCTTCGATCAAGCTCGCCACCAACACGCCGATCTACGAGCGCATGATCGACGACATGGACATCAATTGCGGCGACATCCTCGACGGCGTCGCGATCGAGGCCAAGGGCCGGGAGATCTTCGACAAGATCCTGAAGGTCGCTTCGGGTGAGAGGTCCAAGTCGGAGCTCCTGGGCTATGGCGACAATGAATATGTGCCCTGGCAGATCGGAGCGACGATGTGATGGGCGAGCTCGGCATCCTGGCTGCCATTCTCGGCGCGGTGTTGATCGGCGCGATCAGCCCCGGCCCCAGCTTCGTCATGGTGCTGCGCACGGCGATCGCCCTGTCGCGCCGCGACGGTCTTGCCGCCGCGCTCGGCATGGGGCTGGGCGGCGCCCTGTTCGGAACCCTGGCGCTGGTCGGCCTGACCGCGCTCCTGGCTCAGGTCGAATGGCTCTATATGGTGCTCAAGCTCGCGGGCGGCGCCTATCTGATCCATCTCGCCATCCGGATCTGGCGCGGGGCTGATCAACCCGTGGCCATACCGCCGACGGTCGCCTTCAGGTCCACCACTCTGTGACGGTCATTCTCCATGGCGCTGATGACCCAGCTCAGCAATCCCAAGACCGCCGTCGCCTATGCCAGCGTCTTCGCCGCCTTGCTGCCGCCCCAGGTGCCCGCCTGGATGATCCTGGCGCTTCCGCCGCTGATCCTTCTCGTCGAGACATCGTGGTATGCGGTCGTCAGCCTGGTTTTCTCCTCGGATCGGCCGCGCCTGGCCTATGTCAGGGCCAAGGGCTGGATCGACCGGGTCACCGCTTTCGTGATCGGCGGCCTGGGACTTCGGCTGGTCTATGAGACGGTGAAGGCTCACAGGATTTTGAGCTGAATTCCCGAGTCGGTTGAATCAGTTGAACCGGCGTCTCAGTGCGGCAGTGGCTTCCATTGACAGCCCGGCCTGGGGTTGTTAGCGGCCAGCATCCAGTCTTTGCCCGGCCCTCGTTCCATGTCCTCAGAATCCTATTTCATCGGCGTCGATACCGGCGGCACCTATACCGATGCCGCGGTCATCGCGGCCGCCACTCACAAGGTCATCGCCTCGGCCAAGGCCATCACCACCAAGGGTGATCTCGCCATCGGCGTCACCGAGGCGATCAGCCAGGCGGTGGCGAGCCTGCCGCAGGGGCTCAAGCCGGAAGACATCTCGCTCGTCTCGGTGTCGACGACGCTCGCCACCAATGCCGTGGTCGAGGGCCATGGCAGCTCGGTCGGTGTCATCCTGGCCGGCTTCGACGCGCAGATGGCCGAGCGCACCGGCATCGCCAAGTCGTTTCCCGGCATGCCGGTGGAAGTGATCGCCGGCGGCCATGACCACAATGGCGACGAAAAGTCGGCGCTCGACATCGCTGGGCTCGAGGCCGTCCTGGCACGGATTGGAACCAAATGTGATGCCTTCGCCGTTGCCTCCGCCTTCGCGGTGCGCAACCCGGCGCATGAGCACAAGATTCGCGAGATCGTCACCGCTCGGACCAGCAAGCCGGTGACCTTGTCGACCGAGCTCTCCTCCGCCCTCGACGCCCCGCGCCGGGCGCTGACCGCCGCCCTCAACGCCAGGCTCATCTCGCGCATCTCGCTCCTCATCGAAGCGGTCGGGCGCGCCATGGCGGAGCTCAAGATCGTCTGCCCACTGATGATCGTGAAGGGTGACGGTACGCTGGCGCTCGCCGAGACGGTGGCGAAACGGCCGATCGAGACGGTGCTGTCGGGCCCGGCGGCGAGCCTCGTCGGCGCCCGCTGGCTCTCCGGCCTCGGTGATTTCATCATGTCCGACATGGGCGGCACGACCACCGATCTCGGCGTCCTCAAGGATGGCCGGCCGCGGGTGACCGAAGAGGGGGCGGAAGTCGGCGGCTGGCGCACCATGGTGAAAGCCATCGACGTGCGCACCATCGGACTCGGCGGCGATTCCGAGATCCATTTCGAGGCGAATGGCCAGCTGACGGTGGGGCCGCAGCGCATCGTGCCGGTGTCGCTGATCGCGCATCGCTTCCCGGAAGTGCTGGCCATGCTCGACGGGGACCTCGCCGATAATCAAGGCGGCTCGATGCACGGCCGCTTCGTGGTGCGGCCTTTCGGCGCCAGGACCGCCCTGTCGGCGGCCGATCTCTCGGTGCGCGAGAAGGAGCTCCTCGATCTCGTCACCGACCGGCCGAAGCCGGTGCGCCAGGTGGCGGTATCGTCGGGCGCGCAGCGGGCGCTCGCGGCATTGAAGCGCAAGGGCCTGATCCAGATCTGCGGCTTCACGCCCTCGGATGCGGCGCATGTGCTTGGCCTGCAGGCCAACTGGTCCAGGCCGGCGGCCGAAAAGGCGGCGCAGCTCCTGGTGCGCTTCCGCGAGATGAAGATGCCGAGCCCCGAACGGGTGCGGGAGTTTTGCGAGGAAACCTGGTCGGACGTGGTGCGCCTCACCGGGCGCGTCATCCTCGACATGGCGCTCGGCCAGAAGACCGGCGGCGACGCCTTGCTCGACGCCGTCTGCTCCGGCCGGGGCGCACTCGGCCTGACGCGCATCGGCCTCAGCCCGCAAGTTCCGGTGGTGGCGGTCGGCGGGCCGGTCAAGATCTATTACGGCGAAGTGGGCCGAAGGCTCGCGGCGAAGATGGTGTTCCCGGAGTTCTGCGATGTCGCCAATGCGGTGGGCGCGGCGACCGGCGTCGTGGCCCGCAGCGTGACGGTCACGGTCGAAGGCGACGGCAGCGGCCTGTTCCGCCTGCATGGTCCGGACGGCACGCAGAGTCTCGGCTCGGGGGCGGCGGCCCTCGCCGCCGCGGAAGAGCTGGCGCGCCAGACGGCACTTGCCGCGGTCGCGCAGATGGGCGCCGCCCATGCCGAGGTCAAGGTCGATATCGAGAAGAGCTACCTGCCCGATGCGGTCGACGACAACGGGCTGCTCAAGGCCGAGGTCACGGCGGAAGCGATCGGGCGGCCCGACACGCGCTAAAACGTGATGGCTTCAAGACAAGTCGCCATCGCGCCTTATCTGTTTGTCGCGCATGGTCTTCTTTTTCCGGATCATGCCTTAGACTAGGTCGCGGGGGCAGTCGGCTTCAGTCCCGCATAGATCATCGCCACCTCCTTCTCGATGAGGCGATGAAGCGCGCGCTTCGAGCTGACCTTCTGGGCCATGATCTCGTAGAAGTGGAGATGGTCGAGGCCGAGAAAGATGCGAGCGGCCACCTGGCTGTCGACGCTTTGACCGAGCTGGCCACGGCGTTTCAGAAGCTCGAGCAGCTGCACCATACGCACGGTATAGCGGTCATAGATCTCGGCGAACGTCTTGCGATAGCGTTCCGGCGTATAGGCCGGCGCCAGGATCTCGCGCCATACCGCGGGTCCCGCATAGTCGATGCCGCATTCGAGATCACATTGAATGAGCCGGCTGATGGCGACAACCGGGTCGGCCGGAGGGTTCTTGATGATCGCTTCGCTCTGCTTCAGCACCAGCTCCCGGTCTTCCTGATGCATTGCGACCAGCAGATCGAATTTCGAAGAGAAGTAGTTGTAGATCGTTCCGACCGAGACTTCGGCGTGCTCCGCGATATCTTCGAGGCGAGCCTGCTCGAAGCCTTTCTCTTCAAAGATCGCCGCGGCGGACCGGAGCATCGTGTCCCGGCGCTTCGATCGCTGCCGCTCACGCAAGCCCGGCGGCGCATCGCCTGGTGATCTGTCGCGTTTCGTTCTCTGTTGTTCACGCTGGCCCAACGAGGACACCCTTCGAATCCGAATGACACCGGGCGACTATATACACCGGCCGCATCCTGACGGAATCGCCCAGCCACACATGGCTCGGCCGCGAATCGAAATATTGCACATGATTGCAAATTTGTGTATCGTTGTAAACAAACAAGAACGAGAGGCCAGGAAGACGGTGAATAGAATCCCTCCTCGAACCGGGATCGATCCTGCGGATTTTGCCGAGCGGCGCCGGAAGGCGGCGGCCCGGGCAAGAGAAGAGGGGCTCGCCGGCCTCCTGATCTGCGGCCGCGGCGGCGGTGCCGTCGACCGTTATGGCGATATCGCCTATCTGACCGACCACTACAGCCCGTTCCCCTACATCCCCGACGTCGAGGGCAGATGGACCGGGCGGGCTCATTCCTTCCTGGTCCTGCCGGTGAATTCCGCTCCGCGCCTCGTGGTGGACATCCCTTATATCGACAAGATCGTCATGCCGGCCGACGAGATCGTGGTGGCTGATCTGGTCATCGAGACAACGATCGCCGCACTGAAAGCGCGCGGGCTCGCCTCCGGCCGGGTCGGGCTGGTCGGCAATGACACCATTGCCCTCAGCATGTACCGCAAGCTCGCGGCTGGCCTGCCGGATGTGGAATGGGTCGATGCCGACCACATCCTTGCCGGGCTGCGCGCGGCCAAGTCGCCCGGCGAGATCGGCCGGCTGCGGGCGGCCTCGCGGCTCGGCTCGCGCATGATCGAGGCCATGATGGCGGCCGCGGTCCCCGGCGCCACCCATGGCGAGGTGCTGCAGGCCGGCCTCGACATCCTGATCCCTTCCGGCGGCATCCTCTACAACTCCTTCATGGCCTCGGGCACCGGCGGTGCGAACAGCCGTGCCGTACGGGCGAACTTTCCCACCTGGTCGGCGGAGGAGCCTTTGTCCGAAGGGCAGTGGTTCCGCGCCGGCATATCCGGTGTCCTGCACGGCTATTATTTCGATCTGGCACGCGCGCGCCCGATCGGTCGACCCCAGGCCGAGCAGGTCGAGGCCTTCGAAGCGGCGATTGCCGTGGTCGAGGCCGGTATCGCGACGATCCGGCCGGGAGTCACGGCCGGCGACGTCGCCGAAGCCGGGATACGGAAACAGCAGGAGCTCGGCTATCCCCTGACCGGGGTCTTCACCGGCCTCGGCCATGGCGTCGGACTTGGCTGGGATTCGCCCTGGCTCAATCCCGGCGAGCCGACCAAGCTGGTGCCCGGCATGGTGCTCTGCGTGGAGAAAACGCTTTCGCGCGGCGGCTATCTCGGAGACTTTGAGGAAACGGTGCTGGTGACCGAGCACGGGGGCGAGCGGATCACCGATGCGACGATCCGCTGGTGGTAGTGCGATCCGACACCGGGGCTGGGGCACACGGGTATTTGACGATGCATGGACGCGGTCGCGCCGCTTTGTTCGGCGCCGGAAGGTTGCGCGGATAGCATGAAGCTCCATCACCATACGCTCCACTCGAACCACCATCACCATGGCTGGATCCGTGATCTGGCGCCGGCGCTCACGCTGGCGCCCGGCGATACGGTCGAGATCGACATCATCGACGGCGGCGGCGGTCAGATCACGCCGCAATCGACGCGCGATGACATCGCCAGGCTGGATTATTCGAAGCTGCTGCCGCTGTTCGGTCCGATCGCGGTCGACGGCGCGAGGCCCGGCGACGCGCTCAAGATCACCATCCTGGGATTCAAGCCGTCGGGTTGGGGGTGGAGCGGCGTGATCCCCGGCTTCGGCATACTCGAGGACGAGTTCAAGGACCCCGAGCTCACGATCTGGCGCTACCAGCCCAATTGCAAGGTGCCGGCACTGTTCGGCGACCACGCCCGCGTTCCGCTGAAACCCTTTCCGGGCACCATCGGCGTGGCGCCGGACGAACCCGGCACCGTGACGGCGCTGCCGCCACGGCGTGTCGGCGGCAATCTCGATACGCGCGACCTTTCCGAAGGAGCGGTCCTGCATCTTCCTGTCGAGGTGGCGGACGGGCTGCTGTCGGTCGGCGATACCCATGCGGCCCAAGGCGATGGCGAGCTCTCAGGCTCGGCCATCGAGAGCCCGATGAAGATGGCGCTCAAAATAGATCTGGAACGCGACGCCGGGATCGGAGGTCCCTGGTTCGACACGGCGGGACCTGTCACCCGCCATCTCGATTCCTCCGGCTACCATGTCACGATCGGCTTGGGCCAGGAGCTCATGGCGGCCGCGCGGGACGCTGTGCGCAGGATGATCGATCTGCTCTGCCGGCTGCATAAGCTGGCGCCGGTCGAAGCTTACATGCTCTGCGGTGTTTGCGGCGATCTGCGGATCAGCCAGCTGGTCAACAAGCCGACCTGGAGCGTGTCGCTCTATTTCCCGCGCGTTGTTTTCGAATAGAGGTGCGGAGAACACCTCCCTAACTGATCCGTCACAAGGAAGGAGACGATCCATGAAGAGTGGCAGGACTACATCCCGCTTTTTTGCCGCGACATTCGGCGTTCTGGGCGCCACCGTCGTCAGCATCTCTGCTCCGGCGCAGACGATTCCCGAATCGCCGGACCCCATCATCCTGGCGATCAACGAGTGGACCGGGCAGCATGTGACCACCCATATCGCGGGCGAGATTCTCACGCGCATGGGCTACAAGGTCGAATATGTGACGGCGTCCTACACGCCACAATTCACCGCCATAAGGGCCGGCGACATCTCGGCTGCGCTGGAAATCTGGGAGGGCACCGGCTCGGGCGAGATCTTCGAGAAGGCCGTCAAGAGCGGCGAGGCCGAAGATCTCGGCGATCTGGGGCTGAAGGAGCGTCAGAGCTTCTGGTATCCGACATATGTCAAGGAGATGTGTCCCGGTCTCCCCGATTGGCAAGCGCTCAACAAATGCGCCGAGTTGTTCGCGACGCCCGAGAGTTCGCCGAAGGGGCGGCTGGTCGATTACCCGCTCGAGTGGGAAGGCCACAACCAGGACCGACTCGACGCCCTGGGCATCAATTTCGTGGCCGCACCCGCAGGCTCCGAGGGCGCGATCGTCACCGAGATCAAATCAGCCGTCGCCCGCAAGGCGCCGATCCTGGCCATGTTCTGGACACCCCACTGGCTGCTGCAGGAAGTGCAAGGGGAGTGGGTCGATCTGCCGGCCCATGACAAGCGCTGCGAGACCGATGCCTCCTGGGGCGTCAACCCTGACAAGACCTATGATTGCGATTGGAGGCGCGGCTGGATCAAGAAGCTGGCCTGGTCGGGACTCAAGGGCAAATGGCCCGCAGCCCACAAGATGCTGCTTCGTCTGACCATCGACAACGACACGCAGATCAAGCTCATTCACCAGATCGATGCCGAAGGCAAGCGGGTCGAAGCCGTGACCAAGGCGTGGGTGGACGAGAACCAGGCCGTTTGGAAGAAATGGACCGAATAGGCCGACCGATCTCCACGCCGTCAATGGCGAGTGACGAAGCCGCCGCGCCCAGTTTCCAGCGCGGCGGCTTCTCCCGATGTTCAAGGATCGGCTCATGACAGATACGGCGGCGCGCCCGGTAAAGCTCGTTTGTTCGCATCTATGGAAGCTCTATGGAGCCGACGCCGTTCGTCGATTGGGCGGACGAGGGATCGATCTCGCCGCCAGCGATCCCGCCGACTCCCGCCGTGTGGCAGGCGAGCTCGGTCTGATCGTTGCCGCCGGCAATGTGAACTTCGAGGTGCACGCCGGCGAATGTTTTGTCGTCATGGGTCTCTCCGGATCCGGCAAATCGACGGTGGTGCGCTGTCTGTCGCGCCTCATCGAGCCTACGGCGGGGGATGTCGAGCTCGACGGAAAATCGTTGCTGCGTATGTCGGAACGGGAGCTGATCGAAGTGCGCCGCCGGCGAATGGGGATGGTTTTCCAGCATTTCGGTCTGTTCAACCATCTGAGCGTGCTCGAGAACGTGGCGTTTCCGCTCAAGGTCCAGGGGATTTCCAGCGCCGAGCGCGAGAGACGAGCGCGCGAAACAATCGAGCTGGTCGGACTCAAAGGCCGGGAAGAGAGCTATCCCTGGGAGCTCTCCGGCGGCCAACAGCAGCGCGTAGGCTTTGCCCGCAGCCTGGCGGTCGGCCCCGACCTCTGGTTTCTCGACGAGCCCTTCAGTGCGCTCGATCCACTGATCCGCCGGCAGATGCAGACGGAATTCGTCAATCTGAAGCGAATGCTGGGCAAGACCGTCGTTTTCATCACCCATGACTTCCTCGAGGCGGTCTATCTCGCCGACCGTATTGCAATCATGCGTGCGGGGGAGATCGTGCAGATCGGCACGCCGGCGGAGCTGATCCTCCACCCAGCGACCGATTACGTGCGTCAATTCACCCGCGATGTGCCGCGGCCCATGGTCCTGACAGCAGGCGATATTGCCGAGCCGCTGGGCGATGGCGATCGAGTGGCCGACCCGGCGCCCGAAATTGGTGCCGGCACCTTGCTCGCAGAGATTCTGGCTCGCATCTCGATCCATGCGCCGGATCTGGTGGTGGTAGACCCGGCGGGCCGCCGAGTGGGGCGCCTGACACCGCAATCGCTTTCGCGGGCGCTCGCCAGCACCGAGCCGCCGTCGTGACCATGGTTCATGGTCTCGCGGTTCCCGGCAACAGGACTGCGCCGTCGCGAACGGCTTTGCGGGCCTGGATAGCCTTGGGTTTGTTCGCACTTCTCCTGCTGGCCTTGCGGAGCCAGGCGGCGTGGACGGTGAAGTGGCCGCCCGAGTGGGCCCTGCCTTTCGATGTCTGGCTCGACGCGGCGATGGGTTTTTTCACCGATCATTTTCACCGTGTATTCCGCCTCCTGGCAGGTGGACTGCGCGCTCTGATGGACGCCGTGCAGTGGGTGCTGTTCGAGTTGCCCTGGATAACCACGACGACCCTTGCGACATTGATTGCTTTCTCCGCCGGCGGTTGGCGCCTGGCGGCGCTCGCTCTCGCCTCCTGCCTCTATATCGTGCTCTTCGGCTTCTGGCCCTACACGATGAACACGCTGTCGCTGGTCGGTGTCGCGGTGCCGATCGCCGTCGCGCTGGGATTCCTGCTGGGTGTCCTGGGATTTCGCCATCCACGCTTTCGTCGTCTCCTGATGCCGACGCTCGACATCATGCAGACGATCCCAAGCCTCGTATATCTCATCCCCTTCGTTCTGCTGTTCGGTTACGGGCCCGTGGTGGGGCTGGCGGCGAGCGTGATCTTTGCCTGCCCGCCGATGATCCGGAATGTCATGCTTGGGCTGGAGGAGGTGCCGTCCGAAGTGGTCGAATCCGGCACCATGGCCGGCTGCACTCCTTTCCAGCATCTGTTCTGGGTCCGCGTCCCAGCCGCGATGCCGATGATCCTGATCGGCATCAACCAGGCCATCATGACGACCCTGTCGATGGTGATTCTCGCCGCGATCGTCGGCGGCTATGACGATATCGGCTGGCAGTTGCTGAGCACTTTGCGCAAATCGCTCTTTGGTCAAAGCCTGCTGGCGGGGATGGTGATAGCGCTGATCGCGATCGTTTTCGATCGGGTGAGCCAGGCCTTCGCCGCGCGGCGGGCCGGGTCTGGCCGCCGCGGGTCGCGACGATGGCGCAGTCTTGTCGGCGCCGGCAGCATCCTGGCGAGCCTGGTGCTGGCGCTGATCCTGCCGCCACTGTGGTCGTTTCCGCCAGCCTGGGCGCTGCACCCGGCCCAGCCGCTCAATGACGCGGTCACCTGGTTTACGGTGAATTATTTCTCCGTCAGCGAGGCGATCAAGAACACGGTGCTGTTCTATTTCCTGTTTCCGCTGAAAATCGGATTCGAGGGCACGGTGCGTCCCAGCTTCTGGGGCTTCACGTTGACGCCGGCGGTTTCACTCATCTACGTCCTCATCGCGGCAGCGGCGGCATTCCTGGCCTTGCGCTTGCGCGGATGGCACAGCGCGGCCGCCGTGCTGGCGGTGTCCTATCTTTATTATTTCGGCACCACGGGGACTCCCTGGGCGCTCTTCATGGCCGCTGTCACCTTGCTGGCGTGGCAGGCCGGCGGTCGGCGGCTGGCCCTGTTCGTGCTTGGCGGCATGGTCTTCATTCTTCTGGGCGGCATGTGGCAGCGGGCGATGTTGACCGTGCAGCTGTGCGGGGCCGCCGTCATTCTTTCGTTCCTCATCGGGTCCGTCATCGGCATTTGGGCGGCCGCGAATGACCGCGTGTCGCGGATCGTCCGGCCGATCTGCGACACACTGCAGACCATGCCCCAGTTCGTCTTCCTGATCCCGATCCTGATGGTGTTCCTGTCCGGCGAGTTTTCGGCAATGCTGGCGGTGCTGCTCTATGCCGTCGTCCCGCCCATCCGGTACATGGAAAGCGGGTTGCGCCGCGTGCCCGCCCAGTCGATCGAGGCCGCGCGTTCCTTGGGGTGCAGCCGTAGCCAGCTGCTCTGGCAGGTGCGGATTCCTCTCGCCTTGCCCGAGATCATGCTGGGACTCAATCAGACCATCATGATGTCCCTCTACATGGTCGTCGTCGCCGCGCTGGTGGGCGATGTGGGGTTAGGGCAACTCGTTTATCAAGGGGTCGGAACCGCGAATTTCGGCGAGGCCGCGCTGGCCGGGCTGGGTATCGCGCTCATCGCCATGATAGCGGACGGAATCCTGCAGGCCCTCAGTCGCCGCCAAGCCGCGGCGCGAGGCCTCAGCGCCAGTCTCTTCAACAGCAAGGAGTGAGAATCGATGATGTGGCTCACAGGCGCGCAGGTTTACGACGTCGAACGTGGCGGCTTTTCACGAAAGTCCGTCGCCATCCGCGACGGCCGCGTGGAAGCCCTGGCCGCAGGATCGCCGCCCGCGGGGGCTGATCAGATCGATCTCGGAGGGGCCTACCTGCTGCCGGGGCTGATCGACTGCCATGTGCATCTGACGCTGCAATCCGAGGCGACGGGAACGGCCGCCTTCGCGGCCCGCGACCACGACCAGATTCGCCGTGATACCATTCGCGCCGCCGAGCAGACATTGCGCGGCGGCATCACCACGGTGCGGGACTGCGGGGGATGGAACTATGTCGAAATGGAGGTGCGCGACGAGATCGAGGCCGGCCGGCTGCCGGGACCGCGCATGTTTCTTTCCGGACGCTTGATGTCCATCGAAACTCCCGGCGCTGCCGACTATTGGGGCATGTATGATTTTGCCAGCTCGGCGGCGGAGCTGACGGCGGCTGCCCAGCGTCAGATCGATCGTGGCGCGGATTTCCTGAAGATCATGATCACGGGCATGTTTCTGGCACCGGAGACCGAGCATGCCGAAGAATGCTATTACGATGTCGACGATCTATCGGCTTTGGTGCGGTTCTGCCATAGCCATGGCCGTCACGTCGCCTGTCATGCGCATGCGATCGAAGGTGTGCGCGTCGGGATCGCAGCGGGAGTCGATAGTATCGAGCATGGCACCTATGCCGACAAGCCTGCGCTCGAGGCCATGGCGAAGGCCGGCATCTATTTGGTGCCGACCTGTACCGTGATGTCGGCAATGATCGACAATCCGGAGATTCGCAAAGTCATGCCGAGCTATCTGGTGGCGCGGTACGAGGCCGCGCGGCTTACTCATCGCAACGCCATGGTCACCGCCTATGATGCCGGCGTGCCGATCGTGATGGGCACCGACGCCGGCGCGCCGGGCAACCATCACGGCATGAATGCGCAAGAGTGTGTGCGCATGGTCCGGGATGTCGGCATGGCGCCCCAGGACGTCCTCGAAGCGGCGACTTTGTCCGGCGCCAGGCTGCTGAAGCAGGACGCCAATCTCGGCAGCATCGCGCCCGGCAAATTTGCCGATCTCATCGCCGTGGCGCGCAATCCGCTGGAGGATATGGCGGCACTCCATGAGTTGAGTTTGGTGATGAAGGGAGGAACGGTGGTTCACCGTCCACCCCAGCAGCAATGATGCTACCCAGCCGTACTGGTTGATCCAAGCCATCGTCTCGGGGAACTTTCTCGGCCCAACGACGTTCACTCTCCGCAACAGGCGGAGGACGGCAATCTGAAAATCGGCGTGGTTCTCAACCGGGACAGCGGCACCCTCAGGGACGGCGACGCCGATGGAATGGCAAGGATCATCGCCGATATCGTCACGGCGCACGACCACGCGGTCGATGTGCGGCTGGCGCAAGGCGCTGAGATCAAGGAGGCCCTCACGGCCGCCCGCGAGAGCAACGATGCGGTGCTCGCGGGCGGCGGCGACGGAACGGTCTCCACCGCCGCCACGCTCTTCACCGGCCATAAGACCGCGCTCGGCATCCTGCCGCTCGGCACCATGAACCTCTTCGCCCGCGCGCTCGGCGTTCCGCTCAAGCTGGAAGAAGCGGTCGAAGCGTTGGTCGCCGGCGAAAAGCGCCATATTGACGTCGGCGAGGTGAATGGCGAGATCTTCGTCCATCACGTGACGCTGGGGCTGCATCCGCGCATCGTCGCCGGCCGCGAAAAGGAAAAATACGGCTCGCGCCTCGGCAAGAAGCTCGTGGCGCTCAAGGTCTGGTGGCGGCTGGTGCGCCGGGCACCCCGGATGACGCTCAGGCTCATGGTCGATGCCGACCGGGTGAAACTCAAGACGGCGTCGCTCATCATCGCCAACAACCCTTTCATCGAGAAACTGGGCGGCCTGCCGCACAGCGAAATTCCCGACCGCGGCAAGCTCGCTGTCTATGCGGCGCAGACGCGCGACTGGACGGAACTTCTCGCCATGTCGGCGCAAGCGAGCTTCGGCAAATGGGAAAGCAACAGCAAGCTCGACTTCCTCGAGGGCCGCGAGATCGCGATCCATGCGAAGCGTCCGAGGCTGCGCGCTTCGGTCGATGGCGAACTGGTCTATCTTCGAACGCCATTAAGGGCTAAAATACGCCCCAGCTCTCTTTGGGTCCTGTGTCCGGCTTCGGCGGAAGTGGAACCCAAGAAACCTTCCGCCGCGCCGCCCAAGAAAAGGAGATCGCGCCATGCCGGAAGATGAGTTCGATACCGAAAGAGTGCGTTCCGGGATCATGCTGCATCGCATGCGCTTCGTGCTGGGCTTCGGCCTGGCCGGGGCAGGGGCGGCCCTGCTCGTCGCCTGGGCATTGCTCGGTCCGTGATCGGCCTATCCGGGCTTCAGGGGCGCCAAGATATCCTGCGCCGCCTCCGTGCCCGACCGGACGGGAACCTCGTCGAAACCGGGCTGCAACGGCTGAGTGGCTGTTTCGCCGCTCGGATTTCTGCTATGCGCCGCCGCGAGGGGCTCTCACGAGGCGAGGGAATCATGACGGGCGCGGCACGCAATTTCTTCATATTGGCGCTTATCTATGCGATTTGCGGCATGCTGCTCGGACTCTATATGGGCCTGGCGCAGGACCACACGCAGATGCCGGTCCATGCCCATGCGATGGTGCTGGGCTGGCTGATGTCGGGCTTTTTCGCCTTCTTCTATCACCTCTTTCCGGTGATCGGCCGTTCGCCGCTGGCGAATGTGCATTTCTGGCTGACCGCCGCGAGCGGCATCGTCATACTGGTGTCACTCTTCTTTGTTCTCGGCGGCAATACCGCGCTCGAACCGGTGACGGGCATCTCGTCGATGGCGTTCTTCGCCTGCTTCCTGCTGTTTATCTGGATCGCCCGGCCGGCATTCAGCCGCAGCGCCTGATTTTTCCGCCCTTGCGCGTTCCCCGCCGGGCTGGCAACAAGATGCCGGTTTAGCGGGGAGCGCACTCATGGCCGAATTCTTCACGCCTGAAAATCTGATGACGTTTCTGGTGCTGACGGCGCTCGAAACGGTCCTCGGCTTCGACAACCTTCTCTACATATCGATCGAGGCCAAGAAGGTTCCCCCCGACAAGCAGAAATATGTGCGCCAGGTCGGCATCGTGCTGGCCATCGGCCTGCGCATCGTGCTGCTGTTCGTCGTCCTCCAGCTGATCAGCGCTTTCCAGGACCCGTTGTTCAGCTTCGACCTCTCGCCCATCGCGCAGGGCTCGGTCAACGGCCACAGCATCATCGTGCTGCTCGGCGGCGTCTTCCTGCTCTATACGGCGCTCAAGGAGATCTACCACATGCTGGCGGCGCCCGAGCTGGGCCATGGCCAGAACAACGGCCGCGCCATGCGCAGCGTCGCCTCGGCGCTCACCTGGATCCTGATCATGAACATCGTCTTCTCCTTCGACACGGTTCTGTCGGCGGTGGCGCTCACCAAGAATTTCTGGGTGATGGCGCTCGCCATCGTCATCTCGGGCGTGCTGATGGTGGTGCTGGCCGAGCGGGTGGCGAGCTTCCTCGCCAAGAACCGCATGTATGAGGTGCTCGGCCTGTTCGTGCTGCTCCTGGTCGGCGTCATGCTGACGGCGGAAGGCGGCCATATCGCCCATCTCAGCTTCTTCGGCTATCCGATCGAGCCGATGGCCAAGAGCACCTTCTACTTCGTGGTGGTGGCGCTGGTCATCGTCGACATCATCCAGGGCCGCTACCAGAAGAAGCTCCTGGCCGAAAAAGGGGATCACTGAACCCCGGGTTGCCCATCTTCAGGGTAAAGATTGCATCGGAGGCCGGCATCGGTTAGAAGCCGGCCCAATCCCATTCATCGACAAGACGGAACAAGATGGCGCGTCAGTTCATCTATCATATGCACGGCCTTTCCAAAGCCTATGCCGGCGGCAAGAAGGTCCTCGACAATGTCAACCTGTCCTTCTACCCGGACGCCAAGATCGGCGTGCTCGGCCCCAACGGCTCGGGCAAATCGACGCTCCTGCGCGTCATGGCGGGGCTCGACACCGAATTCACCGGCGAGGCCTGGGTGGCCGAGGGCGCCACGGTCGGCTATCTCCAGCAGGAGCCGCAGCTCGACCCGCAGCTCAATGTGCTGGGCAATGTCATGGAAGGGGTGGCCGCCAAGAAGGCCATTCTCGACGAATACAACGCGCTCATGGCCGATTATTCGGACGAGAATGCCGAGAAGGCGGCAGTGCTGCAGGACCAGATCGACGCCCAGAACCTATGGGACCTCGAAAGCCAGGTCGAGCAGGCGATGGACGCCATGCGCTGCCCGCCGGGCGATTCCTCGATCGACAACCTCTCCGGCGGCGAAAAGCGCCGCGTCGCGCTGACCAAGCTCTTGCTGGCCAAGCCCGATCTTCTTCTTCTCGACGAGCCGACCAACCATCTCGACGCCGAAAGCGTCAACTGGCTCGAGCATCACTTGCGCGAATATCCGGGCGCCATCCTGATCGTCACCCATGACCGCTACTTCCTCGACAATGTGACGGGCTGGATCCTCGAGCTCGACCGCGGCCGCGGCATTCCCTATGAGGGCAACTACTCCGCCTATCTCGGCCAGAAGGCCAAGCGCTTCGCGCAGGAAGCGCGTGAGGACGCGGCGCGCCAGAAGGTGCTCGAGCGCGAGCAGGCCTGGATCGCCTCATCGCCCAAGGCGCGGCAGGCCAAGTCCAAGGCGCGCTTCAAGGCCTATGACGAGCTCGTCACGGCGAACGAGAACCGCCTCAAATCGACGACGGCGCAGATCATCATCCCGCCCGGCGAGCGGCTCGGCAGCAACGTCATCGACATTACCGGCCTCTCCAAAGCCTATGGCGACCGGCTGCTCATCGACGATCTTAACTTCAAGCTGCCGCCCGGCGGCATCGTCGGCGTGATCGGTCCGAACGGCGCGGGCAAGACCACTTTGTTCCGCATGCTGACCGGCCAGGAACGGCCGGATTCGGGCACGATCAAAATCGCTGAAACCGTCCAATTGGGCTATGTCGACCAGAGCCGCGACGCGCTCGATCCCAACAAGACGGTGTGGGAGGAAATCTCGGGCGGCAACGACGTGATCTATCTGGGCAAACGCGAGCTCAATTCACGCGCCTATACCGGCGCCTTCAACTTCAAGGGCGGCGATCAGCAGCAGAAGGTGGGCACGCTCTCGGGCGGCCAGCGCAACCGCGTGCATCTCGCCAAGATGCTCAAATCGGGCGCCAATGTGCTGCTCCTCGACGAGCCGACCAACGATCTCGACACCGAGACTCTGGCGGCGCTGGAAGAGGCGCTCGAGGATTTCGCAGGCTGCGCCGTCATCATCAGCCACGACCGCATGTTCCTCGACCGGCTCGCCACCCACATGCTGGCCTTCGAGGGCGACAGCCATGTCGAATGGTTCGAGGGCAACTTCCAGGATTACGAGGAAGACAAGAAGCGGCGCCTCGGCGAGGACTCGGTGATGCCGAAGCGGATCAAATACAAGCAGTTCACGCGGTAGGACGCAGCTCTACAAGAGCACTTCCTTCGCGATGCCGCGGCAGTCCATCTCGAATTCGAGATCGACGACCGGGGGGCGGGTGAAATGCCAGGTCAGCCCTGAGCGCGCCGCGCCGCGGCGAACGATCTCGTCGGCGAGGAAGGGATGGAGGTCGTGGACGGTATAGGCCTGGACGGCGCTGGTGTCCGCCCAGCCGGCGCCGAAGCGGGCGAGCCGGCGCTCCATCTCGCCCAGCACATAGCGCGCCTTCTCGCGCAGGCCCTCGGGACTGACATCGCCCAGGCGCACCGTGTGATCGCGGTAATTCGCCTTGCCCTCGATGCTTTCGCCGCTGCCGGCGACGACGAAGCCCGGACGCTCGGCGGCCTCGGCTATGGTGAAGGCGAAGGCGTGGAATGACGGCTCGGCCGGCGGGTCGATCACCGGGCAGACATTGGTGCGCGCCACCGGATTGGTCTCGCCGTCGGATATGCCCCAGCGCTGCAAGGTCCCGACATAAAGCCGGTTGAAGGCGCGGAAACCGTCCTCATCGAACGGCGCCGGCGAGCGCAACTCGCAGGCGCAGAAGGACGTGAGGGGCCGGCCTTGCCGCTTCAGGAAGGCTTCGATCCGCGCGAAGCCTTCGGCGAGCGGCACCGTCTCACGGAAGCGGGCGCGCACCAGATCGAAGCCCTGTGCGGCGATCACGCCCGCCGAATACTGGAAGACGCTCGGAACATAACGATAGCCGCCGGCCGCGAAGAGCGTGGTGTTCTGCATAGTCATCTGGCTGTCCTGAAAGCGGTGAGAAAGGCGGCGAGATTATCGCCGAGCATGGGCGTCAGATAGCCCCCTTCCTGGACGAGGACGGTGGGCAGGCCGATCCCGGCGATGATCCGCGCCATGACCGTGAAGCCCTCGGTGGTGACGGCGCCGCCGTCGAGCGGGTCGGCCTCATGGGCGTCGAGCCCGAGCGCCAGGACGAGGGCGCCCGGCGCGAAATCGGCGATGCGCTTCACCGCGGTCTCGAGCGCCGCGATCCAGACGCGATCGCCGCTTTTGACCGGCACCGGCAGATTGAGGTTGAAGCCTTCGCCGGCCGCGGCGCCGCGCTGCTCGGCATGGCCATAGAAGAAGGGATAATAGACGGCGGGATCGGCATGGATGGACACGGTCAGCACGTCGGCGCGGTCATAGAAGATCGCCTGCGTGCCATTGCCGTGATGAACGTCGATGTCGAGGACCGCCACCCGCTCGTATTTGCGGCGCAGATACTGCGCGGCGATGGCTGAGTTGTTGAGATAGCAGAAGCCGCCGCAGCGCTCGCCATAGGCATGATGGCCGGGCGGCCGGCATAGCGCATAGGCGGCATCGGCGCCCGTGGCGACGAGTTCCGCCGCGGTCAGGGCGCTGGCGGCCGACATGCGCACCGTGTTCCAGGTCTGGGCCGTCACCGCGCCGGCGAAGTCCATGATATGCCATCCGGCGCGTCCCAATATGTGGGTGGGGTAGGCCGAGGGCCGCTCGACCGGGCGCGCGCTCGGCATGATCTCGGGAAAGGCGCCCGGCAGCTTCATCCATTCGGCGTGGCCGTGCTCCAGGAAATCGAGATAGCGGCGCGAATGCACGCCTTCCAGATGGCCGCGGTCGAACTGGTCCGGCTCGCGCAGCTCAAGGCCGGCCTTCTCGGCGCCGGCGATCAGGCGACGCATCCTTTCCGGGCTCTCCGGATAGTCGGTCAGGGCCCCGTAGCGCAAATAGCGCTTGGGCGCGTGCTCGTTCTGTATTTCGCTGAAGATGGCGTGCATCAGATTCCAGTCCGTCGCGACTCACAAGTCCAGGGAGACATCGCCCAAGGGGATGGCTTGGCACAAGAGGACATACCCCTTGGCCGGCCAGCGGGTGAGTGGACTGGGTGATTTTGATGAAATTGGAGATTTTGCGCGGTCCACTTTTCCGATAGAGCGAAGGCGAGAACAAGGATTTCGCCATGTATGTCCCACCCGCTTTCCGCGAAGACGATCGCCAGGTCCTGCATGAGGTGATGCGGGCGGCGCGCCTGTGCAATCTGGTGACGGCCACCGCCGACGGCCTGATCGCGACACCGCTGCCGCTGTTCCTGGCCGAGGCCGAAGGCGAGGAGGGCGTTCTCTATGGCCATCTCGCCCGAGCCAATCCGCAATGGTCGACGCCGGCCATCGGCGAGGCGCTCGCGATCTTCACCGGGCCCGACGCCTATGTCACGCCGTCCTGGTATGCCGCCAAGGCCGAACACGGCAAGGTGGTGCCGACCTGGAATTACAGCGCAGTCCATGCCTATGGGCCGGTCGAGTTCTTCACCGACGAGGCGAGGCTGCTCGATGTGGTGACGCGCCTCACCAAGCTGCACGAGGCGCCGCGCACCGCGCCCTGGGCCGTCAGCGACGCGCCGGAGCCATTCATCAAGTCGCAATTGCGCGGCATCGTGGGCTTGCGCCTGCCGGTCACCAAGCTCATGGGCAAGCGCAAGCTGAGCCAAAACCGCAGCGCCGCGGACCGCGCCGGTGTTGCCCAGGGGCTCGCCCAAAGCGAGCTGCCCATGGAGCGGCTGGTCGCCGATGCGATCCCGCAAGGGTAGCCCATCAGGCCGCGCGCATATCCACCCGACTCTGCTCCTTGGCGAAAGGCGAGAGGCCCAGCCATTTCTGCATCGAGCGGGCGATCTTGGGATCGCCGGCGATGTCGAGCGCGCCGGCATCCACTTCCCTCTCGACGGTCGAGACACCCATCCAGATGGCGGTCATCGCCCGCAAGGATCCGGTGACGGTGAGATCGACCTCGTGGCCCGGATCGACCAGGCACAGATCGACGAAGCCCTTGTCGATGACGAGCCACCAATGGCGGCGGGCGCCGTCGAGCTCGGGATATTCGAAATAGATGGTGCACAGCTTTTCCGGCAGGGGCGTCGGATCGAGATGCCGGCGCATGTCCCACATCAGGAGCGAGGGATCGAGGTTCTTGAGCGACAACTTCGATTCCACCCAGCGCTGGCCCCATAGGCCGAGCGACATGACCAGCGGACGCAGATCCTCGCCCGACTCGGTGAGCGCATATTCGACGCCGCCTGACGATTTCGTCCGCTGCGTGTGGATGATGCCCGCCTTCTGCAGCTCCTTGAGCCGCTTCGAGAGGAGGGTGGGCGACATGCGCGGCACGCCGCGCCGGATGTCGTTGAAGCGCGTGCTGCCGCACAAAATCTCGCGCAGGACCAGCGCCGTCCAGCGCGTGCAAAAGACCTCAGCTGCCATGGCGACCGGGCAGAACTGCCCGTAACTGCCTTGCTCCACTCTGCTCTCCCGTGCCGGGCCCTCAACTGTGGACGCTACGCCCGAGGCTGACCTGATGTCCAGTACAGTTTCAGAAGCGGATTCGCGGCCCAGTCGCGTTTCCGCCGATGGGGTAGTACAGTTCCGTGACTAGTTTCCGGGGGCGACCGATGGAATGATCACGGGCAGAGAGGCGTTTCTCAGCTCGAGGTCATCATGGATCACATTCAACCTATGCAGTCCACCGACATCGTCAAATTGGCGGACAGGCTCGGACAGAGCTTTGCGGCCGCGGCCGATTCCGATGAGGACCGGTTCGTCGCCGACAACCTCAAGACGCTCAAGGATGCCGGCCTCGTGGAAGCGGGCGTCCCCGGCGAACTGGGCGGCGGCGGCGCTTCGATCGACGAACTCGCCGAGATGCTGCGCGTGCTGGCGCGCCATTGCGCCTCGACCGCGCTCGCCTTCTCCATGCACACCCATCAGGTCGCCATACCGGCCTGGCGCTGGCGGCATCAGAAAGTCGCCGCCGTCGAGCCGCTGCTCAAGCGGGTCGCCACAGAGCACATCATCCTCCTGTCGAGCGGCGGGTCCGACTGGATCGCGGGCTCCGGCCGGGCCGAAAAGGTCGATGGCGGCTACCGCATCACCGCGCGCAAGATATTCACCTCGGCCGCCCCCTTGGGCGATATCCTGATGACCGGTGCCGTCTGCGAGGCGACGGGCGAAGTCCTGCATTTCGGCATCCCGATGAATTCGCCGCACGTGAAGGTGCTCGACAACTGGCGCACCCTCGGCATGCGCGGCACGGGCTCCCATGACGTGGTGATCGATGGCCATGTCGTCCCCGACGCCGCCGTGGCGGTGCGGCGCAAGGCGGGCGAATGGCATCCGCTGTTCCAGATCATCGCCACCATCGCCTTCCCGCTCGTCTATTCCGTCTATCTCGGCGTCGCCGAGAGCGCCCGCGACATCGCCGTCGGGCTGGCGAAGAAGCGCCGCCCCGATAGCCATGTGCTGGCGCTCGTCGGCCAGATGGAGACCGCCTTGCGGGCGGCGCAACTGGCGCGGCAATCGATGCTCGAGGCGGTGAACCGCAACGCGCCGTCGGCGGAAACGATCAACGACGTGATGATCGGACGCCAGCTCGTCGGCCAGAACGCCATACGCGCCGTCGAGCTTGCCATGGAGGCCGCGGGCGGCGCCGGCTTCTATCGGGCGCAGAAGCTCGAGAAGCATTTCCGCGACATCCAGGGCGCGCGCTATCATCCCTTGCAGTCGGGGCCGCAGGCCGAATATGCCGGCGCCATGGCGCTGGGGCTGCCGGTTGACAAGATCTTCTGAGACAATCGCGGGGCAAGGAGACCCTTACGGACGCGTTGTGTGACATTCCGACTTAACCGGCGGCAGTCAGCCATGCGATAGAAGGGCATGGCTGACTGGTCGTCCACGCAATATCTCAAATTCGCCGACGAGCGCACGCGCGCGGCGCGCGATCTCCTGGCGCAGGTGGCGCTGAAAACGCCGCGTCTCATCTATGATCTCGGCTGCGGTCCGGGCAATTCGACCGAGCTTCTGATCGAGCGTTACCCCAAGGCGCGCATCATCGGCCTCGATTCGTCGCCCGACATGCTGGCGAAGGCGCGCCAGTCCTGTCCGCATGCGCAGTTCATCGCGGGCGACCTGGCCGGCTGGCAGCCCGTGGAGGAGCCTGATCTGCTCTTCGCCAATGCCGTCTTCCAATGGGTGCCGGACCACCTGCAGGTGCTGGGCCGCCTTCTCGCCGGGCTGCCGAAGGGCGGAGTGCTCGCGGTGCAGATGCCCGACAATCTCGACGAGCCGTCGCATGTCGCCATGCGCGCGACCGCGGCGGAGGGGCCATGGGCGCAGAAGCTCGCGAAGCTCGGACGGCCGCGCGATCGCTTGCCCGAGCCCGCGACCTATTATGACGTGCTCAAGCCGGCGGCGGCCAAGGTCGATATCTGGCACACGATCTACAACCATCCGCTCGCCGGGCTGGACGGCATCGTCGAATGGGTGAAAGGCACCGGCCTCAGGCCCTATATCGATCCGCTCGATGCCGCTGAACGCGAAGCCTATCTGGCGCAGTATCGCGCGCGCATCGCCGAGGCCTATCCGCTCGCGGGCGACGGCAAGGCGCTCCTGCGCTTCCCGCGCCTGTTCATCGTCTGCGTGAAATAGCTCTCCCGTCCCCGGCTAGCCTAATCTTCGTCCTTGGGCATCCATTTGCGGATCTCGCGCAAATGGTGGTCGGGCCTGGCGCCCTTGATGTCGCCGGGCTGCGCCAGAGCGAAAGTGCGCCGGCGCAGCTCCTTCACCAGCTCGCCGCGATCCTCGATATTGGCGATCTCGCTGAAGGGGATGGGATTGCCCACCCGCATGATGAGGCGCGTGCCCATGCGCCGCGCCGTCTCGCGGAAGACGAGCGACAGGCGCAGCGTGTCGCTGATGTGGCTGGCGAGTTGGAACAGGCGGCTGTTCTGGCCGACGAAGAAGACCGGGACGACGACGGCGCGGGAGGCTCGGATGAGCTTGGCCGTGAACGGCGCCCAGGGCAGCTCGAC
Source organism: Parvibaculaceae bacterium (assembly GCA_050251035.1). Lineage (GTDB taxonomy): Bacteria > Pseudomonadota > Alphaproteobacteria > Rhizobiales > Aestuariivirgaceae > Taklimakanibacter. The sequence continues at coordinate 35,427 of JBFWNN010000010.1, forward strand.
GGCTGGCCCCTTGTGCGGCCGCTCGCTGGTCGAGACGCCGCCGCCTGGGAAGATGCCGATGGCATGACCGGCGCGCAGCCAGGACTGCGCCGTCAGCCGTGACCGCACATTGATCTCGCGTGCGGCGCGCGTCCCGGCGAAATCGACCGGCAGCAGATTGTCGCGCGCTTCGGGGATCTGGCAGAGCACCGAGTTGGCCAGCACCTTGGTGTCGGGCCGAACCAGCGTCGACAGCCAGGCGAGACTGATGCCGTCCAGGACGCCATAGGGATGATTGGCGATGAAGACCACCGGGCCGTCCGCCGGGCAGAGCGCCAGCGCGGCGCGGTCGACCTCGATCGAGATTCGCAGAAGCCGCAAGGCCGTGGCGAAGAAGCTTTCGCCGGGCAGGCGCTCCTTGTTGCGGGCGTCGTAGAGCTTCTTGAGCTTGGCCTGGCCGCCGATCTTCTCGAGGGCCTGGATGACGGTGCGCTGCAGCAAAGGCTGGTCGGCCGTCGAATAGGAAAAGCGTACCGGATTCTCCCCGGCTTTCTGATTCTTTTCCCCGCGTCCGCTTTTACCCGTCATCCGCCGTTCCCCGCATTACTCTCAGACGCCCATGCAGCACATGCAAGTGACATTTCCCCCGGAACTGTGGAAAATCGCGCTACGGGGTTTTTAGGAGAATGCTGCATGTACAGACTTTATGGGCGACCCGGAACGGGCTCAGTCGCGATCGAAGCCATACTCGAGGCCGCAGGGACACCTTATGAAGTCACCATAGTCGAGCGGTCCGCCAACGGCGAAGTGCCGGAGAAGCTCGCCGGCCTCAATCCCATGGGCCAAGTCCCGGTGCTCCGCCTGCCCGATGGCGGCATCATGACCGAATCGGCGGCGATCGCGCTCTATCTCGCCGACAGGCATCCCGAGGCGGGCCTTGCACCGTCACCCCAATCGGCCGAGCGCGCGGCCTATCTGCGCTGGATGGTCTATCTCGCCGCCAATGTCTATATGACCGGGCTCGCCGCCTATTATCCCGACCGCTATACGAGCGATCAGAACGGCGGCAAATGCGTCAAGTCAGCAGCCCTCAACCGCATGGCCCGGGAATGGGAGATCTATGCGGACGCGCTCGGCGACAAGTCCTACATACTCGGCGACAGAATGAGCGCCGCCGACATCTATGCCGCCATGCAGGCGACGTGGAATTTCGACGTGCCGGTCTTCTTCAAGAAACACCCCAATCTGCGCGCCATGTATGACCGCGTGACGGCGCATCCGGCCATCGCCAAAGTGTGGGGCCGCAACGAGATGGAAGACTGGAAGTACTGCCTGAAGAGCTAGCCTGAGAAGATCAGGCCGCCGCGGCCTGCTCGCCCAGGCCGACGACACGACAGATCGCATAGACGAGATCGGCGCGGTTCAGCGTATAAAAGTGGAAGCTCTCGACGCCTTCGCGGCGCAGGAAATCGATCTGCTCGGCCGCCACCATGGCCGCCACGAGGTTGCGCGTCTCGGGGTCGGCATCCAGGCCATGAAAACGCTGGCCGAGCGCCGGCGGCAGGAAAGCACCGCATTTCGCGGCGAATTCCTTGACCCTGGCGAAATTGGTGATCGGCAGGATGCCGGGCACCAGCTCGATCTTGATGCCGCGGGCAAAGACGCGATCGCGGAAACGCAGGAAGGCGGCATTGTTGAAGAAGAACTGGGAGAGGGCCCTGGTCGCCCCATGCTCGGCCTTGTCGGCGAGGAAGGCCAGATCCTCCTCGATCGAAACGGCCTCGGGGTGCTTCTCCGGATAGGCCGAGACGGAGACCTCGAAGGGCGCGATGTCGCGAATGCCGCGGACCAGATCGGCGGCGTTGCGATAGCCTTCCGGATGCGGCACGAAGCGGCCGCCGACGCCGACGCCCGGCGGATCCCCGCGCAAAGCCACGATATGGCGGATGCCCGCCTGCCAATAGCCGCGCACCACGTCGTCGACCTCGGCGCGGCTGGCGCCGACGCAGGTCAGATGCGCCGCCGCCGTCAGGGATGTGCGCTCGCTGATGGCGCTCACCGTGCCCAAGGTACGGTCGCGGGTCGTGCCGCCGGCGCCATAGGTCACCGAGACGAAGAGGGGCTTCATCTCCTCCAGCCGCTTGATGACCTTCCAGAACTGCTCGGAGGCCTCGCCGGCCTTGGGCGGAAAGAATTCGAAAGAGACTCTGGGCTTGCTGCTCACGCCAGGTTTCCTTCCACGCGGGTTCTGGCGCTGCGACCGGTCCTTGCGACATCCTCGGCCGGGCGTTTCGCCAGCCACAGGGAGACTGTAAGCCCGGCTGAGCCGTTCTTCTGGGGCGGGGGCAAGGTCTTCTCCTGCATCACTTTGAGATCGGCTCGTTTCAGCCACGAGACCATGAGATCGGGCGCAATCCCCAGGCGGCGATGCGCATGCTGGTCGCGCAGATGCTCGAGGTCATGCGGCGCGAAATCGACGATGAGCAGGCGACCGCCGGGCTTGAGGATGCGCGCGGCCTCGATCAGGGCGCGGCCGGGCTCATCGAGATAATGCAGCACCTGGTGGATGGTGACGAAGTCGGCGCTGGCGCTCGGAAAGGGCAGGGCATAGATGTCGCCCTGGCGCACCTGGGCCTGGCGCAACCCCGAGGCTTCGAGATTGGCGCGCGCGATGATGAGCATCTCGCGGCTCTGGTCGATGCCGGTGGCCTGGGCGGCGCGCGGGGCGAAGAGCGACAGGATGCGCCCGGTTCCGGTGCCGAGATCGAAGAAGTTGCCGAGCGCGTCGCCGCCCGCCATCTCGATCATGGCGGTCTCGACATCCGCCTCGCTCACATGCAGCGAACGCAGCCTTTCCCAATTCGCGGCGTTGGCGCTGAAATAGGCGGCGGCATTCTCGGCGCGCTGGCGGCGGATCTCTTCCATTCGGGCGATGTCGCTGACGAGCACGGAATCGGAGCCGGGGAGCAGGTCGACGATGGCGCGCGCCAAGGCGGCGCCGCGGGTTCCATCGCTCAGGCGGAAGAGCACCCAGCTGCCTTCCTTGTAGCGCGAGAGGAGGCCGGCCTCGGCCATCAACTTAAGGTGGCGGCTTGCCCGGGGCTGGCTCTGCCCCAATATCTGGGTCAGCTCGCTGACATTGAACTCGCCATGGGAAAGGACGAACAATAGCCGGAGCCGCGTCGTCTCGGCGATTGCGCGCATCCCGGCAAGAAGTTCGTCCATCAATCGATCCATTCTATATGCTGACATAAACATATCTTTATGTCGAAATCAACGTTAAGCTGGCCTTAACCCAAAAAAGGCCTAAGTCGGGTCCTATCAAGGACATGAACCGTCACATAATTTGTCGTCGCGCTGCGAGGAAAATGCGCTAGAGTGAGGGGTAAGCGGGAGTCGTAATGTTCAGGACGGTGATCAGCCGGAAAGACAGGCGTCAGCGGCGCATGATAACGTGCGTCTGCGGAGCCGCGTTTTTGGCGCTCCTGTCCGCCACAGCCTCGGCCGAGCGCAGAACGGAGAGCTCCGGCTTCACAGGCACCGTCCTCTCGCTCTCACCCAACGAAGAGCATGGCAAGAAGAAGAAAAAGCAGCTCGCGGCGAAGCCGGCCAAGAGCAAACAGGCGTTCAAGGTCGTTCCCACGCAACGTGTGATCGTCGAGCCGGCCGCCACGGTGCCTGGCGTCGACGTCGTCGATGGCGTGCAGGTGCCTAAGGATCTCAACGAGACCAGCAACGACGTGCCGGGCGATCCGGAGGACGTGCCGGGCGATCTCGTCGACACTCAGGACGATCCGCTCGAAGGCTTCAACCGGGCGATGTTCGGCTTCAATCAGGTGGTCGACCATCTGGTGTTCGAGCCGGCGGCGCGCGTCTATCGTGCCGTCATTCCGCCTCCGGTACGCCGCGGCGTGTCCAACGTCGTCACCAATCTCGCGAGCCCCATCACCCTCACCAATGACGTGCTGCAAGGCAACCCGGAAGCGGCGGCCAACACGATCAAGCGCTTCATGATCAACAGCACGATCGGCCTCGGCGGCATCTTCGATCACGCGTCGGGGCTCGGCGAGCCGCTGCATCGCGAAGATTTCGGCCAGACGCTCGGCACCTGGGGTGTCGGCGGAAGCCCCTATATCGTGCTGCCGCTCCTCGGTCCCAGCAACCCGCGCGACATGGTCGGCAAGGTCGCCGATACGGCGGTCAATCCGATGACATGGATCCTCTATGACGCGCCGTTCTGGGAGCGCTCCATCCCCGTCGGCGTCGAGGTTGTGTCCGGGCGCGAGGCCATTCTCGACGACTATGACAATCTGCGCAAAAATTCGCCCGATTTGTACGCCAGCGTGCGCGATCTCTATGCACAGAAACGGCAAGCCGAGATCGCCAATGAAGCCGCCGGATATGATCCGGGAGCGGGCGTCTCCAGCCTGCCGCCAGCGTCGATCCCGCAAACCCTCAACCCTTATTGAGGATCCAATACCATGACTGATACCGTCCGGCCGCTCAGCCGTCGTCTCTTTATGTCTATGGCGCTGCCCGTCATGCTGGCGCCGTCGCTGGCCTTGGCGGCCTCACCGGCGGAAAGCTATGTCGCCAAGGTCGGCAATGGCGTCATCGCCGCCGCCCGGGCCAATTCCGTCAGCCAGTTCCGCTCGCTGCTCAAGTCGAACGCCGACATCGCCGCGATCGCGATCTATTCCTTGGGCCCTTATCGCAAGAGCCTCACCAATGACGTCAAGGCGGAATATTACGGCCTGGTCGAAAACTACATCGCCAGGGTGTTCCAGCAGAATGCCAAGAAGCTGGCCGGCCAAGGCCTGGAAGTGAAGGGCACCAAGGATGCCGGCGACAGCGTCCTGGTGAGAAGCGTGCTCAATATGGGCGGCGGCGGATCCATGCCGGTGACCTGGCGGCTGGTCAGACGTGGCGGAAGCTTCCGCATCTTCGATGTGAATGTCGACGGCATCTGGCTGGCATCGACCCAGAAGACGAATTTCGTCTCAGTCCTCAAGAAGAACAAGGGTGATATTTCGGCGCTCCTCGACTATCTGCGGAAATGAGCCGTCATACGATCTTCACCAAGTCCACCCTTGCCTAGAGACCTCCCTTTCTGGCAAAAATCTCGGCCCGAGAGGGCGAGCATCAATTCGACGGATCACGAATGAGCGAACAGGTTTCCCCCCGGCGCTTGAACCGCCGCCGTTTCATAAGTCTTGCAGCGCTGCTGGCGACGACGACGCTCGCCGGGCGTGGAGCGCTGGCTCTCACGCCGGCCGAGAAATATGTCACAACTGTCGGCACCAACGTCATCAGGCTCGCCAATAGCGGAGGAGGCAAAGCCGCGCTGCGGCAGCGCTTCTCGAGCCTCATCAACCAGAACACCAATGTGCGCTCGGTGGCGCTGGTGGCGCTCGGACCCTATCGCAAGGATCTGCCGCCCGGCATGGCGGGGGAGTTCGTCAAGCTGGTGTCGTTCTACATGGCGGCGTTCTTCGTCTATTATGTCGACGAATTCCAGGGCTCGAGCATCGAGATCGACTCCTCGAAGAAGCAGGGCAACACGACGATCGTCAATTCCTCGGTGCGCTTCAAGAACGGATCGACCAGCCAGGTGCGCTGGCGTATCGTCGGCGCCGGCCAGGTGGGCGACATCAATGTCCGCGGCGTGTGGCTGTCGCTGCAGCTCAAGAAGCGCTTCACCGACGTGCTGAAGCGCTCGCAGGGCGACTTCAAGGAACTGTTCGCCGAGTTGAAGAGCGCCGAAAGCTGGTGAGGTTGACGAAATGCCGTCTATTCCGTTACGTCTTCCCGCTTGTGAAGGCTGGCAAGGCGAATCATGACTGAGCTTCGGAAAGACAGGGCAGTGGGCCTGTCGCGGCGCGCCTTCATCAAGGCAGGCACGGGGTTGGCGGTCGCGGGCCTCGCCGCAACGCCCGCTTTCGCCGGCGACAAGAACCATCCCACCGTCGCCTTCATGAAGAAGGTCGGCAGGGAACTGCTCGAGGCGCATCGCCAGGGAACCGTCGCCGCCTTCCTCAGCGTCATTCAGCGCTATGCCGATGTTCCCGAGATCGCGCTCTATTCGCTCGGCCAGTACAAGGCCAATCTCGGTTCCGCCCAGCGGCCGCGCTACTTCCGCGGCGTGGCGATCTTCATGTCGCGCTATTTCGCCGACCAGTCGCGCGAATATCCGATCGCCAAGTATGAAGTGGTCGAAGCGACGGGCGACGGCAACGACGTGATGGTCGCGAGCCGGATCTATCTGATGTCGGGCAAGACCTACAATGTCACCTGGCGGGTGGTGTGGCGCAACAAGGCCTACAAGGTCGCCGACGTCAAGGTCCTCGGGTTTTCGATGATCTACATGCAGCGGGGAATCTTCACCTCCTATCTGTCGAAACGCAGAGGCGACCTGCTCCAGCTCATGAACGCGCTGGAAGGCTGATTCCCGCTCCGGCGTATCGGCGCAGGGCTCTAAATCTCTATTAATCTTAAAATTCTAACCTCCGGTCGGGTCGGTTGCGTTCCGGAGTTGGTTCATGCGTATCCACACTGCCGTGGGGTTCGGCATAAGTGTCGCGGCTCTTGCCATGCTGTCGGCCTGCGGCGACGGATCCAAGCAGTTCACCACCGAAGGCCTCATCGCGCCCCCCATCCATTGCCTGACCGACCCGCGCATCCTGGGCGATGCCGAGAAGCTCGAGCCGATCGATGAAGGCAATGGCTGCCAGGTTCCCAATCCCTGGCGCATGTATTCGGTGGCGGGCGTCGAGCTCAGCCAGCCCGCCACGCTCAATTGCAGCGTCACCCAGCCCTTGCACGACTGGATGAACGCCGTCGTCCAGCCGGCGGCGCAAGGGGCCTTCGGCGAGAGCGTGACGGCGGTCGGCATCGCCGGCTCCTATTCCTGCCGGGCGCGCAACAACAAGCGGGGAGCCCGCATGAGCGAGCACGGCTTCGGCAATGCCATCGACATATCGAGCTTCACGCTCGCCGATGGCCGCAAGATCACGGTCAAGCAGGGCTGGCGCGGCGATGATGATGAACGGGCATTCCTGCGCGAGGTCCGCAAGGACGCCTGCGCCGAGTTCATGACCGTGCTGGGGCCGGGCTCCGACCGGCAGCACGGCGATCACTTCCATCTCGACCTCGCCAGCCGGCGCAGCGGCAAGGCCTACTGTAAATAGGCGGGGGGCTCACTCGACGATGCCCGGCTTCTCGGTGTTCACATATTTGAAGCTCGCCGGGTCGAAAAAGGGCGTGTCCTGACCGAGCCACATATAAGCCAGCAGGACGTTGTCGATGACGACGAAATACTGGATGGCGTCATTCGTGGTGCCGTAGTCGCCGCAGGAGGCGAAAGGCTCGTCGGTGACGAGCAGCTCTTCCATATAGGCGGCGTTGGGCTCGTAATTGTAGGTGTTGGACGCAAAATCGAGATGGACGATGCAGCGCCCGATCTCCTTGGGATCGATGGACGGTGCGGCGATCTTGTGGATCAGGGTGGAGGGCTTGTCGGTGCCGAGCGGCCAGAAGCGCGCCACCGGTCCGCCATGGTCGCCGCCCCAGGACTGGATGAGCTCTTCGCGCTCGTTGAGCGCATAGACGACCTTGGGCAGGTCCTTGGCGGTGCATTCCTGATAGCGGAAGCTCAGCTGCTGGTTGGGTTTGCCGTGGATGAGGACGGTCTGCTCCTGCCATTGGCATCCGGGCCGCAAGGTTGCGTCGCTTTCCGTTCCCATGGTCTCGGCACGGACGCACAGGGGCAGCAGCAACAATCCTGCGCCCCGTCCAAGCCATCTCGCCAACTGCATGCCGACAACTCCCAACTCAGTCCAACTTTCGAGTCAAATCAGAAGCTTAACGCGAGAGCCTCAGAATTCGATTCACCCTAGCGCGCATCCCGGCGAAGGGGAAATACTTCGCCCAAGGGCTTCGTCGCCGCCCATTAATCTGAAGGTTCGGCCGATCCTACCGGATCGCCTTTGTATAGGCCTCCAGGAAATCATCGGCATCGCGCGGGCATCCGCCGCCGCCATCGGGCGGATCGATATAGCGGTCGAGGCTCAGCCCGATCCAGTGCACCTGGCCCGGCATGGTGCCGAGGTCGCCCTCCTTCGAGAAGATGCAGAGCGCGATGAGCCGGCCTTCGGCCGATATGGCCAAAGCCGCGTTGTTGTTGCCGCAATTATGGGCTTCGCAGACCGCGGCGATGAGCCCGTCCTCCCGCTGGGCAATGGGTGTTCCGACGTCGAGATTGTCGATCCAGTCAGCCGTGCCCGACCCTGCGGCACTATCGAGAGCGGCCATCACCTTGGGATTCTCGAAGAAGGAGTAGCCGCCTACGACATCGAAAGGATATTTGCCGGCATAGGCGGAAAGATCGTCCGCCGCGGCCGGGATGTCGGCCGCATGGGCAAGGCCCGTGCTGCAGGACACGCAAAGCAGGCCGAAAAGCTTTGAAAGCTTCATGAAGAGCGCCGGTGGTTGGGTATGGGGTCAGTCTAAGCAACCGAATGTGGCGGCGGCGCGGCTATCCGGTTTTTTCACATAAGTCATTGTCATCACATCATAGTTGCTTGTTGCGTATTCCCTGGCGCGGCCATAATCCAACAGCGTCCGCCCAAGAGGAGAACGCCGTCCCGCATGCCGCATGAAACGCCTCTTATCGCCACGATCGTCATTGGCCTCGGCCTCGCTTTCATCCTCGGCGCCGTGGCCAACCGGTTCAGGATACCGCCGCTCGTGGGCTATCTGATCGCCGGCATCCTGGTCGGGCCGTTCACGCCGGGCTTCGTGGCGGACCAGGCCCTGGCGCCGCAGCTCGCGGAAATCGGCGTCATCCTGCTCATGTTCGGCGTCGGCCTGCATTTCTCGCTCAAGGACCTTTTGTCGGTAAAGGCGATAGCGGTCCCGGGCGCCGTCGTCCAGATCGCCATCGCCACCGCCATGGGCTCGGGCATCGCCTGGTGGCTCGGCTGGACACCGGCCGCGGGGCTGGTCTTCGGGCTCGCCTTGTCGGTGGCGAGCACCGTCGTGCTGCTTCGGGCCTTGCAGGAACGGCGCATCCTGGAGACCGAGCGCGGCCGCATCGCCGTCGGCTGGCTCATCGTCGAGGACTTGGCGATGGTGCTGGCGCTGGTGCTGCTGCCGGCGCTGGCGCAGGTGATGCAGTCGGGCGGTGAAGCGCCGCACGCCGATCCGCTGGCGGAATATCTGGGATTGGATCTATGGGGCGTGCTTGGCCTCACCTTCGTCAAGGTGGCGCTGTTCGTGGCGCTGATGCTCGTCGTCGGACGCAAGCTCATCCCCTGGCTCCTGCATTATGTCGCCCATACCGGCTCGCGTGAGCTGTTCCGGCTCGCGGTTCTCGCCATCGCGCTCGGCGTCGCTTTCGGCGCGGCCAAGCTGTTCGGCGTGTCGCTGGCGCTCGGCGCCTTCTTCGCCGGCATGATCTTGAGCGAATCCCAGCTCAGCCAACGCGCGGCGGAAGAATCGCTGCCGCTGCGCGATGCCTTCGCGGTGCTGTTCTTCGTCTCGGCCGGCATGCTGTTCGATCCGATGAGCCTCATGCGCGATCCCTTGCCGATGGTGGCGACGCTCTTCGTCATCGTGATCGGCAAGTCGCTGGCCGCTTTCCTGATCGTGCTCGCTTTCCGCCATCCGATGATGACGGCCCTCACCATCTCGGCGAGCCTCGCCCAGATCGGCGAGTTCTCCTTCATCCTGGCGGATGTGGGCCGCGATCTGGGACTCATCCCGTCCGAGGCGCGTGACCTGATCCTGGCCGGGGCGATCCTGTCGATCGTGCTCAATCCCCTGGCGTTCGCCGCCCTCGATCTCGTAAAGTCCAGGCTCGACAGAAAGGCTCCGGCCGGCGATGCCGGAGCGCCGGCCGACCCCGACGAGGACCTTCCCGTCACCCGTCTCGACAAGCATATCGTGCTCGTCGGACATGGCCGCGTCGGCAGCATCGTGAGCGAGGCGCTCGCCCGGAAAGGGCAAGCCTTCCTCGTGGTCGAGGATGCGAGCTCGCGGGTCGCGGCGCTGCGGGAAAAGGGCATCGAAGTGGTCCCCGCCCATGCGGCGAAGGCTGAAACGCTCACCGCCGCCAATATCGCCGGCGCCCGCCTCGCCATCCTCGCCATTCCCAACGGCTTCGAGACGGGCCGGGTGGTGGAACTCGCCCGAGCCAACAATCCCGGCATCCGGATCATTGCCCGGGCCCATTCCGACGAGGAAGTCGACTATCTCACGAAGCTCGGCGTCGATGTCGTGATCATGGGCGAGCGCGAGATCGCCCTTGGCATGATCGCGGCCCTGGACCAGCCGGCAACGGCTCATCCAGGTGAGCCCAGTGCGGCCTGATTTGCAATTTGGGCCGGGGCAGACTATCTCTCAGCCCATGGATCAGGAAATCATCAAGCCTCAGGCCCCGCCGGCCCCCAGCTCCCATTCCATGGGTGTTTTCAACAGCTTCCTGTCGGCGGCGGGCGTGGTGCTCCTGTCGGTGACCAAGCTCGGCGCGGCTTTCGCCGCCGTCATCTGGGCGCTGTCCCAGCTTATGGGGCTGCCCGACATCGTCATGTATGGGCTGATGGCGCTGGGCCTCATCCCGGTCGTGTGGTCGACCATCTGGATCGCGGGCCGTGCCTGGCATGTCGAGCAGCTGCTCGAAAACGGACAGGATGTCGACCGCCCGGTCTTCAAGGCTTTCCATTATTGGAAGAAATCCTCCTAGCGCCATGTTCCGGCTCGCTGAGCGGCTCGCGGCCGACAGCCTGTTTCTCACCGATTGGCCGCTCTGCCAGGTCCGGCTCATGGACGATGCCCGCTTTCCCTGGCTCATCCTGGTGCCGCGTCGGCCGGGACTGGAGGAATGGACCGAGCTCGGGCCGGAAGATTCAGCACGGCTCGCGCAGGAAATAGGCAAGGCTGGACAGGCGCTGGCGCAGATGTTCAGGCCGACCAAGCTCAATGTCGGGGCCTTGGGCAATATCGTGCGCCAGATGCATGTGCATGTCGTGGCTCGTTTCGACACGGATGCCGCCTGGCCGGGACCCGTCTGGGGGCAGGGCGCCAGGGTCCCCTATAACAGCGCGGCCAGGGATCGCTCGAGCGCACGCCTCTTGGCGCTGCTCAGCTAGATCGTCGGACGTTCCCTTAGAATCGATCTGACGCTCTAATCTCTTTAGTTTACGCATCGGATTATCCGAAAACCGCTTCGCCCTTTTCGGTCCGATGCTCCAACAATCAAGAAGCGCTGTCGCAGGCCTTGGCGATCTGACGCTCGACCGCCTTGCGCACCTTGTCCTCGAAATCGGTGTTCCTGGCGATGAGCTTGCCGATGTCGCCTTGCGGCTCGACGTGGAAATCGGTCACGGCGCAGGTCTTGTTGCTGACCTCGACAGCCACTTCGAAGCTCTCCGCCAGCTCGATATGCACCTCCTCGTCATCGTCGGTCTCGCATTCGACGGCGACGGTGGCCTCGATCCTCCGGCTCGCCTCGGAGGTGCAGTAATTGATGCTTTCGACCCTGACCGACTTGGTCCGGTCGATCTTGATCTTAATCTTGAACAGGCCGGCATCGACCTTGTCCTTGAGGCCCTTGCACAGCCTGGCCTTCTCGATCAACGGCTTGAGGGTCTCGGCGACCTCGACATTCTCAGCACGGGTGCAGTCGAACTTCTCTTCCGCCCTGGCGGGCTGAAGCATTGCGAGCAGTCCAAGGCCGGCGATCGAGAGCGCAATCGACAACGGTTTCATCTGGCGGTCCTCGTCATCATTGACCTCTTGCCTGGCAATTGCGGGGAAATTCCGGCGGCTGCCACTCGGCACTATGACAGTTTATCCGGCTTTCCGGCTAATTTCTGGCCGCTGGCGCTTGTTGTCGAATCCATTATGCTGCACCGCCGCATGTCCATCTGGTCCCGCATAAGTCAGGCCATTTCCGTCATTGGCGACTCGATCTCGACCTTCCTCGCGAAGATCGCCCAGTCGCGCTCCAATCCGGAAATGTCGATCGCCTTCACCATCGGCGTCATCGCGCTGGGCGCCAAGATGGCGAAGGCCGACGGCGTGGTCACCGGGGACGAGATCGTCGCCTTCAAGCAGGTCTTCCGTGTGCCCGACCGGGAATTGGCCGGCGTGGCGCGCGTGTTCAATCTCGCCAAGCAGGATGTCGCGGGCTACGACGCCTATGCACGCCAGCTGGCGCGGCTCTTCGCCCAGCGACCGCAGGTCCTCGAAGACGTCATCGACAGCCTGTTCCACATCGCCAAGGCCGATGGCGCGGTGCATGAGCGCGAACTCGCCTATCTCGAAAGCGTCGCGGAAATCTTCGGTTTCACCCCTCGCGATTTCGTACGCATCAAGGCGCGCCATCTGGCGCCGGCGAAGGACGATCCTTATATCATCCTGGGCATCGAGCCCTTTGCCAGCGACGATGAGGTGCGCAAGCACTATCGCAAGCTGGTGCGCGATCATCACCCCGACAGGCACATGGCGGCCGGCATGCCGCCCGAGATGATCGATGTCGCGACCGAGCGCCTCGCCCGCATCAATGCCGCCTATGAGATGGTTGCCCGGGAGCGCGGCCTGTGAAGGGGACGTCGCTTCCGCATCGCGTCGTGCCGTCGCCCAATGTCGAGCCGCGCCAGCCGGGCAAAGGGGTGCGTATTCTGCTGCTCCACTATACCGACATGGCAAGCGCCGAGCGGGCCTGCGCCTGGCTGTGCGATCCGATGTCGAAAGTCTCGTGTCACTATCTCATCGACGTCGACGGCGCGATCATCCAGATGGTCGATGAGGATTTGCGGGCCTGGCATGCCGGGCAATCGGTATGGAAGGGCGAACGCGACATCAATTCCGCGTCGATCGGCATCGAGATCCAAAATCGGGGGCACGATCACGGCTATCCTGACTTTCCTCGGGCCCAGATGGCGGCGGTCGTAGACCTTGGACGCGATATCGTCGCGCGGCACGCTATCCCACCCGAACACGTTCTCGCCCATTCCGACGTGGCGCCGCGCCGAAAGCGCGATCCGGGCGAGAAATTCGACTGGCAGGGCCTTTATGAGCAGGGGCTGGGCCACTGGGTGCCGCCCCAAAGGCTGGGTAGCGGGCAGTTCCTGCACCAGGGCGACAGCGGCAAGGCCGTCGAGGCGCTGCAAGCGATGCTGGCGCTCTATGGCTATGGCATCGAGATCAGCGGTGATTTCGACAAGGACACGGAGGCGGTCGTCACCGCCTTCCAGCGGCATTTCCGGCCGGAGCGCATAGACGGGATCGCCGACCGCTCGACCATCGAGACCCTGCGCCACCTCATCGATACCTTGTCAAATTCTGGCGTCGCGTAAAATTGCTGACCCAATCCCTTTCAGCCCGACCGTGAAATCCGATTTGAGACACGGACGCGGATTCGTCCGTAAGCCATCTGTAAGCAGGTGCCGGCCAAGTTTCGCCGCAGGCGCCTTCAGCGCTGGACTGTAGCAAAAACAGCACAGTCAAAGAGAATTTCCTAAGGGTCAGGTTGCGGGGGCTTACGTGACGAAAAAGTGGCCTAAAGTCCTCCACGGGACGGCGAAGGTTGTAGAGGCGTGGTCCATGCCACAAGCACAACCGTCGATAAGCTGCGGTTGCCGCGCGACAGGCGCCAGTGTTGTCCGTGTGCTCACCGTTACGGTTGGCTTGACCTTCATATTTGGGAATCTGGGCGCCGCCAGCGTTGGCGCTCAGGCGATCTTCACCGAGAACGGCGGCACCGGGGACCCGGGTGACAGCGGTGAAAAGGCCGGGACTGGCGGCACTGGCGGAACCATCATCGAATCAAATGGTGTGAATTTCAATGTTCCCGGCCCGGCATTCGCGGGAACTGCTAATGGCGGTGACGGCGGGCCGGGCGGCGGGGCCACGGCTCCCGATTTCTGCGACGATGACGGTTGTGATGGCGGCGACGGCGGGCCGGGTGGAACCGTGGACCTCACCAACAGCGGAAACCTCACGACGTCGAGCAATGGCGCGATCATTGCCATCGCCAATGGTGGCAATGGCGGTCACGGTGGCGATTCGGACATCAACAATGCCGGCGAGGGCGGAACGGGCGGCATGGGTGGGACCGTCACCGCGCGGAGCTCGACAGGCGCCATCATCACAACCGGCCCGAACTCCGTCGGCATTCTGGTCCTCTCTACTGGCGGCAGGGGCGGGAATGGTGGCGATTCCGGTGTCTCAGGTGAAGGTGGGACAGGCGGATTCGGCGGGGCCGGCGGCACGGCGACAGTCAACAATTCAAGTGGCATAACGACATCCGGAAACGGTTCGGCGGGCATTGTTGCGCGCAGCGTCGGCGGTCGTGGCGGTGATGGCGGGGAAGGCGGCGATATCATCGGGCCAGGCGGTGGCGGTGGTGCCACCGGCAATGGCGGGAATGTCTTCGTCACCAATAGCGGCGTCATCCTGACCAACAACGATAATTCCTTCGGCATTTTCGCCCAGAGCACGGGTGGCTCGGCGGGGGCCGCCGGCAGCGGGACCATCTTCGGCATCGTCAGTTTCGCCGGTGACACGCAGAGCGGTGGAGCCGGCGGCAACGTGACCGTCGACACCACCGGAGGGTCGATCACCACTCACGGCAAGGGATCGGCCGCCATCATGGCGCAGAGTGTTGGCGGCGGCGGCGGTGCCGGCGGCACCGGTGCCAGTCTCGTCGGCTTCGGCGGCGCCGGTGGCGCAGGTGGCGCCGGCCAGACCGTCAATGTGACGAATCGGGCGGCGCTGGTGACGACCGATCATGGCTCGGGCGGCATCGTGGCGCAGAGTGTGGGTGGCGGCGGCGGTTCGGCCGGAGCGGCGGCAGGTCTCGTGGCGATCGGTGGCGGTGGCGGCGCGGGTGGAGCCGGCGGCGCCGTGGATGTCAAGAACTTCAACAGCATCGATGTTTCGGGCAACGGCGCCGATGCCGACTTTGGCAATTATGGCATCTTCGCGCAAAGCCTCGGCGGCAGCGGCGGCTCGGCGAGCGGGTCCGGCGGACTTGTGGCCATTGGCGGCACCGCGGGCGGCGGCGGCAATGCGAGCACGGTCTCCGTCACCAATGACAGCAGCATAATAAGCCACTGCACCGATTGCCGGGATGCGGGCGCCATCTATGCGCAGAGCATCGGCGGCGGTGGCGGGCGCGGCGGCAACAGCGGCGGCTTGTTCGCGATCGGCGGATCCGGCGGCAGCGGTGGCACCGCAGGTGCCGTTACCGTGACCAACGGCGGCACTCTCGAAACCCATGGGACGTTCTCGCGCGGGATCTTCGCCCAGAGCATCGGCGGCGGAGGCGGCGATGGCGGCTTTGCCGGCGGCGTCTTCACCGGCGGTGGTGCCGGTGGTGAAGGCGGCAGCGCCGCGAACCCGTTGCGCATCGGCGGCAAGGGCACTGAAGATATCCGCACCAATCAAATCGGCCAGGGCGTCACCGTCCACAACTCGGGCAAGATCACGACAACAGGCGATGCCTCGCAAGGCATTTTCGCCCAAAGTGTCGGCGGCGGCGGCGGCAATGGCGGCGGTTCGGTTTCCGTCGGCGCTTTCCTGGCGGTTGCCGTCGGCGGCACCGGAGCCATCGGCGGCGATGGCGGGCTGGTGACCGTGAACAATATCTCACAAGCCGGCACGCCCGGTCCGCTCATCCAAACAAGCGGTGAACGGTCGGCTGGCATATTCGCGCAAAGCGTCGGCGGCGGCGGCGGCAGCGGCGGCTTCGCCGTGGCGGTCTCGGGCGGCATTTTCGGCGGGCTCACGGCGGCCATGGGTGGCGATGGCGCGGAAGGTGGCGACGGCGGCGTAGTCGAAGTCCATTCGAATGGAGAGATCAAGACGCTGAAGTCGTTTTCATCCGGCATCTATGCCGAGTCGATCGGCGGCGGCGGCGGCCGCGGCGGCTTTTCCGTCGCGGCGGGCGCGACCCTCAACGGTGTGCAGGCGACGCTGAGCTTCGGTGGCGCCGGCGCCGGTGGCGGCACGGGCAATGAGGTCACGGTCGCCAATGCGTCCAAGATCACGACGGGCTGCGCCGATACGAACTGTGTGTCCGATGAATCGCATGGAATTTTCGCGAGCTCGGTCGGCGGTGGCGGCGGGTCGGGCGGTTTCAGCATCGCTGCGGGTGCCGCCACCTATGGCGCCGTCGGTGCCAGCTTCGGTGGAAATGCCGGAGCCGGAAACAACTCCAACGTCGTGGATGTCGACAATGACGGCGAGATCACCACCTACGGCCAGCAGTCGCATGGCATCCTGGCGCAATCGATCGGCGGCGGCGGTGGCTCGGGCGGCTTCAGCGGCAGCCTGGCCTTCAGCCTCACCGCCGGCGGCAGCGCGGCTTTGGCCTTCGGCGGTGACGGCGGTCCGGGCGGCGCCGGCAATACGGTCATCGTCGACAATGACGCCAATATAGAGACTTTCGGGAACGGCTCGAACGGCATCCTGGCGCAGTCGATCGGCGGCGGCGGCGGCAATGGCGGCTTTGCCGGAGCGATCTCCTTCACCATCCAGGGCGTCGGCTCCTTCGCCAATTCGGTCGGTGGTACGGCGGGCGAAGGCTCGCTGGGCAGGGATGTGACCGTCACGCATGCGGGCGCGATCAAGACGCATAGCGACAATGCCACGGGCATTTTCGCGCAAAGCGTCGGTGGCGGCGGCGGCAATGGCGGGTTCTCTCTCGCCGCAGCCGGCACGATCACCGGCGACGCGGCCGCCCAGTCGGTCGGCGGCAAGGGCGGCACGGGCGGCAGGAGCGGCGTCGTCAAGGTCGGAACCGCCACGGATTTCGTCAGCGGGTCGATCGAAACGTCCGGCGCGCAATCCCACGGCATTCAGGCGCAGAGCATCGCGGGCGGCGGCGGCAATGGCGGCTTCAGCGTCGGGGCCGGATTCAGCCTGAACGGCAACAGCAATGCCGGCAGCGTCGGCGGCAAAGGCGGCAGCGCCCAGCATGCCTCTCAGTTCATCACGGTCGATGGCCAGCAGGTCGAAATCGCCAGCGTCGAGGTCCACAGCAATGCCCGCATCGTCACGGGCGCTGAATGCGCGGAGACCGGCGCAGACTGCCGGGCTTCCGGTTCGCACGGCATTTTCGCGCAGAGCGTCGGCGGCGGCGGCGGCTCCGGCGGCTTCAGCATCGGCGTCGATTTCAGCATGAAGGGCAATGCCAAGGCGAACAGCGTCGGCGGCAGCGGCGCGGGCGGCGGCGACGGCGGTATCGTCCTGGTCGAGTCGGGCGGGGAGATCACGACCAGAGGACCGAGCTCGCACGGCATTTTCGCGCAGAGCGTCGGCGGCGGCGGCGGCAGTGGCGCGTTCTCGATCGCGGGTTCGGTTACTTTGGAAGCCGAAGCGAAGACCCAGAATGTCGGCGGTTCCGGTGGTGCCGCGGGCAATGGCGGCGAGGTCACAGTCAATGTTCGCAACAACATCACGACCGTGGGCGTGCTTTCCCACGGCGTCCTGGCCCAGAGTGTCGGCGGCGGCGGCGGCGATGGCGGGTTCAGCCTCGGTGCGGGCTTCTCCCTCAAGGGCGACGCGAGCACCAGCAGCATCGGCGGCGATGGCGGCGGTGGCGGCGACGGCAAGAAAGTCACGGTGAATGTGGGCTCGCCCGAGACGCCACAGTTCTTCCCCACGATCCACACGAAAAAGGACGGCTCCGTCGGCGTGTTCGCCCAGAGCGTCGGCGGTGGCGGCGGTTCGGGTGGTTTCTCCGGCGCGCTCTCTCTCGCGCTCAATGGAAAGGCTGAGAACAAGGTCGGCGGTGACGGCGGAGCTTCGGGCGGCAGGGGCGGCAAAGGCGGCGAAGTTCAGGTTTCCAACTGGGGCACAATCAAGACGGAAGGCGACAATGCCGCGGGTGTCCTGGCTCAGAGCGTCGGCGGCAGCGGCGGCAATGGCGGCTTCTCCGTCAGCGGCACACTGGGCGACTCCTCGGCAGTGAGCGACACTGTCGGTGGGGCCGGTGGTGGCGGCGGGCATTCATCGAAGGTTCAGGTCGACAATTTCGGATTGATCGAGACGAGCGGCAACTTCTCGCACGGCATCATCGCCCAATCGACCGGCGGCAGCGGCGGCAATGGCGGCTTTTCGATCGGCCTCGATGTGGGGTTGAGCGGAAACCAGGGCACGGCCGCTAGCAAGGTCGGCGGCGGCGCCGGTGGAGCCGGTGGCGCGGGCGGCGAGGTCGTGGTCAACAATGAGGGCACGATCAGGGTCACCGGCAACAATGCTTTCGGTGTCTTCGCGCAGAGCGTCGGCGGCGGCGGCGGTGCCGGCGGCATTGCCGGCGGCCTCTCTGTGGGCGGCTCGGTCGAGAGCGCGGTCGGCGGGCAGGGCGGCCAAGGCGGCAATGGCGGCGATGTCACGGTCATCAGCGATGGCGACATCTTCATCACCGGCAACAATTCCTCCGCCGTGTTTGCGCAAAGTGTGGCGGGAAGCGGCGGATGGAGCGGTCTTGCCATCGGGCTCGGAACCAACTCGAATTCGGACGGAGTCAAGCTCGGTCTCGGATCGAAAGACGTCACAGAGTGCCTTTCCGTGGAGGGGATCAAGGAGTGCCTCCCCTCCGGCGGGCAGCAGGGCAAGGTCACGATCACCATTGACGGCGAGACCACCGTTACCGACGGCGCCCTGTCCTATGGCCTGCTGGCGCAAGCCATTGCCGGCGGCGGCGGCGCAATCGGCAGCGTCCTGGACGGCGTGCTGAATTTCACCGGCAGCGATGTCGTGATCGACGTCGGCTCGGATAACTCACTCATCGACAGCGCCGCGCAGGTGTCCGGCACCTATGGCAATAATTCGACACAGAAAGGCCGGGGCTCCATCGGTCTCATCGCGCAGTCGATCGGCGGCGGCGGCGGCACCAGCGGCGTGGTGATGGACACAGCCAATCTCAATGAAGACGGCAGCGACCAGTTCCTGATCCGCGTCGGCGGTCTCAGCACCAAGGCGGAGAACAACGGCGGCGGAAGCGGCGGCGGTTTCGACTTTACCGCGCAAGGCACGGTCACGACCGAGGAGCGGAACGCGATCGGTGTTCTCTCCCAGACGATCGGTGGTGGTGGCGGCGTCGGAAACCTTTCCGTCAACACGGTCGGCAATTCCGCCAGCAGGCTCGCCATCACTCTTGGCGGATCGCAACTGACCCAAGGCGACGGCGGACCCACGTCGACGGTGAAGACTCAGGAGCAGGTCACGACCAAAGGCATCCTCAGCCACGGTATGGTGGTGCAATCGATCGGCGGCGGCGGCGGTGTGGCGAATGTGGTGTTCCAAGGCGGTGTCGCCCTGACGAACGGCGCCACGCTCACCCTCGGTGGTGCGGGCGGCGCCGGCGGCAATGGCGGCGATCTGACGGCGACCGCTTCGGACATTGTGACAACCGGCGTCGGCGCGATGGGCATTGTCGTCCAGTCGATCGGCGGCGGCGGCGGGTTGACGGGGATCGCGAGCAACGGCCTGATTTTCGGACAGAGCGGCTTCCTGCCCGCGACGCCCGTCAATGTCGTCGGCGGCAGCGATGCCGCGGGCAGCGGCGGCGTGGTGACGCTGGCGGCAAATGGCGATGTGCACACGGCCGGTTTCGGCGCGCATGGCATCGTGGCGCAATCGATCGGCGGCGGCGGCGGCATCGCCGGCGGTGGCCTGTTCAGGACCACGCTCGCCGGCTCCGGCGGCTTTGCCGGCAGTGTCGGCGGCGAGGGGACGGCCAAGGACGTCAGTGTGACGACGTTCCGGAATGTGGTGGTGGTGGGACAGAACAGTGTCGGCATCTTCGGCCAGAGCGCCGCTCCCGATGGCGCAGCGAAGGTCGGCATCAAGATCGACAAATCCGGCAATGGCGTCGGCCTGATCTGGGCAGCCAGCGGCACGGGCGCCGCAGTGCAGATCGCCGATGGCCTGGGCAATACGCTTGCGACAAACGGGACGCTTTATGCGCAGGGCACGCTTGCGGGCTCGGGTCTGCCGGCCAATCTCAACGGGCTTGCCTTTCTGGGCGGCGCCGGAGACGAAGCCGCCACCAATCTGGCCTACGCCTTTCCTGCGCTCCCCTTGCCCACGACGCCATTCGGTTTCGGTGCCGATTACGGCGTCGTTTTCGATCTGACGTCGGGCGCCATCGATCCCGTCACCGGCCTGCCGGTCTTCGATGCCGGGACACGCACCAGCAATGTCATCGGCAATATCAATGCCGCCGCCGGCAACAACATATTCACCAACGAAGCCGGTGCGCTTTTCATCACCGATCAGTTCGTCACGCTGGACGACGACGGGACACCGGCTCCTCTCATCTCGGGCCAACAGGTGCTTGCCAATAGCGGCCTGCTGTCGCCGGGCGATCGCGGCAAGGTGCAAGTGACGGGCATCGCCGGTAACTTCACCGAATCGGCCTCAGGCGTCTATTTCATCGACATCGATCTCAACCAGCAGAATACCGGCAACCAGGTCACGGACCGGCTGAATGTCACCGGTGGATCGGGCGTCGGCGGCCAGGGCGGGCTGCTCTTGCTCTCCATCAACAAGGCCTTCACCGAATATGTCATCGTCAGCTCGGAGGCCGGAACGAGCGACAATGGATTCGTGCCGGAGCTTGCACGCCCGGCCATCGGTTTCGACTTCAACGTGAAAGTCGAGAATGGCAACAAGGACCTGGTGCTGTTTGCCGACAAGCCGCCTTTCGTCGATCTTCTCAAGGATCCGGCCTCGGGAACGACGGATCCGAATGTCTGGCGCATGGGCGAGGGGCTCGACAATATCGAGCAGGCGATAACGGTCAATAATCCTTTCAACTACCTCATCAATCTGCTGCGGCTCTACCCGAAGGATGATCCGAAGGCGTTCGGCGATGCGATCGCCTCACTGACGCCGAGCCAGGCGCCGCATCTGTTCGAAGCGACCTTCCGGCGCAACATGGGGTTCCTCAACCAGATGACCGAATGCCCCAAGGACTTCGAGCAGGGCTTCTTCCTCGACCGGCGGAACTGCCTGTGGATGCAGGGCAATTACGGCGAATATGATCGCGAGAGCGTCGAAGACAGCCCGACCAATGACGACAACTGGAATGCCATGGCCATCGGTGTCCACGCCGAGGTCGATGAGCATTGGCAACTGGGCTTCGGCATCGAGCGAACCGAATACAATTCCAACCAGGATCGCAACGGATCGCCCCTGTCGACGCTCGACGGCGAGATCTACCAGCTCGGCGTGTCGGCCAATTATCGCAATGGCGGTTTCGGCGTCGGCCTGGTGGCGGCGGGCTCCTTTGGCGACTGGACCGCCAAGCGTTTCGTCAATGTCAACGGCTTCACGCAGAACTTCACGAACTTCATCGGCATCGGACAGAATGCGGCCGGCGTCGAGCAGCCCATCTTCGCCGACAATGAAATCGTGTTCGACGGGATTTCCGGCACCGCCGAGAGCTCGCCCGAGGTGACCTCGTTCAATCCGCGCCTCCGCCTCAGCTATACCGAGACATTCGGCAGTGTCGACGTGCTGCCGTTCTTCGATATCGACGGCTACATCCTGCATACGGATGCCCGCGAGGAGGGTGGGGTCGGGCTCGCCAATCTCAAATACCCGGCGAATACCGAGACCACGGTCACCTTCACGCCCGGCCTCGAACTGGGGGGCACCGGCCTGGTCACCGATTATACGGCGGTGCGCGCCTTCGTGCGGGGGAGCGTCGTGTTCTCGACCGACGACTCATGGACGGCCGAGACGCAATTCGTCGCGGCGCCCGAAGGCCTCCCCGACATCGAGATCATCGACAAGTTCGACGATATACTCGGCAAGATCGATGCCGGCTTCATCGTGATCGGTCCCGGTGGGCAGTTCCGCGTCAACTACAGCGGGGCGTTCGGGGAGACCACCGAGCAGCACGAAGTCAATGGCGAGCTCGCCTATCGGTTCTGAGCTAACTCTTGCTGCAGGCGCGGACCAGGCTCTCGAAGTCCGAGCCTTCGAGGGGGAAGGTGTTCTCCTCCGTTCCCGTCTTCACGGTGAAGCGGTCGGTCTCACGCAGAGTCTTGAACAGGGGATCGCCCGCCGGGATCGCGGCTTCGGCGCTGGTCGTCGCCGCCATCTCATTGGGTGTCGTCAGGCCGGCATAGACGAAGGTCTTGCCGGCCGCGCTGATGGCGAGCTCGATCTTCTGATCGGGCTTCAGGTCGTCGCCGGCGTCGGGAACGAACACGCGGATCTCACCCGATTGCAAGACGCAGCCGAAGCTGATGCCGGCGTCCTCCGATTCGGGGACGCCGAAGACGAGGTAGGCGTCCTCATCGGCGGTATCGAAAATCCATTCGCGTTCCTGTGCCCATGCCGGCACTGCCGCACAGACTAGAAAAGCGGCCAGCACGCAACGCTGCCACATGTCACCCTCTCCGACCCCTCATGCTGAAGGGCACCCGCGCGAATCATAGCCGAGTTGCGCGGCAGCGGTAAGACCCGGTCAGCTTCCGACCGGCGGCTGCGCCTGCGATGAGCGGCCGGCGACCTTGGTGATGATCCAGGCGACCCCCAGGATCGCGAGCGCGACGACCGCCCATACGATGACGGCGGCGACTTCCCCGACATTCTGGACGAGCAGGGCCAGCCAGTTGATCAGCTCGACCGTCTCGGCATCGCCGCCGACCTTGTCGGCGTTGTTGGCGGCAAGGCCGGTCACCGCGCCGATGATCCAGTAGCCCAGGGCGGCGATTGCCGTCCACAAGCCGACGCCCAGCCAGGCAATGACCCAAATGAGGTTCTTCACACGCGTGTTTCCCGTTCGAAATGTTCGAGCAGCAGCTTCAGATTGCGCGTATTGGACTTGAACAATACGTCGAAAATGTCTCCGGCGATGGGAATGGCGCCAAGGCCTGTGTCGACGGCGACATTGCCGATCATGCGCGCGATGAGCCGGGGCGGCGCGCCGAGGCGCACGGCTTCCATGAGGGCGAAGGCCGAAATGCCGAGGCCGATCACATCGCCGGCGCCCGGAACGAGGCCGAGCGCCGAATCGGCGCCGAAGCGGATGCGCGTCCCCGGGATGCGAAGGGCCGAATCCATGAGATGCGCGAGACGCTTCAGCCGCGCGAGGCTGCGGGCGCGGCCGTCGAGATCAAAGGCGGCGGCAGTGGCAAAGGCGGTCATCGCATTCCCTCCCGGAACCGCTGTTAGATGGGGGATGGTGCGGCGGTTTCAACGGTTTTTTCGGTTGTTCCATGGGCGGTTGACGGGAGGTCGCCGGGCCCCTAACTGTCCTGAGCCAGCTGGCCGGATGACCGCCGGGGAGGTGCAAGCCTTCCGGGAGGAAAGTCCGGGCTCCATGGAAATACGGTGCCGGGTAACGCCCGGCGGGGGTGACCCCAGGGATAGTGCCACAGAAAACAGACCGCTTCAGATCCGTCCGAAGCAAGGGTGAAACGGTGCGGCAAGAGCGCACCGCGCGGCCGGCAACGGGCGCGGCACGGTAAACCCCACCGGGAGCAAGACCGAATAGGGGTGGCGCGGGCCGCGAGGCCCAGGGTGCTTTTCCAACCCGCCACCCGGGTTGGTCGCGCGAAGCGCATGGCGACATGCGCTCCAGATGAATGGTCATCCAGCGTCCGAAAGGGCGTGGACAGAACCCGGCTTACAGGCCGGCTGGCGCTTTGCCCATTTTCCTGAGCCGAATCCCTCGAAGCGGCTCAACCTCGTTGATAAGGATTGGCCGCAACATATTGTTCCGGGATGATTCTTCTGTGGCTGAGAAGGGGTGTTCCGCGGCCCGGTTCAAGGTCGCGGTCGAAACGATTTGTTAAGGCGGTACGGAGCATTGTCGAATTCGCATTAGCAATCTGTTCACCGTACCGAAAAACATGACTTTCTCGCCCAGCGCAGATGCCCGGCACCGGCCGGTGATGCTCGCGGAGGTGCTCGCTGCACTGGCGCCGCGCGATGGCGGCATCTATGTGGACGGAACCTTCGGTGCCGGCGGCTATACGCGCGGGTTGCTTGCCGCTGCCCATTGCAAAGTCCTGGCCATCGACCGCGACCCGCAAGCGATTTCGGACGGCGCCGCGCTCGTCGCCGATTTTCCCGACCGCCTGACGCTGGTCGAAGGCCGCTTCAGCGACATGGAAAACCTGGCTGCGCGCTTCGGCATCGCCATGATCGACGGGGCAACCCTCGACGTCGGCGTGTCCTCGATGCAGCTCGATGAAGCCCAGCGCGGGTTCTCCTTCGCCAAGGAAGGCCCGCTCGACATGCGGATGGAGCAGGCGGGGGTCTCGGCCGCCGACATCGTGAACCGGGCCGAGGCCGATGAGCTCACCCGCATCATCGGCATATTGGGCGAGGAGCGCAAAGCCCGCGCCATCGCCCAGGCGATCGTGAAGGCGCGGAAGGACGAGCCGATCCTGACCACGCAGGCATTGGTGCGCGCCATCGAAAGGGCGACCGGAAAGCAGCGGCCGCAGGACCGCATCCATCCGGCCACGCGCACCTTCCAGGCCTTGCGCATCCACGTGAACCAGGAGTTGGAAGAGCTGGCGCTGGCCCTGTCGGCGGTGGAGCGGATGCTCAAGCCGGGCGGCAGGCTGGCGGTCGTCACCTTCCATTCGCTGGAAGACCGCATCGTGAAGCGGTTCTTCGCCGAGCGCAGCGGCAAGCTGCCCGCCTCGTCGCGCCATATGCCCGGACGCGAGGCGGCGAGCGCGGCCCGTTTCGCTCCCGTGTTCAAGGGGCATCAGGAGCCGAGCGCGACCGAGACGGCACAGAATCCGCGCGCCCGCTCGGCCAAGCTGCGCGCCGGCGAGCGCACCGGGGCCGCGGCCTTGCCGCTCAACCTCGCAGATCTCGCGGTCCCACAAATCGAAGGGTGGCGCCACTGATGCTCAGAGCCTTCAATGCCTGTCTGGTCCTCGCGGTGCTCGTGGCCGCCTATGTGCTCTATTCGCTCGAACATTCCATTCGCGGCGTGGAGCGCCAGATCTCGCGCTCGAACGGCCAGATTGCCACCGAGCGGGAAATGATCGGCCTGCTCAATGCCGAGTGGTCGAGCCTGGTGCGGCCCGATCGCCTGCAGCGGCTCACCGAGCAGCATCTGAAGCTCAAGCGTATCTCGCCCGACCAGTTCGTGAAGATCAACGAGCTTGCCGCGCGCATTCCCGCCGAGCCTCAGGTGAAGCTCGAGGAAGAGGGCAAGGATGCGATCGGCGACATCCTCAAGGCGATGGAGTGAGACGGTGATCCTGGTCAATTCCCGCAAAGATGGGCATCTTGCCGGACGCAACCGCCTGCGCCTCGTGAGCGCCGGCTTCATCCTGTTCTTCGCCTCGATCAGCGCCCAGCTCGGCTACCTCACCTTGTGGGAGGGCCGCCCCGAGCGGCCCGTCATCGAATACAGCGAAAGGGTGCCGCGGCCCGATATCGTCGACCGCAACGGCGTGGTGCTCGCGACCGATCTCTCGGTTTTCTCGCTCTACGCCGATCCGCGCAAGATCCTCGACGTTGACGAGGCGGTCGAGCTCCTGACCGCCACCACGTCGGGCTTCGATGCCAAGTCGCTACGCCAGAAACTGCAGCAGCCCAACCGAGCTTTCGTCTGGCTCAAGCGCGAAGTGAGCCCGGCCGAGCGCGAGGCGATCCACAATCTCGGCATCCCCGGCATTGGTTTCCGGCTCGAGACCAAGCGGGTGTATCCGATGGGACGCCTCGCCAGCCATGTGCTGGGCTATGTCGATCTCGATTCCAAAGGCATCGCCGGGATCGAGAAGTTCCTCGACGACCAGGGCGCGCTCTACACCGCCTCCCTTGCCGAGGACAATACGCGCGCCATGCCGGCGGTGCTGTCGATCGATATCCGCGTCCAGCACGCGCTCGCCGACGAACTCGCCAAGAGCATCGTCAAATTCCGCGCCAAGGCCGGCGGCGGCATCGTGCTCGATGCAAAGAGCGGCGAGGTGCTGGGCCTCGTCTCGCTGCCCGATTTCAATCCCAATCAAGAAAACAAGAACTTCACCTTCGATCAGGCCAACCGGATGACGAGCGGCGTGTTCGAGCTGGGCTCGGTCATCAAGGCGGTGTCCTTCGCCATGGCGCTGGACTATGGCACGGCGGATCTCACGAGCCGCTTCGACGCCCGCACCCCCCTGGTGATCGGGCGCGCCGTCATCCATGATTTCCAGCCGACCCGGCGCATCCTGTCGCTGCCCGAGGTCTTCACCAATTCCTCCAATATCGGCACCGCGCGCATGGTGCTCGGCGTCGACGTGACGAAGCATCAGGAGTTCCTGCGCCGCGTCGGGCTGATGGACCGGCTGGTGACGGAACTGCCGGAAAACGCCAAGCCGATCCTGCCCAAGCGCTGGGGCAGGCTGGTCCAGGCGACCGTCGCCTTCGGTCACGGTTTTGCCGTACAGCCGCTGCAAGGAGCGCAGGTGGTGGCAGGTTTGCTCAATGACGGAAATATGCTTCCGGTGACGTTTCTCAAGCGTGACCGGGCGGACGCCAAGCCTTTGGCGCACCGGGTGATAAAGTCCACGACCAGCGAGAAACTGCGCTACCTGTTCAGGCTGAACGGGCTCGAAGGCAGCGCCCGCAAGGCCAATGCCAATGCGCCGGGCTATCGCATCGGCGGCAAGACCGGCACCGCCGAGAAGGTGGTGAACGGGCGCTATGACAAGAGCAAGAACCTGACCGTCTTCACCGGCGCCTTCCCGATGGAAGATCCGCAATATGTCGTCATGGTGTTGCTGGACGAGCCGCAGGCGACGCCCGAAACCTATGGTTTCTCAACCTCGGGCTGGAACGCGGTGCCGACCGCCGGCAATATCATCGCCCGCATCGGGCCGTTGCTGGGGATCGAGCCCGTTCTCACCGACGATGAGCGCAAGGCGCTCGCCAAGCAGGCGGAGAAGGAGGGGAGGACCTGACGATGAGCGTCCTGCTCTCGAGGCTCTTGGCCGACGATGCGGCTTTGCCGTGCGGCGCCGGCGACGCGGCGATATCGGGCCTTACCGCCGACAGCCGGCAAGTGAAGCCCGGCTTCCTGTTCGCGGCGCTGCCCGGCACCAAGGTCGATGGCGCGCAATTCATTCCGCAGGCGATCGCGGCGGGCGCCGTCGCCGTCATCGCCGGCCCGTCGGCCTTCGTGCCCAAGGCAAGCTCCATCCTGATCAAGGCGGAGAACCCGCATCAGCTCTTCGCCCGCATCGCCTCCCGCTTCGCCGGCAGCCAGCCCGACATCGTCGCCGCCGTCACCGGCACCAACGGCAAGACGTCGGTCGCAGCCTTCGTGCGCCAGATCTGGCAGTCGATGGGCTTCCGCGCCGCCAGCATCGGCACCGTCGGCATCGTCGGACCGTCGGGCGAGGAATATCTCGCCCACACGACGCCCGATCCGGTGAAGCTGCATCACACGCTGGCCGGCCTCGCGCTCGACCACGTGACGCATCTCGCCATGGAGGCCTCGAGCCATGGCCTCGCGCAATTCCGTCTGGACGGCGTCAGGCTCGCGGCGGCGGGCTTCACCAACCTCACTCGCGACCATCTCGATTATCACGCGACCTTCGAGGACTATTTCGCCGCCAAGATGCGGCTGTTCTCCGAATTGCTGCCGGAAGGCGCCACGGCGGTGGTCAATGCCGACACCGACATCGCCAAGGATGTGGTGGCGCGCGCCCGCGCCCATGGCCTGAGGATATTCACCGTCGGCGGGAAAGGCTCGGATCTCAAGCTCGTCTCCAGTGTGCGTGACGGCTTCGGCCAGCGCCTGGTGCTCGCGACGGCGAGCGGGCAGCATGAGATCTATCTGCCTCTGGTCGGCGATTTCCAGGTGTCCAACGCGCTCGTCGCCGCCGGCCTCGTCATAGCGACGGGCGGCGAGGAAGTGCTCGCCATCCATGCGCTCGAATCGCTGAAAGGCGCCAAGGGGCGCCTCGATCTGGTGGCGCATTCGGCCCTGGGCGCGCCGATTTTCGTCGACTACGCCCATACGCCTGACGCCCTGGAGAAGGCCATATTGGCGCTGAAGCCCTATGTGCGGCGCAAGCTGGCCGTCGTCTTCGGCGCCGGCGGCGACCGCGACAAGGGCAAGCGTCCTCAGATGGGGGCGATCGTGGCCCGGCTCGCCGACATCCCTTATGTGACCGACGACAATCCGCGCTCGGAAGATCCGGCGGCGATCCGCAGCGAGGTCATGGCGGCATGCCCCAGCGGCATCGACATCGGCGATCGCGCGCGCGCCATCCGCACGGCGGTCGACGCCCTGGAGGAGGGCGACATCCTTCTCGTCGCCGGCAAGGGCCATGAGCCCGGCCAGGCGATCGGCGGCAAGGTGCTGCCCTTCAGCGATCACGACGCGGTCAAAGCGGCGGTGGCCGGCGAGGACTATCATGGCTGAGCGGGCGCTGTGGACGATCGATGAGCTCGCCGCCGCCACGGGCGGCCGCTTGCGCGGCTCCGTCGCGATGCCGCTGACCGGTGTGTCGATCGACAGCCGCAGCGTCGCCAAGGGCGACATCTTCGCCGCCATCAAGGGCGATCGCGTCGACGGTCATGACTATGCCCATATGGCGCTCAAGGCCGGCGCCGGCCTCGCCATCGTGTCGCGGCCGACGGATGACATGGCCGCCTCGGGACCACTGCTCGTCGTCGACGACGTGCTCAAGGCGCTGGAGAAGATCGGGCTCGCGGCGCGGGCGCGGTCGAAGGCCCAGATCGTCGCGGTGACCGGCAGCGTCGGCAAGACCAGCACCAAGGAGATGCTGCGCCTCGCGCTGTCGGCCTCGGGCTATACCCATGCCTCGGTCGCCTCATTCAACAATCACTGGGGCGTGCCGCTGACGCTGGCGCGCATGCCGGCGGACACGGCCTATGGCGTGTTCGAGATCGGCATGAACCATGCGGGCGAGATCACGCCGCTCGTCAAGATGGTGCGCCCGCATATCGCCGTCATCACCACCGTGGTGGCGAGCCATCTCGGCCATTTCTCCTCCGTCGCCGAGATCGCCGACGCCAAGGCCGAGATCTTCTCGGGCGTCGAGCCCGGCGGTCATGCGGTCCTCAATCGCGACAACGAATATTTCGACCGGCTGGTCGCGGCCGCCGGCACGGCCGGCATCCGGGAGATCGTAGGCTTCGGCAAGCACCCCGATGCCCGGGCGCGGCTCGAGAGAACGGCCCTGCATCCCGACTGCTCCTGCATCACGGCGTCGATCCTCGGCGAGGCGGTGATCTACAAGCTCGGCATGCCAGGCGAGCATATGGTGCTCAACAGCCTGGCGGCGCTCGCCGCCGTCAAGCTCGCCGGCGCCGATCTCGCGCGCGCGAGCCTGGCCCTGGCGGCGGCCCAGCCGGCCAAGGGCCGCGGCGTACAATCGCTGCTCAGGGCGCCCGGCGGCCGCATCCTTCTCATCGACGAAAGCTACAATGCCAATCCGGTCTCGGTGCGGGCCGCGCTGGCCTTGCTCAAACGGGCCGAGCCTGGGAAAAACGGCCGCCGCATAGCGGTTCTGGGTGACATGCTGGAACTCGGCCACGAGGCGGCCTCGCTCCATGCCGGCCTTGCCGGCGCTGTAGACGAGGCCAAGGTCGATGTCCTATATGCCTCGGGGCCTCTCATGGCCCATCTCTGGGACAAGATTCCGCCCAACCGGCGCGGTGCCTATGCCGAAAAATCGGATGGTCTTGCGGCCTCGCTGCTCGGCGGGCTGAAAGCCGGCGATGTGGTGATGGTCAAGGGGTCGCTCGGCAGCCGCATGGGGCCGCTGGTCGACGCCATAAGAGGTCAGTTCCTCGACGATCACGAGGCTCTTGGATTGAAGCAATCCAAGAGCCTGAACGTGATCGATTCAAAAAATAAGGAGCGGGGTTATCGCGAAAAGCCGGCATCCACTTTTTCGCGCCCCGCTCCGCCCGACAAGGACGGCCGCTAATGCTCTATCACTTGCTTGTCAGCCTGACCGACGAGGTCTCGGTCCTCAACGTGTTCCGCTACCAGACGACGCGGACAGGCTCGGCCATCCTCACCGCCTTGCTGTTCATCTGGTGGTTCGGGCCGACCATCATCTCGCTGCTCAAGGTGAAACAGGGCAGGGGCCAGCCCATCCGCAGCGACGGGCCGCAGCGGCATATCGTCGAGAAGCAGGGCACGCCGACCATGGGCGGGCTGATGATCCTGTCCGGCATCCTCGTATCGACGCTGCTGTGGGCCGACCTCGCCAACTATTATGTGTGGGCCGTCCTGTTCGTGACGCTGGGCTTCGGCGCCATCGGCTTCTATGACGACTTCCTCAAGGTGACGAAATCGACGACGGACGGATTTTCCGGAAAGATCCGCCTGCTGATCGAAATCCTCATCGCCGCGATCGCGGTCGGCATCTTCATGGGCATCGGCGACAAGACGATCTCGAGCGCGCTCGCGGTGCCGTTCTTCAAGGACGTGCTCATCCAGTTCGGCGTCTTCTTCCTCGCGGTCGGCATCTTCATCATCGTCGGCGCCGGCAATGCCGTCAACATGACCGACGGCCTCGACGGGCTCGCCATCGTCCCGGTGATGATCGCCGCCGGCAGCTACGGCCTCATCGCCTATCTCGTCGGCAATGCCGTGTTCGCCGAATATCTGCAGCTCCACAATGTCAAGGGCACCGGCGAGCTCGCGGTCCTGTGCGGCGCCATACTCGGCGCCGGGCTCGGCTTCCTGTGGTTCAACGCGCCGCCGGCTATGATCTTCATGGGCGATACCGGCTCCCTGTCGCTGGGCGGCGCCCTCGGCGCCATCGCGGTCGCGGTCAAGCATGAGATCGTGCTCGGCATCATCGGCGGGCTGTTCGTGCTCGAAACCGCTTCCGTCATCGTCCAGGTCGCTTCCTTCAAGCTCACCGGCAAGCGCGTCTTCGCCATGGCCCCCTTGCATCATCATTTCGAGCAGAAGGGCTGGAAGGAACCCACCATCGTCATTCGCTTCTGGATCATCGCTTTCGTCCTGGCGCTGATCGGACTGTCGACGCTCAAGCTCAGATAGGTCTCGCGGATGTTCCCCGCCCGCACATTCGCGAACAAGACGGTCGGAGTCTTCGGCCTCGCCCGCTCGGGCACCGCCTGCGCCGAAGCCTTGCGGCTCGGCGGGGCGCGGGTCTTCGCCTGGGACGACGATGCCCAGTCCGTCGAGAAGGCGAGGCAGGAGGGGTTGGCGATAGGCGATCTCCGCGCCGCGGATTTCTCGACGCTCGATTCGCTCGTTCTCAGCCCCGGCGTGCCGCTCACTCATCCCAAGCCGCATTGGACGGTCGAAAAAGCCAAGGCGGCCGGGATCGAGATCATCGGCGACACGGAGATCTTCCAGCGCGAGATCACCGGCAGCGGCGCCAGGCTGGTGGCGATCACCGGCACCAACGGCAAGTCGACGACGACGGCGCTCGCCGGCCATCTCTTCGCCGCCGCCGGACGCGACGTCGATGTCGGCGGCAATATCGGCAAGGCAGTGTTCCTGCTGCGCCAGCCGGTCAGGGACCGCGTCTATGTGCTGGAGCTGTCATCCTTCCAGATCGACCTGATGCCGAGCCTCAAGCCCGACGCCGGCATCCTCACCAATATCACGCCCGACCATCTCGACCGCCACGGCACGATCGAGAACTATGTCGCCGTCAAAGCGCGCCTCTTCGCCAAGCAGACGGCGGGCGACACGGCGATCATCGGGGTCGACGAGAGCTGGGGCGAGGAGATCGTCAAAGGTCTCGACACCGGCGCGCGCCTGCTGCCCGTCTCGGTCGAACGCGCGCTCGACGACGGGCTTTCGGCGCCTGATGGCGTTCTCAAGGAACGCCGGGGCGGCAAGGAGCTGGCGACGCTCGACCTGAGAAGGCTGCCGGCACTCAAGGGCCGGCACAACTGGCAGAACGCCGCGATGGCCTATGCGGCGGGACGGGCTCTGGGCCTCGGCCTTGCCGATGTCGAGCGCGGGCTCATGACCTTTGGTGGGCTTGCGCACCGCATGCAGGAAATAGGGCGCCTCAATGGCGTCGCCTTCATCAACGACTCGAAGGCGACCAATGCCGATGCCGCCGCCAAGGCGCTCGCGTCCTTCGACGAAATCTATTGGATCGCCGGCGGCATCGCCAAGGCCGGGGGCATCATGCCGCTGGCCTCGTTCTTTCCGAAGATCAGGCGGGCGTATCTCATCGGCGAAGCGGCGGATGAGTTCGCGCGCACCATCGGCGACCGGGCGCCCGTCATCAAGACGGAGACACTCGACAGGGCGGTCGAGGCCGCGGCACGGGACGCGGCCAAGGAGGGCCGGCCGGGCGCCGTCGTGCTCTTGTCACCGGCCTGTGCGTCTTTCGACCACTACCGGAATTTCGAAGTGCGGGGGGATGCCTTCGTCAAAGCGGTCGCCGCTCTGCCGGGCATCCGGATGACCGAGAGGGGGAATGGACATGCTGATAAGCCGTAGTGACCGGGGCCTTTTCGCCTCGTGGTGGTTCACCGTCGACAGGCTGTTGCTGAGCGCCGTCCTGCTGCTCATGGCGGCGGGCGTGCTGATCAGCATGGCGGCGAGTCCACCCGTCGCCGAAAGGCTCGGCCTCGACTCGTTCCACTTCTTCAAGAACCAGCTGTTCTATCTGGGCTTCGCCGTCATCATCCTCATCGCCACGAGCCTGCTCGAGCCGCTGCAGGCGCGCCGCGCCGCTTTCCTGGTGTTTTTCGGCGCGCTTGCGCTGATGGTCGTCGCGCTCTTCTATGGGCCCGAGATCAAGGGCGCCCATCGCTGGATCGACATCGGGCCGATCAACCTGCAGCCCTCGGAGTTCGCCAAACCCGCCTTCATCGTCATGGTGGCCTGGTTCCTTGCCGAGCATCTGCGCAAGCCGGAAATGCCGGGCCTCCCGATCGCGCTGCTGCTCGCCGGCGCCTTCGTCGGCCTCCTCGTGCTGCAGCCGGATTTCGGCCAGTCGGCGCTGGTCGTCATCACCTTCATCGCCGTACTCCTCATCTATGGCATCCCCTGGATCCT
The DNA here is from genome assembly GCA_050251035.1 of Parvibaculaceae bacterium. Classification (GTDB taxonomy): domain Bacteria; phylum Pseudomonadota; class Alphaproteobacteria; order Rhizobiales; family Aestuariivirgaceae; genus Taklimakanibacter. Next base: position 68,422 of record JBFWNN010000010.1, read on the forward strand.
GGTGATCGGGATCAGTGCGCTGGGCGCCGCCGGCGTCTTCCTCGCCTATGAGACGATCCCGCATGTCGCGTCGCGCATCGATCGCTTCCTCAATCCCGAGAAGGGCGACACCTTCCAGGTCGATACCGCGACCCAGGCCTTCCAGAATGGCGGCCTGTTCGGCGCCGGCCCCGGCGGCGGCGAAGCAAAGCAGATCCTGCCCGACTCGCATACCGACTTCACCTTCGCTGTGGTCGGCGAGGAATTCGGCTTCATCGCCTGCATGGTGCTGATCCTGCTCTTCGCCTTCATCGTCATCCGCATATTGGGGCGCGCCAAGGGCGAGCCCGATCCCTTCGCGGCGCTGTCGATGAGCGGCCTTGCCGTGATCTTCGGCCTGCAGGCGGTCATCAATATGGGCGTCAATGTCTCGCTGCTGCCCGCCAAGGGCATGACTTTGCCGTTCATCTCCTATGGCGGATCCTCGCTGATGAGCATGGCCTTCGCGATGGGGCTGGTTCTCGCCTTCGCGCGCTCGCGCAGCCTCGCCGTCCAGGCCGATCCGGCCTGGCGGACGGCGGCGGCGTAAGAGGAGCGCATGGCGCTTCACGCTCAAGAGCCCGACCGGCTCGTGGTCCTCGCCGCCGGCGGGACCGGCGGACATCTGTTCCCGGCCCAGGCGCTGGCCGAGGCGCTGATCCGGCGCGGCTATGTCATCCATCTGATGACCGATGAGCGGGTGCGCGACTATGGCCGCGCCTTCCCGGCGCTCGAGACGCATCTGGTGCCGGCGGCGACAATTTCGCCGTCGAAGCCTTTCCTGCTGCCGCTGCAGCTCGTGCGCCTCTACAAGGGCTACCGGACCGCGCGCGACGTGCTCGAGCGCCTGAAACCCGCAGCGCTTGCCGGCTTCGGCGGTTATCCGTCCTTTCCGCCGGTCATCGCCGCCTCGCGGCTCGGCATACCGTGCTGCATCCACGACCAGAATGCCGTGATGGGGCGCGCCAATCGCGCGCTGTCGCGCTTTGCCGATGCGGTGGCCTCATCCTTCCCGGCGCTCGGACGGCTGCCGGAGGCCTCGAAGAGCAAGCTGGTCTATACCGGCAATCCGGTGCGCAATATCGTGCTCGAACAGCAGGCGTCGGCCTATGCGCCTTCGGCCGCCGACGCGCCGTTCAATCTCCTCGTCTTCGGCGGCAGCCAGGGCGCACGTTTCTTCGCCGAATTCATGCCGGACGTGATCAAGCTCCTGCCCAAGGCGATCCTGCGCCACCTCAAGATCGTCCAGCAGTGCCGGCCGGAGGATATCGAGCGCGTCAAGGCCGCCTATGGGACACTCGAGATCGCCTTCGAGCTCGCTTCCTTTTTCGCCGACATGCCGCAGCGTTTCGCCGACGCGCAGCTCGTCATCTGCCGCTCGGGGGCCTCGACCATCGCCGAACTGGGCGTCATCGGCCGGCCCGCCATCATGGTGCCGCTGCCACATGCGCTCGACAATGACCAATTGCACAATGCCGAATTCTTCGCCGGGAAAGGTGGCGGGTGGGTCATGCCGCAAGCCGGCCTCAACCCGCAAGAATTCGCTGCATTCCTGACGCGTCTCAGGTATCAAGACGACGAACTTGCCGGGGCGGCGCGCGCGGCCCTGGCGCAAGGCATGCCGGACGCCGCCGAGCGCCTCGCCGATCTGGTCGAGGACCTCGCGCACCGAGCTAAAGACACGGAGACGACATCGAAATGAAACTCCCGCGCGAGGTCGGACCGATCCATTTCATCGGGATTGGCGGCATCGGGATGAGCGGCATCGCCGAGGTGATGGCGACGCTCGGCTACAAGGTGCAGGGCTCGGACCTCGCCGACAATTACAACACCCAGAGGCTGCGCAAGAACGGCATCGCGGTCGCGATCGGCCATGCCGCCGCCAATGTGGGCGATGCGCAAGTGGTGGTGGTGTCCTCGGCGGTGAAGTCCGACAATCCGGAACTCGCCGAAGCGCGCAACCGCTTCCTGCCGATCGTCAGGCGCGCCGAGATGCTGGCCGAGCTCATGCGCTTCAAGTCCTGCGTCGCGGTCGGCGGCACGCATGGCAAGACGACGACGACATCGCTGGTCGCGGCCTTGCTCGATGCGGGCGGCCTCGATCCGACCGTCATCAATGGCGGCATCATCAACGCCTATGGCACCAATGCCAGGCTCGGCAAGGGCGACTGGATGGTGGTCGAATCGGACGAGTCCGACGGCACTTTCGTCAAGCTGCCGGCCGATGTGGTGATCGTCACCAATATCGATCCCGAGCATCTCGATCACTACGGCTCCTTCGACAAGGCCAAGGACGCCTTCCTCGCTTTCGTCGAGAACATTCCCTTCTACGGCTTCGCCGTGATGTGCATCGATCATCCCGAGGTGCAGGCGCTCATCGGCCGGGTGCGCGACCGGCGCATCATCACCTACGGAAGAAGCCCGCAGGCCGACCTGCGCCTCATCGATCCGTCCTACAGCGACGGCGAGATGCGTTTTACCGTGCGCGTGACCGACCGTCGCAAGGGCACGGTGCACGACGTCGACGGCCTCACGCTGCAGATGCCGGGCGACCACAATGCGCTCAACGCGACCGGCGCCTTCGCGGTGGCGCGCGAGCTCGGCATTTCCGAAGAGAAGATCCGCCTGGGCTTCAAGAGCTTCACCGGCGTGAAGCGCCGCTTCAGCCGCACCGGCGAGCACGACGGCGTCACCGTCTTCGACGATTACGGGCATCATCCGGTCGAGATCGCGGCGGTGCTGCGGGCCGCGCGCGGCGTGACCAAGGGCAAGGTGATCGCCGTCATGCAGCCGCACCGCTATACGCGGCTCGCCTCGCTCTTCCCGGAATTCTGCTCCTGCTTCAACAGCGCGGATTCGGTCATCATCGCACCCGTCTATGCGGCGGGCGAGAGCCCGATCGAAGGGGCGACCCACGACGCGCTGGTCGAAGGCCTGCGTGACCGCGGCCACCGCAGCGCGCAGAAGATCGATGCGCCCGAGCAATTGCCGTCCATGGTGAAGGGGCTGGTGAAGCCCGGCGACATCGTCGTGTGTCTGGGGGCGGGGACCATCACGCAGTGGGCCTATGCCCTGCCGCAACAGCTGGCGGCGCTCGACGGCAAGACCGGAGGCGCCTGATGCAGATCGAGCTCGATGGCGAGAAGCTGCTGCAGCGATTGCCGAAGGCGCGGGGGCGGCTCGAAGCCAATTTCCCGCTGGCCGACCTGACCTGGTTCCGCGTGGGCGGACCGGCCGAAGTCCTGTTCACGCCCGCCGACGAGGCCGATCTCGTGCAAGTCCTCAAGGAGACGCCGCCGGACGTCCCCATCCATGTGATCGGGGTCGGATCGAACCTCCTGGTGCGCGACGGCGGGGTGCCGGGCATCGTGATCCGGCTCGGCAAGGGCTTCGGCGACATCAGGCTGGAGCCCGGATACCGGATCAGAACCGGAACATCAGTGCCTGACGTCAGGGTCGCCCGTTTTGCCCTCGATCATAGTATCGGAGAATTAACCTTTCTGAGAGGTATACCCGGCACGATTGGCGGCGCGCTTCGGATGAACGGTGGAGCCTATGGTCGCGAGACCAAGGACGTTCTCGTGGAAGCGCGGGCCGTTGACCGGAGGGGATCGCTGCACGTGCTGTCGAATGCCGACATGCAGTATACGTACCGCCATTGCGGTGCGCCGGAAGATTTCATCTTCACCGAAGCCCTGCTTCAGGGCGCGGCTGGGGACCGGGATCAGATCGCGCGCGCCATGGACGACGTGACCGAACGCCGCGAAGCGACGCAGCCGATCAAGAGCCGCACCGGCGGATCGACCTTCAAGAACCCGCCCGGGCACAAATCCTGGCAGCTGATCGACCAGGCGGGCCTGCGTGGATATTCCATCGGTCCCGCCAAGGTTTCCGAGCTCCACTGCAACTTCCTCATCAATGAAGGCGGCGCCACGGCGACGCAGATCGAGGAGCTGGGCGAGACCATCCGCCGGCGCGTGAAGGACACGTCCGGCATCGAGCTCGATTGGGAAATCAAGCGCATCGGCATTCCGGCGGGAGGCGCATGATGGCGGCGCGCGATCCGAGATTCACCCATGTCGCCGTCCTGATGGGCGGCTGGTCGGCCGAGCGCGAAGTGAGCCTGGCGACGGGCGAGGCCTGCGCCGACGCGCTGCGCCGCGCCGGCTTCCAGGTGACGCCCGTCGATGTGAAGCGCAATATCGCGGAAGTCCTGGCCGACCTCAGGCCCGATGTCGCCTTCAACGCGCTGCACGGCAAATGGGGCGAGGACGGCTGCATGGCGGCGATCCTCGAGACCATGCAGGTGCCCTATACGCATTCGGGTGTGCGCGCCTCCGCCATCGCCATGGACAAGGTCAAGTCGAAGATATTGTTCGCCGCCGTCGGCATTCCGGTCGCCGAGAGCCGGGTTGTCGATATCGAGCTCGCGGCCGCGCAGCATCCGCTGCCCTTGCCCTATGTGCTGAAACCCCAGGCGCAAGGGTCGAGCGTCGGCGTCCATATCGTCGATCACAGCTCCAATGGCCCGGCGACGATGATCCTCGAGGAGCGCGACCTGTTCGGCGACCAGGTCCTTGCCGAGCGCTTCATCCCCGGCAAGGAGCTCACTTGCGCGGTCATGGGCGACGTGGCGCTGGGCGTCATCGATATCCAGCCCGCCGTCGGCTTCTATGATTACCGTGCGAAATACGCCCCCGGCGGATCGATCCACGTCCTGCCGGCGGACATACCGCGCGACATCTATCGCAAGGCGCAGCAATATGCGCTCGCCGCGCATCAGGCGCTGGGCTGCAAGGGCGTCAGCCGGGCGGACTTCCGCTATGACGACACGCCCGGCAGCGATGGCGAGCTGATCCTCCTCGAGATCAACACCCAGCCCGGCATGACGGGCACGTCGCTGGTCCCCGAGCTCGCCGCCCATGCCGGCCACAGTTTCGAGGATCTGGTGACCTGGATGGTCAACGATGCTTCGGTGAACCGATGAATGTCTTCGCCGCCATACGCCGCCGCATCTTCTGGTTCTTCCGCCGTCTGCCGACCGCGGGGCCGAGCCTCAGGGCGCGCTTCATGGCGCGGGCCGGGGCCTGTACGCTGCTGTTCGGGGCGATCATCCACGGGCTCGTCATCGGCGGACATCTCGATTATGACGGCAGTCCCTGGCGCAAGTTGCCGGGCCAGCTCGCAAGCTCGCTCGGCTTCGCGGCGGACGATATCCGCATCACCGGGCTCGTCCATCAGGAACCGGAGACGCTGCTCTCCGCCATCGGCGTCTCGCCCGGCGGATCCTTGGTCGGCTTCGATGCGGTGCGCGCCAGGGCGCTTCTGGAAAATCTCGACTGGGTCGCGCAAGCGACCGTGATGCGCAAATATCCTAACCGGCTCGACGTCGTCGTCACCGAACGACAGCCCTTCGCCATATGGCAGCGTGACGGCGCGCATTACGTCATCGATCAGACCGGCACCGCGATGAGCACGCTCGATCCGAAGCGGCTCGCCTCGCTGCTGCTCGTCACCGGCGAAGGGGCGCATCGCGCCGTCGCCGATCTCGTGGGCGAGCTCGATGCCGTGCCGCGTGTGAAGAAGCATGTCGCGGCCGCGGCGCGCGTCGGACAGAGGCGCTGGACGCTCTATCTCGACAATGGCGTGACCGTCGCTCTGCCGGAAACCGGTTCGGCCCAGGCGCTCGCCACTCTCGCCAAGATCGACCGCGCCCAAGGGATTCTGAGCAAGGGCATCAAGGCGATCGACCTCAGATTGCCGGACGAGATGATCGTCGAGCTCGTCGCTCCGGCCTTGCCCGACAAGGATGTTAAGAACTTCAAGGTAAGTCAGCAGCAATAGCGCATGATCCGGAAAAGTGGATACCGGTTTACCGATAAGATCATGCGCAAACAGCTAGTTGTTCGTAGGCGGGAGAGGGGTGTTGCATGACTGTGATTGAGCTGCCGGTGAAAGGCGACGGGAAAGGCCAGGGCGCCGGCAGAAGCGGCCTCGTCGCCGCGCTCGATATCGGCAGCACCAAGATCAGCTGCATCATCGGCGAGGTGGTGAGCCAGAACCGCCGCACCGCCGATGGCAAGGAAGCATCCGCCTTGCGGATCCTGGGTTTCGGCTGCCAGGCTTCGCGCGGCACCCGCACGGGCGCGATCGTCGATCTCGATCAGGCCGAGCGCGCCATCAGGCTGGCGGTCGATGCCGCCGAGCGCATGGCGAAGCGCACCATCACCTCGGTCTACGTCAATGTGGCCGGCGGCAGGCCGCAATCGAACGCCTATGCCGCGGCGGTCGAGACCGAAAGCGGCCAGGTCACGGCGCCCGACATCGAAACGGCGACGCGCGCCGCTCTCGCCCAAGGACATCAGTCCGGCCGGCGCACCCTGCACACGGCGCCGGCGCAGTTCCATCTCGATGACGCGCGGGGCATCGCCGCACCCCTCGGCATGTTCGGCAGGCTCCTGACCGCCGAAGTGAATATCGTTTCCGCCGAGCCCGCCGCCCTGCGCAACCTGGCGCTGGTGATCGAGCGCTGCCATCTGTCGGTGGCCGACTATGTCGTGGCGCCCTATGCCGCGTCGCGCGCGGTCCTGGCCGAGGACGAGATCAAGCTCGGCGTGACGCTCATCGACATGGGCGGCGCCACCACCGGCGTCGCCTCCTTCCACGACGACCAGCTGGTCTTCGCCGACGTCATCCCGGTCGGCGGCATGCACATCACCCACGACATAGCGCGCGGGCTTTCGACCACCGTCGCCCATGCCGAGCGGATGAAGACTCTGTGGGGCAGCGCCATGGCGACAGTCCTCGACGACCGCGAGACGGTCGCGGTGCCCTTGCTTGGCGAGCGTGGCGTCGACACGATCTATCATGCGCCGAAATCGATGCTCACCGGCATCATCAGGCCGCGGCTCGAGGAGATCCTCGAAATGGTGCGGGAGCGTCTCGACCAGGCGAGCTTCGCCAGGCTCGCCGGCAGCCGCGTCGTCCTCACCGGGGGAGGGAGCGAGCTCACCGGGGTGCGCGAGATCGCCGCCCAGTGGCTCAACCGGCAGGTCAGGCTCGGGGCGCCCTTGCCCATTGCCGGCATGCCCGAAGCCGCCCGCTCGCCCGCCTTCGCCACCGCGATGGGGCTTTTGAACTACGCGCTCAAGCCAGATATCCATCACGCGGCCGCGGTCGCCCGCCAGGCGATGGCGGAGCGGCAAGCCGGCTATCTGCGACGCGTCGGCAAGTGGATCGCCGACAGCTTCTGAGCGCCTGAATACCCAACGTCAATTATCTGTCCCCGGTCCGGGCGCGTCGCTGCGGATGCGCGCGTTTCGTGTCGCGGGATACATCCCTTTTAATTCAATGAGTTGAGATGATTTTCTGACAAAGAGAATCAACGCTGGATGGTGCCGCGTTAAGGAATCACCCTGCGCCTGTCCCGTTCCGAATCAAATTTGATTCAAAAAAACCGGCGGTGGTTAGCGTTTGTTAACCATTTGTTATTGAATGGGTAAGAAAGATTCCATCTGGGGAAAATCAGTTCTCAGGTGCTTTCATATGACGATCAATCTCACCGTGCCGAGCTTGGCAGAGCTTAAACCACGCATCACCGTCTTTGGCGTGGGGGGCGCCGGCGGGAACGCTGTCAACAACATGATCGAGAGCCGGCTCGACGGTGTCGAGTTCGTCGTCGCCAATACCGACGCCCAGGCTCTCACCCAGAATGCGTCCGAAAGGCGCATCCAGATGGGCACCGCCCTGACGCAGGGGCTCGGTGCCGGATCGCAGCCGCAGATCGGCGCGGCGGCGGCGGAAGAGGCGCTCCCTGAGATCCTCGATCATCTCGCGGGCGCTCACATGTGCTTCATCACCGCGGGCATGGGCGGCGGCACCGGCACCGGTGCGGCCCCGGTCATCGCCCGCGCGGCCAAGGAGCAGGGCATCCTCACCGTCGGCGTGGTGACCAAGCCTTTCCACTTCGAAGGCGTGCGCCGCATGCAGACGGCTGAACGCGGCATCGAACTCCTGGCCAAGAATGTCGACACGCTGATCGTCATCCCGAACCAGAATCTGTTCCGCGTCGCCAATGAGAAGACCACCTTCGCGGCGGCCTTCGCCATGGCCGATCAGGTGCTCTATTCCGGCGTCGCCTCGATCACCGAGCTGATGACCAAGGAGGGCCTGATCAATCTCGACTTCGCCGACGTTCGCGCCATCATGAGCGAGATGGGCAAGGCGATGATGGGAACGGGCGAAGCGTCCGGCGAGAAGCGCGCCATCGAGGCGGCGGAAGCGGCGATCTCCAACCCGCTGCTCGACGATGTGTCGATGCGCGGCGCCCGCGGCCTCCTGATCTCGATCACCGGCGGTCCCGACCTCACCCTCTATGAGGTCGACGAAGCGGCGACCCGCATCCGCGAGGAAGTCGATGCCGAGGCCAATATCATCCTCGGCGCCACTTTCGACGACTCGCTCGAAGGCACGATGCGCGTGTCGGTCGTGGCCACCGGCCTCGCCATCGAGCAGTCCGAGCATCTCCTCGACGATGTCGCGGCAGAGGAGCAAATGCCCGCCCGCCCTGTCTTCGGCTATACGGGCAAGCAGCCCGTGCCGGTGAAGAAGCCGATCCAGCCGACACCGATCGCCATGGCGCCGCAGACCAAACGCGCCATCCCGCAGCCGGTGCAGCAGCCGCCGGCTCAGCAGCCGCCGCAGCAGGCCATGCATGAGCCTGAGGAGATCGAAGAGGAGCATGAGGACGTCGAGGTGACACAGCAGGTCATCCATCAGGCGCGCACCCAGATGCCGCCCCGGATGCCGCAGGCCGAAGACTTCCCGCCGATCGCGCAAAGGCAGATCGCGGCGCAGCAGAATCGCATCGAGAACATCGCCGAGCATGCCGCCAAGAAGAAGCGCGGCCTGTTCGAGCGCCTGGCGGGCGTCGGCTTGAGCCGCAAGGGCGATCTGCCGCCGCAGGCGGAAGCCGAGGCGCGAGCCCGGCAGGAACCGCGCATCCAGGCGCCTGAGGCGCAGCGGCCGCAAGTCGCGCAGATGCCGGTGACGGGGCCGGCGCAGCCGGCCTATGACGACGATCAGCTGGAGATTCCGGCGTTTCTGCGCCGGCAGGCGAATTAGCCTTTGTTTGCGCATGATCTTTTCGGAAAACCGGCGTCCACTTTCCCGGATCATGCTCTAAGTTACTGCAGCACCTGGCAAAAAGCCCGGCGGTCACACTTCCGCCGGGTTTTCTGCATCTAACATCCCCTGAGGCCGCTGGAATCCCGGATCGCGGAGGGGTAAAAGGCGGCCGATTGGCATCTTGATCGGGAATTCGGCGATTGACTTCTGTGTTTAGGGCTCGTGAGCGCTTGGCGGCGGGACTGCGGCTCGGTTCTGTGCTCACCGTCGCGCTGGCGCTTGGCGCCTGTTCCAGCATGTCGAAGCTGCTGGACAAGGAGTCCTCGACGTCGACACAAGCCGCCGCCGCATCGAGCGACGGCATAGCGCCCGATCTCGCCGCCGCCGACAAGACCGAGCCGGTGGGCCCCCTCTACAACAAGGGCCTCGAGCAGATGCAGGCAGGCGAATATCGCACCGCCGCCAAAACTTTCGGCGAGGTCGAACGCCAGCATCCCTATTCGCAATGGGCCACCAAGGCGCAGCTGATGCAGGCCTATTCGCAATATCAGCGCAACGCCTATGACGAGGCGATCAATGCGGCGCAGCGCTTCCTCACTTTGCATCCCGGCCACAAGGACGCGTCCTACGCCTATTATCTGATCGCGCTGAGCAATTATGAGCAGATCATCGACGTCAGGCGCGACCAGACGAACACCCAGAAAGCGCTCGCCTCGCTCGAGGAAGTGAGCCGCCGCTATCCGGGAACCGCCTATGCCCAGGACGCCCAAGCCAAGGCGACGCTGGCGCGCGACCATCTGGCGGGCAAGGAAATGGAAGTCGGCCGCTATTATCTGAAGAAGGGCTCCTATCTCGCGGGCATCAATCGCTTCAAGCGCGTGATCACCGAATATCAGAACACATCGCACACGCCGGAAGCGCTCTATCGCCTGACCGAGGGCTATCTGGCGCTGGGCGTCCGTTCGGAAGCACAGACCGCGGCCGCGGTGCTGGGACACAATTATCCCAACAGCGAATGGTACCAAGACGCCTATGCGCTCTTGCAGAATGACGGTGTCCTGCCGTCCGAGAACAAGCAGTCCTGGATCAGCAAGGCGCTGAGCTCGGTCAACCCGTTCTGAACGCCTGCGCCGGGGCTCATCCGGGGCAGGCTTTTTGGCGGGGCGTGCCGTGCGAGACTCAGCTATAAGAGCGCCATGCTGACGGCGCTCTCCATCCGCGATATCGTCCTCATCGAAAAGCTCGATCTCGTCCTCGAGAAGGGGCTCACCGTGCTCACCGGCGAGACGGGGGCGGGCAAGTCCATCCTCCTCGATGCGCTGGGCCTGGCGCTGGGCGCGCGCGGCGACAGCGGCCTGGTGCGCAGCGGCGCCGAGAAAGGGGTCGTCACCGCGGCCTTCGCCCTGCCCAAGACGCATGCGGCCTTCGCCATGCTCGCCGACCAGGACATCGAAGCCGACGGCGAGCTGGTCATAAGGCGGATCCAGAGCGCCGACGGTCCGAGCCGGGCCAGCATCAATGACCAGCCGGTCAGCCTCAATCTCCTGCGCCAGATCGCCGGCACGCTGACCGAGATCCATGGCCAGCATGACGACCGCGCCTTGGTCAATTCCGCCAATCACCGACGCCTGCTCGATGCTTTCGGTGGGCTCGAAAGCGAGGCGGAAGAGGTTCGCCGCCGCTGGGAAGCCTTGAGCGCCGCCGAGACGCGGCTTGCCGAGCACAGGGCGCTGCTGGCGCGATCCGAGGCCGAGCGTGACTACCTGACCCATGCGGCCGATGAGTTGCGCAAGCTCGATCCGCAGCCCGACGAGGAAACCAGGCTCGCCGATCTGCGCCAGATCATGATGAATGCCGAACAGTTCGTTGCGGCGCTCAAGGACGCCGAGGACGCGCTCAATGGCGACGGCGCCGTCGAAGCACGCCTCAATGCCGCCTTGCGCAAGCTCGAACGTCGCAAGGACCAGGCGCAGGGACGGCTCGACCGGATCTGCGAGGCGCTCGACCGCGTGCTGCAGGAAATGGGCGAAGCGCAACGCGCCTCGGCCGAGGCGCTCAGGGCCTTCGCCTTCGATCCGCGCGAATTGGAGCAGTCGGAGGAAAGGCTGTTCGCACTGCGCGCGGCTGCGCGCAAATACAAATGCCCGGTCGATGCGCTGGCGCAAGTGCGCGAGCGCATGGAAGGCGAGTTGCAGGCGATCGCCGATGGCGGCGCCGAGCTCACGCGGCTGGAAGCCGCCTATAAAGCGCAATGCGATGCGTTCGACGAGGCGGCGCGCAAATTGAGCGCGAAGCGCAAGAAGACGGCGCGCAAGCTCGACGACGCCGTGGTGGCGGAACTCGCTCCCTTGAAACTCGAAAAAGCGCGCTTCGAGACGCGCGTCGAGGCGGACCACGGGCGGGGCGGTCCGCATGGCTTCGACCGGATCGAGTTCCTGGTGGCGGCCAATCCGGGAACGCCCTTGTCGCCCCTGATGAAAGTCGCATCCGGCGGCGAGCTTGCCCGCTTCATGCTTGCCCTGAAGGTCATATTGGCGGCCAAGGGATCGGCGCCGACGCTGGTCTTCGACGAGATCGACACAGGCGTGGGCGGCGCGGTCGCCGATGCGATCGGCGTCAGGCTGTCGCGTCTGGCGCAAGGTCTGCAGGTTCTCTCGGTGACGCATTCGCCGCAGGTCGCGGCGCGTGCCGGCAATCACATGCTGATCAGCAAGATGGAAGAGGTCGGCAAGAAGCGCATGGTGACGCGCGTGCAGGAACTCAGCGCGGCGAGCCGGCGCGAGGAGATCGCGCGCATGCTGTCCGGCGCCAGGGTTACCGACGAGGCGCGGGCCCAGGCGGATCAGCTTCTCAGCGCCAGGTCCTGATCAAAACTGCGTGTCCGCATCGCCCGGCGTAGGACTGACTCGGTCCGAATAGGAACAAAGCCGTCCGCCGCGTCTTGATCGGAAGCGCTTCCCAGATCCGCAGCACATCGTGCGAGCGCTGAGAGCATCATGGGTGCATTGCCCTGATGCACCGAACACAGGATGGCCACCTTGGTGTGCTGTGATGTCGGTCAAGGACAACCATCCTGGCTGTTCACAGTAGAGGAGATTCTTTGATGTGCGATTATAGTCTGCATCACGTCGCCTCTCGTCCGGCAAAGGTCGGCGACAGACTGGTGACGTCTGCATTCGACAGCTCGACCACACATGGCTTCTGCGCTGTCGGTGAACCAAATGTGGCGGTATGCCTGCGTCCGGGCACGGAGCTTGCCTTCGACAAGGCCGTGGAAAGAAATTATGCCGTGCTCGGCGGGCTTGACCTGGAGATCGGTGAGCTTGGCGGCAAGGTTGCCCGCTTCACCCAGGTCGATATGGACCGGCCGGCCGCCTATCATGACGCGCTCGAATTTCCGAACGGCAAAGTCGTGCTGGTGACACATCTGCGCAAGGGGCAGGTCGCAACCGTGCTGCAGCTGCCGCCCGTCACCTCGGCTGCGGAGAAGAAAGAGGCGATGCCGACTCCTGAATTCATCGGCTGAAGAACCTCAGGCCGGGCTGTCGGCAGGAGGGGAGCTTCCTGCGATAGCCGGTCGATAGCAAATGGTCCCGCCCGTTCGGCCTGCCGAGCGGGCGGAGTTTTTTTCGCCGCCCAGCTTGACAGATCCTATCTTAAGATATATCTTAAAATTCAGTCTTAGAAACTATTATAGGATATATCTCATGTTTGGACGTCATCATGATCATTGGCGCCGCCACGAGCGGCATCACGATTGCGCGCCCGGCGGGCGCTGGGGACGCGGTGGCCGTTCCGCCGACGATGAAGGCGGCTTCGGCCGCGGTGGGTTCTTCGGCGGACGAGGGGGCCGGATGTTCGGCCATGGCGACTTGCGGCTGGTGTTGCTGTCCCTGATCGCGGAGAAGCCGCGCCATGGCTATGACCTGATCCGCGCCATCGAGGAGAAATTCGGCGGCGCCTATGCGCCGAGCCCGGGCGCCGTCTATCCGACGCTGACGATGCTCGAAGAGCAGGACTACATCGCCGCCGAGGCCCAGAGCGGCACCAAGAAACTGTACCAGATCACCGCGGCGGGCCGGACCTTCCTCGAGGAGAATGCCGTCGCCCTCAAGGGCATCCAGTCGCGCATGGACTTGGCGGCCCAGGCTTATTCGATCCATTCCACGCCGGAAACGGTGCGCGAGGCGATGCGGACCCTGAAACAGGCGCTGCATATGCGCCACGGCCCGTGGACGCCGGAGGAGGCCGAGAGGGTACGCAAGCTCATCGAAACGACCGCGCGTCAGATCGTCGGTGGCAGCGGCAACTGACGACGTTGATCCTGACAGTTTTAAGACTTCTTGCTCCTATGAAGGTCATGCTAAGCGGAAGCGAAAGAGCCGCCACCCATGACCGCAACCTCTGAAAAACCTGTCGAGAAGTTGAATGCCAAGGCGGCGGCGGACGAATTGCGCCGCCTCGCCGCCGAGATCGCCCATCACGACGAGCGCTATCACGGGCAAGACGCGCCGGAGATCTCGGACGCCGATTACGATGCCTTGCGCCTGCGCAACGAGGCGATCGAGACGCGGTTTCCGGAACTCGTGCGCGACGACTCGCCCTCGCGGCGGGTGGGCTCGGCGCCGCAATCCAAGTTCGGCAAGATCCGTCACCGCGTGCCGATGCTGTCGCTCGGCAATGGTTTCTCCGAAGAGGACGTGCGCGAATTCCTGGGCCGCATCCGCCGGTTCCTCAATCTGGGCGAAGACGCGCCGCTCGAGGTCATGGCCGAGCCCAAGATCGACGGCCTGTCGCTGTCGCTGCGCTATGAGAAGGGCAAGCTCGTGCAGGGCGCCACGCGGGGCGATGGCGCGGAGGGCGAGAACGTCACCGCCAATGTCCGCACCGTGAAGGACATTCCGAACCGCATCGACGCCAAGGATTTCCCCGAGGTGTTCGAGGTCAGAGGCGAAATCTATATGTCCCACAAGGATTTCGCCAAAATGAATGAGAAACAGAATCAAGCGGGCGAGAAGGTCTTCGCCAATCCGCGCAACGCCGCCGCGGGTTCGCTGCGCCAGCTCGATCCCTCGATCACCGCGAGCCGCCCTTTGCGCTTCTTCGCCTATGCCTGGGGCGAAGTCGCGAAGCTGCCCGCCGACACGCAATGGGGCGTCATCCAGGCCTTCAAGCGCTGGGGCTTCCCGGTCAATCCGCTGGTGAAGTTGTGCACATCGGCCGAAGAACTGCTGGCGCAGTACCGCAAGATCGAAGAACAGCGGGCGACGCTCGGCTATGACATCGACGGTGTCGTCTACAAGGTCAACCGCCTCGACTGGCAGGAACGCCTGGGCTTCGTGAGCCGGGCGCCGCGCTGGGGCCTGGCGCATAAATTCACCGCCGAGAAGGCGATGACCATCCTCGAAGGGATCGATATCCAGGTCGGCCGCACGGGCGCCATGACGCCGGTGGCGCGGCTCAAGCCGGTGACGGTCGGCGGTGTCGTCGTGGCCAATGCGACGCTCCACAACGAAGACGAGATCGGGCGCAAGGACATCCGCATCGGCGACATGGTCATCGTGCAGCGCGCCGGCGACGTCATTCCGCAGATCCTGGGCTTCGTGCCGGAGAAACGCCCCAAGGACGCCAAGCCCTACACGTTCCCGGAAACCTGCCCGGTCTGCGGCAGCCATGCGGTGCGCGAGGTCAATGAGAAGACCGGCAAGGTCGATGCGGTGCGCCGCTGCACCGGCGGCCTCGTCTGCGCCGCGCAACGGGCCGAGCGGCTGAAGCATTTCGTGTCGCGCAACGCTTTCGACATCGAGGGCATGGGCGACAAGGTGATCGCGGAATTCCTGCAACTGGGCTTCATCACCTCGCCGCAAGACATCTTCACGCTGGAGAAGCGCAAGGTGAAGGTCGACGAGCTCGAAGGCTGGGGCGAGACCAGCGCCCGCAACCTGTTCGCCGCCATCAACCAGCGCCGCAGCATCGGGCTCGACCGCTTCATCTACGCGCTCGGCATCCCCCATATCGGCGAGACCAATGCGCGGCTCCTGGCGCGCGCCTATGGCTCGGCGGACGCCTTGCGCGATGCGATGCGCGCCGCCGCCAAGGGCAAGGAGGAAGAGGCGCATCAGGAACTCATGTCGCATGACGGCATCGGTCCCATCGTCGCCGAAGCCGTCGTCGATTTCTTCGGCGAGCCGCATAATGTCGAAGTCTTCGACAAGCTCCTCAAGGAGGTCGAGGCGACGCCGCTCGCGGCGGTGCGCCAGAGCCCGGTGTCCGGCAAGACCGTCGTCTTCACCGGCGCGCTCGAGCGCATGACGCGCGATGAGGCCAAGGCCATGGCGGAACGCCTCGGCGCTAAGGTCGCGGGCTCGGTGTCGAAGAAGACCGATCTCCTCATCGCCGGGCCGGGCGCCGGCTCCAAGCTCAAGGACGCACAGAAGCACGGCGTCGAGGTGATCGACGAGGCGGAGTGGTTTCGCCGCGTCGGGGGCTAATCCTTGCCGCCGGCTTCGGCGCGCCCATCCAGCTCCCGGGGCAGTGTATCGCAGCAATTTTCTTCAAGCGCCGGAAAGGCGGAATGCTATATCTGGACCATGCTGCAGATCTCCCCGCGCGACTCCCTCGGTGGCGAGCCTTTGGCGCCTGAAGATGAGACACACTTCTGGCGGGTGACGCGGCATGGCGACCTCGACTGCTTCACCGCCACCTTCCGCAAGCACATCTTCCCGCCGCATACGCACGAGACCTATGTGGTCGGCGTCACGCTCGACGGCATCCACAGCTACATGCACAAGGGGGTGAGGGTGCGCTGCGAAGCCGGCAATATCTGCTTCATCAACCCCGATGAAGTGCATGACGGCGCGCCCGACAGCCACGGTTATTCCTATCGGATGACCTATCCCGGCCCCGATTTCCTGACCGCGCTGCTCAGCGAGGCGACGGGACGGCCGATGGGAGCGCCGAAATTCAGCCTGCCCGGCGTGCGCGACCCCGAGCTGGCCCAGATCTTCTGCGCCGCGCATCGCGCCCTCGAGGGCAACCGGGCGCCGCTCTTCGCCGACGAGAAGCTCATCGCCTTCTACCTGTCCGCCATCGAACGCTATGGCGGCGGTCTGCCGCCGGTCATCGCCGCCGGGAAAGAGCCCGATGCCGTGGCGCGCACCAAGGACTATCTCATCGCCCATATGGCCGAAGCCACCGACTTCCAGGAGCTGGCGCGCCATGTGGGCCTCTCCGCCTGGCACCTCATCCGCGTCTTCCGCAAGGCGACGGGTCTGACGCCGCATGCCTGGCTGGTCGACCGCCGGGTGCACCAGGCGCGCGAATTGCTCCGGGCAGGGGAGAGCCCGAGCCTCATCGCCGTCCAATGCGGTTTCGCCGACCAGGCGCATCTGACGCGCTCATTCAAGGCGCGGCTCGGCGTGACGCCCGGGCAGTACAAGGCGCTCCTCAACTAGCCGGCTTGCGTACGGCCCTCGCGCAAATTCCTTCAATACCGCTGCCATCGGCGTTGCTAGATACCGCGCCTCTGGAGTTGCCAATGACAAGTAACGCTCGTGAATTCAGGCAAGGGGTGATGGAAATCCTGCCGGTGATCGCCGCCGCCAGCGTGATCGGGCTGCTGTGGGGAACACTCGCCGCCGGCAAGGGCCTGTCGCCGCTCGAGACCGGGCTGATGAGCGTCGGCGTCTTCGCCGGCGCGGCGCAATTCGTCGCCATCGAATTGTGGAGCGACCCGGCGCCATGGTTCTTCCTCACCGTGACCGTCCTCATCGTGAATGTCAGGCATGTGCTGATGGGCGCCTCGCTGTCGCGGCATATGGGCGAGATCCCGTCCGGCTGGCGCGCCCCGCTCCTCTACATGATGGCCGACGAGAACTGGGCCTTTTCCGAAAGGCGGGCGCTCACCCGGCCTTTGACCATGGCCTATTATCTGGGCCTCGGCCTGCCCATGGTGACGACCTGGACGGTGACGAGCGTCATCGGCGCGCTGGCCGGGGCATGGCTCAAGGATCCGGGCGCCTATGGCTTCGATTTCGCCTTCTCGGCCCTGTTCATCGGCATATTGGCGGGCTTCTGGAAAGGGCCGAAGACCGGCGCCGTGCTGGCGGCGAGCGCCGTCGTCGCGGCGGTGGCGAAGCTCACTATTCCCGGCGCCTGGTACATCGTTCTCGGCGGACTCGCCGGCGTCGTCGTCGCGGTCCTGTTGCATATCGAGAAAGAGGAAGAAGAGGCCGAGGCCGCATCATGACGCTCCAACTCACGACACTCGCCGCCATCCTGGGCATGGCGCTCGCCACCTATGCGACGCGCGTCGCCGGCCTCTTCCTGATGCGCCATGTCAATGTGAAAGGCCGTACCAAGGCCGCCTTCGATGCGCTGCCGCCCGCCATTCTCATGGCGGTCATCGCGCCCACCATCCTCGCGACCGGCCTTGCCGAAACCATCGCCGCGGCCATCACCGCCGCTTCGGCCTTCCTGCGCCTGCCGATGATCGTGACCGTCCTCATCGGCATGGCGAGCGTCGTGGTGCTCAAGATGGTCGTCTAAAAGCAGGCCGGTCGCAGAGTTCCCTGTCCCATCGGAGTGTCGCCGTGCTAAGGCCGGCAGATGGACCAGCAACAGCTTCTGGCGCTCGCCACCATCGTCGCCATGATGGCGCTCTTCGCCTGGGGGCGCCTGCGCTACGATCTCGTCGCCGTCGTCACGCTCATCGCCGCCTATGTCATCGGCATCGTCCCGGCGGAGAAGGCGTTTTTGGGCTTCGCCAGCGACATCGTCATCATCGTCGCCAGCGCTCTGATCCTGAGCGCCGCGGTGTCGCGTTCCGGCATCGTGGAACTGGCGATGAGCCAGGCGAGCTTCGACCTGTCGACGCCGCGCCGCCAGATCGTGGCGCTCACCACCTGCGTCGCGCTGCTGTCGGCCTTCGTGAAGAATATCGGCACGCTCGCCATGTTCCTGCCGATTGCCTTCAAGTTCGCGCGGCGCAGCGGAACCTCGCCGTCGCTCTTGTTGATGCCGATGTCCTTCGCGGCACTGCTCGGCGGGCTGATCACGCTGGTGGGAACCTCGCCCAACATCATCGTCTCGCAAGCGCGCGAGAAGCTCCTCGGCACGCCGTTCCGGATGTTCGACTTCGCGCCCGTCGGCATCGGGCTGACGGTGATCGGCATCGCCTTCCTCGCTTTCGGCCATCGGCTGCTGCCGACCGGGCGGCGCGCCACCGCCTCGATCGAGGCCGCCTTCAATCTCGACGCCTATGCAACCGAGGTGACGGTGCCGGAGGATTCGTCCTTTGTCGGCAAGTCCATCGGCGAGCTGGAGAAGCAGACGGAGGGCGAGCTCGACGTCGCGGTGCTGATTCGCGGCGGCCTGGACAGGTCGCATCCGGGGAAGAACACGAAGGTCAGGGCGGGTGATCTCCTGATCCTGCATGGCGAGCCCGAAGTGCTCGAACGGGCGGTCGCTGCCGGCAAGCTGGTGCTGGTGCGCCAGGACAAGCCGCCCGCCAAGGAGAGCGCCAGCGATGAGATCGGCGTGATGGAGGCGGTGGTCGGCAGCGAATCGCGGCTCATCGGGCGCACGGTCTCGGAGAACCAGCTGTTCGACCGCTACGAGCTCAATCTGCTCGCGGTCAGCCGGCGCGGCAGCCGCATCACGCGGCGGCTCAATTCCGTCCGGCTCAAGGCGGGCGACGCCATCGTGCTGCAAGGCAACATGCGTTTCATGCCGGAAGCGCTGGGCGAGCTCGGATGCCTGCCGCTCGCCGAACGGCCGCTCGGCCTCGGACGGAGCCGGAACACCTATCTGCCGATCGCCATCCTGGCGGTCGCTATGCTGCTGGTGGCGCTGGGCGTGGTGCCGGTGGCGATGGGCTTCTTCACCGCAGCCGCCGTGGTCATCCTCGCCAACTGCATCACCCTGCGCGAAGCCTACAATGCGATCGACTGGCCGATCCTGGTGATGCTGGGCGCGCTCATCCCGGTCAGCGACGCGGCACAATCGACCGGGCTCACGGACTCGATCGCCGGCATCGTCTCGCTCCTGGCCGATATCCTGCCGCGCTGGGGATATGTGGCGCTCCTGCTGCTCATCGCCATGTGCGTGACGCCGTTCCTCAACAACGCCGCGACGGTGCTGATCCTGGCGCCGATCGCGGTGTCGGTGGCGACGTCGCTCAAGCTCAACCCCGATCCGCTGTTGATGGCGGTCGCCGTCGGCGCCGGCTGCGATTTCCTCACGCCCATCGGGCACCAGTGCAACACCCTGGTGATGGGCCCGGGCGGCTATCGCTTCGGCGACTATTGGCGCCTCGGCCTGCCGCTGTCGGCGATCGTCCTCGTCGCCGGCGTCCCGCTCATCCTGCTGTTCTGGCCCTTATAGGCAGGTCAGTCGTCCGGAACCTGATGCGGAGCGAGCAGGACCGTCATGCGGTCCTTCAGGAAATGGGCGAAGTCCTGCGCGAGGCGAAGCCGCGCCGAAGCCGGCGGCTGAAGCAGCCACAACTTGAACAGGACGACGGGTTCGAACGGCAGGACGACCGTGCGGGTATCCCGATGGTCGAACACGCTGATCGGATCGACCACCGAAACGCCGCAGCCTTCGGCGACGAAGGCGCAGGCCGCCTCGGACTGAGTCGCTTCGATCTGCTGCCGGCGATTGATGCCCAAGGCCTCGAACACCTTGTCGACCGCGAAGCGGGACCGATCGCTGCGGCCGAGCGAGATGAAGGGTTCGCCTTCGAGATCGCCCGCGGCTATGACGGCCCGCGCAGCGAGCCGGTGCCGCCGCGGCAATACACATACGGCCCGCAAAGCCAGAATCTGCTCGGCCTCGACATCGTCGCGATCGCTGGGCAACACGGAGAGGGCGAGGTCGACTTCCTTGCGCGCGACCAGATCGGCCATGTTGCGCGACTGGGTGGAGTCGAGGGTGATGCCGACTTCCGGCTTCTGGCGGGAGTATTCGGCCAGGATTTTCGGCAGCAGGCGGCGAATGACCGCCGGAAAGGCCGAAATCCGCAGCGTGCCCCATTGATTGTCGCGCAGCCCATGGGCCAGTCGCGCAACCTTGCCGACGTCCACGAACAGCCGCTCGACCTCGGCAAACAGGACGGCGGCTTCGGGTGTGGGAAAAATGCGGCCATTCCGGCGCTCGAACAGACGCACTCCGCTGCGCAGCTCGAACTGGCGGATGATCTGGCTGACGGCCGGCTGGGAGATGTGCAGCATCTCCGCGGCACCCACCATGCTGCCCGCCACCATGACCGCTCGGAAGGCCTCCAATTGGCGGATATTCACGTCGGCTCCCTTTAGGTCGATAGAGTATAAGTTCTGATTATAGAGTACCTCAATCTTCTAATTCGACAAGCCCGGCTGCAGATGGGTTAATACGCCGATGGCGAAGCAAACGCCAATGGGAGGACGATGTGCAGAGATTAGCCAATGACATAAGTATTCATGAAGTCGATCGCGGGCCATGGCCCGGGATCGGGATTCTCGGGCTGCTGGCGGCAGGATGGCTGGCGTTCTTCGGGCCGGTAGCCGTGGCGGCCGAGATGGGAACGATAGAGAACGGAACGATCACCGTCGCGGCGACCGCCTCCTTTCCGCCCATCGTTTCGGTGGATGCCGACGGCACCTATGCGGGGATCGACGCGGACATCATCACGGCGATCGCCAAGTCCCTCGGCGCCGAGGTCAAATGGGTCAATATCAAGGTCGACGGCATCATACCGGGCATCAGCGCGCGCCGCTTCGACGTCGGCATGACCGGCATCACCGACACGGTCGAGCGCCAGAAGGCGGTCGATTTCGTGAATTACGCGAATGTCGGTTCGGGCCTGATCGTCCAGGCGGGAAACCCGAAGAAGATTTCCACGCTCGACGACATTTGCGGCCTGACCGTCGCTTCGCAGACGGGTGATCTCGCCACGACCTACGCGAAGCGGCAGTCGGACAAATGCGTCGCCGAAGGCCGTGCGAAAGTGACCGTCAACGAGTTCCCGGAAGCCACACAGTCGCTGCTGCAGCTGCAGGGCGGCCGGGCGGATGTCGTGATCCATGATTATCCGCTGTCCGCCTACAAGGTGCAGAAATCCGAAGGCCAGCTGGAAATCGCGGGACAGCAGTTCAACAACGCGCCCTATGGCATGGCGATCACGAAAAACAACATCGCCTTGCGGGACAGCCTGATGAAAGGCCTCGATGCCATCATCGCGAGCGGGGAATATGCGAAGATCCTCGAGAAGTACGGCGTAGCTGAGATCGGCATCGCGAAGGCGACATACAATGCCGCTGCCGAGTGAGCAGCCGGGCCACGGCCCCTGAACGCCCACTCATGCCATCGGCGCGGACCGTCCGCGCCGATGGCATCGACGCGACGTGATGAAAGGGAGAGTTCCATGGCGGCACAAAAATTCGACATCGTTCCCAGGCGGCACCCGGGCCGATGGGTCAGCGGGCTGATCGTGCTCCTGCTGGCGCTCGGCCTCGCCGTGCAGGTCAGCCGCAACCAGGTCTTCCAGTTTTCAGCCGTGGCGCAGTATTTCTTCGACCCGCGGATCATCGAGGGCGTCATTGTCACGTTGTATGTGACCTGCGGATCGATGCTGATCGGCCTCGTGCTGGGGGTGGTCCTCGCCCTCATGCGCAACTCCCCCAACCCGGTCATGAGCTCGCTCTCGGGCGTGTTCATCTGGTTCTTCCGCGGGACGCCGGTGCTGGTGCAACTCGTCTTCTGGTTCAATATCGGCATCATTTTTCCCTCGCTGTCGCTTGCCGTCCCGGGTGGCGAAGCGCTGTTCAGCATTCCCACGAACGTGCTGATGACGGCGACTGTCGCGGCGCTGCTGGGACTTGGCCTCAATGAGGCCGCCTACATGTCGGAGATCGTCAGGGCCGGCATCCTCAGCGTGGACCACGGTCAGCGCGAAGCAGCGAAGTCGCTCGGCCTGCCGCCTTTCCTGGTGCTCAAACGCGTGGTTCTTCCGCAGGCGCTTCGCGTCATCATTCCGCCGACCGGCAACCAGTTCATCTCGCTTCTCAAGACGTCCTCGCTCATCTCGGTGATCGCGGCGGGAGATCTGCTGACCCAGGCGACGCGGATCTACAATGAGAACTTCAGGATACTGGAGCTCCTGGTCGTCGCCAGCCTCTGGTACCTGATGATGACCACGCTGGCCAGCATCGCTCAGCATTATCTCGAGCGCTATTACTCCCGCGGCTTCGTGGAGCAGGATCGACGCCTCTTTCCCGCCCTGACCAGGTTCTTCAAATCGGCTGCCTTGTCCGAAGGCCGCCTCAGCGGCAGGAAGGCATGACGGTCATGGACACGGTCGTTGTCGAAGCGTGCAATGTCAGCAAGTATTTCGGAAGCCATCAGGTGTTGAGAAACATCAGCCTCAGCGTGCGGGACGGCGAGGTGGCATGCATCATCGGTCCGTCAGGAGCCGGCAAATCGACGTTCCTGCGCTGCATCAACCGGCTGGAGACGCCCGATGAGGGCATGCTTTTCGTCGCCGGCCAGCCGATCGGCTATGAGCTGCGGAACGGGAAATATCATGAGCTGGACGAAGTCAGGCTGGCACGCCAGCGGGCCGGCATCGGCATGGTGTTCCAGCGCTTCAATCTCTTTTCCCACATGACCGTCCTGCAGAATGTCGTGGAAGCTCCCGTCGCTCTGCGGTTGGCGAGCAAGGATGAGGCGCGCGCCCGAGCGCTCCAACTGCTGGCGACGGTCGGCCTTTCGGACAAGGAAGATCACTATCCGGCACAGCTTTCAGGCGGGCAGCAGCAGCGCGTGGCGATCGTCCGTGCGCTGGCGATGAAGCCGCGCGTCCTTCTCTTCGACGAGCCGACATCGGCTCTGGACCCTGAATTGGTGGGCGAGGTTCTCGCCGTCATGAAGACCCTCGCCAAGGATGGAATGACCATGATTGCCGTGACCCATGAAATGGGCTTCGCCCGGGAAGTTGCCGACACGATCCACTTCATGGTCGACGGCGAGGTGATCGAGAGCGGGCCGGCCAAGACGCTGCTTTCGACGCCGCGCGAAGACCGCACGCGCGCCTTCCTCAGCCGGGTGATGTGACCATGAACGTGCTTGCCGATCATTCGAGAAGCCCGTCATACCGTTTCGCATCGCGCGCCCGGGTCAATGAGGCGAGGCTGCCGGACCTGCCGGCCGATCTCATCGATTTCTCCGGCGGGTTCGCTTTCCCCGACTGTCTGCCGGACATCACGCGGGAAGCGACCGCGGCGGCGGCAGAATTCCGTACCGAGACGATGCAATATTCCGACGTCCTGGGCATCGGCGAGCTGCGCGAGCTCATCGCGCTGCAGGCGCGCCAGGATGGCGTGCGATGTTCGCCCGAGAACGTGATGATCGTCAACGGCGCCAAGCACGGTCTCGACCTCGCCTGCCGGGTCTTCCTCGAGCCGGGCGACCGGGTGATCGTCACGGCGCCGACCTATATGACGGCGCTCGGCATCCTGCGCAGCCATGAAGCCGCCTTCCTGTCTGTCGGGCAGGACGAGGCCGGCATCCGCACCGACGATCTGGAAACGCAGCTGCTTGCCATCGAGGCCGCGGGCGAGGCGTTGCCGAAATTGATGTTCGACGTGCCCGATTTCCACAATCCGACCGGGATCACCACCAGCGCCGAGCGCCGCCGCAAGCTGGTCGATCTGGCGGAACGCTTCGGGTTCGTGATCGTGGAAGACGATCCTTATCGCAGGATTCGCTTCGAAGGGGAGGCGGTACCGCCGATCAAGAGCTTCGACGCCAAGGGTGTCGTGATCGCGCTCGGCACCGCCTCGAAAATCGTGGCGCCGGGCCTGCGGGTCGGCTGGGTCATCGCGACGGCGGAGATCCTCCGACGCATGGCCGGACAGAAAGCCGATGGCGGGACCAGCCCTTTCAATCAGCGTATCTTCATCGAGCTGTTGCGCGGAAACCAGATCGGCCATCATATCGATGAGCTCACGGCGGAACTCAGGCGGCATCGCGACGCGATGGTGTCGGCGCTGCGCGATCTCATTCCCGATTGCCGCATCCGCGTGCCGCAGGGCGGCTATTTCCTGTGGGTGGGGCTTCCGCCGGATGTGGATGCCGATCTCCTGGCCGGCTTCGGCGCGCAGCACGGAGTCAAGACCTATCCAGGGCGCCTGTGCTTTCCGGACGAGCCGCGGGAGAATGCATTGCGGCTTTGCTATTCCTTCTCCGATCCGGCTCGGATCGGGGAGGGCGTCAGGCGTCTTGCCGCGGCCCATCACACCATCCGAAGCCGCGCGCTCGACGACCGCGCCAAGGCTTCCGCCCTGGAAGCCGCTTCTGGCTTGGCGACATACTGACGGAATATCGGAGGGCCCGAAGGCCATCCCCGCCCAAGATCGCTTGACCTGCGCTCGAATCTGGCTCAGAACTAGGTCGTTATAGAACCAGTTGGTTATAAAATGACCGCCTCCGACCGCCTCGATGCCACTTTCGCAGCGCTCGCCGACCCGACCCGGCGCGCCATCCTCGCCCGCCTGGCGCTGGGTGAGGCGTCGGTGATGGAGCTGGCCCAACCCTTCGCCATGAGCCAGCCCGCGATCTCCAAGCATCTCAAGGTGCTGGAGCATGCCGGCCTCATCTCGCGCGGGCGCGACGCGCAGAAGCGGCCGTGCCGGATCGAGGGGCGCCCCTTCGCCGAGGCCGAGGACTGGCTCGAGGACTATCGCCAGTTCTGGGAGGGCCAGTTCCGCAAGCTCGACGCGCTGCTGAGCGAGCTCAAGGCCAAGAAGAAGAGCCGCGGCCGGACGCGCCGTTCGTGAGGGAGGAGTGACATCGTGACTGCACCAACGCCCATGGGCACGGCCGCCGGCCTCGAGGTCGGCGCGCTCGGCGACCGGGAAATCCTGATGACGCGCCGGTTCGACGCGCCGCGCGAGCTCGTCTTCGACGCCTTCACCAAGCCCAGGCTGATCAAGTGCTGGCTCACCGGACCCGAGGGCTGGTCGCTGCCGGTCTGCGAGGTCGACCTCAAGGCCGGCGGCGCCCTGCGCTATGTCTGGCGGCATAGAGACGGCACCGAAATGGGCATGAGCGGCACCTTCCATGAAATCACGCGGCCGGAGCGCATCGTCCATGTCGAGCTGTTCGACGAGGACTGGACGGGCGGCGAGACCGTCGTGACCACCGTTTTCGTCGCGCAAGGTACCGACCAGACCTTGTTGCGCCAGACCATCCTCTATGCGTCGCGCCAAGCTCGCGACCAGGTGCTCAAGTCGCCGATGGAGGGCGGCGTCGCCCAGAGCTACGACCGGCTGGCCCGGCTTCTGGCCTCGTCCGACATGGATATTGCCTGAAATGACAATCGTGAAAAGCATCGGCGCCATCATCGCCGGCCTCCTGGTGAATGTCGTGCTGGGCCTCGGCACCGACCAGATCCTCCATATGCTGGACGTCTACCCGCCCTGGGGTGTGCCGATGACAGAGACCGGCGACAATCTCCTGGCGCTGGCCTATCGTTGCGTTTACGGAGTCGCCGGCGCTTATGCGACGGCCCGGCTCGCGCCCGCGGCGCCGATGCGCCATGCGCTGATCCTGGGCGGCATCGGTGCCGCCATAAGCCTTGCCGGCGCGGTCGTGGCCATCCAGATGAATCTGGGCCCCGCATGGTATCCGATCCTGCTCGTGCTCGTCGCCGTGCCATGCTCGTGGCTGGGTGGCGTGCTGGAGCGTCGCGGCCGGGAGAATCGGGCGTGAGCGCGAGCTTCACGACGGGTTGATTCAAGCCGCGGCGAAACCTACCATGATCACCATCCCGCCGCGCGGACGGGCGCGCGGGACAAGGATGGTGAGATGGACCTGCAGTCGCTGCCCGGCGTCAAGGCCGACTTCGAGCGTAGGGGGCATGCGGGCCCATTCCGGTTCCTGACCGGCGCAGAGTGCCTGCTCCTCCAGCGCTATGTCCGCAGCGGCGAGCTGACGGCGCCCGCCGTCTGGGGCAAGGGCCTCGCCGTGCGCGACCCGCTCATCTACGGCATCGCGACGAAGCCGGAACTCCTCGCGGTTCTGGCGCAGCTGCTCGGGCGGCATGTCTATCTCTGGGGCGCGCAGGTGATCGCCAAGGAGCCCGGCGAGGCGCATCCCTGGCATACCGATATCGAGACGAGTGCGCCCCGGGGCCGCTTCGTCTCGGTGTGGATCGGCCTGGAAAACACCTCGGCGAAATCGGCGCTGCAGCACATCGGCGGCTCGCACCGCATCGGCAAGCCGCTACAGCAGGTCGCGCATGAGAAACAGGTCGACCGCCCAAGACGCACCGGCGCGCTGGCGCTGGCCTGGGCCCGGGAGACGATCGCGGACGCTGCCCTGGAGGCGGTCGACGTGCGCGACGGCGATGCCGTGCTGTTCGACGGGCGCATCTGGCACGGCTCGCTCAATTCAGAAGACAGGCCGCGGCGCGCCTTGCTGCTGCAATACGCCGCCGCCCATCACCAGGTCCGTATCCCGGACCTGGGCAAGACGATGAACTGGCCGTTTGCCTACACGGCCGAATTGCCGCCGGCCATCACGGTTCTCGGCCGGACGCGCGGATATCGCAACCTTGTCGAGCCGCCGCGGGACAAGGCGCTCGCCAGTCCGATGATCGCCGCGCTCGCCGCGGCCGGCGACGGCGGGCCGTGGACGCCCCATCCGCTCATGGCCGGCCGGACCGCCGCGGCCGGAAAATTCAGCGCGCATTTCTCCCTGCTGCAGCCGGGCCATTCGCCCCATCCGCCGCATGCCCATGTCGAGGAGGAGATCCTCATCGTCATCGACGGGGAAGCCGAAGTCGTGCTGCCGGCGCATCAGGATGACCCTGCGCCCGCCATCCACCGGCTCAAGGCCGGCGACTTCACCTATTATCCACCCTATCGCTGGCACACGATCCGCAATGCCGGCGCCAAGCCGATCGTCTATCTCATGTACAAGTGGCGGGGCGCGCCCCTCGGACTCACCGAGCACGCCCCGGCCGGCGTGTTCATCGACGGCGACAGGCCGGCTCGGCCGGACAAGGCCTATCAGACGGAGCTCGTCTTCCAGGGCGGCACGCATTTCCTCGAGAAGTTGCATGCCCATCGCAGCGTGCTCCTGCCGGGCGGCGGCTATGAGCCGCATGCCGACCCCTATGACGTGATGATCGCGCTGCTTTCAGGCACGGTCGAAACCCTGGGCACGGTCGTGACGGCCCCGGCGTTTCTCTATCACCCCGCCGGCAGCCTGCATGGCATCCGCGGCATCGGACACAGCCCGGCCAGGTATCTGGTCATCGAAATGCACGGGGCCGCGGCCAGGGATGCGCGCGGCCGCGCGCGCAGCAGGCCGAATTTATCCATGGCCGACGAATTCGTCATCATGCCGGACCGGCGCTGGTCGGTCTGGCGGGTCACCTGAACTCGATTATGCCGCGAGCGGCGCGCAAGCCCGCTTCAGCCAGGCGAGCTCCTTGCCGTCCAGGAACGCGCCGACCTCACGCTCGACGCGGGCGTGATAGGCGTCGAGCCAGGCGAGTTCCTCAGGCGAGAGGAGGGCGGGCGCGATCAGCCGGCGGTCGATCGGACACAAGGTCAGGGTCTCGAAGGACATCATCGGCCGCTCGCCGCCCGCGACGGCCTCGGCCTCACGCACCAGGATGAGGTTCTCGATGCGGATGCCATATTGGCCTTCCTTGTAGAAGCCGGGCTCGTTGGAGAGGATCATGCCGGGCTCGAGCGGCGTCCGGTCCGACTTGTTGATGCGGGCCGGGCCTTCATGCACCGAGAGATAGCTGCCGACGCCGTGGCCGGTGCCGTGATCGAAATCGAGCCCCGCCATCCACAGCGGCTGGCGCGCCAGCACGTCGAGCTGGCTGCCGCAGGTGCCTTTCGGAAAGCGGATGCGCGACAAGGCGATCATGCCCTTGAGCACGCGGGTGAAGCGGTCCTTCATCTCCGCCGTCGGCGCGCCGATGATGACGGTGCGGGTGATGTCGGTGGTGCCGTCCTGATACTGGGCGCCCGAATCGATGAGATAGATCTCGTTCTTTTTGAGCGGCAGAGCGGAGGCCTTCGACACGTGGTAATGCGGGATGGCGGCATGGGGTCCGACCCCCGATATGCTGTCGAAGGAAAGGTCCTTGAGCATGCCGCCCGCGGCGCGGACCTCGGCCAGCTTCCGGGCGACGGTGACCTCGGTCTCGCTGCCCGAAGGCGCCGCCTCGTCGAGCCAGCAGAGGAAGCGCGCCATGGCCACGCCGTCGCGCTTCTGGGCGGCGCGCGCCCCTTCCTGCTCGACCGCGTTCTTGCGCGCCTTGGGCAGCACGCACGGGTCCTTGCCGTGAAGGATCTCGGCGCCCGAGGCGGCGAGCACGGCGCGAATCTTCTCCGGCGCCCAATCGGGGTCGATCTGGACGCGGGCCTTCCTCTGGCCGAGGGCCGCGAGCGAGGCCTCGATCTCCCTGGGTGCCCGGATGCGGGCGACGCCCTCGAGATGGGCGACGGCATCCTCCGGCAGCTTCGTCGCGTCGATGAAGAGCTCGGCCTCGCCTTGGCGATGGAGGATCGCGTAGCTCAGCACCACCGGTGTATAGGCGACATCGCCGCCCCTGATGTTGAAGGCCCAGGCGACCGAATCGGGCTGGGTGACGACCACCGCATCGGCCTTGGCCTTGTCCAGGACGCTCGAGACGTCGGCGAGCTTGTCCTTGGCGCTCTTGCCGGAGAACTGCGTCGGCTGGACGGAGACCGGCTTCGCCGGCCGCGCCGGTTGGTCGGTCCAGACGGCGTCGATGGGATTGCTCTCGACCGGCGTCAGCTGGGCGCCGGCCTTGACGGCCGCCTTCTCGAAGCGGGCGATCTGGTCGGCGGTCATCAGCCACGGGTCGTAGCCCACGACCTCACCCGGCTTCAGCTCCTTCTCCAGCCATTCGGAGGGCGGCTCCTCGACCAGATGGCGGGGCGTGAACAGGGACGTGTCGACCTGCTGGCGGACCTGGATCGTATAGCGCCCGTCGACGAAGATGGCGCCACGGTCGCGCATCAGGATGGCGAGGCCCCAGGAGCCGGCGAAGCCGGTGAGCCAGCGCAGCCGCTCGGCATAGGACGCCACATATTCCCCCTGGAACTCGTCCTGGCGGGGAATGATGAAGCCGTCGAGATTGCGGCGCTGGAGCTCGTCGCGCAAACGCGTCACGCGCTCGGGCGAGAGATGACCTTCGGACACATCGTCGAATGACTGGAACATGGCGGCATCTAAGGGAAAGGTGAGGGGTCTGTCAAAGCGCAGGCCGGGCCGGCGCGGCTTACCCGAGCGGCTGCTAACCACGCGCGACGGCAAGCGATTGCCGCTTCCGGCCGGCTTGTTATGGTGACGGGCCAAACCATAGCGTTGTTCAGGAGATACGAATGCGACGTCTTCTTCTCGTTCCGGTGCTGGCCATCCTCTCGATAGGCCCGGCCAAAGCGGATGACTGCGCCAACGCCTCGGACCAGGCGACCATGACCCAATGCGCCGACACCGCCCTCAAGAAGTCGGATGCCGAGCTCAACGCGCTCTACAAGCAGATCGAGCAGCGGCTGAAGGACAATGCCGATGCCAGGAAGCTCCTCACCACAGCGCAGCGCAACTGGGTGAGCTTCCGCGACGCGGAATGCGCGTTTGCCGCGTCGGCATCGGCCGGCGGCAGCGTCTATCCGATGGTCCATGCGCAATGCGCCGACGGGTTGACCCAGGCGCGCGTCAAGGACTTCAAAGCCTATCTCTCCTGTCCGGAGGGCGATCTGTCCTGCCCGGTGCCGGGACAGTGAACGACCGATCCGCCTGAGGCCGTTTCCTTGCGCCCGGTGATGGGCTAGAGCGGGAGAGCCGCGGGGCGAATCTCTCTTGGGTGGCGGCAGCCATGAAGTCACGACCGCCTGTCGACCAGGATCTCCTGGCCGTCATCGGACCGGAAGCGATCGTCGAGGCCAACCGGCGGTTGGCAATGCTCGATGCGGTGGCCTATGCGGCGACGCGCATGGTGGCCGGCGACTGGCGCGACCACGTCCAGGATTTCCTCAAACGCCTCGCTCGGGCCACGGAAGTGAGCCGGGTGAGCCTGTTCGAGGTGCACAAGGCGGCCAATGGCGAGCGCGTGCAGTCCTGCCGCTTCGACTGGGCTGACAGCGGCCTGCCGCCCATCAGCACCGATCCGCGCTACCAGGGCATGCCGATCTCGGACGAGGGCAAGGCCGGCAAGCTCGACGATTGGGCGGCGCGGCGTGAGCGCGGCGAGATCGTCAAGGCCAAGCTCAGCGAGACGACGGGCTATACGCGCCAGGTCTTCCTCGAGCATGGGACGCTCTCCTTCATCTCGGTGCCGATCATGGTGGGGCGCACGTGGTGGGGCTTCCTCGGCTTCGACGACTGCAGGGACGAGCGCGACTGGAGCTCGGAGGAGATCCATGTGCTCAAGACCGCGGCCGCGCTCATCGCCGGCGCGGTCGAGCGCGAGGCGGCCGACGAGCGGATCAGGCTGTCGGAGGAGCGCTACGCGCTGGCGGCGCGGGGCGCCCATGACGGGCTGTTCGACTGGGACGTCGCCAGCGGCCGGACCTTCTTCTCGCCGCGGCTGCATGAGGTCCTGGGGCGCGAGCCGCAGAGCCTCGGGGACAACATCGACGGGCTGGTCGACCTCTTCGTCAAGTCCGACGGTGACTTCCTGCGCGCCACCTTGCGCCACAAATTCGCGCGCCGCGAGGAGACGTTCGACATCGAATGCCGGCACGAGCCTCGGCCCGGCCGGACGCAGTGGATCGTGATGCGCGGCCTCATCGTCTATGACGGGAAGGCGCCGCGGCGCGTCGTCGGGGGCCTGCGCGACATCACCCGCCAGATGGAGGTGCAGAAGCGGCTCAGCGACGCCGAGCGCAAGCGCGCCAACCTGGCCCGCTATTTCTCGCCCAACATGGTGGACGGGCTGATGCAGTCGGGCGGACGGCTGGACGAGGCGCGCACCCAGAAGGTGACGGTGCTGTTCGCCGACATCTGGGGCTATACGACGATGAGCGCCGCCATGCCGCCCCTTGAGCTGATGGCGCTGATGCGCGAACTCTTGCGGATGTTCGAAAAGGCGATCTTCGCCAACAGCGGCACGCTCGACAAGTTCCTGGGCGACGGCCTGATGGCGACCTTCGGCACACCGAAGGCGGGGCCGCGCGATGCCGCCAACGCGCTCGCCTGTGCCTGCGCCATGGCGGATGCGATCGCGCGCTGGAACCGCAAGCGGCGCGAGACCGGGCTCAAGCCCATGTATCTCGGCATCGGGCTGCATCATGGCGATGTGGTCCTCGGCGATATCGGCAGCGAGCGGCGCATGGAATTCGCGGTCATCGGCGACACGGTCAATGTGGCGAGCCGCATCCAGGACATGACGCGGGCTCTCGACATCGCAGTGCTGGCGAGCGACGGCGTCATCGCCGCGGCGCGCGCCGAAGCGGGCGAGGCGGCAGTGAAGGAATTCACCGACACGGGCGAGCATGAGCTGCGCGGCCGGCAAGGCAAGATCCGGCTGTGGAGCCGGGCGGCGGAGAAGGGCTGAAAGCGGGCTCGGGCAGGGCCGGATATCAGGGAATATCAGGGATTATCAGGGAATTTTCGCGAAAAATGACCCGTCCCAGCAATATCAGTGGCTTGGCAGATGGAGCAGGGAATTCCGGGAATTCGTTCGGCCAATGCCCTCCGCTCCCCAGGCCATGGCTCGTATTCACCGGTGAATAGAATAGGAATGAAGTCTGGCCGAGTAGGAGGCCTTGAAACACGAACGCCCGCGGGCTTTGGCTCGCGGGCGCTTATGATCCGATACTGATATTTCCCAAATGCCACGGTTGCGGGCCGAGTGCAAGAAGTTTCTGTCATAAAACAATGGCGATCATCTACACTCCAGGCTTGGCCGGTCACGTAGATGCTCCTGTCTCGGGAGATGCAAACGCAACGAGGCTCATGATGAAGCTCACCGAAATTGAAATTATTGGCTGGATAAGATGATAGGGGTCCTCTTGGAGTGATCTGGCTGCACAAGAACAGTAATCGGTTGACTGGATCCGGGCACGGCGCGCCTGCATGCCGGTTGGTTCCTCGGCCTACCAGCCGCAGCTCTTGCCCTGGTTCTGTTCTTTCAGCCAGGCCTGCAGCGGCGCGAAGTAGGCGATGATCGCGTCGCCCGAGATCGCACGCTGGCCAGTGAACGCCGCGAGAGCATCGGGCCAGGGCTTTGACGCGCCCATTTCCAACATGGCGTTGA
Organism: Parvibaculaceae bacterium; assembly: GCA_050251035.1. Taxonomy (GTDB): domain Bacteria; phylum Pseudomonadota; class Alphaproteobacteria; order Rhizobiales; family Aestuariivirgaceae; genus Taklimakanibacter. The sequence goes on from JBFWNN010000010.1 coordinate 100,853, forward strand.
ATTTCCTGCCGACCTCCGTGTTGCCGTAGAACGAGCAGCGGTGCAGCGGCCCCGTCCAGCCGCTCTCATCGCAGGCGGCCTTGTAGAACTGGAACTGCAGAACATTGGCCAGAAAGTAACGCAGATAAGGCGTCGTGGCTGGGATGTGATATTTGGCGCCCGGGTCGAACGCCGCTTCGCTGCGCAAGGCGGGCGGCGTGATCCCCTGATAGGTCAGGCGCAGCTCGTTCCAGGCCGCAGTGTAGTGCTCGGGCGTGACCGAGCCGTCGAAGGCGCCCCAGCGCCATTTGTCGACCAGGAGGCCGAAGGGCATGAAGGCGATCTTGTCCATCGCCTGGCGCAGCAGGAGGCCGATGTCCTTGTCGGCGCTCGGCACCTTGTCCTTGGGCAGGAGGCCGATCTGGACCAGGTATTCGGGGGTGATCGACAGCGCGACGGTGTCGCCGATGGCCTCGTGGAACCCGTCATTCGCGCCGTTCATGTGCAGGAAGTCCTGCGCCTTGTAGGCGCGCTGATAGTAGTTGTGGCCGAGCTCGTGATGGATGGTCGTGAAATCCTGCGCGTTGACCTTGATGCACATCTTGATGCGCAGGTCGTCCTGGTTGTCGATGTCCCAGGCGGAGGCGTGGCACACGACCTCCCGGTCGGCCGGCTTCACGAACATCGAGCGCTTCCAGAAGGTGTCGGGAAGCTTCGCGAGCCCGAGCGAGGTGAAGAAGCCCTCGCCGGCTTCGACCATCTTCTTCTCGTCATATCCGGCCGCTTTCAGGAGCTCGGTGGTGTCGAAGCCGATGTCGCCAGCGCCGGCGGGCGCCACGATGTCATAAATGCCGCTCCATTCCTGCGCCCACATATTGCCGAGCAGGTCGGCGCGGATCGGACCCGTCCTGGCCTGCACGGCGTCGCCGTATCTTTCGTTCAGCTTGCCACGCACATAGCAATGCAGCTCGTCATAGAGCGGCTTCACGTCCGTCCATATCTTGTCCGTCAGCCTGGCGACGTCCTCGGCCGGCATGTCATATTGCGACCGCCACATGGCGCCGACATCTGGATAGCCGAGCTCCCTGGCGCCTTCATTGGCGATCTCGATCAGCCGGCGATAGTCGGCCCGCATGGGGGCGCCGACCTTGTCATGCCAGCTCGTCCACATCTCCTGCAACTGCTCAGGATTGCGATTGACCGCCATCTGCTCCTCGATGTCGGAGCCGTTGATAGGCTTCCCCAATAGCGTGCCTTCGCCCTTGCCGTAGTCGGACTGCAGCCTGGTGGAGATGGTGGCGAGCTCGTCGGCGGCGCCGGCCGTGGTCGGCGCGGGCAGCACGATGCCGCCCGTCAAGATGGTGAGCTTGCGCTTGACCTCCTCGGACAGGCCCGGCACCTTGCCGAACCTGGCCGCCGCGATGGCGAGGCGAACCTGAAGCTCGGTCTGGCGGGCGGCGGCTTCGGCCGCCAGGGCATCGGTATCTTCCGTGAGATACGTGCTGTTGACCCACTGGATCCGATTGACCCGGACCGACTCCGCGCTCAGCGCGGCTTCCGCTTCCTCGAGGAATTTCTCCGTGTCCGCGACGGTCGGGCTGTCGGCAAGGGCGGTTGCCGGCAACAGCAGGCCGACCACCATCGCGGTCGCCAGAAGGGCGTTTCTCATAAGCAACTCCTCATGCAGACCAGAGCGTCGGACGTTCCCTTGGAATCGATCCGACGCTCTGATCTCTTTGATTTGCGCATCGGATTATCCGAAAACCGCTTCGCACTTTTCGGTCCGATGCTCCAGGCATCATAGCACAGAACAAACGGGCGCTGTTTCGCGAATCCGTAAGCCTACTTCCGCACGATCCTGCCCTCGACCTTGGGCGCGACCGTCTTGCGCGCGGTGACATAGGCCATCACGTCATTGGCCATGAGCTTGGCGTCGCGCACCGTGAGGAGGGGCCGCGCCTCGCGGAACATGACATAGCCGTCGCCGCCATTGGCCATGAAGTCATTGGTGGCGAGCATGTATCTGGCGTTCGCGTCGAGCGGCTGGCCATTCACCTCGACCGCGACCACGCGGGCGCCCTTGGGCTTCTTCGGATCATACTCCACCACGAGCCCCGAGACCTGGGGGAAGCGGCCGCCGCCGTCCTCGATCTCGCTGAAGCCGTTCTCGAGCGCCGCGAGGAGAGTGGCGCCCGTCACCTGCAGCTTCATGGTGCGGTTGCCGAAGGGCAGTTCGGTCAGCACGTCCTTGCGAGTGACGGCGTGGCCCGCGGGATATTCCTTGTTGCCGCGCAGGCCGCCGCCATTGGTGATGGCGACATCGGCCTTCACCGCTTCCCGCAGCGCGTCGGCGACGAGATTGCCCATGGCCGCTTCCGCGGTGCGCACCGTGGCGCGGCGGCTGTCGAGCGGCGTCGTGGTTGTGCCGATGGCGACGTCGAGCTCCTGCGCCAGCATGGCCGAGAGCTCGTCGCTCTTCGCCTTGGTCTCGGGATCGGGCGTCACGTCCTTGGTGTCGATGATGCGGAAACTCGGGCGCCATTTGACGATGCGCTTGCCGTCCTTCTCCGAGACGTCGAAGGCGATGTCGGCGATGGTGACGAAATCCGCCTGCTCGTAGGATTCCATCATGGCGGTGCGCCCGTCATAATTGACCAGCAGATCCTGGTCGTGGCCAGTCATGATCAGGTCGAACAGTCGGCTGTCATACATCGCGCGGTCCTGGGTGTGGCCGGAATGGGTGAGGGCGACGACGAAATCGGCGCCCGCGGCGCGCAATTCCCTGGCCTTGGCGAGGCCCGCCTCCAGCGCGTCGGTGATCTTGAGGTTGCCCGGGCTCGAAGCGTGCGCGCTCTCATCCGAGGTCAGGCCGACAATGCCGATCCTGACCGGGCCGCGCTCGATCATCAGCGTGTCGGCGAAGCCGGCGATGGGCTTGCCGTCGGGCCCGCGCAGATTGGCGGCGAGCAGCGGGAATTTCGCTTCCGCCATGCGCTTCAGGAACACGTCGGGCCCGAAATCATATTCGTGATTGCCCGGGGTGAAGGCATCGGGCGGCACCAGATTGGTGAGCATGATCGTGTGCTCGCCCTTGTCGAGGCCGGAGAGGAGCGAGGGGGAGATCATGTCCCCGGCATGGCCATAGACCACATGGCCGCCCTTGGCGCGCTCGGCCCTGACCACGGCATTGAGGCGGGCGAAGCCGCCGCGCTCGCCCGAGCCCTCGAACTTGTCGATGTCGTTGGTCTGGATGAAGGTGACAGTTGTCTCTTCGGCCGAAGCGGCCGCCGTGGCGAAAAGACAGGTCAGGACGGCGAGGCAGGCGAGCTTGGGGAAAGGGCGCATAGGCTGCTCCAAGGGCTGATTCCGTCATTGGACCGCATCACCTGGAGAGAGGCAATGGCACGGAAAATGTTGCCTAAAGGGAAATTGTGCATTGCAAAAGATCAAGCCGCATGATTTTATGCGCTCCGGGCATGACGAATCCTTCAGACGGCTTTGGTTTTCCCTCGATCGGCAGTGGTTCAGTCGTTAACTTGCGCTTTTCCTTTGTGTCCGGACTGTGTCGGAATTACGGTAAATCTATAAATTTCAAAGACATAACATTGCATCGAAAGCCTTTGGCGGCCGATTAACAGAGCATGAATGGTGTTATGAGTTTTGTGCATGGCCGCATGAGTGGAACACCTCTGGTGCGGAACCGGGAACCCCACATATAAGGCCCGTGCTTGTGCGGTGCACAAGATCAGTTAACACCTCACCGGGTGCGATGGCCGAGGGGCCGTTGGTCCGGTGTGACGAACAAGGAGCAGACCATGACCACGACCACTCTCAACCGCGAGACCAGCGCTCGCTATGTCCCCGACTTCCTGACCCGCGTTTCGAGCCGCGTCGTCAACTATGTGTCGCGCAGCCGCGCCGAGCGTCAGCTGCAGGCCCTCGACGACCGCCTCCTGGCCGATATCGGCATGCGCCGCTCGGAAATCCACCGGATGGTGTGGGGCAACTAAACCCAACCGCCTCCAGCGGTCAGTCCAAAGAAACGCCCGCGGCGGAAACGCCGCGGGCGTTTTGCATTAGCGCGGGATGCGAAAAGGCGGGCACCGGTTTTTCGCGAGAATCCCGCGCCAACATATAGGAACCGATCACGTTATGAGTTTGGATTGATTCAATCCAAACTCATCGTGATCTAGGTGTTTAGTCCCGGCATTTGCTGGAGCGGATTGAGGTTGAAGCGTTCCGGCTGTGCAGCCCATTCCTTGCAGATGAACTCGTAG
>JBFWNN010000011.1:0-25474 GCA_050251035.1 Parvibaculaceae bacterium
GCGACCGATCGGCGCCATGACCGACAGGCCGCTATGCAGGAGCTCGAGCGCGAAGTCGCGGGTCATCTCCGGATTCGGCTCCTTCGAGTCCTGGTCCTTGACGAATTCCACGGCCAGCGCCAATCCGAGGCCGCGCACGTCGCCGACCGCGCGATGACGGGATTTGAGCGCGCTCAGCCGGTCCATCATCAGCGTGCCGATCTTCGCCGCGTTATCCGCCAGCCGTTCCTCCTCGATCACCTCGATGCTGGCGAGGGCGGCGGCGCAGCAGAGCGGGTTGCCGCCATAGGTGCTCGACAGCGATCCGGGCTTCAGCCCGGACATGATCGGCTGCCGCGCCACGACCGCCGCGGTCGGAAGGCCGCTGGCGATGCCCTTGCCGAGCACGACGATGTCGGGGACGACGCCGAAATGCTCGAAAGCGAACATCTTCCCGGTGCGGCCGAAGCTCGACTGGACCTCGTCCATGATGAACAATATGCCGTTCCTGGTGCAGAAGTCCCGCAAGGCCCGCATGAAGCGCAACGACGGCACCAGCGAGCCGCCGCCGCCCTGATAGGATTCGGTGATGAGCGCCGCAATGCTGCCGGTCGACTGGGCGGTGAGCAGGCGCTCCAGAGCGGTGAGGCAGCGCGCATCGATGTCCTCTTCCGTGTCCCCGGGATTTGCCCGGTAATAATCCGGGAAGGGTGCCCGCAGGATGCCGGGGACCAGCGGGCCGAAGCCGCGCTTCGACCCGATCAGCCCGCCCGCCGACATCGCCATGTAGGTGCGCCCGTGGAAGGCGCCGTCGAAGGCGATGACCTCGTGCTTGCCGGTCGCGGCGCGGGCGATCTTCACCGCGGCATCGATGGCCTCCGAGCCGCTGCTGAGGACCAGCGCGCATTTCAGGTCTTCCGGCATCAGCGCGGCGAGCTTCTCGACGAAGGCCGAGCGCAGCGGATGGGCGGAATCGTAGCAGTTGAGCAGGCGTCCGGCCTGCTCCTGGATCGCCTTCACCACCTTGGGATGGCAATGGCCGGTGTTGGTGACCAGGACGCCGGAGCTGAAGTCGATGAAGGTGTTGCCGTCGACGTCGGTGACCATGCAATCGGCAGCACTTTCCCAGACCAGCGGCATCGGCGTGCTGATCGACGGCGACAGGTATTTGGCTTGCGTATCGAGGACGGTCTTCGCAATCGGACCAGGCAAGGTGTAGTTCCTGATTTCCACGGTAGTTCTCCAGCTTTCCAGTATTCGGATATCTCGTTGTGCCGCGCCGGGGCCGATCGTCGGCGACGGCCGGGCGGTGGTCAGGTCGCGTCCAGGTCAATCAGGCGGTGCATATCCATAATCCTCCATGGCCTTTCTGCGGGAGATGTAGCCTTCGGCGAGATCGTTCTCGATGAGGCCGGGATTGCGGCTGCGCGGATCGCCGAAGCCGCCTCCGCCCGGCACGGTGATGCGGACACGGTCGCCGGGGCGAACGGTGACGCGCGCGAACTTGCTCGACGACGCCTTGTTGAAGGCCTCCTTCACCGTGCGCCAGTCCTTGGTCCCCTCATGGCGGATCAGGGTCGAGCCCAGGCCGCCGGGCTTGCCGCCGAACAGCGCCCATGGCGGCACCTCATGGTGGTCGGTGCATTGGCTGACGGTCATATCGACACTGGTGGCGAGCAGCGTGCGCGAGAAGCCCAGCCCGCCGCGGTGCCGTCCGGCGCCGCCTGAATCCTGCGTCAGAGCGAAGGTCTCGACGCGCCACGGATAGCGCGTCTCGAACACCTCGGTGGGGTTGTGGCGGCAGTTGCCGTTGATGGTGACGACCGTGTTGTTGCCGTCGGCCTCGGCGCGCCCGCCCCAGCCGCCATACATCACGTCGTAGCAGACGAAATATTCGCCGTTTTCGGGATCGACGCCGCCGAAGACGAAGTTGCCGCCGGTGTTGGCTTCCGAAGCCATGACGCGTTCCGGCACGCATTGCGCCATCGCCCCGAAGATGACGCCGCAGAAGCGCGGATGAACCTCGGTGTTGCCGGCCACTTCCGGCGCCGGGTGGTTGACATTGGCGATGGTGCCGGGCGGCGCCAGGATGCGGATCGGCCGGAAGGCGCCCGAGTTCCGCGGGATGGACGGATCGGTCATGTGCAGCACCGCGTTGTAGGTGGCGCCCATCGCCACCGCCAAGGTGCAGTTGATCGGTCCCCTGGCCTGCGGGTCGCTGCCGGTGAAATCGGCGATGAACTCGTCGCCGCGCACATGCACATCGACATGGATCCGGTATTGCCGGGCCTCGATGCCGTCATTCTCGACCACGTCGTCGAAGCCGTAGCGCCCATCGGGAAAGGAGGCGATCTCGGCGCGCATGCGCCGTTCGGCATAGTCGAGCAGGTCACGGCAGGTCGTGCGGAAGGTCTCGATGCCGTATTTGCGGATCAGGTCGATCATGCGGCGCTCGCCGAGATCGACGGCCCCGATCATGGCCCGGAGATCGCCGTAATTGTAGCGCGGCGTGCGGACATTGGCGAGCACGAGCTTCCAGACATCGCGATTGTCCTCGCCGCGCACCTTGATCTTGACCGGCGGGACAACCAGCCCTTCCTGGAAGATCTCGGTCGCCTCGCCGTTGAAGGCCCCCGGCACCGCGCCGCCGATCTCGGCGACATGGCCGATGCAGACCGAGAAACCAACCAGCTCGTCGGCGATGAAGATCGGCTTGATCAGCGTGTGCTCGGGAAGATGCAGGCCGCCGCGATGCGGATCGTTGTGCATCACGATGTCGCCCGGCTGAAACTCTTCGAGCGGAATCTCCTGCACGATGGTCTTGATGATCAGCGGCATGCCGCCGATCATCGAGGGACAGTATTCCGCGACCGCGATCAGCTCGCCATCGCGGTCGGCAAGGCCGCAAGTGAAATCGAGCCCCTCGTTGAAGATGGTGGAATAGGCCGTCTTCATCATCGAGATGCCCATCTCGCGGCAGATCGAGATCATGGCCGATTCGACGATGTTCATCGTCACCACGTCCCAGCGCGCATCCGTGGCGGCGCGCTCCGTCGCGCCGTCGGGAAGGCGATCGAACTGCCGGGCTTCACGCGCGACCAGCCAGTCGATGCACCATTGCGAGCAGAACCGGGCGCTCGCTCCGGTGACGTCGCGCGCGATGCCGCCCGCGAAGATCAGCTTGCCGCAATTGGCGCATTTCACATAGCGCTCGACATGGTAGCCGCTGGTCGAAAATTTCATCGTCTTCCCCCGATCACCTGTTGCCGCCGGCCCTGACGTCGCTGAGCAGGATGTTGCCGTAGCGGTCGATTTCAGCCTGATGCCCTTCGCCGATCACCGTCACCGAAGCCGATTCCTCGACGAGGGCGGGCCCCGCGAGGCGGTGGCCGGCGCGCAGCTCGTCGCGGGCGAATATCGGCGTCTCGTGCTCGCCGTCCGTGAACCGGACAGGGCGCATGCCGGTCGGCATCGCGGGCCCGTCCGCAACGGCGAGCTCCGTCACCGCCGGCCGCGGGGTCCTGACGATCCCGGTCACCGAGAAATTGATGATCTCGACGGTCTCGCCGGGAATGGCGAAACCGAAGCGCCGCTCATGCGCCGCATGGAACTGGTCCCACAAGGCCCGGCCCGCGTCCCGGCGCAGCAGAGTCTCATCGACGGGGAGCTCGAGCTCGTAGTTCTGGCCGTGATAGCGCATCTCCAGCGAGCAGGCGAATTCGGGCGCCGCGGCGTGGCCCTGGCCGTTGAGCTCGGCCGCGACCTCGTCCATCAGCTGGCGCATGGTGGCGAAGGCGCGATCGCCGTCATACCGGCTCGAGACCGCCTGCGAGGTCCGCTGCCGGTCGACGCGCGCCTCGGTGAGGTTGAAGCCGTAGGCCGACAATTGCCCGGGATGATTGGGGACGATCCCGCTGGCGATGCCCATGTTGCGCATCAGGTCGCTGACATGCAGGGGCCCCGCGCCCCCGAAGGCCAAGAGCGTGAAGTCGCGCGGATCCTTGCCGCGCTCGATGAGCACGCTGCGCAGCGCGCCTTCCATGCTGTTGTTGGCGATGCGGATGATGGCCAGCGCGGTCTGCTCGACCGACATGCCGAGCCGCCCGGCGAGCGTGGCGACGGCCCGTTCGGCGGCCGCCCGGTCGAGCACCATCGCGCCGCCGAGGAAATTGCCCGGATCGATCCGGCCGAGGAGGAGGTTGGCGTCGGTGACGGTCGGCTCGACGCCGCCCTTGCCGTAGCAGGCGGGACCGGGATCGGAGCGCGAGCTTTGCGGGCCGACCTGGAGCATGCCGCCCTTGTCGATCCAGGCGATCGACCCGCCGCCGGCGCCGATGGTGCGGATGTCGATCATCGGGATCTGGATGGGCAGGCCGAATTCGATCTCGAACTCGGTGGTGAAGCTCACCTTGCCGTCGATGATGGTCGAGCAGTCGGTCGAGGTGCCGCCGATATCGAGGGTGACCAGCGACGTGACGCCGGTGAGCGCCGCGATGTGCTGGGCCGCGACGACGCCGCCGGTCGGGCCGGAGAGCGCCAGCTGGACCGGCGCCTCGGCGGCGGCATCGAGGGTCATCTCCCCGCCATTGGAGCGGATCGCCGAGACATGGGCGGCGATGCCGCTGCCGCGCAGCCGGTCGCGCACCAGGCGCATCTGGTCGCTGACGATCGGTTTCAGCGCCGCGTCGGCAATGGTGGTGGAGGCCCGCTCATATTCCTTCCAGCGCGGCAGGACGTCATAGGAGATCGAGACCGGCAGATGCGGGGCGACGTCGGCGAAGATCTCCCGGATCTGCTGCTCGTGGCGCGGATTGAGATAGGAGAACAGCAGCACGACGGCGACCGCCCGGATGTGCGGCTGAGCCGCGATCCTCTGGGCGATGTCGCGGGCCTCGGCGATGTCGAGCGGAACGACCACCTCACCGCGGTGATCGATGCGCTCGGTGACCTCGAAGCAGTCGCGCCGCCGCACCAGCGGCTGCGGCTTCACCCAGTGCATGTTGTAGTGGTAGCGGCGATTGCCGCGCTGGATGAAGGGCACATCGCGGAAGCCGGCGGTCGTGACATAAGCGATCGGCGCCACGGTGCGCTCGAGCAGGGCGTTGGTGGCGACCGTCGTGCCGAGCCGGATGCTCGATATATGATCGCGCCCGGCAAAGCCTTCGAGGCCGCGCAGGATGCCGGTTACCGGATCGCCAGCAACCGAGAACGACTTCCAGGCCTGGACCTGCCGCGACCTCACATCGTAAGCGACGAAGTCGGTAAAGGTGCCGCCGACATCTATTCCAAGCATGATACTCACGCGGCAATCTCCAGGCTGTTGACGGTGCAGGCGCTCTTCACTTGACCGCTCCCATGGTCATGCCGCGGATCAGGTGGCGGCGCGTGAGGATCGCGAAGATCATGACCGGCACGAAGATCACCACCGCGGTGGCGCAGAGATTGCCCCACAGGACCAGGCGGTCGGTCACGAAGCCGGCGGCGGTCACCGGCAGGGTCTTCGCCGAGATGCTGGTCAGGACCAAAGCGAAAAGGAACTCGTTCCAGGCGAAGATGAAGCAGATGATGGCCGAGGCGGCGATGCCGGGCGCCGCCATCGGCAGGACGACGCGCCAGAAGGCGCCGAAACGCGAGCAGCCGTCGACCAGCGCCGCCTCGTCGATCTCGGCCGGAACCTCGGCGAAGAAGCCGCGCAGCAGCCAGATCACGAAGCCGAAATTGAAGGTGAGATAGGACAGGATGAGGATGAAGCGCGTGTCCAGCAGGCCGACGTCGCGGGCGATGAGGAAGAACGGCAGGATCACCGCGATGCCCGGCGTCATCCGCGCCGAGAGGAAGAAGAAGGCGAGCGGCTCCTTGCCGCGAAAGCGGAAGCGCGCGAAGGCATAGGCCGCCGGCACGCCGACCAACAAGGCGAGCACCGTGCTGGCGCTTGCCACGATGAGGCTGTTGACGAGGCTCTTCAGCAGGCCCTTCTCGGCGAAGATCGTGCGGAAGTGCTCGAGCGTCGGCTCGAATAGCCATACCGGCGGCACCTGCGGGATGAGGTCGACGGGCTTTATCGCGGTGATGAAGGTCCACAGGATCGGGAAGCCGAAGAAGGCGCAGGCCGTGAGCGCCGCGAGGTACTTCAGCGAGGTGTTGAGCGTTTTCCGTGTGCGTTTTGTCATTTCAGGCCTCGGTCGACCGGAAGGCGCGGATCATCAGCTTCGCCAGGATGGTGATGATCACGACATAGATGAGGGCGTGGGCCGCGGTTTCGCCGATGTTGAAATACTTGAAGCCCTTCAGATAGAGCCGGAACGGCAGGATCGACGTGGCGCCGGCCGGGCCGCCATAGGTCATCACGAAGATCTTGTCGACGAAGCGCATGCAGTCGATGGTGCGCAGCAGGAGCACCGCGAGCAGGATCGGCTTGATCGCGGGCAAGGCGATGTGCAGCTGGATCCGCCACCACGGCGCGCCGTCGAGGCGGGCGGCTTCCAGGCTCTCGGGCGGCACCGATTTCAGCCCGGCCAGGCAGACCAGGAAGACGAGCGGCGTCCATTGCCAGACGTCGGTCACGATGACCGACAGCAGAGCCAGCCCGGGACTGGTCAGCCACGACAGCGGCTGAAGGCCGAGCGCCTCCAGCCCGGCATTCAGCACGCCGAACTCGGCATTGTACATCCAGCGCCAGATCAGTCCGACCACCACTTCCGACATGACCATCGGGAACAGGATGATCATGCGCATCAGCTCCTGCCCCCTGAACTTCGTGTCGAACAGGAAGGCGAGGCCGAGGCCCAGCGCCAATTGCAGGAAGATGCTCGAGCCGACATAGATCACGGTGACCAGGACCGAGGCCAGGATGTCGGGATCGGTGAAGAAGGAGATGTAGTTGTCGAGGCCGATGAAGGTCGTGCCGCCGAAGCCGCCGAGGTCCCATTTCAGGAAGCTGAGCACCACCATGTACAGGAACGGATAGACCGTGATGACGAGCATCGTGAGCACGGCGGGCAGCAGGAAGATGGCGAAATTCAGCTTGCTCAGGCGCGGCATGGACCAGGTGAACTCGAATTCGGGTGAATATGCGGAACGGGTGCTCGGAACGTCGGTCGCATAGCTCGATCGCGATGCCGGGAAAACCGGCGGCCGCGCCTAAGAGCGGCCGCCGTCTCACTGATCGCGTCAGTTGTAGCCGGCTTCGCGCATGAACTTCTCGACGCGCGCGGCAGCCTCGTCGAGCGCCTCCTTGGCCGACTTCGTGCCGGCGAAGGCCGCCGCGACCTGCTCGCCGATGATCTGGTCGACCGCCGACCATTCCGGGATGAGCGGCACGGGACGCGCGGTGTCGATGGTGAGCTGCTCGATGTTGCCGGCGGCCGATGGATATTTTTCCTCGACCTCGGGATCGTTGTACATCGACTTGCGCCAGGCCATCGCGCCTGCCAGCGTCGCCTGCTTGGAGCGGCCCGCTTCCTGCGCCCAGGTCAGGAACTGGAAGGCGGGCTCCGGATTGGCGGCGGAGGCCGGGACCGAGGCGACGATGCCGCCGAGGAGCGAAACGCGGTTGCCGTTGTGGCTCGGCGGCGGGGCGCAGGCGAACTTGCCGATGATCTGGGAATCCTGGCGCGCCACCGAGGCGAGGTCCTGCCATGTCCAGGCCAGCGCCGCATGGCCCTGCATGAACGACGTCCAGGCTTCGGTGATGTGATAGGCGCCGACGCCCGGAGGCGCGTTCTTGCCGAGTTCGATATAGGCCTCGAGCGACTTCACGCCCGCTTCGCTGTTGAAGATCGGCTTGTAGGCCTTGTCGAAGAAGTCGCCGCCATAGGTCCACAGGAAGGCGGCCCAGTCATAGACGATGCGCGGCTGCTTGGCCGACATCACGAAGCCATAGGTCTTGGCGTCAGGATTGTTCAGTTTCTTGGCGTAAGCGAGGAGGTCGTCCATGGTCTCGGGCGGCTTCGCCTTGCCGTTCGCGTCGGTGAACCCGCCCGCCGCGAGGAGATCGGTCCGATAATAGAGCGGATTGAATCCGGCGATCCACGGCAGGCCGTAGGTTCCGGCCGGCAAGCCCCAGACATTGTCGGCCGGATAGGCGCCGGAAATGTAGGTGGCATAGAAGTCGTCGGGATAGTTGAAATTCGACGGCGTCAGCTTGTCGTTCCCGAGATAGGGCGTCAATTCCTTGATCCAGCCGCGCTTGGTGAATTCGGGCGTCCACATCGAGTCGTACCAGACGACATCATAGGTGGGCGCGCCGCCGATGAAGGTGGTCTTCAGCTTCTCGTACATCACGTCGAAGGAGATATCGTCGAATTCGACCTTGATGCCTGTCTCCTTGGTGAATTCAGGGGCCATCTTCTTGTAGACGTCGGCCCACTGGCTGGCCTGCGTGCCGATGCGGATGGTCACGCCGTCATAAGGCTTGTCCTGGGCCTGGCTGGGAGCGCCAGACACCATGGCCGCGACTATCGCGGCGGCGAGCGAGCGTAAAAGCGTCATTCCGTTTCCTCTCCTCTTTCTCATTACCCCAGGGAGGCGCCCGTCCCCCCTTGTTCGGGAGGATCGGAACGTCCCGGCGACATGGTTTAGTTCAACACGGTTGCCGGCACAAGAAAATTGTCAGGCCACCTGACCAAGATCGTGGATTGACTGCTTGATGGCCATACGGGAAAAGGGACGGCCCGGACCGATCTTGGAGAGCCCCGCGTGCCCTTTCAAACAATAGAGAACCAACGGCTTTACCAGCGCGTGGCGCAGCAGGTGGCCGAGCTGATTCGTTCGGGCGAAATCGCCACCGGCAACCGGCTGCCATCGGAACGCGATCTCGCCAAGCGGCTCGGCGTCAGCCGGCCGATCGTGCGCGAAGCCATGATCGCTCTCGAAATCGCCGACCTCGTCGAGATCCGCACCGGCTCGGGCGTCTATGTGAAGCCCGCCACCACAATGGCCGACCTGCCGGCGCGCCCGGAGGTCCTGCTGCGCTTCGATGCCGGGCCGGGGCCGTTCGAGCTGTTGTCGGCCCGCCTGCTGATCGAGCCGGTGATCGCGGCCGAGGCCGCCCGGCTCGCTTCACGGCAGGAAATGACGGAAATGGAGCGAACGATCGAGGAATTGGTAAAGTCACCTGACCATCGAGCAAGCCTGGAAGCCGATCGCGAGTTTCACATCCTGATCGCCACCGCGTCGCGCAACAGCGTGCTCGTGTCCATCGTCGAGGAGCTGTGGGCGGGCATGCTCGGCCCTCTGTACGAGACCGTGGCGCTGCGTACCGGGCTGACGGCGACGCTGGACATGACGGTCCAGGACCATCGCGCGATCGTCGCCGGCATCACCAGCCGCTCCTCCGCCGCCGCCCGCAAGGCCATGCAGCGCCACCTCGAGCATGTGCGGGAAATCCTCGCCTCGTTCGACGAGGAGAGCCAGGACTCGTAGCAGCAGGCAATGACGCTGGCCGCTGGTTCTCAGCCTCGACGCCCGGGAGCATCGGACCGAAAAGACCGGGTGCGCGCCGTCTCAGTCGTCGCCTTCCTCGAAGGCGCGCTTCAGGTCCTCGGGTCGCGGCGCCGAGATGACGTTGTAGCCCGAATCCACATAATGGACCTCGCCGGTGACGCCGCCCGACAAGGGTGACAGGAGGTAGAGGGCGGCGCCGCCCACCTCATCGAGGGTCACGGTGCGCCTGAGCGGCGAATGGCGCTTCTGGAAATTGAACATGGCGCGCGCATCGCCGATGCCGGCGCCGGCGAGGGTGCGCATCGGCCCGGCGGAGATCGCGTTCACCCTGATGCCCTGCGCCCCGTAGTCGGCGGCGAGATAGCGCACCGATGATTCGAGGGCGGCCTTCGCCACCCCCATCACATTGTAGTTCGGCATCACCCGCACCGATCCGCCATAGGTGAGGGTCACCAGCGCACCCCCCTTCGGCATGAGGGCGGCGGCCCTGCGCGCCACCTCGGTGAAGGAGAAGCACGAGATGATCATGGTGCGGACAAAATTGTCGCGGCTGGTGTCGGCATATTTGCCCTTGAGCTCGGCCTTGTCGGAGAAGGCGATCGCGTGCACGACAAAGTCGATCCCGCCCCAGGCTTTCTGGATGGCGGCGAAAGCCTCGTCCACCGTCGCAGTATTTTCAACATCGCAGGGCAGGATGAGCTTCGAGCCGACCATCTCGGCCAAAGGCTTCACGCGCCGCCCGAAGGCCTCGCCCTGATAGGTGAAGGCGAGCTCGGCGCCATGGTCATTGAGCGTCTTGGCAATGCCCCAGGCGATCGAATGGTCGTTCGCCACCCCCATGATGAGGCCGCGTCGGCCCTTCATCAACCCGTTTGTCATCAGTCCCTCAACTCCCCGCCGCTCCCGGCCCCCTCAGGCCTTGAGCGTTAAGCCTGTCGTCGCTGAAATTATCCGAAAACCGTCCCACACCGTCGGTCCGGTGCTCTAGCCGTTGTAGCGTTGCAGAGCGAGCGTCGCATTGGTGCCGCCGAACCCGAAGCTGTTCGAGATCGCCACATTGACCTCCATATTGTCGCGGCGCTCGCGCACGATGGGGATGTCGGCGAATTCGGGATCGAGCTCCTCGATATTGGCGCTCTCGCAGATGAAACCGTTCTTCATCATCAAGAGACAGTAGATCGCCTCCTGAACGCCGGTCGCGCCCAGCGAATGGCCGGTCAGCGACTTGGTGCCGGAGATCGCCGGAATGTCCGTGCCGAAGACCTCGCGAATGGCCTCGATCTCCTTCTTGTCGCCGATCGGCGTCGAGGTCGCATGCGGATTGATGTAGTCGACCTTCTCCTTCACCGTGGCCAGCGCCTGGCGCATGCAGCGCGCCGCCCCCTCGCCCGAGGGCTGGACCATGTCATAGCCGTCGGAGGTGGCGCCATAGCCCACGATCTCGCCATAGATCTTGGCCCCCCTCGCCTTGGCGTGCTCGAGCTCCTCGAGCACGACCGTGCCGGCGCCGCCGGCGATGACGAAGCCGTCGCGGTTCTTGTCATAGGCGCGGGATGCGGTGGACGGTGTCGCGTTGAACTTGGTCGACATAGCGCCCATAGCGTCGAAGAGCACCGATAAGGTCCAGTCGAGTTCCTCGCCGCCGCCGGCGAACATGATGTCCTGCTTGCCCCATTGGATGAGCTCGGCGGAATTGCCGATGCAATGGGCCGAAGTAGCGCAGGCCGACGAGATGGAATAATTTACGCCCTTGATGCCGAACGGCGTGGCGAGCGTCGCCGAATTGGTGCTCGACATGGCGGCCGGGACCGCGAAGGGACCGACGCGCTTCGGGCCCTTCTCGCGCGCCGTGTCGGCGGCGGTCACGATGGTGCGGGTCGAAGGGCCGCCCGAGCCCATGATGATGCCGGTGCGTTCGTTCTTGACGTCGCTCTCCTCGAGACCCGAATCGGTGATGGCCTGGCGCATCGCCACCCAGTTCCAGGCGGCGCCGTCGCCCATGAAGCGGCGCACGCGGCGGTCGACCGAGCTGTCGAGATCGAGCTTGGGAGCGCCGTGCACCTGGCAGCGAAAGCCGAGCCGCGCATAATCCTCCGCCTTGACGACGCCGGACTTGGCCTCCCTGAGCGAGGCCAACACTTCCTGAGCATTGTTGCCGATGCTCGAAACAATACCGAGACCGGTGACGACGACACGGCGCATGACGGTTTTATGCCTCCTTCAGGCCTGTACGGGCTTGAACAGGCCGACACGCAGATCGGCCGCTGTATAGATAGTCTCCCCATCCGCCTTGAGAAGTCCATCGGCAATGCCGAGATTGAGCTTGCGCAGAATGACGCGCTTCAGGTTCACCACATACTCGACCTTCTTGACGGTAGGTACGACCATGCCGGTGAACTTCACCTCGCCGACGCCGAGGGCGCGGCCTTTGCCGGGAGCGCCGAGCCAGCCCATGAAGAAGCCCAGCATCTGCCAGAGCGCATCGAGGCCGAGGCAGCCGGGCATGACCGGGTCGCCGGGAAAATGCGGCGGAAAGAACCAGAGATCGGGCTTCACGTCCAGCTCTGCGACAATCTGGCCCTTACCGAAATCGCCCCCCTCATCGGAAATATGGGTGATGCGGTCGAACATCAGCATGGGCGGCAGGGGCAACTGGGCATTGCCCGGGCCGAACAGGTCGCCGCGGGCGCAGGCGATCAAATCATCGTAAAGAAAACGCGTTTTCCGTTCGGCCATCTTGTTCCGCAATCCCGCTCCCAATGTTCCAACACCGCGAAGAGCTTCCTAACATACCGATCCCCGGCTTGAAAGACGGACGGTTTGGCCACCAAAATACCCATTTCAGGCACCATTGCAGGCAGGGGGCCGAATTCGCTATATTCGGTC
Organism: Parvibaculaceae bacterium; assembly: GCA_050251035.1. GTDB lineage: Bacteria > Pseudomonadota > Alphaproteobacteria > Rhizobiales > Aestuariivirgaceae > Taklimakanibacter. The sequence continues at coordinate 12,310 of JBFWNN010000011.1, forward strand.
CAGGGTTTAATGGGTCAATTGATGAACTTAGAGACTGTTGCGACCAAATTGCGCGGGGCGGGCCTGCGCCCGACACGCCAACGCCTGGCCTTGGCCGAAATCCTCTTCGGCGCCGGCGACCGGCATATCACCGCCGAGCAACTGCATGCGGAAGCGGTTGCCGCGCGCGTGCCGGTGTCGCTCGCCACCGTCTACAACACCCTCAACCAGTTCACCGAGGCCGGGCTCCTGCGCGAGGTGGCCATCGAGGGTGACCGCACCTATTTCGATACCAATACGTCCAATCATTATCATTATTATGTCGAGCGCGAGGGGCGGCTGTTCGACATCGCCTCCGACGACCTGACCATCAAGGGCCTGCCCGAGCCGCCGCCGGGCATGGAGGTCGGCCGGATCGACATCATCGTCCGGCTCAAGGCGCGGCAAAACTAAAGCTTACTTTTCGACCTGCTCGCCCGGATAGGCGCCCCAGATCATGGGCTGGGCGATCCAGCCCTGGTAGCCCGCGGCGCTGAGCCGGCACCAGTCCCCGGTGCAGTCCTCGAGCGCGGCCACCACGCCCGCCTTGACCATGGCGACAAGCCCGGCAGACGTATCCGGTGACGCATACATCGGCACCGCCTCCGCCTTGCGCCACGGCGCCACCAGCGCCATGCGCTTGCCGGAGAGCATGCTCTGATAGACCCAGCCTTCCTCACCGTCACTGTCGCGGATGCGCCGCCAGTTCTCGAACTCGGCGGTGATCTCGACCGGAAGGCCCTTGCGCTGAAAGACCCAGGCGACCTGATGCTCGCTCGAGGGGCCGCGCCTGACATTGATCTTGTCAGCCTTGAGGGAGACGAAGCGCGGCAAGGGCAGTCCGGAGCGGCCGACGGCCTTGTCGACGGCCGAGGTCGAGCCGGTGATCTCGGCCGAGACCTGGGCCGACGCTCCGGAAATTCGCGATTGCCCAGCCATCAGGGACCACGCCGTGGCCACGGCGATGGCGATACAAGTACATCCCAGAACCGCCGACCCGATTCTGCGCCGCGTCGCGGCTGTTTTGACCATATGCATACCCCTCGGTCGATGCACGGCCGTCCTGGCTCCCCGGGCTTGTCTTTACCATGCCCTCTGCTAGACAGCAGGTGTCGTCTACACGAGCCGGACAACGATCTTATAAACCTTCTGCCTAGCCTTGGCTATGCAAGGTTAAGATTATCTCAATGTCCGGCCTCGCGGAGTTACATTTTATGTCGAAGCGCAAACCTCTGGTCATCGTCACCCGCAAGCTGCCCGACGTGGTCGAGACCCGGATGATGGAGCTGTTCAACGCCCGGCTCAATTCCGACGACCATCCGTTCGGCCGGCACGAGCTGATCGAGGCCGTTAAGCAGGCCGAGGTTCTGGTGCCGACGGTCACCGACCGCATCGACAAGGCGGTGATCGGCCAGGCCGGCGACGGGCTCAAGCTCATCGCCAATTTCGGCACCGGGGTCGACAATATCGACGTCGAGACGGCGGTCGCCCGCGGCATCACGGTCACCAACACGCCGGGCGTCCTCACCGAGGACACCGCCGACATGACCATGGCCCTCATCATGGCGGTCGCCCGGCGCATCACCGAAGGGGCGGCGGTGATCGGCCCCGACAACAGCTGGCAGGGCTGGTCGCCGACCTGGATGCTCGGCCACCGCATCTGGGGCAAAAGGCTCGGCATCATCGGCATGGGCCGCATCGGCCAGGCGGTCGCCAGGCGGGCCAAGGCCTTCGGCCTCCAGATCCACTATCACAACCGCAAACCGGTCCACCCCAAGGTCGCCGAGGAGCTCGACGCGACCTATTGGGAGAGCCTCGACCAGATGTTGGCGCGCATGGACATCGTCTCGGTCAACTGCCCGCACACGCCCGCCACCTATCATCTCCTCTCGGCCCGCCGGCTCAAGCTGATGCGCCGGGATGCGATCATCGTGAACACGGCGCGGGGCGAAGTGATCGACGAGAATGCGCTGGCGCGCATGCTGGAAGCGGGCGAGCTCGGCGGCGCCGGGCTCGACGTGTTCGAGCACGAGCCCGCCGTCAATCCGCGGCTGCTCAAGGCCCAGCGCGCCGTCCTCCTGCCGCATATGGGCTCGGCCACGATCGAAGGCCGCATCGACATGGGCGAGAAGGTCATCATCAACATCAAGACCTGGGTCGACGGCCACAAGCCGCCCGACCGCGTGCTGCCCTCCATGCTCTGATACGCCTCGCTGGCGTGTGATCGGACGGAAACCGGTGGCTGCTTTTCCTGATCTGGCGCCCGGCCTCGAGAGCCTCGGCCCGTTCGCCGCCTTCTGGCTCGTGGCCGTGCTCACCCCCGGCCCCAACATGCTGCTCTTCACCTGGCTCGCGATGAGCAAGCCGCGTCCCGTGGCCCTCGCCGCCGTCGCCGGCATACAGTCCGCCATGCTGATCTGGGCGATCTCGGGCCTCTTCGGACTGGCCTGGTTCATCGAACGCTTCCCCGGCACCTTCCGCGCCGTGCAGGTGCTGGGCGGCCTCTATCTCCTCTGGCGCGGCGCCCTGCTCATGCGTTCCGCCTGGGCGGGCGGGCCCGGCACCTTGCGGACCATGCAGCCGGCCGGCGACTTCACACCCGGCTCGGCCTATCGCGCCGGCTTCCTGACCAACATGTCAAACCCCAAGACGCTCGCTTTCGTCGCGAGCCTCTTCGCCACGACATCGGTCATCCATGCGCCGCTGTGGATCGGGCTCATCGGCGTCGCCCTGATGATCGCCATGTCGATGAGCTATTATCTCGCCTGCCTGTGGCTCTTCACCCGTCCGGGCGCGCTCGCCGTCTTCGCGCGGTCGGAACGCTACGTCACGGCCGGCGCCGGCTTCATCTTCGCCGTCTTCGGGGTGCAACTCGTCTCAGGCGGGCTTTTCGCTTGAGACGGTCTCGGCGGGCGCCGGCTCGTCGGGCTGGGGCGCGCGGATCTTCACCCGCTTGACCCGGCGCGGGTCGGCCTCGAGGATCTCGAACTCGACCCCCGAAGCATGGCGCAGCAACTCGCCGCGCACCGGCACGCGGCCGAACATCGAAAATATGAGGCCGCCCAGCGTGTCGGTCTCCTCGTCGCGCTCCTCCGGCAGGAAGTCGACATTCAAGAGCTTCTCCAGCTCCTCGATATCGGCGCGGGCGCTGGCCGTGAAGGTGCCGTCGCTGTTCCTGACGACGAGCTCCTCGTCCGAATCATGCTCGTCGGAGATATCGCCGACGATCTGCTCGACCAGGTCCTCGATCGAGACGAGGCCGTCGGTGCCGCCATATTCGTCGACGACGATCGCCATATGGATATGGGTCGACTGCATCTTGATCAAAAGGTCGGCGGCCGGCATCGAGGGCGGCACGAACAGCACCTCGCGGGCGATGCCGACCGCGCTCACTTCGGTGGCAAGATCGGTGGCGTTGAGCGACAGCGCGCTCAAGGCGATGCCCTTGGCGCTCTTCTTGCGCCGGGCCTTGTTGCCCCTCTCGGCCAGCCAGCGCACCAGGTCCTTGATGTGGATCATGCCGGAGAGATCGTCGAGGCTCTCGCGATAGACCGGCATGCGCGAATGATTGGCGTCGATGAAGCGCTCGAGCAGCTCCCGGATCGACTGGCTCGCCTCGATGGCGATGATGTCGGCGCGCGGCACCATGACGTCGTCGACCCTGAGATCGGCGAACTTGATGAGATTGAGCATCATGGACCGCGCTTCGGGCCGCATGCCGTCCACGGGATTCTGGGCGTCATGGCTGGCGATGACGCCTTCGAGGCTCTCGCGCAGGCTCGGATCGCGTTCGGAGGAGAACAGGCCCTTCAGCCTGGCGAGCAGGCTGTCGGGCTTGGGAGAAGGACCAGGGTCGCTCATGCGTTATAGGGATCCGTGACGCCGAGTCCGGCCAGGATAGCGATCTCGGCCGCTTCCATGCGCACGGCATCCCTTTCCTCGATATGGTCGAAACCCAAGAGATGCAGGGTTCCGTGGACGATGAGATGAGTCAGATGTGACGTCAAAGGCTTTCCTTGTTCTTCCGCTTCGCGGGCCACCGTGCCCGCAGCCAATATAAGATCGCCCAAAGGCTTCGGTTCTCCATCGGGCACGTCCTGTCCCGCGGGCGCCGGGAAAGACAGGATGTTGGGTGCGTAGGCCTTCCGGCGCCATTCGGCATTCAGTCTAGCGGCCTCCGCGTCGCTCGCAAAGAGCACGCTCACCTCGACGTTCTTGTCGGCCCCGGCATGCTCCAGGACGGCCTCTATGGCGCGATCCGTCAGTTGCTCGAGTTCCGCGATGCGCGCCCACGCGTCATCGGCGATGTCGATCGCGGCGATCATTTCCGCGGGCGCGCGGTCTTCTCGGTATGCTTGTCATAGGCGGTGACGATGCGGCCCACCAGCGCATGCCGCACGATGTCGGCGGCTGTGAAGGCTATATGGGAAATGCCTTCGACCGATTTCAGGATCGCGAGCGCGTCATCGAGGCCGGAGCTGACGCCGGCCGGCAGGTCGATCTGCGAGGGATCGCCCGTCACCACCATACGGCTGCCTTCGCCGAGGCGGGTCAGGAACATCTTCATCTGCTGCGGCGTCGTGTTCTGCGCCTCGTCGAGGATGATGAAGGCGGATGCGAGCGTGCGGCCGCGCATGAAAGCCAGAGGCGCGATCTCGATCGTGTTCTCGGCGAGGCCCTTCTGCACCAGGGGCGCGGGCATCACGTCATAGAGCGCGTCGTAGAGCGGCCGCAGATAGGGATCGACCTTCTCCTTCATGTCGCCCGGCAGGAAGCCCAGGCGCTCGCCGGCCTCGACGGCGGGGCGCGACAGGACGATGCGGTCGACCTCGCCGTTCATGAGGGCGGCGGCGGCGCAGGCCACCGCCAGATAGGTCTTGCCGGTGCCGGCGGGCCCGGTGCCGAAGACCAGCTCATGCTTGCGGATGGCGGTGACATAGGCCTTCTGCATCGGCGTGCGCGGCGTCACCAGCTTGCGCCGCGTGCGCACTGCGCTCTCATCGGCGGCAGCGCCGTCGCCACCGGTCGACAGGTTCATCCGGATGGCGCCCTCGACGTCGCCCTTCGTCACCTCGAGGCCGCGGCGCACGCGCTCATAGAGCGTCGTCAGCACCATCTGGGCATTGTCGCGGGCGATCTGCGGCCCCTTCACCGAGATCCGGTTGCCGCGCGGCGTGATGTCGACGCCGAGCCGATGCTCGATCAGGGCCAAGTGCTCGTCATGCTCGCCGAAGAGCGGCGCCAGCAGGCGATTGTCGTCGAAAACCAGCGTGGTGATGTCACGATCTTCCGCCATGGAGCCGGATCGGGACCCGGCGACGTCACGGGCATTGGCGCGCGAACTCAAAGAGGTGGAGCTCCTTCGGTACCGGTTCGGGATGGGAGAATCACTGGCATCAAGCCTGAATATGGGCCGAAAGGCTGTTCGATCCAACAGCGTCGATGGTCACGTTCACCATGTCCCCAATAGCATGTGTCCTAGCGTCAATATACACGCTCTGCAAATAGGGTGAACGGCCCACCAGCTGGCCTGGGTGGCGTCCGGCTTTCTCCAGGAGAATGGGCATCTCGCGGCCAAGGCAGGCCTGGTTGAAGGCCTGCTGCTGGGTTCCGAGAAGCGCCTGGAGTCGCGCCAGGCGGTCGGATTTGACCTCTTCGGAAACCTGGTCGGGCATTTCCGCCGCCGGCGTCCCGGGCCGCGGCGAATATTTGAAGGAGAAGGCCGAGGCATAGCGGGCCTCGCGGACGATCGCGAGCGTATCTTCGAACTCGGTCTCGCTCTCGCCGGGGAAGCCGACGATGAAGTCGCCTGACAGCGCGATGTCGGGACGCGCTTTGCGGATGCGGTCGATGAGCTTCAGATAATCCGCGGCGCGATGGCCGCGATTCATGTCCTTGAGGACGCGGTCGCTGCCGGCCTGGATGGGCAGATGCAGATAGGGCATCAGCTTCGGATTCTCGGCATGGGCGGCAATCAGATCGTCCGACATGTCGCGCGGGTGCGATGTTGTGAAGCGCAACCGTTCAATGCCATCGATGCGTGACAGATGTGTGATGAGGCGCGCCAGCGGCCAGATTTCGCCGTCGGGGCCTGAGCCATGATAGGCGTTCACATTCTGGCCGAGCAGCGTCACCTCGTGCACGCCGGCCGCGGCGAGGCTTCTGGCTTCGGCCTCGATCTGAGCGACGGGACGCGAGAACTCGGCCCCTCGCGTATAAGGCACGACGCAGAAGGTGCAGAACTTGTCGCAGCCTTCCTGGACGGTGAGGAAGGCGGTGACGCCGCGCTTCGGCGCCGTCTTCGCCAGATGATCGAACTTGTCTTCGGCCGGAAACTCGGTCTCGACGACGGGCCTGCCCGACGCGGCATGCGCCTTCAGCAGCTCGGGCAGGCGGTGATAGGTCTGCGGGCCGAAGACCAGATCGACCGCCTTCTGGCGGCGCACGATCTCCTCGCCCTCGGCCTGCGCCACGCAGCCCGCCACCGCGATCACCGGCGCCCGGCCGGCTGCGCCACGCTCATCCTTCAGCCGGCGCAGCTTGCCGAGCTCGGAATAGACCTTCTCCGCCGCCTTCTCGCGGATATGGCAGGTATTGAGGATGATGAGGTCGGCATCTTCCGGCGCGCCCACGGCCTCGTAGCCCAGCGGCGCCAGGAGATCGCCCATGCGCTGGCTGTCATAGACATTCATCTGACAGCCGTAGGATTTGATATGGACCTTCTTCAAAACCTTCGTTCCGATAGAAAACCGGGCGGTGATCTAGACCATTTCCGGGGGCCTGTCATGGCCTGGTGAAGGCCTGGACGAGGCCGCGGCGTACCGTCTCTTCCGTGAGCTTCGCGAGCGCCTTGCGGTTGCCGGCCTCGGCGAGCGTCACGGGCTCGTGGCAGATGACATCGACCTCGATCGGCCCCAGCGCCAGGGCTTGCCAGAGATGCGGCTCCATGTCCATGTCGCCATACCAGGCATAGAAGGGCCGACGGCGGCGCATCATCGGGATGCCCCAATGGCCGCGATAGGCGAGGGTCACGGGCTGGACCACGACCTCCGGGATCTCGGCGGCGGCGAAATAGGCGCTCTTGAAGGGCAGCACACGCCAGCCGTCGCTCGACGTGCCTTCGGCGAAGAGCACCAGCGTCTCGCCGGCCTTGAGGCGCTCCTGCATCTCGTCGCGCGATGCGCCCGTGCCCTGGCGCCGGTCGCGGTCGATGAAGACGGTGCGCTGCAGGCGCGCCAGCGTGCCGAAGCCCGGCCAGGAATTGACCTCTCTTTTGGCGATGAAGGACAGCGGCGTCAGCGCGCTCAAGACGGTGATGTCGAGCCAGGACACGTGGTTCGCGGCGATGAGGCAGGGACGATCCTGGACCGGCGCGCCGATGATGTTCAGCTTGATGTCGAGCCAGCGGGTGACGGCGCGGTGATAGAGATGGGGAAAACGGCGCGCACCGTTGGGCGAAAGCGCGATCAGGGCGCGCTGCACCGGCAGGCCCGGCACGGTCATGGCGATGAAGCCCGCGAGCTTGATCGCGGCGCGCAGCGCCGTCATGGCAGCACGCTCATGCCAGCGCCTTCATCATCACGATGGCGTCCTGGCGGGCGCCTCCCGGCTTCTCGTAATAGGCCTTGCGCCGGCCGGTCACGGTGAAGCCCTGGCGCGCATAGAGGGCGCGGCCGGCCGCATTGTCCGCCGCCACTTCGATGAAGAGCTGCGCTTCCTTCGTCCGGCGCAGGTCTTCCGCGAGACGGGACATGAGCCTCCCGGCAATGCCACGGCGGCGCGCGAAGGGACGCGTGCCGATGGTCAAGATCTCCGCTTCGCCGGCCGCCCGGCGCGCCAGCAGGAAGGCCAAAGGCTCGTCACCTTCGCAAGCGAGATAGGTCGCGGTACCGGGCATGGCCATCAGCTTGGCAAATTCCGCCGCCGTCCAGGCATTGTCAAAACATTCCGCATGCAGGGCCGCGAGCACCGGCGCCTCGCGGACCGAGGCCTGGCGGATCGCGACCATCGGTGCGGAAGAGGTCGGCTGGGCTTGCGGCTTGGCGTCGGGGGGCCGCAGATAAAGCGGCTCGGGCGGCGCGCCGGACAGCGGCAAAGCAGCGCACAAGGCGGCAAAGTGCCGGGCATCCGGCAGGTCTCCCGCCTCCAGCCGGACGAGGCGGCCCGGGGATGCCGCGGCGATCAGCGCCTCGGCCCCGGTTCCCAGGACAAAACTTTGCCCCTGCGGCAGGCGGTGAGCCGCTTCTGCGACCGGCAGCACCTGGGGAGCGGCGGGCGATCCCGCCATCGCGAAATAGATCTCGTCCCGCCTGGCATCGGCGGCGATCACCAGGGGAGTCTGGTCTTTGCCGGCATTGGCGGCGATGGCGGCGAGCGTGTCGATCCCGGCGACCGGACGGTCGAGCGCCAAAGCAAGGCCCCGCGCCATGGCGATGCCGGTCCGGACCCCGGTGAAGGTGCCAGGCCCGAGAGTGACGCCGATGCGCGTGAGATCGGGGAAGGCGCAACCGGCCTCGTCCATGACCGCCTTGATCATCGGGGCCAGGGCGTCGGCATGGCCCCGCTCCATGCGCATGAAACGCGCGGCCAGGACATCCTCTCGCGCCGGGTCATAGACCGCCGCCGATAAGGCCGCCATGGAGGTGTCGAAAGCCAGAAGCATGCGGGCGATTTAACGCATGAGAGGAAAAAGGGGAACTGGAAATTGTCATTCAAGCGTATTACACTCGAGCGAGTAAAGGAACGAACGCCATGACTTCGAATGCCCTGGTTCAGGCTCGGATTGATGCGGACGTCAAGGAGCGCGCCACCGCCGTGCTGGAAAACATGGGCCTTACCGTCTCGGATGTCGTTCGCATTCTTCTGACCCGCACCGCGAATGAGGGCGCTTTGCCGCTCGAGCTGATCAGCACGAGCGAAGCTCATGACGCCTGGTTCAGGGCCAAGATCCGCGAAGCCCTCGAAGACCCCCGACCCGATGTCGAAGATGCCGAAGCCGAGGCGCGATTTGCGGCTCGGCGCGCGGCGGCTTTGCGCAAAACTGCCGGAAAATGACAGATGAGGCTGGTTTGGTCGCGACTTGCTCTTGACGACCGAGACCAGATTTTCACCCATATCGAACGGACAATCCCGGCGCCGCCGCTCATCTCGATGAGCGGATTGTTCTCGCTGCGAAGCGCCTCGTTGAATTCCCGGAGAGCGGCCGCATTGGCCGTATCGCGGGCACGCGAGAATTGGTGATCCCGCGCACACCCTATATCGTCATGACGGACAGAAGCCGCATCCTGCGCATCGTTCACGGCGCGCAGATCTGGCCCGACGAGATCAACGAAGGATGATCAGACCGGGCGGACCTCGGTCACTTCCGGGATGAAATGGCGCAGCAGGTTCTCGATGCCGTGCTTCAAGGTGGCGGTCGAGCTTGGGCAGCCCGAGCAAGAGCCCTTCATGTTCAGGAAGACGACGCCGTCATGATAGCCCTGGAAGGTGATGTCGCCGCCATCCTGGGCCACCGCCGGCCGCACGCGGGTGTCGAGCAGCTCCTTGATGGTGGTGACGATCTCCTTGTCGGCCTCGTCGAAGTCCTCCTCCGTCGGCAGGTCGCCCTGGGCCGGCTTGGTCAGCATCGGCGCGTCGGCCAGGTAATGCTCCATGATCAGGCCCAGAATGGCGGGCTTCAGATGCTGCCATTCGCCGTCCTTCTTGGTGACGGTGACGAAGTCCTGGCCCAGGAACACGCCGGAGACGCCCTTGACCGAAAACAGGCGCTCGGCGAGCGGCGATTCCACCGCCTCGTCGGCCGAGCGGTAGTCGCGAGTGGCGCCGGGCAGCACCGGCTTGCCGGGCAGGAATTTGAGCGTGGCCGGATTGGGGGTGGCTTCGGTCTGGATGAACATGGCTAATCCTTTCGGGTCTTTGAAACCCACGCGGCTCAGTTTAGAATGATTTTAAGCTGTGTCAAACCTCTTTGGTCGCGTCAGGCCGACACGAAGCCCACAATCTCCTTCACTTTGCGATAGATCGGCTGGGCGATGGCGCGCGCCCTGGCCGCTCCGTCGGCGAGCACGCCATCAATATAGGAAGGATCTTCCTCGAGCCTACGTTTTTCGGCGGCGATCGGGCTCAATTTCGCGACGGCGAGGTCGATCAGCGCCGGCTTGAAGCTCGAAAACTGCGAGCCGCCATATTCCTTCAGGACCTCGGCGGCCGTCCGGCCGCTCAAGGCGGCATAGATGCCGACGAGATTCTCGGCTTCCGGCCGGCCCTTGAGCCCCTCAGGCTCGCTCGGCAGCGCGTCGGGGTCGGTCTTGGCCTTCTTGAACTTCTTGGCGATCGTGTCGGCATCGTCGATGAGGTTGATACGGGAGAGATCGGAAGGATCCGACTTCGACATCTTCTTGGTGCCATCGCGCAGGCTCATGACCCGCGTCGCGGGCCCGGTGATGAAAGGCTCGGGCAGAGGGAAGAAGCCCTCTGCGTAGCCCGCCGCGGCGATCTCCTCGGCATAATCGACATTGAACTTCTGCGCGATGTCGCGGGCGAGCTCGAGATGCTGCTTCTGGTCGTCGCCCACCGGCACGTGGGTGGCGCGATAGAGCAGGATGTCGGCGGCCATGAGGACGGGATAGTCATAAAGTCCGACGGAGGCCGCCTCCTTGTCCTTGCCGGCCTTCTCCTTGAACTGCGTCATACGGTTGAGCCAGCCCAGACGCGCCACGCAGTTCAGCACCCAGGCCAGCTCCGCATGCTGGCCGACCTGGCTCTGGTTGAAGATGATCGAGCGCTTGGGGTCGAGGCCGCAGGCCAAGTAGGCAGCGGTCACGTCGCGTATATGCTGCTTCAAGTCCTTGGGCGCCTGCCACAGCGTGATGGCATGCAGGTCGACCACGCAATAGATGCACTCATGCGTCTCCTGCATCTTGATCCAGTTGACCATGGCGCCAAGATAGTTGCCGAGATGCAGATTGTGCGTCGGCTGCATGCCGGAAAAGACGCGAAGTGTCGGAGCGGTCATTCTCGAAGTCCTTAGAAAATCCGGGCCGCTTATGCCCGTAAATCAGCGGCAAGTGAAGGCCACTGTTGCAGGCTCGGCTGGCCGGCCCCTTGTGGGTGCGCCGGGTATCGGCTTAGACCGTTCCCATGCAGCCGTCCCCCTTCTCGCTCAGGCCCGCGACCGAAGCCGACATCGCCGGCGTCCAGCGCATCTATGGCGAGCATGTCGCCCATGGGCTCGCCTCCTTCGAGGAGGCGCCGCCCACGCAGGACGACATGCTGGCACGCTTTCGCGCCCTCAAGGAGCGGTCCTTCCCCTATATCGTCGCCGAGCGGGCGGGCGAGATCCTCGGCTATGCCTATGCCGGCCCCTACCGGACGCGCTCGGCCTACCGCTTCACCATCGAGAACTCGGTCTATGTCGCCCGCGACGCCGCCGGCCAGGGCATCGGCCGGGCGCTCCTCAGCCAGCTCATCCGGGACTGCGAGAGAGGCCCCTGGCGGCAGATGATCGCCATCATCGGCAACAGCGGGAACGAGGCTTCGATCGCGCTCCACCAGAGCCTCGGCTTCCGCATGGTCGGCACGCTCAGCGACGTCGGCTTCAAGCACGGGCAGTGGGTCGACACCGTGCTGATGCAGCGGTCACTTACGTCGGACCGCGGCGCGTCATCTTCCTGAGCTCGCCCAGCGTCATCGCGCCGAAGAGATGGGCGAGCAGGAAATAGCTGACGCCGCCCAGCGCCACGAGGCCGATGAGCACCAGCGCCCGGAGCCACAAGGCATGGCCGTCGGCGAAGATGGGCGCGGTGAAATAGAAGCCGCCGAGGAGGATCGCGCCCATGGCGAGGCTCGCCGCGATGATGCGCGGCAGGCGGCGGCGCAGGCGTTCGTCGGCGGTGAAATGCCCGTAGCGGCCGAGGGTGACGCCGAGCAGCGTCGCATTGACCCAGGCCGCGAGCGCGGTCGCGAGCGCGATGCCGACATGGCCGATGAAGCGTGACAGGACGAGGCTCCCGACCACATTCACCACCACCGAGGCGATGGCGAACATCATCGGCCGCTTGGTGTCCTCGCGCGCGAAGAAGCCGGGCGAGAACACCTTGTTGATGACGAAGGCCGGAAGGCCCATGGCGAAGGCGGCCAGCGCGTAAGATGTGGCGATCGAATCGCTCCTGACGAACACGCCGTGCTCGAAGCACACATTGACGATGGCGAAGGGGATGGCGATGAGCGCCACGGTCGCCGGCAAAGTGAGGAAGAGCGCGAATTCGAGCGCCCGGTTCTGGCTGAGCAGCGCCCCTGCCTCGTCGCCGGCGCGCAGTTTGCGCGCCATCTCGGGCAGGAGCACGACGCCGATGGCGACGCCGACCACGCCGAGCGGCAGCTGATAGACGCGGTCGGCGTAATAGAGATAGGACACGGCGCGGTCGATGGTCGTCGCGATCATGGTCGCGATCAGGATGTTCACTTGCGTGATGCCGCCGGCGATGACGCCCGGTATGCCGAGACGGATCAGCCGCTTGGCATCGGGCGTCAGCTTCGGCAGGCGCAGGCGCAGGCGCATGTTGGCGCGGCTGCAGGCGACATAGAGCAGGATGAACTGGGCGACGCCCGCCGCGCACACGCCCCACACCATGGCATAGCCGGTCATCGCGCTGTCGCCCCAGCCCTTGTAGCGCACGAAGAGCAGGGTCGCGATCATGACCAGATTGAGCAGGATGGGCGCCGAGGCCGCCGCCGCGAAGCGGCGCAGGCTGTTGAGCACCCCCGACTGCAGGGCGGTCAGCGACATGAACAGCAGATAGGGAAAGGCGATGCGGGTGAGCGCCACCGAGAGATCGAACTTCTCCTGATCGCCGGCGAAGCCGGGCGCGATCACATACATGAGGATCGGCATGGCGATCTGGGCCAGCGCCGTGAACAGCAAAAGCCAGGCGAACATCACCGCGAAGATGTCCTCGGCGAAGCGCCGTGCCTCGGCCTCGCCGCCGCCTTCCAGCTTCTTGGCGAACATCGGCACGAAGGCCGAGTTGAAGGCGCCCTCGGCGAAGAGCGAGCGGAACAGGTTGGGGAAACGGAAGGCGACGACGAAGGCCTGCGCCACCGGGCCGGTGCCGAGAACCGACGCCGTCAGCATGTCGCGGATGAAGCC
>JBFWNN010000011.1:25574-103993 GCA_050251035.1 Parvibaculaceae bacterium
TTCTGCTTCGCAAGTACGGCCAAAAGCCGGCGCTCGATCTCGCCATGGCGGGCGGCGCTCACGATCTTGCCGCCCGTCAGGTCGGTCACATAGAAGACATCGATGACACGCTCGCCATAGGTCGTGATATGGGCCGAGCCGATATTGAGATTGAGGTGATAGAGCGCCTCGGTCAGGTCGTAGAGGATGCCGACGCGGTCGAGGCCGTTCACCTCGATCACGGTGAAGAGGTTGGACCCCTCGTTGTCGATGATGACGCGCGGCGGCACGGTGAAGGCCTGGAGCCGCGTCTCCGGATGCTGGACCTTGGCGATCAGGTCCTTGATCCTGACCTCGCCCTTGAGCACCTGGCGGACGAGCGTCGCCACCCGCTCGGCCCGGCGCCTCTCGTCCTCGCTGTCGGCGAATTGCCGCTGGATCAGGATGGTGTCGAGCGCCAGGCTGTCGGCGGTGGTGAAGATCTGGGCGCCGAGGATATTGGCATTGGCCGCGGCGCAGGCGCCGGTGATCAGCGCCAGGAAGCGCGGATGGTCCGGCGCGTGGATGGTGAGCTCGGTGATGGCGGTGAATTCGTCGGTGCGGACCTCGGTCGCGACCGGCTCGCCCTCGCTTCTGGCGCGCGCCATCAGTCGCTCATGCGCCGCCTGCTTCTCGGTGTCGACATTGAGCCAATAGGCGTCGTAGTGGCGCGCCGCATAGGCCGCCTTCTGCTCAGGGGTCCAGTCCGGGTAATGCGCGAAGAACTTCGCCTGCGCCTCGGCGACGCGCTCCCGGCGCGAGATGCTGGTATGGCCGCCGGAGAGGACCGGCTCGGTCTCGAAATAGAGCGTGCGCAGGAGCTGGCCCTTCCAGCCGTTCCAGGCGGTCGGCCCGACGGCGCGGATGTCGGCGACGGTGAGGATGAGCAGCAGCTTGAGGCGCTCCGGCGACTGCACCACATTGGCGAAATCGAGGATGGTCTTGAAGTCGTTGAGATCGCGCATCTGGGCGGTCTCGCTCATCAGGAGATGATGGCGGATGAGCCAGGCGACGGTCTCGGTCTCGGGCGCCGAGAGGCCGAGCCGCGGACACAAGGTCTTCGCCACGCGCTCGCCGGCGATGGAATGGCTCTCCTTGCGGCCCTTGGCGATGTCGTGCAGGAGGACGGCGACATAGAGCGCGCGGCGGCTCGACACGGTCGGGAAGATCTCGGTCGACAGCGGATGATCGGACGAGAAGCGGCCGCGCTCGATCGCCGCCAATATGCCGACGGCGCGGATCAGATGCTCGTCGACAGTGTAGTGATGATACATGTTGAACTGCATCATCGCGACGATCTTGCCGAATTCGGGAATGAAGCGGCCGAGCACGCCCGCCTCGTTCATGCGCCGGAGCGCCGTCTCGGGATCGCGCGCCTCGGTCAGCATGGCGAGGAAGAGCGCATTGGCCTCGGGCTCGACGCGCAGGTCCTTGTCGATGCGCGCGAGATTGCGCCGCACCGCCTTGAGCGCGTCGGGATGGATCTCGAGATCCTTCTCGGCGGCGAGCGCGAAAAGCCGGATCATGTCGAGCGGCGTCCTGGTCGGCGCGTCCTCGTCGGCAATGGTCAGGCGGTTGGCCTCGATGCGGAAATCCGGCGCGCCCGCGATCTGGCCGGAACGGCGCGCGGCGAAGCGGCCGAGCACCCGGCCGAAGACCGGCGTCGCCTTCATTTCATGCGCCTCGAGCGAGGCCGAGAAGATGCGGGTCAGGTCGCCGACGTCCTTGGCGACGAGGAAATAGTGCTTCATGAAGCGCTCGACGTGCCTGAGCCCCGCATGCGCCTTGTAGCCCAGGCGTTCGGCGAGGTCGGGCTGGCGGTCGAAGCTCAGGCGGTCCTCGGCGCGCTTGGCGAGGAAATGCAGATGGCAGCGCACCGCCCACAGGAAATCCTCGCTCTTCTCGAACAGCGCCAGCTCATCGCGGGTGAACACGCCCTTCTCGGCCAGTTCCTTCGTCGAATTTGCGCCCGACAGGAATTTCGCGATCCAGAACAGGGTGTGGAGATCGCGCAGGCCGCCCTTGCCGTTCTTGACGTCGGGCTCGACCAGATAGCGGCTTTCGCCCGCCTTGAAATGGCGCTCGTCGCGCTCGGCGAGCTTGCTCGCGACGAAGGCCTTGGCGCCCTTGGCGGCGACCTCCTTGCGGAACCGCTTGGTCAATGTCTCGAAGAGCGTCGGCTCCCCGCAGATAAAGCGCGCCTCGAGGATGGCGGTGAGGATGGTCGAATCCGATTGCGCCAGGCGGATGCAGTCGTCGACGCTGCGGGTCGCATGGCCGACCTTGAGGCGCGTGTCCCACAGCGCATAGAGGATGAACTCGATGACGCTCTCGCTCCAGCCGGTCTGCTTGTAGGGCAGGAGGAACAGGAGATCGATGTCGGAGCCGGGCGCCAGCGTGCCGCGGCCATAGCCGCCGACCGCGACGACGGTGAGGCGCTCGGCCTCGGACGGGTTGGAGGCGCGATAGAGCTTGCGCAGGGCATAGTCGTAGAGCGCATGAATGATCTCGTCCTGCGCCGCGGCCAGCAGCATGGCGCAGTGCGTGCCCTTGCCGTCCGCCATCAGGCGGCGTTCGGCCTCGGCGCGCGCCGCCTTGATCGTCTCCTTGAGAACCTCGACGACCTGTTTGCGCAGCTCCGGGCCGGCTGCGAGATCCGCCAGCTTCTGACGCAGCAGCGCGCTGTCCACCAGGGCCGGCGGCTTCTTCGCCGGCGTCATTGCGGCGGCCGCTTGGCCGTGAGCATGGCGCGCAGCTCATAGAGAAGCGCATGCGCGTCGCGCGGCGACAGATCGTCGGGCATGATCCCCGCCAGGCGCGTCTCGATCGCGCTCGTCTCCGCGGGCGTGTGGCCGGCGCCGCGCGGCCGCGCGGCCGAGAACAGCGGCAGGTCGGCGAAGAGCGAATCGGCGCCCGTCCCGGGCTCGTCCTTCTTCTCGAGCAGCGCCAGGACCTCGGAAGCGCGCGCGATCACGCTTGGCGGCAGGCCGGCGAGCTTCGCCACCTGGATGCCATAGGAGCGGTCGGCGACGCCTGCCACCACCTCGTGCAGAAACACCACGTCGCCCTGCCATTCGCGCACTTTGACCGTCGCATTGGCGACGCCCGCAAGCCGGCCGGCAAGGGCGGTGAGCTCGTGATAATGCGTGGCGAACAGCGCACGGGCGCGGTTGACCTCATGCAGATGCTCGACCGCCGCCCAGGCGATGGACAGGCCGTCGAAGGTCGCGGTGCCGCGCCCGATCTCGTCCAGGATGACGAAGGACCGCTCGGTCGCCTGATTGAGGATGGCGGCCGTCTCGACCATCTCGACCATGAAGGTCGAACGCCCGCGCGCCAGGTCGTCGGCGGCGCCGACGCGGCTGAACAGGCGGTCGACGATGCCGAGATGCGCCGCCTTCGCCGGAACGAAGGAGCCCATCTGCGCCATGATGACGATCAGCGCGTTCTGGCGCAGGAAGGTCGACTTGCCGGCCATGTTGGGCCCGGTCAGCAGCCAGACGCGCTTGTCGTCGCCAGCAAGCCGGCAGTCATTGGCGACGAAGGGCGTCTCGGCCTTCTGCGCCAGCATCGCCTCGACCACCGGATGGCGGCCTTGCGCGATATCGATGCGCAGCGAGCGGTCGACGACCGGACGCGTGTAGTTGCGCCTCGCCGCCAGCTCGGCGAGTGCGGCCGCGACGTCGACTGTCGCCACGGCCTCGGCCATGGCGGAGAGCCGCGGCGATTCGATCTTCACGGCAGCGGTCAGGCGCTCGAATATCTCGAGCTCGAGCGCCAGAGCGCGATTGGCGGCCGAGGCGATGCGCTCCTCGAGGCTCGACAGTTCCTGCGTCACGAAACGGACGGCGCTGGCGATCGTCTGGCGGTGGAAGAACTTCGCATTGTGCGGCGGCGCTTGCAGCGGCGCCGCATTCTGCGCCGTCACCTCGATGAAATAGCCCAGCACGTTGTTGTGCCTGATCTTCAGCGACTTGATGCCGGTCTCGCCGGCATAGTCGGCCTGCAGCTGGGCGATGACCTGCTTGGTCTCGTCGCGCAGCCGGCGATGGCCGTCGAGCTCGTCCGAATAGCCCTCCCTGACGAAGCCGCCGTCGCGCGCATTGAGCGGCAGATCGTCACCCAGCACCGCGGCCAGATCGGCGAGGAGCGCCGCCGGCCGGTCGGACAGCACCTTCTGAGCCCCGGCCAGCTCGGCGGAGAGCGCCTGGAAGCCTTGCGGCTCGGACAGTTTTTCGTTCAGCTCCTGCGCCGCCTGGAGCCCTGCGGCGAGCGCCGCCAGGTCGCGCGGGCCGCCGCGTCCCAGCGCCAGGCGCGACAGAGCGCGCTCGATGTCGGGGAAGAGCCGCAGGTCCTTGCGCATGTCCTCGCCGAGATCGCGCGCCTCGGCGAAGAAGCTCACCGAATCGAGCCGGCCTGAGATCGCCTGCGGATCGGTCAGGGGCGAGGCGAGACGGCGCGCCAGGAGGCGCGCGCCCGCGGCGGTGACGGTGCGGTCGAGCACCGACAAGAGGCTCGTTCCCGTCTCGCCGGCGAGGCTCTTCGTCAGCTCGAGATTGGCGCGAGTGGCCTGGTCGATGATCATCCGGTCGGAAGGCTCCTCGCGCCGCGGCGTGCGCAGGACGGGCACGCGGCCGACCTGCGTCAAAAGCACGTAGTCGAGGAGCGTGCCCAGGCTCGCGACCTCCGCGCGAGTGAAGGCCCCGAAGCCGTCGAGGGCCGCAACGCCGAAATGATCCTTGAGCCGCTTCTCCGCCGCGGCGCTGTCGAACCTGCTCGTCGGCAACGGCGTGAGGGCCGCCCCGGTGGCCTCGAGCTGGAGACCGAGGCCCGGCTCGCCCGGCGCATCGGGATAGATGATCTCGCCCGGCTCGAGGGCGGCGAGCTCGGCCGCGAGACGGTCGCCTGAGACCGGCAGGACGACGAACTCGCCCGACGAGATGTCGGCGAAGGCCAAGGCCAGGCTCGAATCCGCCTTGATGTGCGCCAAAGCGGCGATGAAATTGTTCTTGGCGCTCTTGAGCAGCGTGTCCTCGGTCAAGGTGCCGGGGGTGATGAGGCGGATGACGTCGCGGCGCACGACGGATTTGGCGCCGCGCTTCTTCGCCTCGGCCGGGTCCTCGAGCTGCTCGCAAATGGCGACGCGGTGGCCGGCGCGGATCAGCCGCTCCAGATACTGGTCGGAGGAGTGCACCGGCACGCCGCACATCGGAATCTCCTCGCCCTGGTGGCGGCCGCGCTTGGTCAGCGCGATGCCCAGCACCCGGGAGGCTGTCTCGGCGTCGGCGAAGAACATCTCGTAGAAATCGCCCATGCGGTAGAACAACAGGCAGCCCGGATGGGCGGCCTTGATCTCGAGATACTGGGCCATCATCGGTGTCGCGGCGACAGCATCCCTCGGGGCGTTCATGTCGTTCATCGCGTCTTGATACGACAAGTTGCGGCGGAATCAATGACCTTGAGATCGGGCGGAGCTGCCTCTACTGTCGGCCCTCCAAATATGGGGAAAACATGAGCATAGAGAAACGCGCGGCCCGGCCGAGCTTCACCGAACAGGAGGCGCTGCTTTTCCATCAGCGCGGCAAGCCGGGAAAACTGGAAATAAACCCGACCAAGCCGATGGCCACCCAGCGCGACCTGTCGCTGGCCTACAGTCCGGGCGTCGCCGTGCCGGTGCGCAAGATCGCCGAGGACCCGGACACGGCCTATGACTATACCGCCAAGGGCAATCTCGTCGCCGTCATCTCCAACGGCACCGCCATACTGGGCCTGGGCGATCTCGGCCCCCTCGCCTCGAAACCGGTCATGGAAGGCAAGGCGGTGCTGTTCAAGCGCTTCGCCGATGTCGATTCCATCGACCTCGAGGTCGACACCAAGGATGTCGACGCGTTCATCGGCGCGGTGCGCTATCTCGGCCCCTCCTTCGGCGGTATCAATCTCGAGGACATCAAGGCACCGGAATGCTTCATCATCGAGCAGCGGCTGCGCGAGCTCATGGACATCCCGGTGTTCCATGACGACCAGCACGGCACGGCGATCATCTCGGCCGCCGCCCTCATCAACGCGCTCGCCATCACCAAGCGCGACATCAAGAGCTTCAAGCTCGTCTGCAACGGCGCCGGCGCCGCGGCCATCGCCTGTATCGAGCTCATCAAGTCCATGGGCGTGCCGCCGCAGAACGTCATTCTCGCCGACTCCAAGGGCGTGGTCTACAAGGGCCGTACCGAAGGCATGAACCAGTGGAAGTCGGCGCATGCGGTCGAGACCAAGGCACGCACCCTGGCCGACGCGATGGAAGGGGCGGACGTGTTCTTCGGCCTCTCCGCCGCCGGCGCGCTGACGCCGCAGATGGTCAAGAGCATGGCCAAGAATCCGATCATCTTCGCCATGGCCAATCCGGACCCTGAGATCTCGCCCGAGGACGTGGCGAAGGTCCGGAGCGACGCCATCATGGCGACGGGCCGTTCCGACTATCCCAACCAGGTCAACAATGTCCTGGGCTTCCCCTATATCTTCCGCGGCGCCCTCGATGTGCGCGCGCGCACCATCAATGACGAGATGAAGATCGCCGCCGCCGAGGCGCTCGCCGCCCTGGCGCGCGAGGAAGTGCCGGACGAGGTCTCGGCCGCCTATCACGGCTCGCGGCTGCAGTTCGGCCCCGGCTATCTCATCCCGGTGCCGTTCGATCCGCGCCTCATCTCGCGCATTCCGGTGGCGGTCGCCCGCGCCGCGATGGATTCGGGCGTGGCGCGTAAAGCTATCGCCGATCTCGACGAATATGCCGACGAGCTCTCGGCCCGTCTCAATCCGATCGCCGGCACGCTGCAGAACATCTTCGAGAACGTGCGGTCCAATCCGAAGCGCGTCGTCTTCGCCGAAGGCGAGGAGGACCGGATGATCCGCGCCGCCAACAGCTTCGCCAATAACGGCCTCGGCAGGGCGATCCTGGTCGGGCGCGAGGCGCAGATCGAGGCGACGCTCAAGGCCAATGCCGTCGAGCTGCACGAGAATGTCGAGATCACCAATGCCAAGCTCTCGGCGCGCAATGTCGATTATGCGAACTTTCTCTATGAACGGCTGCAGCGCAACGGCTTCCTGTTCCGCGACTGCCAGCGCCTGGTCAACAACGACCGCAACGTCTTCGCCGCCTGCATGCTGGCGCTCAACGACGCCGACGCGGTGGTGACGGGCCTGACGCGCAACTTCTCGGTCGCCATCGACAATGTCCGGCGCGCCATCGACAACCGGCCCGGCCACAAGCCGATCGGCGTCTCCATGGCGCTGGTCCGCGGGCGCACCGTGTTCATCGCCGACACCTCGATCCACGAGCTGCCCTCGGCCGAGGAGCTCGCCGACATCGCGCAGGAGGCCGCGGGCGTGGCGCGCCGCTTCGGCTACGAGCCCAAGGTCGCTTTCCTGTCCTATTCGACCTTCGGCTATCCCAAGGGCGAGCGCTCGGAATATGTGCGCAACGCGGTGACCATCCTCGACAAGCGCAATGTCGATTTCGAATATGACGGCGAGATGGGCGCCGACGTGGCGCTGTCGCGCGAGGCGATGGCGCTCTATCCGTTCTGCCGCCTGACCGGGCCGGCCAATGTGCTGGTCATGCCGGCGGCGCATTCGGCCTCGATCTCGACCAAGATGCTGCAGCAGCTGGGCGGCGTCACGGTCGTCGGCCCCCTGCTCACCGGCCTCGACAAGCCGGTGCAGATCGCCTCAATGTCGGCGACCGCGACCGACATCGTCAACCTAGCCGCGATCGCCGCCTACGACATCAACCGGTAGCGCCGTAACGCGCCATTTCCTCCCTCCGCCGCGCGGCACGCGCGCCGGAGGGAGATGTCGCACATGTTGGAGCGCGCGATCGCCTTGACCTGGCCCTCATGGGTGAAGTCCGGCTTTGCCGCTCACGATGAGGCGAGCGGATCTTCGCCGGGCTGGCCGAAATAGGAGAAGTAGCGCGGATGGATCGCCGAGACCGGCAGGACGATCAGGACGTCGACGGTGTTGAACTGGTGGTCGATCACCGCGCCGTCGCCGATATAGCAGCCGAGCCGCAAATAGCCCTTGATCAGGGGCGGCAGGATGCGCAACGCCCGCTTGGCATCGACCTTGGCGGGCGGCAGCAGGTTCATCTCGACCTTGCGCTCGGGAAGGGCCGTCACCTGCCACTCGGGCGGCGCTGCGGAATTCTGCGCCATGAAGCTCAGGGCCATCGCATGGGCGGAGGGATCGGTGCCCTCGAGGCTGGCGCAGCCCAGCATCACGTCGAGATCATAGAGCCGCACATAGTTCCAGATGCCCTGCCAGAGCAGCTCCACGACCGGCTTGGTGCGATAGGACTTCAGGACGCAGGAGCGCCCGAGCTCGAGGAATTTGAGCCCGCCATGGCGGGCGATCAGCGGCGCGATGTCGAATTCGTCCTGGGTGTAGAAGCCGCCGTTGCGCTCGGCGACCGATTGGCGCAGCAACCGGTAGGTGCCGACGATCTCGCCGTCATTGACGCGGATCTCGTCCGGCCCGGTCGCTGAACCCTTGCGCACCACCAGAAGGTGATCGCAGATCGCGTCATAGCGGTCGGCGTCGCGCCGCGTCGCCAGAGCCTGAGCATCGGGCTTGGCTTCGAGCTCCTCATAGAAGACGCGATAGCGCAGATGCTGTGCAGCCTCGACATCGGCCGCGCCGTCGGCGAGCCTCACGGTCAGATCGGCCCGCGTGCCGAGCACGAAGCCTGGAACAATGTCCTCCTGCCTTGCCCCACCGCGAGGGCTAGGTGCCAGAGAATAGACGGCCATCAAGCCCTGCCTCCGCAAACCGGCCCGTCGCCGGCCCCCGCACAGTGCCACAGACCGCCGGACAAGGAAAGTTCGGCCCTGAATTGTAACAATCCGTATGAAAGGTCCCCAAATCGCGAACATACCGGACCAAACCGGTGTTCTTTTCCCGATCACGCGCTTGTGTCCCGAACCCGGAAGCGTATCACCTTGCGGCAGGCCTCCCGCGAATCGCCCTTCAGGCCGCCGGGCGCTTGGCGGTCAGGGCGGCGATCGCCTCATCGAGGTCCTGGCGGTCGAAGGGCTTCGCCATATGGCCGCTCATGCCCGCGGCCAGGCATTCCGCCTCGTCGGCGGCGCTCGCATTGGCGGTCAGCGCCAGGATCGGAATGTCCGGCACGAGATCGCCCTTGCGCAGGCGGCGCGCCGTCTCGAGCCCGTCCAGCTCCGGCATCTGGACATCCATGATGATGATGTCCGGCCGGCCGCCCCCGGCAATGTAGTCCAGCACCGCACGGCCATTGACCACATGGTGAACGGAGTGGTCGGACTTCTCGAGCAAGGTGCGGGTGAGGAGCGCATTGACCGGATTGTCCTCGGCGAGAAGGATGTTGAGACGGGCCGCCTTCTTCTCGGCCGACGTCATGCGCCTAAGGTCCTTGACCGCGCTCGCGATCGTCTGGTCGTCCGATTGCAGGAGCTGACGCAGCAAGGTCGCGCGCCTGAGCGGCTTCAACAGATAGCCGGCGAAGGGCACCGAGAGGAAATCGCGCAGGGCGCGGCGCTCTTCCGCCTGCAGCAGGATGAAGATGGGCTTGCCCGCCGGGCGCTTGCGCTCATGCGTCGCCCGCCAGACGGCGAGCGTCGCGGCGAAGCTCGAATCGCAGATGAGGCCGTTGGCGGAGTGCGCCTTGCGCAAGGCCTGGCGCAATTCCGTCTCGCTCGCCACGTGACGCGTCTCGGCGCCGAGCGCCTTCAGCGTCGCATCGAGGCTCGCGAAGGTCGGACCCGCCGGCACGGCGAGCTCGTAGACGCGGCCCTTCAAGGGTTCGCTGCGGCCTTCATGACGCACGCTCACGCAGGGCAGCATCACGCGGAACGTCGAGCCAGAGCCGCGCGCGCTCTCGACCGTGACCGCGCCCCCCATGCCTTCCGCCAGCTTGCGCGAGATCGAGAGGCCGAGGCCGGTGCCGCCGAACCGCCGGGCCGTGTCGTCACGCCCTTGCGTGAATTCCTCGAATATGCGGGATTGCTCTTCCGCCGTCATGCCGATGCCGGTATCGGCGACCGCGGCGATGAAGGTGATCTGCTCGGGGTCGGTGGCGCAGGCGCCCGCCGACAGGTTGATCGCGACGCCGCCCGCTTCGGTGAATTTGATGGCATTGCCGGCGAGATTGAGCAGGATCTGACGCAGGCGCAGCTCGTCGATCAGGATGCGCGGCGGCAGGTCGGCCGCGGCCGAGCAGGTGATCTCTATGCCCTTGGCATGGGCGCGCGGCGCCAGGAGCTCGGTGACGCTTTCGGCGAGGACCAGGGGATCGATCCAGTCCGGCGCCAGGGCGACACGGCCCGATTCGATCTTCGAGATGTCGAGGATCTCGTCGATGATCGAGAGCAGCGAGCGCGCCGAGGCGTCGACGGCGCCGGCATAGTTGCGCTGCTCGGGGCTGAGATCGGTGTCGAGCAGCAGGCCGTTCATGCCGATGATGCCGTTCATCGGCGTGCGGATCTCATGGCTGGTGGCGGCGAGGAACCGGCTCTTGGCGTGGCTCGCGGCCTCGGCCTCGGCGCGCGCCAGCTGCAGCATGTTGAGCACGGCCTCGACATTCTCGCGGCGTATGTCGGACGCGCGCCGGCCGAAATAGACGGCAAGGGCCACGATCGCGGTCAGGAACAGGCCGATCGGCACCCAGGCCCTGGCGAGGCCGTCGGCGCCGAAAATCACGCCGATGACGGCGGCGAGGCCCGCGGCCATCAGCAAGGTCCCGGCGGCGAACTGCCAGGGGCTGAAACGGATGCCCGGGCGCGCCAGCACGCCCAGCGCCGCGGTCACCGCGGCCGTCCGATCGCTCGATTCCTCCTGTTTTCCGCTTGCCGCCATGGGCCCGCCGCCTTCGCTCCGACGCCTGTTAACCTTTTTCTTCGCACAGGCGTCTTAGGAAAAGCCTACCGGCTGAAGTGAGCGTCAATAAAGAGTAAATTTGCAACAGCGGCGCGTTTTTCGAGTCCGGACCGGGCTGATTTGACCATGATCCAGGCGTAACGTCAGGAATATCTGGGAGCGCGGCGGATGACCGGCGACGACTGGATGATCGAGGTGTTGGTCTGGGCAAAAGGGATGAGCCGGTCGATGACCCGCTCGAGATCCTCGATGCGCGGCACGAAGACCTTGGCGATGAAACAGTCATCGCCGGTGATGCGGTCGCATTCGACGATCTCCGGGATGTCCTTGAGCAGGCCTGCGACACGCGGCAGTTCGCCCAGCGCCGGACGCACGCGGATATAGGCGCCGACGGCGAGGCCGAGGGCCTCGGGATCGAGCCTCGCGGTGAAGCCTGAGATCACGCCCACATCCTCGAGCCGGCGCAAGCGGTCGGCCGCACTTTGCGGCGACATGCCGAGCACCCGGCCGAGATCGGCGAGCGAGATGCGGGCATTGTCGGAGAGGGCCGTGAGGAGCTTGTGATCCGTGGCGTCGAGACTCACCCCGTTTATTCGTCGGTTATTCTTCATTTTGACCTCCGAACACGATACATTTTATCAGATTTGGCTCCGGATAATAGTCCAAAATGCCACCAAGCGCGCCATCCTGCCGGCATGATCCGTTCGTCAGTATCGCTCCCGCCACATGTCTATTTCCTGATCAGCGCCGTCTTCCACTATCTGGGGCCGTCCTTCGCCGTGCTGCTTTTCGCCGAGATGTCGCCCATGGGCGTCGCCTGGCTGCGCATCGCCTCGGCCGCCCTCATTTTCGCTGTGTGGCTGCCGCCCTGGCGCACGCTCGGGCAGGCGCCGGCGCCGGCGCGCCGGCTGATCCTGCTGCTCGGCCTCATCCTGGCGGCCATGAACATCTGCTTCTATCTGGCGATCGCGCGGCTGCCACTCGCCACCGTCGCTTCGATCGAATTCGCCGCCACGATCGCGGTGGCGCTCATCGGCTTGCGCAGCGTGCGCAATATCCTGGCGCTCGGGCTCGCGGTCGCGGGCGTGCTCCTGCTCATCGGCGTCGAGCTTTCGGGCGATCTCGCTGGTCTGGCCTTCGCTTTCGCCAATGCTCTCCTCTTCGCGCTCTATGTGATCGTCGGCCATGCCATCGCGCGGCAAGGCGGCGCCTCGGGCATCGCGCGGCTCGGCGCCGCCATGGCGGCCGCCTTCCTCTTCGCCGCGCCCTTCGGCTTTGCCGACGTCGCCAAGCTCATCGCCCATCCGCTCCTCATCCTCGCCGGCATCGGCGTCGGTGTCTCCTCCTCGGTCATCCCCTATATCTGCGACCAGCTGGCGATGGCGCGCCTGCCGCGCGCGAGCTTCGCCTTGATGCTCACCCTCCTGCCGGCCATCGCCGCGGTGACCGGCGCCCTCGTGCTCCGCCAGATACCAGGTCCTGCCGATCTCGCCGGGATCGCCCTCGTCATCCTCGGTGTCGGCCTGCACCGGCCGGCGGATGTCGCGACCTGACTCTCGGCCGAGTGAAACGGGTCGACACCTCGCATCGATTGACCGAGAATGGCTGCCATCGTCCGTGCTTCCCTCCCGAGGCTTCTCATGACATCGCCTGCATCATCCCGCGAGCCGCAAAACGGCGCCACCGTGCCCGACGTGTTCGACGCGTCTTGCTCCGCGCGGCATGCCCTCGAGCTGATCTCGGGCAAATGGGCGATCCTGGCGATGTCGGCGCTCGCCTCGGGGCCGGTGCGCAACGGCGCCCTGTTGCGCAAGATCGACGGCATCTCGCAGAAGATGCTGACCCAGACGCTCAAGGAGCTCGAACGGAACGGCCTCGTCGCGCGTTGCGAGCGCACGACCGTCCCCCTTCATGTCGAATATCGGCTGACGCCCATCGGGGCCTCCTTGAGCGAGACGCTGATCGCCCTGGACCGCTGGGCCGAGCGCAACTTCCCCTCGCTCGACCGGGCGCGCGAAGCCTATGATGCCGCCTATCCCCAGACGCGGCCGGATCGCGGCGTGTCGATCTGATAGTCGCTGGCATGCGCGGCGAAAAACGTCTCGCCGAAGCGCCGGGCGCGACCGATCGGATCGCCGGGATCGCGCGCCACGTCGCTGCGCGAATTGCCATAGCCATGGACCACGCCCACGAAGGTCGAGCGGGTATAGCGGGCGAATTCCTGGATCTGGTGGACCGGGCCTTGGGCCACCGTCGGAAACGTCTCCTCCGAGCTCAGCACCAGCCCGATCCGCTTGCCCTTGATCCGCTCCACCACCTCGCTCGATCGCGGATGCGACGCCGCCACATAGCAGAACATGCGGTCGAAGAACGCCTTGAGCTGCGCCGAGACGCCGTACCAATAGACCGGAGTAGCGGCGACAAAACCGTCCGCCGGCAGGAACGTCTCGAAGAACACGCGGCGAAATCCGTCCGCGATCGCGCATTCGCCATCCGGCCGGCGGCATGTCCGGCAATCCCGGAGGAAGGCCGACAGCGCGTCGTCGGCATGAACCACATGCGCCTCGTGGCCCGCCGCCGCAAGGCCCTCGGCGACCGCCTGGCCGAGCGTGGCCGAGTTTCCGGCGCGCCGCGGGCTCGCGCAGAGTATCATGGCTTTCATTTGCGGCTTGCATCCCTTGTTTCATAACGTCCCGTCACGCATGGCGGGACGGCAAGCCATTCGCAAGTACGTACCTTTTGGTTCCTGGCGTCTCACGCGCCCCAATGATCGAAGGCGAGCTTTTGCCGGCTGCGCACGAAGGCGAGCGCATCCTTGCCCGTCCAGGGCCCTTCATAGCCCAGGCGAT
Source organism: Parvibaculaceae bacterium (assembly GCA_050251035.1). Lineage (GTDB taxonomy): Bacteria > Pseudomonadota > Alphaproteobacteria > Rhizobiales > Aestuariivirgaceae > Taklimakanibacter. Next base: position 39,341 of record JBFWNN010000011.1, read on the forward strand.
TGACCTTCCCGACCCACCAGCCCTGGCCCGGCAGCCGGTCGGATTCACGTACCACGAGGGCCGCGAGCTCGGGTTCTCCCTTGGCCCGGCCCGCTTCGTCGATCGCATCCAAGGTGCGGCAGAGGGCGCGCATCTTGGGACGGCTGAAGCGATGGCCGAGCTCCATCAGCACTTCCGCATAGCTCACATCGCGGCGCGCCTTGGCGGCGGCGACCAGCAGGCTGCGCACCGCATGGACATCGCCGATCGGCGTGCCCGGACGCGCGTCGAAGGACGCATGGCTGTCTCGCATCCTGCCCATCGTGGGAGTTTAGCACGACCTCGATCATGTTCGAGGTCTCGCCCGAGGCCACGTTGCGCCAGGAAAGCCGCTCCATTCCCGGAGGTTCTCGTGTTCAGATTCATTCTCTCCTTCACGCTGCTTGCCACGTTCGCCGTGGCGCACGCCCGCGCCGATGACCGTGTCGGCTTCCGGGAGATCGCCCTGGAAGATGCCGGCCGGCCGCTCGCCGGCGCGCTCTGGTATCCGACCGATGATGCCCGCCCTGAAACGACCGTCGCCGAGAATCCGGTATTCCATGGCGTCGCCGCCATCAGGGAGGCCAAGCCGGCCGGCGGCCGCCACCCTCTCGTTCTCCTCTCGCATGGCTATGGCGGCAGCTGGCGCAATCTGAGCTGGCTCGCGGCCGCGCTCGCGCGAAAAGGCTATGTGGTCGCGGCACCCGATCATCCCGGCACGACGACATTCGACCGGGATCCGCGCAAGGCGGCAAGGCTATGGGACCGGCCGCGCGATGTCAGCCGCGTCATCGACGCCCTGCTCGACGAGCGCGGCGCGTGGATCGACGGCCGGCGCATCGCCGCCATTGGTCATTCGCTCGGCGGCTGGACCGTCACGGAGCTCGCCGGCGCCCGGTTCGACGCGCGGCTCGTGATGCACGACTGCGTGGCGCGTTTCGGCGCCGTGGCCTGCACGCTCTTTGCCGAGCTCGGCATCGGGCGGGATGCGCGTGCCACCGAACAGCTGGCCGGCGACCTGCGCGATGCACGGGTGGGCGCGGTGGTGGCGCTCGATCTCGGTCCCGCCCGCGGCTTCACGCCGGAAAGCCTCGCTTCCGTGGGCACGCCTGTCCTGGTCATCGCCGCCGGCGCGGACATCGCCGCCGATGCGGCAAGGAAGGCCGCGGTCGCGGCCACCAACCGGGACTCGCGCTATCTCGCCCGGCATCTGCCCCAGGCGACGACGGCCTATGCCGAGATCGAAGGCGCCTTGCATTTCAGCTTCCTGCAGATCTGCAAGCCCGGCGCCATCAACCTCATCGAGGACGAGGCGCCGGGCGAAGGCATCGTGTGCACGGATGGCGGCGGGCGCGGGCGCGCGGACATCCACCGCGAGGTGGTGGACCGGATCCTCGCCTTCCTCGCGCAAAAGCTGCCGCCCGAATGAGCGCCCGCCGCCGTCAGAGCGGTGGCCGCGACTCGCGGAACCGGACTTCCCCCTGGTGCAGAAAGCAGGCCTTGTCGAAGAGCGCCAGGTCGAGCGGATTCGGCAGACGGACATCGTCGAGATCGGGGCAGGGCTTCTTCAGCGGGTCAAAGGACCGGTCGATCTGCGAGATGAACAGGAGGGTCAGCCCTTTCTCCCGCGCAAATGACTTGAGCGCGCGGATCTGGACCATCAGCTCCGGCTTGTCGCGCTTCTGGTCGAGGAGCTGCAGATAGTCCACCACGATGAGGGTGCCTGGCGGCGCCGACGTCATCTGTGCCATGATATGGTCGGCGCTGATCGCATCGGAATTGTCGAAGGCGAACCGCGTCGTGAAATCCGACTCCTGTGCGCCGAGAGCGCGAAAGGCGTTGGTCACATCCGCCCTTGTGCCTTCGAGCGTGAAATACGCCCCGCGGCGGCCGGCTTTCATCGCTTCCATCATGAGCTCGATGCTGAGCAGCGTCTTGCCATGGCCGGGGCGGGCGCCGACCAGCACCAGATCGCCGGGCCTCAGCCTCGCCAGGAGGTCGCGCGCCCTGAGGGCCGGAGCACCTTTCGCCGCGAGCAGGCTCCAGCTGGCAAAACCTTCGCGGGCGGCCATCTGGTCGAGCGCCGCATGCAGCGGCAGGCCCTTGGCGCGCGCCAAAAGCCGGGCTTGGCGCTTCAGCCGATAAAGGGGAGCGGACAATTTCATCTCAAACCTCCTGGTGCGAGCCTCGGTCACACTCCCTCCTTATGTTGCGCGCTCGAACAGTCGGTTCGGAAATCGATATGGCCCCGCATGAATGATGCTGTCCCGATGGAGGGGGGAGGCATGGGCCGTGCCGGAATCGGATCATAGCCGAGATTCGGCCGAAGGAGAACCGCTCTGGCTTCACGAAGCTCCGGCCCGCACAGAATAAACCGCGAATATCCGATAAGGCCCAGGCTCGGAATCTTTGAAAACGCCGTTCTTCAGATGCGCAATTGCTTCCTCGAGCGATGCGAGCAGGCAATGCCGATTGACTTCATGCTCTCTCGCCAGGCCATTGCATGAAAGCGGCGAACATTCAGGATCGGAACCCGCGTAGAACGTGACGACATCGAACCCTTCGAGGGTTTTCTCTTCCGGCATCTTCACGTCGGTGACGGGAGAATCCGGCACCGGCACCGGGCCCTCATTGCCGTCCTCATCGAATTGCCATTCATAGACTTCGTAGTAGAAGAATTTAGCATCCCCGAGATCGATCGCTTTCTTGCGTGCGACCTGCTCGATGATATCGACCGAATCGAACAGCCCGAATCCGTTGTGCTTCCATTCGTCGTGATAGTCGGCGAAGCAGCGCGACACACATCCGCTGACGGAATAGATATCCCATACTCCCGGTGCTCCGAGCCAGTCGGGTCGATCTTCCACGACCTTCGCCATGTATCCGACAGGAAGCATCGGTCACGCCGCCTGGCGGAAGGCGGCGAGCTTCTGGCGGTAGCTCAAGGCTTCGACGATGTGAATGCGGCCGACGCGCTCCTGGCCGTCGAGATCGGCGAGCGTGCGCGCGACGCGCAGCACGCGGTGATAGCCGCGCGCCGACAGCGCCATCGCATCTGCCGCCTCGTGCAGGAGGCGCAAGCCCTTGTCGTCCGGCGCCGCGATCTCGTCCAGGAGCGTGCCGTCGGCCTGGGCATTGGTGGCCAGATGCGCAAGGCTGAGCTTCGCGAAGCGCTCGCGCTGCCTTTGGCGCGCCGCGGCGACCCGGGCCGCCACCTCGGCGCTGCCTTCGGAGGGGACCGGGCGCGCCAGATCGGACGCGCGCACCGCGCCGAGCTCGATCTGGATGTCGAGACGGTCGATGAGCGGGCCCGACAGGCGCGCCTGATAGTCGCCGGCGCAGCGCGGACCCTTGGCGCAGACATGGCCGGGCTCGCCCGCCATGCCGCATTTGCACGGGTTCATCGCCGCGACCAGCTGGAAGCGCGCCGGATAGGTGATGTGGTAGTTCGCCCGCGCCACCTGCGTCTCGCCCGACTCGAGCGGCTGGCGCAAGGCCTCGAGCACGCGCGGCTGGAATTCCGGCAGCTCGTCGAGGAACAGCACGCCATTGTGGCTGAGCGAGATCTCGCCCGGCTTGGCCCTGACGCCGCCGCCGACCAGCGCCGGCATGCTCGCCGAATGATGCGGCGAGCGGAAGGGGCGCTTGCGGGTGAGCTTGCCTTCGGCCAGGGCGCCGGCGAGCGAGGCGATCATGCTCGTCTCCAGCATCTCGCGCGCCGCCATGGGCGGCAGGATCGAGGGCAGGCGCTGCGCCAGCATCGACTTGCCGGCACCGGGCGGGCCGACCATCAAAAGATGATGGCCGCCGGCGGCCGCCACCTCGAGGGCGCGCTTCGCCGCCTCCTGGCCCTTGATGTCCCTGAGGTCGGGCAGTGCCTGGCACTCCTCGGCCATGCCGGGCCTGGGGCGCGACAGGATCTGCGTGCCCTTCACATGGTTGAGGACCTGAATGATGGTGTGCGGCGCCAGGATGTCGACCTCATCGCCCGCCCAGGCGGCTTCCGGCCCGCACGGCATGGGGCAGATGAGGCCGAGGCCCCGCGCATGGGCGGCGATGGCGGCGGGCAGCGCGCCGGTCACGGCACCGAGCGCGCCGTCGAGTCCCATCTCGCCCAAGACCAGATAGCGGTTGAGGAAGTCCTGCGGCAGCACGCCCAAGGCCGCCAGCACGGCGAGGGCGATCGGCAGGTCATAGTGGCTGCCTTCCTTGGGCAGGATAATGTGCAATGATGTGTAATAAAATCAAATACTTAGATGTTGTGATCGAATACTAGTCGAATAAACCCCGGTGTATGGAGGCAACCAATGCCTCCCCCACAGAAGGCTTTGACGAGGAGGAAATCCTGTTCAAGACAGGTTGTCGCACCCAGCGCCGCATGATCTAACCTGCACTCATGTCCTGGCAATTGATAGTCCTGGTGGCCCAAATCGCTCTTGGCGGCGGCCTTTTCCTCCGGGGCATGCGCCAAGCCATCTATGAGTACAATACAGGAGAAGGGCCGATATGGGGTGGCATTGCAATGATGGCGGTGGGGGCGCTTCTGCTTCTGCTGGTTCACCCAATGATTTCTTGGGTCGCACCCGCGAAACCGAGCCTATAGCGACATTCAAGGCGTCCATGCACCCTGCTCTTGTCGCTCTCGCTCTCTGTCTGCTGGTGCCGGCCGCCCAGGCCGCCACGGTCTCCGGCCCCGCCATTGTGATCGACGGTGACACCCTGCTGGTCGGTGGCCAAGAGGTCCGCATTCATGGGATCGACGCCCCTGAGACCAGCCAGAAGTGCCAGCTCCCGAAAGGCACCTGGGATTGCTCCTATGCGGCGGTGGCTGCGCTCCAGGCCGTCACCCACGGCAAGACGGTCACATGCACCGGTCATGAGATGGACCAGTACGGCCGGCTGATTGCCCGCTGTTCGACAGACGGCTTCCCCGACATCGGCGCCAGCTTGGTGGCGGCCGGCTATGCCTGGGCCTTCATCAAGTATTCGACCGACTATGTCGGCTTGGAGAAGGCGCCGCGCGCCAAGCGGATCGGCATATGGCAATCGAAGACCCAGCCGCCTTGGGAGTACCGCGCCCGGCGCTGGGAGACCGCCTCAAAGCTCGCGACGACCACGCAAGGATGCCCGATCAAGGGCAACATCAACGCGAAGGGCGAGAGAATCTATCACGCGCCTTGGTCGAAGCACTATGCGAGGACCCGGATTGATCCGGCGAAGGGTGAGCGGTGGTTTTGCAGTGAGGCTGAGGCGAGGGCTGCCGGCTGGCGGGCGCCTTATAGGTGAAAGAACTGCTCTGACAGAGTAAGATGACAGATAAAAAAGACATACCGCGATGGCCCTTTCCCGACATTGTTTGGGAGACTTTTACCGAGAGCAAGCTGAGAGAAATACGCGATGAAGAGATCGATGGAGACGAACTTGAGAGCCTGATCGAGCTAATGTGGACAGAACCTGAATGCGCCTATTATCTGTTCTGGCCCACGAACCGTCCCCTAGGCAAAACATTGGTCGACGCCATTGAGGAAAATCGCCTACTACGGGGCGCCATCGAAAGCAGGTGGTATATCCGTCCAAATGTCGATCATTTCATCAAGATCGAAAAGCCCCAGTTCGATTGGCACAGAGAGACAGTCAAAACGACTATGTTCTATCGTGCAGAATTGCGATTATCCGTATCGGAAACGCGGCGACTAGATGGAGCTGCCCAACGGAAGACGATTCAAGAGGCTATGACGGCCGCAAGTCCGTCATATGGCCTCAGCATTGTCAATAGAGCGGTTCAGCACTTCCGAAAACATCAGCACGTATATGGTCTCGCTGGTACTCTAGTGGCGATTGTTGGTCTTCTTCTGGCGCTTCTTTGAATGTAAGGGTCGTCACCTTCAATCGCCCTTGGCCGCCCGCGCCACAATCTGAATTGCATCATCGGGCAACGGCTTCTGCATGTCTTTCACCTCTTCCGCCGGCAGCGTGAGCCAGGCATTCCACTCTTCGATGTCACGCAAGATGACCGGCATCGATTTAGAGTGGATGGGCTTCACAATGCTGTTCGGCTCGGTCGTCAGGAAGGTGAAGAGTAGGTGCGTTCCCTCAACCGGCGCCTTCTTCGTGCCCCGTGTCCCGGCCCATTCGCGCCATAGGCCGGCGAACATGAAGGGCGAGCGGTTGCTGTTCAATCCGAACCAGACCGTTTCCTTCTTCCCTGTCTCCGGGTTCGGCTCCGGCGTCCACTCCGCAAAGCTCGTTGCCGGCACAAGGCACCTGTTCTCGACGCCAAGCCATGGCTTCCACAATGACATGCTGAGCGAACGGGCATTGGTCATGAACTCGCGCCGGCCGGGCAAGGGCGGAAACCCCCATCGCATCATGGTGATTTCTAATCTGCTGGTGGCCGGCGATCTGCGGATCACAGGCGCGACATAGTCGGGGTGGATGCTCTCGTAGTTGATCTCGATGTCCGGAGGGGGCTCGGCATTCGAGAACAAGGCGAGCTGTTTCATGTTGCCGCGCAGATTATAGGTGTTGCACATTTTTCAGGGCTTCCGACTCTTGGCCTTGTTCTGCTGGTAGATCGCCCAATCATGAAGCACGGCCTGCATTCCTGATTCAAGCTCTTGTTCGGCATAGGCCATGCCGTCCCTTGCGGTCGGAAAGCTGTCGATCCTGCGGGTATGCGAGGTCAGCTCGAAATAGTCCGGCGCCGGTCCAATACCGGAATGCCTGACGACCGAGAAGTGGATGAGACCGCCGAACTCGAGCGAATAGCCTTCGCAACTCCCACGCCCCCATCTGGTCCATCGCCCGCGAGCCATCATCTCCCCCTTATGATCGGCACTTGCGGCCACCAATCATCCTTCCGGTCACCCATGCAGAACAGCACTTCCGCTCCTGATCGGCCTCTGCATCCGCGGTTCTTGCAGCGCGCCCGACTGGCGAGTTGCTTCATCGTCGTCTCTGGTGGCCACCTCACCAGCAGCTTGCCGGCGTCCATCGCTCTCTTGTGGCCGCAGCCCTGGCATTCCAGGACGAGCCGCAGATTGAATTGCTGAACCTCGGCGAGCGTGATGGCGTCACGTTTCGCCCGCTTGGCGCTGAAGGTTGACGGGCCGCGAAGCATGGGCGCTCAATGGAGAGCTGCCCGTTGGTTGTCGTTGGAGGCCGCAGGAGCGGACAGGTCTTCAAGCATCTTGTCCACGAGCTCGTCATCGTCCCTCGCATGGACCTTGTGCTTCTCATACAGCTCGCCGATGCTCTTCCACATATCCTGAAAGGCTTCGTCTTCCAGGTGGATGCCCAGCTCATCTTGATAGATGTTGGCAACAGCATCCATCACATCTTCGGGCTCGACATTCGCTTTGCCGATGAATTCCTTTTTGAAATAAGCTCGGCTTTCGAGATTCACCATCGCTGTACTCCTTACGCTTCGATCACATGGAAATAGCCCGCGTCACCAACAAGCTCCTGAGCGACATCATCGACGCGGCGGATGATGCCCTCGCATCGTTTCCGAAGCGGTGAGCCGTGCGGCTCTGACCGCTCACAGGCGATGGAGAGGTTGCGCGCCTGTGCGAGGATCTGAATAAAGTGCTGCCGCTCCGAAAAGGTCATTGGCATGACACGTCTCTCGGGGTGGCAACGCCCGTAGGCATCGGATGAATGCGGCGCTTGGCTGCCCAGACCTGTTCCTGCGACGGCGTCCAGTCCTTGAATATCGCGCGGCACTCAATGATGTCGTCGCTGTTGGCGGCGCTGGCGTTCAAATCGTCCAGGCTCTTGATGCCGGCCTCAATCAAAAGGTCGCGCGCCAACTCCGTCTGCCAGCGACGATGGGCGACACGGGCGGCCAGGACCAGGCCCCTGACGTAACCCTGATCCGCAGCCCTCTCCCGGTCATCGAGCAGCGTGACCAGGGCGGCCAAGGCATCGGCCGGGAGCTTCTGCACGGCCGTCTCGATGGCCTTCCACGCCTGCCGGTCCTCTTTGGAGCTTTCCTCGTCTCCCAGCTCATAGAAATCAGCAGCCGGCTCAGCATCGGAACGCGTCTGATTGAAGATGGTGGCGGTGGCAATTCGCACCTGCTCGGCCTGGATTTCGGTACGCATGACAAGCTCCAGAGTTCCCTATTTGTTCTAGGGTGCCTCCGAAGCCAGGGGAGAGTCAACAGGTAGGTATTCCTCTTGCATCGGGCGGTCAGGCCAAGCGTATGGCGCTGTCTCAGCCATGCGGTGAGCCGGTTGGCCAAACTTAAAACCGCGATCTAGTTCGGCACCTTGCCAATCGCGATGGCGAGCAGGGTTTCGTAATCGCGCGTCCCGTCTGCCGCAAACGATAGGACCCGCGCCGCTACATTTCCTCTTAAAGCTTCATCGCAATTGAGCTTTAGGCAGGCTTCGTCCACCACTTTGCCGAATAGTTCCATGTCCTGAGGATTGAAAGCGCCGTGCATGTGCTGGCACTCCATCACGTAGACCTTCGTCTTGGCCGTTTAAGGCGTGCATTCTGCTCGCAGATGTTGGCATGCAGTTCGTAGAGGTCGGCCACCAGTCGAGAGCCGCACTCACCGGCCAGCTTTCGCGCGCGCTCAGCTTGAGTGTAAAGATGCGTGACCTTCTGGCTTTTTCGGACAACTTGTCTTTTGCCGCCGGACATGGATGCCTCCCAATAGTCGGAGCACCCGGCAAAATCCCAATCTAGGGAAGGGTTTTTGCATCGCGGAGCTCCTTGGTCTGGTTAAAGGCGGGAGCTCTGCTCTACTCTCAGCCGTCAGCGCCTCAGTAGGGTGAATGGGCACGAGCCAACGATGAATTGAGCATCGCATGAATGACGAGGGCGCACGAGTTAATTCGGCACCCACCCGTAGAATGTTACCCGGTCAACAGAGAAGCCGGCCGAAGCGCGGTCATGTCACGCTCCGATAATCGTAGGGCTCGATGCCATGAGCCAGAGCAAGAACCGCAATCCCTTCGGCCATTGCCGCCTTGGTTGCGTCCGTGTCGCCGTTCCGTGTCATGGTGCGGAGTGCCGTCAGCTTCACGATGGCGCCGGCCGGGCTATAGCCGCTCACGGCGAGGATCTGCGCTTCTAGCCGCTCCCGCTCCCGGCCAACGCTCTCAAGGCCACGGCGCAGGACGTAGCCATTGCAGCCGTCCGCCTCGAGCTGGTCATTGATGGCATCCCATTCGGCCATAGCGGCGCGCCAGCGGGGATAGAGGGCGAGCAGCTTCTGGTCTGCGTCGAGTTGCTTCAACATCCTAGCTGCACTCCCTCAAGGACCGTCGCCGCCGCTTGCGCGTAGCTGTTCACGCAATCCAGAAAGGCCCTATTCACCACGCTCCATTCCTGACCGTCCTTGGCTTTCTTGTGCATGGTTTCAACGATGCTGGATAAAAGCATGCCGTTGCGGACGCAGGGATATTCGCCGATGTAGGTCAGGAACTCCTTCGCCAGCCTTTTGCCGGTCTCGTTATCCTCTTTGAACTGGCCGGTCGGCTTGACGGCCCAATAGTCATGGTCCCGGTCGGCGCGCTTGTTGCGCTTCATGAAGGACAGATCATCGACGGGCGACATGCCGAAGGGCTGCTTGGGGATGTCTAACCCGAGGGCGTACCGCTTGGCGTTGAGGTCAATAACGGGCGCGGTCATGTCGGCCTCGCCAGCAGATCTTCATTGATGTCCCTGGCCGGCACCTTGTGCGGATCGACCTTCCAATCATATCCAACCGAAGTGCCGTACAGCGCACCGGGAAAGCCGCAATCGGCCGGAAGGTCGGGATAGAGGCCACCGTCATCCCCGATTCCGTTGTCGCCTTCTTCATCGTCGCAGTCGTCATGCTCCAGGTCGTTGAGCGGACCAGCGCCCCAGGTGATCTGGTTAATGCCTGCACCGGCAAAGCTGATCTCCGGCGCTCCAAGGCTGGGCTCAAGGTCGCAATCGTCGCCCTCGGCATCGACAGCATGGCCAAGCTCGGCGCCAAGGCTCGGCTCCAGGTCGGGATCGGGGTCCACGGCATCAAGCAGCCCTATAAGGCGCTCAATCTCGTCTTCGATCTGCTGGCGGTGGCGAAGGTCAAGCATGGCCGTCGCCCCCGTGTGCTGCATCGACCATGTAGGAGCGCTTCTCGATGGGCTTGAGCTTGCGGCCGGGCTGGCAGCGGTTCGGCGCTTCGGTGAGCTTGCGGGCGGTCATGCCGCCAATGGCAGCGACCGGCACACAGGCGCCGGCCAGGGCAAAGGCAAGGCCGCGCATCATCGAGCGACGGGACAAAGCGGGAGCGTTGGAAGAAACGCGCATGGCGGTCTCCTGAGTGAGAATATCGGTTCGGGTCAGGTAGAGCGGGCGTTAGCTCGCCCGTCTGTTGGTGGAGCCCTGCAGGGCTCAGGGGATGGCGGGCGTGATCCGTCCTGTGATGGTCAGATATTCGGCGACGAGCTCGGGCTCGCAGGCGCGCAGCTGGCCAAGGAGCCTATTGGGCTCCTGTGGATTGCCGGGATGGGTGATGCACAGATCACCATGCACCAGTCGGGGCTCGTAGCCCTGCCATTCCAGCTTATCGACCAACTCACGGACTTCCCGATACTTCGGGAGCATGTCGTCGGCGGGTATGTGCCTGCTGTCCTCTTCCTTCGCCCTCCATGCGTCGTTGCAGATCAGGACGAACCCGGACCCATGATCAAGGGTGACCCTCCAGTTGCCCGGTGTGGCGACGTGCATGGCCTTCGCCAGCTCGGCGGCGAGGCGTTCGCATTCCTTGATGGGATCAGCCGCCACCGGTTCGGCAGAGGCAGCGACGGGCAGCACCGCAAGCGCTGCGGCGGCAGGCGCATGCTCTGCGACTTTCCGCAGAAACACGCGGCGTGAGAAAAAGGCGTCCTTCATTGTGCTCCCTCCAAGCTGTGGCGCTCGATCTCGCGCCACTTGTCACGGTCAAACTTGCGAATGTCGGTGAGGATTTCGGCCGCCCGCTCATCGGTGCAGGCGTGGCGCTTGCCGTCCTTGTCTTCGAAACGGACGGCATGCGAGGCTGGGTTAATGTGCACGGTGAGGTGCGCGACCAGATGGCCAGCCTCGAAAATGGGGAGATAGGCGGTGACCTCCATGTCAGGCCACCCCAAGGATGTAATAGCCGTAGACGCAGCGCGTCCCGTCGCGGCTTGGGTCGTAGGTGTCGTGAATGACGCCATCGATCACCGCGCATGCGTGGCGGCTCAGCATCACGACAAGGCGCCCGGCCGGAAGCTCGCTTGCCGTGAGGTGGACCTTGCAGCCGCTGCCTATCTGCATCGTCGGTACCCAGCGGAAGCCGAGAGCGTTCATGTATTCGCGAAACCACTTTCGAGTGGTGTTGATCCCATTGCGAGCCGACTTGGCCCGTCTGCCCGTGCGCGTTGATTTGCGCTGGGTTCCGGTCCCATGGGCGAGGCGCTGATAAACTTCGCGATAGGGGCAACCCGATGCGATGGCAACGGCCCGCGTGACGCAATCACCAGCCTTGCCTCTGAAGCCCGCAGCGGCGCGTCCGCCATCATCGCGGATGAAGGTCGGAAGGGTCATGTCAGGCCACCTGCCCCACGGTGCGGGAAAGCTGGTGGAGCCGGGAAAGCTCGTCAGCGTTCAGCCGGTCCTTGCGCTCCAGGGCCTCAAGCTCGCGCTCGGCTGGCGAGGCGACGGCATGGAGGGCCGCATAGGCCGCGACGTATTCGGCGCTGGTTTTGGCGTTCAGGAGGGCCAGCTCCAGTGGGGAGAACAGAGCGTCGGGGGAGAAGTCGGGGAGCGGTTGGTTTACCATGGTCCGTTTCCAAAGCCACAAGAGGTTGAAAATCGTTCTCTTGTGACCTAATATCGGTCACTAATCATGGTATTGTCAACTAAAATAGCTCACTAGTGAGCTAAAAAGGGTCATATAGGATGATTTCTGGGGCTCAAGTCCGCATGGCGCGTGGCTATCTGAAATGGTCTGCGAAAGAGCTGGCCGACCGGGCCGGCGTGGCGGAATCGACAGTCAAACGGATCGAAGCGGAAGACGGCTTTCCTGCTGCGCGTGGCGCCAATATCGAGGCCGTCCACCGGGTATTGATTGAGGCGGGCATAGTCTTCATCCCCGAGAACGGGGGCGGGGCCGGGGTGAGGTTGAGGAAAAGATAACCCGTTTCTGCAGGAATTAACGGGATTTTTCCGCGCACGGGTCCAAGGTTGTCGCTTTCAGGGGTTTATCGCGGCGCTGATAGTTTGTAAGCCTTCCGGAACTCCGACCTGAATTTGTCGGTTAATAATCCTAAATGAGTTGATCTAGTGTGGAAATTTAACGCAACAAATCTCGGAAAAATTACTGCAGCAGAGGTAGAGGTTGCCCCTCTGGTTCTCTTTGTGGGGAGGAACAATACTGGCAAGAGTTACCTTGCGACCGCAATGTGGGCCCTTTCAAGCGTTCCTCAAATATTGTCTGTGATGGATGAACCAGATGCTATGCGGTTTGAGTGGAATGACATCAAACGCCCAGCCTTCGCCGAAGGCTTCCGACTGGAAGTTACACAAGCAATGGCGAATGAGGCAGTTCAGCGCCTGAACCAGGCACTACGAAACAAGACGTCAGATTTCTTGTCAGAGATTTTCGCTTTCAAAGGTTTCAAAGACACCACTCTATCTCTGTCACTTCCCGAGTCCTTTGAGCCTTTCAGAATTTCCATAACACAGCCCGCTGGCGAGGGAGAGAAGAGACCCTTCTTGCAGATGCGTGTTGAAAAGAAGCCATCGGTCAATATCACATATCGTTTTCCGCCAATGCAAGCTGACGAAATAACGAGACAAGCTCAGCGGCGTATTTTTGCGGAGGTCATCCGACATTCACAATCCGGACGCACAGCAGCATCAGGCGGGACCATATACATTCCTGCAGCTCGGACGGGGCTCATGCTCTCTTACCCTGCTCTGATAGCTCAGTTGTTTGAGCCCGAAGGGCCACCTATACCGTTTCCTCGGCCAGTCATCGACTTCCTTCAGCGATTGTCGTTAGGGTTCAGTCCGCGAGGTAGGCAGACAAACCAAATTACTACTTGGATGGAGCGAAACATTCTGAAGGGAAACCTCGAATATGAGGAGGCCGAGGCTTACAAGGTAAACTATATTCCGGAGAACACCCAGGTATCAATTCCGCTCCATGTTGCATCCTCAATGGTCACCGAAATGGTGCCTATACTGCTTGCCATCAGAAGCGCGCCTACAGTCTCTCAAATTATCTTAGAGGAACCAGAGGCGCATCTTCATTTATCAGCACAGCGCGAAATGGCTCGCGCGATAGCCAGGTTGCTAAATTCAGGTATACGCGTCACTGTGACAACTCATAGCGATACTTTTGTGCAACAGATCAATAATCTCATGCAGATCTATAAGCACCCAAAACGAGAGGACCTTCTCAGAGAGTTAGGCTATGATGAAATCGATCTGATCAACCCAGAGCATGCTCGGGCGTACGAATTTCTCTCTGCACCTTCGGGAAGCGTTGTTAATGAGGTCGATCGCAGCCCGGAAGGCTTTATCGTGACAAGCTTGAATGACACCTTGTTTGCGTTAGCGAAGGAAACAATTCGCGTGGGGGCGGAGGGAGAATGATAAGTGCGTGCAAACGTTGCCTGCCTATATTCAATAGTGACTGGGTTAAAACAGTAAATGGAATGGTCCAGTTCGAAGAGCGCAATCCTGTGGGTGCAGGTGTCGCTACCATTTACATATCCGGTTTTGCCGTAGCCTTTCGCGCGGATGATAGCGCGCCACTCATCTGGGCGCTTGATCAACGCAAGTGCGCAGACGGTGCGTTTTTGACGTTCAATAAGGAGGGCGCCCATTTGCACATTGTTGAACTCAAAGGCAAAGTTTCATCTGGAAATTGGCCGAACGTCGTTGCGCAGATGGAGGGAATGTATCTAACAGCGCTTGCCGTAGCGCGCCTACTCAAAGTACTCGAAGTTAAGTCAGTGACATGCTACCTCGCTCTAAAAAATGACGCGATGAAGAAACCTACACAGGCGATTTTCCTAAAGACACCCACGGGTTCGAGAAGCACACTTGGACGTTATGAGGATTGGGTAGATTCAAAAATCCGCCTGCCTCTTGCTTTTGAAGGTTCGCTTGTAAGGGCAACAAGAGATAGTTCCGGCAACGCCAGCTTCACAGCGTCTTAACGTCCACCAGATTCACGCCCCCCATTTTGCCAACGGCGGCTCCTTCCGGTTACTTTACTATACCATTTCCCGCTGTAGCGGGTCAGCCAGGACGGCGATTTGGAGATTTTGGCTACCGGGGTAGCCCCCGACAAGATCGGCCGTCCTGGGAGCGTTTGCGGAATCCCGGCCCAGTCTTCGTGGATGTCTTTGTGGGTGAGGCCGATGTCGGTGACACCCACCGCTTCCGGGCTGGAAGTGGTGCGTTCATTCGCCCCGCGAACTTCACCCCGCTCCTGAGCCGCATCATACTCGTCGGCGAGGCGCCGCTCCGCGCAAACCTCACTGGTCGCGCGACCAGTGAGCGCACCTACACCACCAAACACGGCGCGCGTCAGGGGAGAGCACCCTTGGTGCACTGAATTGTGTTGCTGATAGCGCAATAGTACACGGTCCCGTCTGATCGGACCACCCAGACAGGCGGCTGCGTCGAGAGGTTCGGTAATGACGCGCTAGACAGGGCATACGGCATGCCTGTCCCCTGCGTCTCAGCCATCCTTGGCGAGGCAATCGAACCGGCGACAATAATTGCGCAGCAAATCAATAGGGTGTGCTTCCAGTTCATGACATTCCTCCTGTGAACAATCCTGACAAAATGCCCTCCAGTTGCCTTTAGGTCAAATCTGTAGTTGTATCGCCACATGGGACGGGCTGGATTCCGGCTGGCGCTTTGGGCCGCGGCTGTTGCTGCATGGCTGGCGCACCCCATGCCAAGTCATGCCGAGATCGATGACCCCGCCTTTGAGGCCGAAGTCGCGTCCGTTCAGACGGTCACCGAAGAACAAGCGATAGCGATCAAGGCATCGCGCGCAACCTATCGCGGCAAATGCGCCTGCCCCTATGACCGGGACAAGGCCGGCCGGTCATGTGGGAAGCGGAGCGCCTATAGCCGGACTGGCGGCGCGAGCGTCCTGTGTTATCCGGGGGATGTGCAATGAAGAAGCTGGCGGTCGCGGCTGGAATCGTTTTAATGGCCGGATGCGCGCAGCCGCCGCACCTGATCAAGCCGGCGCCTACGAGCGACGTTGCCTATGCCGCCAGGAGCTGCCAGGAACTCGGCGTGAAGCTGAAGAAGACCTATGTGGAGCTTGCCGAGCGCTCGCAAGTCCAGTTATCCGATGAGGCCACCGACGAGAACGGGGCTCGGATAGCAACGCTCAAGGGTGAGCAGAACACCATTCTGGACATGATGGCTCGGAAGAACTGTCCGGCGGGTGGATGAGTCATGACGCCTCCACGAGGTAGCGAGCAATGACCACGTAGGTTGAAGATTGAAGCACAAGGGTTTGCTCATGTTCATTGTGATAAGCCAATTCGAGGATGCTCCCGCCGATAACAAGGTCTTTACATCGAGAGACGATGCCAGGGCTTATATGTCGTGTCGGATAGATGAAGGGGCGATCAGATCGGACATATTTGAAACCACTCCGACCGATGCCCGCGCAGCAATAGCCGCCTTCAAGGCGGGGGAAGCCCGTTTTAAGGAAGGTAAAAGCTCCCAAATCTCGGATGAAGAATATGAGCGGCGAAGGAATGCAGAATGGGAACTCGCAAGGAAAGAAGGTCGCATAGGTTTGGATGCATTTCTTAGGTGGATGGGAGTGTGATAGACGGTTGCGCGCACCCCTTTTTGGGTCACCGGATGTCCTCCATAGCCAGCACCGGCAGATTGACCGGGCCGCCCTCATGCATAAGGGCCGTCAGCGCCTTGGATTGCTTCAGGAGGTGTCGGACCTGCTGGCGCGCTGTCTTGGCCTCCTTGGTGTGCTGGCCGGTCCTGTAGGCGCCATTTGCCGGACCCTTCGGCGCGCCCCCTCGCGCTCCATGGAAGCGGCAGACCTTCCAGCCGGTCAGGGCCGGCGCACGGCATGGCTTACCGGTTCGCTTCGACTTGGCCCGGCAGCGCGGCGCGGCGTTCAGGCGATCGGTTGGGCTCATGCGGTTGCCTCGCTCTTTTCGGGCGCACCCTCCCCCGGTCCCCCGTGGGTCACATCGCCCACGATGGCCTGGCCGCCGTCATTGACGGTGACGTGCTTCACCACGATTTTCTGTTTCCCGTCGCTGCGGTATTGCTTGAGCGTCGTCATCTGAGCGGCATAGGTGCGGGCGAGCTTGTTGAGCGAGCGCTCGTAGGCTTCCGAAACCTTGATGTTCCCCTCATGCATCAACCGGCCGGCGTACGTCATGGTTGCTTTGTGGATGGCCACCATCTGAACGCAAAGCATGGTTTCGGCAACATCGCGGGGGCGCATGTTCGCTACCATCTGGACCATGGAGTTGAACTTTGCCTCGCATATGGCGCCACCCGGTTTCTGGGCGAGATAGGAGAGTTCGGTGAGGATGCCGTACAACTCATTGATGGTGACCGTCTTGAGGGCGGCGCTGTACAGGGCAAGGGCCACGGCCTTGTCAGGGTGATCAAATTCGACGGTTGCGGTCTTCCCGCCATCAAGGACAACGAAGGTGGCGGCCGGCAAGGCATGGCTGGCCTTGAGGCGAGAACGGGCGGCGAGGAGCTTTGCCTCCTCAGCCGAGAGAGCATAGGTGGGATTGGCCGTGGTGAGGGACTGTTCGGTCTCGGGAGCCCGCTGTTGCGTAGGAGCCCCGATCGGGCGTAGCTTCGCTACCGATGAACCAGGCTCAGAAATATTACCTCGCATTGGCAGTCCCTCAGTTGCTCATCGCTGCCATCTCAGGCGGCGCTCTAATCTATTTCATCCCTAAGACGCCTGGCATATTGGCTGGCCTCTTCGGGGTCGGCATGGCCTATGCACTAACGATCTGGCCCCTGAAGCTGATTGTTTGGCGAAACGCCCGCATACGTTCGAAGCAGATTGATCGCGACGTGTGACGGAATACCCGCTCCGCCCCTGAAGGCTTCGAGCGCTTCCGGGCTCCTCAGGACATTGACGATCTGGTCGCGGTCGACGCCGGTTGCGGTCAGCATCTTGGCGAGATCAGCACGCGTGACATCGCCTCGGTGGCGAGCGATCCGGTTGGTGGCGCCTTCAACCCAGTCGAGCACCTTTTTGCGGGCCACGCCCTTGAAGCCACCATATGCGAAGGCCTCGCGATTGCCGGCGCCGAACATGGGCTCGTCAGCAACTTCCGCCATGCCCGACAGGCCGGGCGTGGTGTTCGAGCCGCGCCGAACAAATTGATCCGTCTCCGCATAGGTGCGCTCAAGGCCAATGCGCTTGGCCAGTTCGTCGGCTTTTGCCTTGCCGAGAACCATGCCCAGCTTCTCTTGCGTCCAGCCACGCTGAAGGAGCGCGCGCGCGGCGGCGGCGTCATTCCGAGCGGTACCAACAACTTCATAGATCCAGTTGCGAAGACCCAATATGACCTGCGGTCGAGCCTGGGGCTTCATGGTCTTGAGGCGGGCCGCGACCTCGTCGGGCGTCAGGCTGTTGCGGGCCAAATCCTCGCCGAAGCCAAAAGCATCGAGAATTTCGCTGTCGGTTGCCCATTGCTGATTTGCCCTTGAGAAGCCGCCGTCCGTCGCCTCGTCAATCGACGCCTCCAACCTCTTTTTGATGCCGATCAGCGTCGAAGCCTCGCCCTTACGTCCCTTGCGGAGGGCTTCACCGATGTCATCGCCAATGTCCCGATAGATACCCTGGAGTGCCCGCGCGTCCGTCACTTGGCCCCGATTCATCATGGTGAGTCGATTGCGATACCGCTTAAGCCTGACGCCGGTAGCGCTCATGCTCTGCGGCCCCATGCCGGTCACATTGGGCTGGATAATTTCGTCAATGGCCTCCAGAACCGGATTGGTGTTGACCATTTTTGCGTCACCAAAGGCCGCCTGGTAGAGCGGTCGGCCCTGGCCCGCGCGAGCCTGCATCAGCCGCTCGCGATGCTCGACTGCATTGACACGCGACCCCATGGCGTTGTCAGCCGCCTGCAAGGCGCGAGGCGTCGTGCCTTGGGCTCGCCGCTCTAGGGCTTGGTCAATGATTTCCGCCCCCTCGCCAGGAGTGGCGAAGATACCGCGCCCCTGCCGGCGCAAATTCGGGCCAGCGTCGAGAAGCATGCCTTCGGGCCCTAGCTGGGTGATCTGCTGGGGCGTCACCGCGTCGGCTTCCAGAGCCTGATTGAGCTTCTTGACGGCCGTGTTTCTTGCATCGAGCTGGGCAGCGGGCGACCCAGCACTTCGAAGCCCGGTAGCAAGGTGAGGAGCGCCCATACCCGTAAGACCAGCGACGAACCGCGCCGCATCCTCCACTGGCGTTCCCTCAGTTGCCTGCCCGGCCGCCTCGGAAGCCACGCCACCAGTGACGCCGCTGAGCACCCTCATGCCGATGGAGCCGGGACCGAAGATCGAGCCGCCAACAAATTCGCCGACCGTATCGGCATAGCGCTCGCCGGTCGTCTGTGGCTGCTCCTCAAGGAAGGCTTGCGGGCGCTGGCCCGTGACCATGTCCGACAAATTTGGTGCCGGCCGCGTTGCGTCGTTGATGCCGCCTATGACGTCGGCACTCGGAAGACCGGTCCCGCCCGGCATGACCAGGAAGCCGGCCCGGATGGCGCTGGCCACCTCCTGTGCGGTCTCAGGCGAGAAGCCGAGCCTATCGCTGAGCCATTGAGCGCCGCCGGCAAGGGCTTCGCGCGCGTCAGCAGGCGCGGCGCCGAATTTGATGGCGCCCTTGATGACACCCCTAGTCCCGGCCCGGGTCAGACCTCCAGATGCGCCGCCTCGCGTATCTGCAGTGGCAGCGGTCGCGCTGCCCGGCAGTATGCCCAGGTGTTCGGCAATCTCGTCCACTTCGTCAGCCTGCTCCTCGGGAGTGAGCTTGAGGAAGTCGTCCGATACCTTGACCTTCCGTCCCTCAATGGTCAGTGTCGCCATGGCTCACTCTCCCAGCTCGAATGAAATGCCGCGCCTCGTCTTGCCTGTCTGGGGCGAGCTTGGTTCGTCCGGATTGTTCGCAGCAGACAGATCCACGCCAGCCTTTTCCATATCGAGGATGGCGCGAGGCGGGAGCCCGAGCTTGAGCGCCTGCAGGGCACGGCGCCGCGAGGCGCGCTTCTGAGCGAGCACCCGTTTACTGTCGCCGGGGCGAGGAAGATAGACGACGCCATACTCTGCGTCCTCTTCCTTCGTGATTGCAGCGCCTGTGTCTTTCCTCAGAATAGCCTGGAGAAATTCTTTGCCTGCCTGCTCCGCCTGCTGGAATTTAGCCGACTTCGCATAGTTGCCGACAACCGGAACTTGACCGCCAAGGGTCTCGGGAAGGCTCGTCAGGGCATCACTGTTTTCTTCGAGCTGCTGGAGAGCGCCGGCCGCGCGTGTGGTGAAAACCACGTCCTTGCTCTGGCCTTCCGTCAGCGGCTTGCCCATGCCCTGGGTGAAACTGACCTGCCCATCCGGCCCGACCTCCAACGAGGTGCCGCTTGGCGCCTTCACCCCGCCGACGCGGTCAAAGCCGCCGGTCTGCGAATTGTAGCGCGCCTTGAAAGGCTGGCCGGTCTTGTCGTCGTACAGCTCGACAAGATCGGGCGACTGAGCACCGAGCTTTGCCCGCTCGATCTTGATCTGCTCGGCTCGATAGGCTTCGTCAGCCTTGAAATTCTGCTCCTGTAGGCCGTAGGAGCGATCCGCGTTCGCCTGCGCGCGCCCGCTTTCCTCCCGCCTCAGATCCATGCCCATCATGTCGCCGACATCGAGCCCGCGAGCAATTAGGGCATCGCGGTTCTCCCAAGCGTCTTCGCCGTCACCGAAAGAGCGGCCTTCAGCGCGATAGCCGTCAATCATCGCCTGCCATTTTTGCGGCGTGTTGGCGGCATAAGCACGGCGCGTGAAGTCCTCAACGAACTGCTTCTTTTGAGCGTCACTGAACTGCCGCGTCTGCATATAGGCTTCGGGGCTGAGCCGTGCCAGTTCGTTCTGCGCGGCGGTGTCGCCGGTTAGAGCGCGACCTTGTGCTTCGCGGGTGCGCTCTGCGAGATCGGCAAGGTGATTGCGGCGCGAATCTTCCCGCCCCTGTCGAAAAGCATCGATTGCTGCGAGAAAATTCGGCGCTGAGCCGTATCGTGCGTCCATCTTAGGGCCTCCTCGGCATCATCACGATGCTGAACAATTCGACTGTCTTATACCAATTTCTCATCTGCTTCGCCACCCGATCAGTTGATCGGTGTGCCTCCTTTCAGGGTGAAACCTAACTCTTCGAGCGAGAAGCCCGCGACCACTTCAAGCAGCGCCTGAACGCCGTTGAGTGCTGACGCCACCTCGTCAAACCAGTAGCTACGATGGGGCTTATGTTCGTCATCGAGTGGCAAATCTCGCAGGACCTCCAGGCCCTGACGCGCCATGAGGGTGACGATCAGGGCGTCCAAATCCGTGATGGGCTGGCTCTCACAAAGCGCCTTGCGCCTGGCATAGACTTCGCCGGCAAGCCTAAGCTTCTCCGTCGAGCCCTCTGGCGCTCCGCTGTGCTGCATCTCGATGAGACGCGCGTCGATCTCCCGAGCGAGATGGATGAAGTTGCCCGAGACCAAGGGGATGGTGAGGCCCAGTTGGGATCGGTAGAAGCGGCCCATCCTACCGGTGCCAAGATCGGAAGCCTCATCGTCATCGGCGTGGGGCGAAATTTTTTCTGAGGTCTTCATGCCGCCGATTTTCCAGGATGAGGGCCATTGAGGCGGGAGGATTCTGGAGAGGCGGCCCGCGCGAGCTTCGCTACAGCGCTCCCGATGGGCGCGCTTCGCTCGCGCTGCGGCGGAGTGGTTGAGTTGGGGTCCCCTCCCCTAGATATAGAAGGGAGTATACCTTTGTGAACTTCGGCGCCCTCAGCAATATCAATGGCTTCGCGGAGGGCTAGTATACCTTTATATACCGACGCTAGTTCCTGATCGTGAACCGTAGAGGTATACAAAGGTGAACTGATTTCGTCAGTCACTTCACTCATCGGCTCCTTCTTCAGCTCGCTGTAGGACTTCCACTCGTCGGTAGGCAGAAACCAATCCCAGAGCCCGTTCACCCGGACTTTGGTCCAGCAATAGGTCAGGCGAAATCGGTTGAGGTCGGTCATGGCGCGGCCTTTGAGGTTGCCGCGCTTCACCTCGATGAGCTTTCTCGTCTCCGCTTCTGTTATCGCGGGATTGATGTACTGCCGGCCGATGCCATACGCCTGGAGCTGGGTGTAGGGCGCCACCAAGGAGCCGTTCTCGGACCCGCCATGCTTCAAGTGTTCGGCCTCAAGGAAATCGAGAAGACGGGCGCAGTTGATGCTGCGAAAGCGGTAAGCATCGGACGTGATGAGCGCCAGCGTTTTCCAGACGAAAGGCTCACCGACCGGCGCACCGCCGGCAACACGGCCTCCCCAGATCTTGCGCCCCTTGCCCATCAGACGCCTCCCGATTGAATGGCGGTGGCGGCCCAGTTCTGGAGGAAAGCCTTCTCGCTCGCCTCGGCGGTCCTGAGGATGTTCAACCGGTCGGCATCGAGGTGCCGGTTGATAGCGGCCTCCACGATGTTGCGCATGGTGTCGGGCGGCAAGGCGTCCAGCTCGCACGCGAAGTCATAGGGCCATGCCCGGTCAGCCGGCGACTTGCGCTTGGGCTCGCGGGTCGGCAGCTTCAAGGCGGTGATCTGCGCGACATCGACGGCGATCTGCTCGAAGACGACCTCTACGCCCTTCTCGGACGCGAAACGGACAAGCTTGTCCCGAAGAGAACGGGCAGCATCCCGACCGGCCCGGTCGAAGTCGCCGAGATAGTAGACGTGGTATGGGCGCCCATCCCAACTGCGTGCAGCGATGGCCTCGAAACAGAAGGTCTCCGACGAGAACCCGCGCGTCACCATCAAAGGAACATCGTATTGCGCGGTGATGGGCGAGATGACCCCGCTTATGGCGTCCTTCTCGCACCATATTTCGCAATAGGTGTCGGCGTCGTTCCAGAGGTTCTTACGGTAGAACGCTGCCGTCGCCTCGATGGCCGCCCGGATGCCGTCATAGGATCGGGGCTTGCGCATCCACCGCGTGGCGTCGGCGATCCAGTCATAAGACATGCGCCCCTGGCGCCGGAGGGCGAGAACCTGACGCTGCACCTTGTCATAGCCGGCGTCCGTCTTGTCGATGCCGGGAAGCCCATGGACTTCGCACTGGTAATAGAGGCCGCGCACCGTGACCGGTCCATGGCGCTCCGCGTAGTCGATCATGAAGGCGGCGCGCTCCTCCATGTCGGCCTGGGTGGCCCTGGAGCGCTTTACGGGGCTAGCCGCATAAGATTGCTGGGTCATGCCGGCACCGCCGATCTGGCCGACAGGCTCGTGGTGGCGGCGGTGCGCTCACTGGTGCTTGGCGACAGTGACGAACGGTGTAGGTCGCCCTCACCCTGCAGAACGCTCCCAGGACGCCCGATTTCGTCCGGGGTGTCCCTAGAGGGGTCAGCGTCGAAATCGCCGCTGGCGGTGCGTTCTGCATACTTGCGGAGGCTAATGCCGTCCTGGCCCTCGCTGACCGTCAGGCCGGCCAGGCGCTCGATGTCGCCGGTCATCCTGGGGAATGGTCGAGCGCCATCCCAGAGCTGGAGCTTGCCGGTGACGCCTTTCGACATGAGAACCCGAGCCGCCGCGAACAGCGGCTCGGTGGTGGCGTTGACGATGACCATGCCGCTCGGCTGGTTCATCTTGACCTGATACCTGGGGCCACGGGCGCCGTACCCGCGAACCTCGGCATAGACACGAAGGTGGCCGGACATTAGGCGGCCTCCTTCGTGTCGTCCTCGTCCTTGACAACCAGCGAGACGTTCGACTGCAACACATATCGAGCATGACGACCGGCAAACTGACCGCCGTGCTCTTCGTGCACGGTCTCGATATGAAGGCCCTTCTTCCGCAACTTGTGAACATAGCCTGACCAGCGCGGGCCGGGCGTGTCGATCGGTGTGCAGCCGGCGGCCCCGGCGCGGTACAGCTGCATCAAAGCCCAGGCGTCCCTCCCCCTCGCGATGAAGGGGAGGCCGTCCGGCAAGACCTTGGCGATGATGGTGAGCGAGGTGTTATTCTTGCCCATCAGCGCACCTCACCGAAGACGAGGGCGTCGATGGTGGCGGCGGTGCTGATCGGAATGGAGCACTTCCGTGCAATCCATCTTACTCGTCGCGGCACCTGCGGATTGGGCTTGAAGCCCGGCGACGTGGAGGGTATAGGGAACATAGCGATTAATCACTTTCTGCCCCGCTCGTTGCCCCAAGCTCGCGCGGGGCTTTTTCTTTTTGAGCTTGAGGTGTGCGGGGAGATCAGGCGGCTTCGGCTGGCGTCTGCGAAGGCAGGTTTTCCAGCCACTTGTCCAAGTCCGAAACTCTAACAAGCCGGCGTCGGCCGACCTTTACGGACTTGATTTCCCGCTTGTTGAGAAGCTCGTAGAACTTCGTGCGGGAAACGCCGATGCGCTTATGCGCCATTGCAACAGCGATTGCAGATTGCATGTCATAGTCCTTCTCAATTCAATCCAGCATCACGCCGGACGTGGAAGGAGCTAGGCGCTGATTTTCGCTATCAATAAAGCGAGTGAATTTTCGTAGTGCAAAAAAGTGCTATCGAAATTAGCCGAGATTTTTTGTAGCCGCATCTTCGGGAGTGTCGCGCGCCTCGATCTCTTTCAAAACTTCTCTGAGATGCGAATAAAGGGGGTGGCTCTGGAATGACGCTCCGCTCTCCCTGAGGCGCCTCAATTCCGCATAGTAGGCGGTCTGTATCGATTGGCTCCCTCTGCCTTTCCATCGACCATTCTTTCTTGATAAGACCGCGCACGCGCTGGCGACAGTCTTGCCCTTGGCTACAAGCCCTTCGATGGTACTTACCAACTCCCATCCGCCCAATTGGCCCGAACCCGCGGGGCGACCCCGCGAACGCGGTTGCTCATCGCTAAACTGGAAGCCGGGCACAAATTCCCGGGCAAGGCAGAATAGTGTTCGGAATATCTGATCATTTACCGGTATCGTCTCCCTCACCCCATAGTGCCGCGCCAACGCTACCAGCCGCTCGACCTCCTGGTCATTGACCTGCTCGCTTGCGGCCACCATCAATGCGTAAAATTTGTCCGGGTCGTTCTTCGCCATGGCGCGGATGACCAGACTGTCCGGCCTCTCGATCGGCTTCAGGAGTATTCCGGTAAACGGTTTTTTGCTCTTGGATCGCGTTCTCTTCTGAGCCATTGCACGGCACTCCGCACCGCAAGTGGGCATGGAGAAAGCCGGCGGTGCATCACCGGCCTTGTCGGTAGCGAACCTATCTCCATGCTTCTCGTCATCGCTTCGCGCTCTTCGAAAGCGGAATCACGTTGTCGTCACCCGCGGGCACCAGCGGCACGACCGCCCGGGACGCCAATTCCTCGAGCCCGTCCACGATGTATTTCGCGTAGTGCTTCTCGATCATCTCCGTCGAGGTATCATGCAAGCTCGCGACAAGTCGGAGTGGTAGGTTTGCCCGGATGCCCCGCACGATCGACGAATGACGGAAAGCATAGGGCACCACGTCCGGAAGCCCGGCGCGCTGACGGATTTCGCCCCAAGGCCGACCCAAATCCTTCGCCAGCGCCCATGGCCGGCGGCCGGCGCGGTGCCACTCGATCGAACCAGGCATCTGCCTCAACTGTCGGCGCATCAGAAGCGGTTCATCAGATTTTCGCCCGGTCACCACAGGCTGGAGTGCATCGAGAACGTCCTTACCAACAGGTACGGCGATGTGGCCGCTCTTGCCCTTCCCCTTGCGGCTGGCGGGGACCATCAAACGGCCATGCGCCCTTTGGGCATCGCCGACCTTCATGCGCGCAATCTGCGAGAAACGGGCGCCGGTCGCGGCAAGCACGACGACAAACCGAAACAAATCGCCTTCCCATTCCTGTTCGCCATCCAGCTCGCGGGCAGCGTTTATCAGTAGGCCGACCTGGGCATCGGCAAGGATCTGGTTTTCGCGCGCGACTGGCACCGCCTCATCGTCGTCGATTTCCTCGGCCTTCAGCCCATGCTTGATGATGGACGGCAATTCCGACGGCAAGCGGTGACGGTTCGCCATATAGGACCCGTTAAGCGCGGCCCTTAAATCATTTACGAGACGATTGACCGACGTCGCCTTTATACCCTTCAGGCTGGCGCGCCAGACGCTCAGGTCGCCTTCCCGAAGCGCGTACAACGGGACATCCGCCAGCGGCGCGGCCGGAATCGCCGGACGCTTGCCGCGTCCGGGCCTTCCCAGAAGGTGCTTCTTCAGTCGGTATGAGGCGGCGCTCGTGATGTTTCGCTGTCGTTTGATCTCGGTGGCGTCACGCTTGGCAGCATAGGCATCGACCGCGTCACGCACGGTGATGATTGGACCGGCGGCCAGGGCTTGCGCCTCTTTGCGGGCCTCAGCGACTATTTCTCGCGCCCGCTTCTCAGCCTGCAGGAAGGTGAACAGGCCATCGATTGGCTTGTCGTTGAGGTCGTTGGCCGGGCCAAACGTATTTTGCAGGTATGTGGCGCCCCTGCCCCAGTTGCGCCATCGCGCGAACCAAGTGCACCGGTCGCTCTTGCGATAGAAAATTGCGCTGTCGGCATCGAGGCGCCGCCCATATTCACCAGGCCCAAGCTTCGATCGAGCGTTTGCCGTGGTGATCGGCCATTCCTTCAGCGTTTTCGACACGGGCCACCTCCAAGTCGTATATAATCCGAATAAGCGACCCGCGTACAGTGGTGAACGTCAATGGACGGATGGGCGAGTGCTGAAAGAAAAGACCAATTATTTCAATGAACATCCGTAAACAATGATGAACAAATGGAGCCTTAGACGACCCACACGTGGCTGCCTTCCTTGGGGAGATCGGCGGGCGAGAGATTGACCGCGAGCCGCTTGCCGGGCAGCGCCAGGCCCACGGCGAAGAGCGCCGCCCTGACCCGCTCGCGGCTCTCGACCACCGCCTTGTCGGCAAGGCCCACGATATTGAACTGCACCTGGCCCGACAGGAACTGGGCCTGGACATCGACCGGCACAGCCTCGATGCCCTGGAAGGCGACCGTCGTTGCATGCGCCGTCATGAAGGCCCCCGTGAGCTGTCACAACGTAAACCGGTGCCTCCAGACAGTCAAGAACGTTTAGCGAACATAGTCTAATGTTGCATTTGGCGGCTAAGCCTTCACCGCTTCACCCTGCCTGCGGTAATGCACATCGCCATTGGCGACGCCGGTGATCACATGGATGGACGCCGCGAGCCCGCGCCTGGCCATCAAGCCGCCGACGTCCCTGGCGCCGCCATGGTGATCCATCGGGATGATCGCGCACAGTTCGGCCCCGGCATCGGTCAGCTTGAGCAGCGGCAGAGTGAAATGGACCTTCGTCTTGAGCTCGCCGCGCAACAGCAGCGGCCCGAACCGCGCCCAGATCTGGGCGCCGGGCTCGGCGGTGCTGGTCGAGATCGAAAAGTCCCCGCCCACTTCCTGGATCAGGCCCAGAGCCTCAAGCTTGAGCATCTGATGCAGGAACGGACCTCTGAGGCCTTCGGGCTTGAGCACGGTGGAGGGCACGGCGCTTGTCGCATCCATGGAGAAGGCCCGCGCGGCAATGCGCTGGAACAAGCCTGCGGACTCGGCGTCGAGCTCGGAGACGATCCGCAAGGTGAAGACTGAAAAGGCCCCGGGCCGGCGAATCTCTCCGCTCAGAACATGCCCGAAGGTCTGCCGCAGCTTCTCGCTCGCCGCTTTTTCGGCATAGGCCGCGAAGAAATTCAGCCAATCGTCGCTCATCGGACCGTCGGCGCCGCGCGCCCCGTCCGCCTCCGGCGCGATCCGCTTCAGCTCTTCCACCGCATGCGCGACGACGGCACGCTTGTTCTCATGCTTCGTCAGCATCTCCCGATAATGCGCCGCGAGGATCGGCGCGAGCCGCTTGCGTTCGCCGGGCGCCATGGACTGGAGCGCCGCGGCAGCCATGGCCGCCGCCTCGTCCCCCTTCCCCGCCTCATGGCCTGCGAAGGGAGCGCGCAGGACATCGACGGCATCGCCCAGCAGCCTTCCGATCGCCGCGACGGCCCGCGTGTTGCGGCTGCCGGTGATGCCCCGCCTGGCGAGTTCGTCGGCTACCGAAATGTCATGGCCCAGCGGATCGCCGGCCGTCATTTCCGCTTGTTCTCGATCGCATCCCAGATGAGGCCCGCGATATCGGCGCCGCCGAAGCGCTTCACCTCGCGGATGCCGGTCGGCGAGGTCACGTTGATCTCGGTCAGATAGTCGCCGATCACATCGATGCCGACGAAGATGAGGCCACGCGCCTTGAGGTCGGGCCCCAGCCTTTCGCAGATCTCGCGCTCGCGCGCCGTGAGCTCGGTCGGCTCGGGCCTGCCGCCCACATGCATGTTGGAGCGGTTCTCGTTCGCGGCCGGCACGCGGTTGATGGCGCCGGCGAATGCGCCGTCGACCAGGATGATACGCTTGTCGCCCTTGCGCACCTCAGGGAGGTAGCGCTGCGCGATGAAGGGCTCGCGGAAACTCTGGGTGAAGAGCTCGACCAGCGCGCCGAAATTCTGGTCCTCGCCGGCGAGCCGGAAGATGCCGGCGCCGCCATTGCCGTAGAGCGGCTTGAGGATGATCTCGCCATGCTCCTTGCGGAATTCCGCCAGCTCCTTCGGATCGCGGGTGACGAGCGTCGGCGGCATCAGGTCGACGAAGTCCATCACATAGAGCTTCTCCGGCGCGTTGCGCACCTCCTTGGGATCATTCACCACCAAGGTCTTGGGATGGATATGCTCGAGCATGTGAGTAATGGTGATGTAGTTCATGTCGAAGGGCGGGTCCTGGCGCATATGCAGGACATCGAAGGCGCCGAGATCGACGCGCTCCTGGCTGCCCAGGGTGAAGTGATCGCCCTTCTCGTCGCGCACGGTGACGGGATGGCCGGTGGCGAAGAGGCTGCGGCCTTTGAGCGCCAGCGCCTTGGGCTGATAATAGAAGAGCTCGTGGCCGCGCGCCTGCGCCTCGAGCATGATCGCGAAGGTCGAGTCGCCCGCGATGTTGATGCTCTCGATCGGATCCATTTGCACGGCGACTCTGAGCTTCATGATCTGTCCTAATCTTCCACGGTGAAGGCGTTGGGGATGTGGCGCGGCCAGTGGTAGGGGGAGACCGCGACGATGTCAAAACGGCAGATGCCCAAGGCCGCCTTGGGATCGCGCGCCATCCAGATGCGCGCCGCGGCGGCGATGCGAAACGCCTGACGGCCGGTCACGGCTTCGACCGCGAGATCGGCAGTGGCTCTCACCTTCACCTCGATGAAGGCCGTCACTTCGCCCCGGCGCATGATGAGATCGACCTCGCCCGGCCCCGACTTGAAGCGGCGCGCCAGCAGCCGGTAGCCCTTGAGGCGCAAGGCCGCCAGCGCCAGGCTCTCGGCCCAGCGCCCGCGCCGCTCATGGCGCCTTCTTGTCTTTGAGGACGAGGAGTCGGTCATAGAGCTCCTTCTTGGGCAAACCGAGACGCTGGGCGACCTCGGCCGCGGCCTTGCCCGCCGGCATGGATGCGGCCGCCTCCAGCAGGGCGTGATCGATCGCTTGCCGGTCGGGCGGCGGCGCATCGCCCGGCGGCGCCACCACCAGCGTGATCTCGCCCTTGATCGTCTCGCGTTCGGCGAGGCGGGCCAGGACTTCGCCGACGGGCCCGCGCACGGCCTCCTCATAGAGCTTGGTCAGCTCGCGCGTCACCGCCACCGGTCGCTCGCCCAGGGTCGCTGCGATATCGGCGAGCGCGGCCTCTATGCGATGCGGGCTCTCGAAGAAGATGAGCGTCGCCGGCACGGTCTTGAGGGCTTCGAGCAGGCGGCGGCGCTCGCCTTGCTTCTCGGGCAGGAAGCCCGCGAACATGAAGCGGTCGGAGGGCAGGCCCGACAGGGCCAAAGCGGCCAGCGGCGCCGAGGCACCCGGAACGACATGGAGCGGAAGCCCCGCCTCGATGACGGCGCGGGCGAGCTTGAAGCCCGGATCGGAAATGAGCGGGGTCCCGGCATCGCTGACCAGGACCAGGGCCTTGCCCGCCTGAAGCTCGCTCAGGATGCGGGGTCGCAGTTTCGCCGCATTGTGATCATGATAGGGAACAAGCCGGGTGCTAATGCCGTAGCGTTGGAGCAATTTCCCCGTGACTCGCGTGTCTTCGCACAGTATCTCGTCCGCTGCGGCCAGGGCGTTAACCGCCCTTAACGAAATATCGGCAAGATGACCGATCGGTGTCGACGTCACATAGAGGCCGGGCGCCAGGCTTTCGGCCTCGAAAGCAACCCCTTTTATGCTATAGCGGCGGCTGGCTGCGGATGTGGCGGACATGGGTGGAGTTGGGGATATTGAACGGACAAACCGGATCTATAGCGCCTCGTGAGGGCTTGTGGCAGTGGCGCTTCGTGCTTCTCGGCCTGATTTCGCTGCTGCTCGCCGCCTGCACGAATTCCAAGATGGCCGACATGTTCAACGATGCCGGGGTCAAGGGCGAGCAGCTCACCCGGCAGGCCGCCTCCGGACGCAAGGTCGCTTTGCTCCTGCCGCTCTCGGCCCCGGGCGAGACCAAGCGTGTCGCCCAGGCCATGAAGCAGGCGGCCGAGCTCGCTCTGACCGATACCGGCCGCGGCGGGGTCACGCTCATCACCAAGGATTCGGGCGGATCGGCCGGCGCGGCGCGGGCCGCGGCGCAGGCCGCCCTCGATGAAGGGGCGGAGATCATCTTAGGCCCGCTGCTCGCGCCCGAGGTCCAGGCGGTCAAGGGCGTCGCCCAGGGCCGCGCCAATGTCATCGCCTTCTCCTCGGCCAGCAGCGTCGCCGGCCAGGGCACCTATCTCATGAGCTTCCTGCCGGAAGAGGAAGTGGCGAATGTGGTGCGCTATGCCGCCAAGCAGGGCAAGCGCAGCGTGGCGCTGCTCTATCCGCAGACGCAATATGGCAGCAACGTCCAGCAGGCGCTCAACCGCCAGGCCGGTTCCAGCGGCGTCCAGATCGCCGCCGCCCAGCCCTATGCGCGCAGCCAGGTCGGCAGTGCCGCGGCCCAGCGCATCGCCCAGGACATCAACGATCCGAGCCGCGCCATCGACGCGCTGCTCATCCCGGAAGGCGGCGAGGCGCTGCGATCCTTGAGCGCCACGCTCGCGCAGAACGGCGTCACGCCGGACAAGGTGACGATCCTCGGCACCGGCCTCTGGGACGACAGCGTGACGCGCGCGACGCCGATCGCGCAGGGCGGCTGGTATGCCGGCGTGTCGCCCGACCTGGTCGAGCGCTTCAACAGCAAATATTCCGGCGCCTATGGCGCGAACCCGCCGCGCATCGCCAGCCTCGCCTATGACGCGGTGAGCCTCGCTTCGGGCCTCGCCCGCAAAGGCGACTTCTCGGCCGCGGCGATCACCGATGCGGGCGGCTTCCAGGGCCAGAACGGCCTCTTCCGCTTCCGCAAGGACGGGCTCATCGAGCGCGGCCTCGCCATCCTCGAGATGACCGCGGGCGGCCCGCAAGTGGTGGCCGAGCCGCCGAGCCGCTTCGGCGCGGGATTCTGATCATCATCTGCGGTCAGTTCAGCAGATGGACCAGCCATAAGGACAGGGCCGGGACCGCCGCCACGATCACGAGCCGCACCAGATCGGCGCAGACGAAGGGCAGCACGCCGCGATAGGCGGCGGTGAGCGGAACGTCTTCGGCGATCTTGCTGACGATGAACACGTTGAGGCCGATGGGCGGCGCCGCGAGGCCGATGCCGACGACGATCAGGACCAGCATGCCGAACCAGATGGCGACGTCCTCAGGCGCCATCCCGAAATCGAGCGCCAGCACGATCGGCACGAACACCGGGAGCGTCAGGAGGATCATGGCGAGCTCGTCCATGACCGCACCGAGCAGGATGTAGATCACGAGCATGCCCGCCAGCACGGCATAGGGCGGCAGGCCGGAGGCGCCGATGAGATCGGCCAGGACCGTCGGCATACGGGTCAGCGCCAGGAAGGCGCCGAAGACCTCGGCCCCGAACAGGATGAGGAAGATCATGCCCGTGGTCTCCGCCGTCTGGCGGAGCGCGGTGACGATGCCGTCGCGGCTGAGCCTGCCTTGTGCGAGGCCCAGAGCGAGCATGACGATCACACCGACGGCCGCCCCTTCGGTCGGCGTGAACACCCCGCCATAGATCCCGCCCACGACGATGACCGCGACCGCCGCGGTCGGGATCACGGCGAAATCGGCGAAGAGCAGCAGCGCTGCGATCGCGGCCGCGAGCAGCGCCGCGGCGGCGCCGATGAGGCCCGCTGACCACAAGGCGAGGGCCGCCACGAGAAGCACGATTCCCACAGGCCTCGTCCAGGCGGGCCGCCGAAGCTTTACGCCGGCGTCGATCTTCGCGACCGGCGCAAGTTCCGGCCGGCGCCTGACGACAAAGGCGATGGCCAGGCAATAGAAAACCGCGGCGAGCAGACCGGGAATCAGCGCCGCCTGGAACAATTTGGCGATGTTCTGCTCGGCGGTGATCGCATAGATCACCAGGATCACCGAAGGCGGGATCAATATGCCCAGGGTGCCGCCCGCCGCGATGGTGCCGGCGGCGAAGCCAGGTGCTACGCCGGCGCGGCGCAATTCCGGCAGCGCCGCCCGGCCGAAGGTCGCGGTGGTCGCGACCGACGAGCCGCAAATGGCGCCGAAGCCGGTGCAGGCCAGGATCACCGCCATCGGCAGGCCGCCCCGCACCCGTCCCAGCCCCCGTTCGGCCGCCTTGAACAAGGACGCCGCCATGCCCGAGCGCTCGGCGAGCGCGCCCATCAGAATGAAGAGCGGAATGACCGACAGCGTGTAGCCGGCGAACTGGTGATAGGTGTTGGTCTGGAGGTAATAGATGAGCGCATGCGGTCCCGAGAGGTAGGCGTAGCCGGCGGCGCCTACCGTGAGCATCGCGAGCGCGATCGGCGCCCTCATCGCGATGAGGCCAAGCATGCAGGCGAAGCCCAGCGCGGCGATGGCCATGCCGCTCAATTGCCGGCTCCGAACTTGGCCAGCGCCGAGAAGACCGTGCTGATGCAGGCGAGAGCGCAGAGAACGGCGGCAAGCGCGTAGACCGGCCAGATCGGCCAGGGCAGCTGGATGAGCGTTTCACCATAGTGCCGGGCCTCGACGGCGCCGGAAGCGAGCCCCCAGGTGAAGAGCGCGAGGAAGGCCGCGAGCAGCAGGGCCCAGACCCCGTCGATCGCCGCGTTGGCGCGCCGCGGCAGGCGTCGGGTGAAGCTGTCGACGGCGATGTGGCCGTTGCGCAACTGGGTGTAGGACAGGAAGGCGAAGACGGCGACGCCGACGCCCATTTCGACGAACTCGAAATCGGCGGGAATGGGCTTGTTGAACAGCCAGCGCCCGAGCACGCTCGCCGTCACCAGCGCCGCGACGGCGAGGATGAGCGCGCCCCCGGCTATGGCGGCCGCGGTCGCCGCCCGCTCCGCCAGCCGCGCTAGCCGGTGCAGGCCAGGCATCGCCGAGCCACGTCCGGTTCGCCGGATTGCGCGCTAAGCCGCGTCATATTTGGCCACGAGCGTCTTGGCCGCATCGATCAGTGCCGCGCCGTCCAATCCCTTGGCTTCCATGTCGGCCTGCCATTTGGCCTGGACCGCCCGGGTAGCCTCGATCCAGCGCTGCTTCTCCGCCGCGGTGATCTCCGAAACGACGCTGGCCTTGTCCGCCTTCACCATCTCGGCGACCTCGGCGCCCACCTCATCCCACATCCGGCCGGCGGCTTGTGCGAAATCCATGCCGGAATTCCGGTCGATGACGGCCTTGAGGTCGTCGGGCAGCGCTTCATAGCGCGCCCTGTTCATGGCGAGGAAGAAGGTAGCCGTATAGAGCGTCGGCGAGCCCGGCACCGATGTGTGGAATTTGGTCAGCTCATGCACTTTGATCGAGGGGACGACCTCCCAGGGCACGACGCAGCCGTCGATCACCCCTTGCGCCAAGGCTTCCGGCGTCTGGGGCACCGGCATGCTCACCGACACGGCGCCCAGGGCCGCCAGAGCCTCGCCGGCGAGGCGCGTCGGATTCCTGAGCTTGAGGCCGCTCAGGTCTTCCATGGTCGCGATCTTCTTGCGCGTGTGGATCAGGCCCGCATCATGCGCCCAGAAGGCGAGGAGCTTCACGTCGCTCGTCTCCTTCGCCAGGTGGCTGCCGCCATAGTCCTGCGCCGCCGGCGCGTTCGTCCGGGCGCGCGCCGAGGCGATGAAGGGCAGTTCGAAGACCTCGGTCGAAGGGAACCGGCCCGGCGTGTTGCCGGGCAAGGTCCATACGATGTCGACGACGCCGTTGCGCGCCTGATCGTAGAGCTGCGGCGGCTTCCCGCCCAACTGCATGGCCGGGAAGATGTCGATCTTGAGCCGCCCCTGGCTCTCGGCGCCGATCCGCTTCGCCCAGGGCTCGAGCAGCTTCCTGTGGACATTGGCGACGGGCGGCAGGAAATGATGCAGCCTGAGCGTCAGTTGCTCTTCTGCACCGGCGCTGCGGATACGAAGGATGGCGGGCGCCGCGACAAGAGGGACCGCACCCTGCATGAAACGGCGGCGCGACAGAGTCATCTCATCCTCCCTTGCCCATCATTGAGCGGGCCTGCGATCGCGGGCGCTCTCTATCATCGTTTCCCAGCGCATGCCATATGCCGGACCTTGACTTCATGGGCCAAGCCGTGCGATTTGGGAAATATCAAGATCGGATACCACGCGCCCGCAAGCTGAAGCTTGCGGGCGTTTGTGTTTTCGAAATTCCCTGCTCGGTTTGCTAAGTGACTGATATTGCTCAGGGCAGCATTTTTTCGCGAAAATTCCCTGATAATCCCTGATAATCCCTGATATCGGGGCGCGAGCCGGGCTCACGCGGCGAGCTGCGAGATCACCGCATTGAGCACGCGGCGCCCGGCATGGGTCGCCAAAAGCCTGCCGCCTCGGACATTGACGAGCCCCATCTCGGTGAGCTCGGCCAGATGCGATGGCGGACGGCCGGACAGCGCGCCGTAGCGGGCGAGATCGATGCCCTCGGCGATGCGCAGGCCCATGAGCAGATATTCGGCCGCCTGATCGGGCTTGGCGATCGCCGTCTCCTCGATCACGCCATGACCCCGGGCCAGCACCTGCGCGCGCCAAGTCTCGGGATGACGCTCGGTCGCGAGCGCCAGGCGGCGCGTGCCGGCGCCGATGCGGCTATGCGCGCCGGGACCCACGCCGGCATAATCGCCATAGCGCCAGTAGATCAGGTTGTGGCGCGATTCATGGCCGGGCGATGCGTGGTTCGACACTTCATAGGCCTGAAGACCGGCCTTGGCGGTCAGCTCCTGGGTGACGTCATAGAGCTCGGCCGCCGTATCCTCGTCCGGCACGACGAGCTTGCCTGCGCGATGGAGATCGGCATAGCGGGTGCCCTCCTCGATGGTGAGCTGATAGAGCGACATGTGGCCCTGCTGCTCGCCCAGTGCGCGGTGGAGCTCGGCGCGCCATTGCGCCACGGTCTGGCCGGGACGCGCATAGATGAGATCGAAGGAAACGCGCGGAAAGGTCTGCGCCGCCAGCCGGAAGGCGGCGAGCGCTTCCGCCGCCGAATGCTGGCGGCCCAGCGCCTTGAGATCGGCATCGGCGAGCGCCTGCACGCCGACCGAGACGCGGTTGACGCCGGCCGCCCGGTAGCCCGCGAAGTTCCTCGCCTCGACGCTCGTCGGATTGGCCTCGAGCGTCACCTCGGCATCGACGGCGATGGTCCACAATGCGGCGATGCGGTCGAGCACGCGCGCGACCGCTTCCGGCGGCATCAGCGAGGGCGTGCCGCCGCCGAAGAAGATGCTGTCGACCGTTCGCCCTCCCGTCCGCGCCCTGAACCAGGCGAGCTCCTGCGCCAGCGCGTCGGCGAAGGACAGAGCGTCGACCGGCTCGTGGCGGACATGCGAGTTGAAATCGCAATAGGGACATTTGGCCTTGCAGAAAGGCCAATGCACATAGATGCCGAAGCCCGGATCAGAAGAGCGCATCGACCAGCTTCCGGAAGGCCAAGGCGCGGTGCGAGATCTCATGCTTGGCGTCGGGATCCATCTCGCCGAAGGTCTCGGCTCTCCCGTCGGGCAGGAACATCGGGTCATAGCCGAAGCCATGGCCGCCGCGCGGCGGCCAGACCAGCGTGCCATGCACTTTGCCTTCGAAATTCTCGACATGGCCGTCGGGCCAGGCGACCGAGAGGACGCTGACGAAATGCGCCCGCCGCAGCTCGGGCGTCGTGGCGCCAAGCGCCTGCAGCTTTTCCTCGACATTGCGCATGGCGAGCGCGAAGTCCTTGGCGGGGCCGGCCCAGCGCGCCGAATAGATGCCGGGATCGCCGTCGAGCGCATCGACGCAGAGACCGGAATCATCGGCGAGCGCCACGAGGCCCGCGCCCGTCGCCGCGGCTTCCGACTTGAGCACCGCATTGGCCTCGAAAGTGGTGCCGGTCTCCTCGGGCTCGGGCAGCCCCAGGCTTCCGGCCGAGACCGCCGCGACGCCATAGGGACCAAGGAGCTCGTTGATCTCCTTAACCTTGCCCGGATTGTGCGAGGCGACGACGAGCTTCTGGTCGCGCAACGACCTGCGCGGCAGGCCCCAGATGCGCGGCTCGGCGAATTCGACCGAATTGCCGGCCGGATCGCGGCAATAGATGGAGCGCCCGCCGCCCGGCCATTCGAAATCGGCTTCGATGGCGATGCCATGGGACGGGAGATGCCTGCGCCACATGTCGAGCTCTGCGACGCTGGCCGAGAAGCAGACATGGCCCGGGCCATGCGCGCCATGCGGGGGCGCCGAGGTGAAGGACCTGGGCTTCGCTTCCGATGTCAACGGATTGAAGACGAGCAGCATGCCCTCGCCGCAATGCAGGAAGACGAACTGGCCTTCGAGCTCGCGGCGCACCTGAAGCCCGAGGATCGTCTCGTAGAAATGGCGCAAGGCCTTGATGTCCTCGCCATAGACAATAGTCTCGAGAATGGCTTTCGCCTTCATTGGACCGCCTGCTTCTGCAGCATCACCAGTTCGCCGATGCCTTGCCTGGCGAGCGCCATCAGCTCGAGGAAGCGCTCCTGCGAGAAGGGCTCGCCTTCCGCCGTGCCCTGCACTTCGACGATGCCGCCTTTGCCGGTCATCACGAAATTGGCGTCCGTCTCGGCGCTCGAATCCTCGTCATAGTCGAGATCGAGCACCACCTCGCCATTGTGGATGCCGCAGGAGATGGCGGCGACGTGATCGCGCAAGGGCGTCTTGCCGAACATGCCGCGCGCGTCCATCCATTTGAGCGCGTCATGGAGCGCGATCCAGCTGCCGGTGATCGCGGCGGTGCGGGTGCCGCCATCGGCCTGGATGACGTCGCAATCGAGCACGATCTGGCGCTCGCCCAAGGCGACGAGGTCGACCACCGCCCGGAGCGAGCGGCCGATCAGGCGCTGGATCTCCTGGGTGCGGCCGGACTGCTTGCCCTGCGCCGCCTCGCGCCGCATGCGATCGCCGGTGGCGCGCGGCAGCATGCCATATTCGGCGGTGACCCAGCCCTTGCCGGCGCCCTTGAGCCAGGGCGGCACCTTCTCCTCGACGGTCGCCAGGCACATCACCTGGGTGTCGCCGAAACGCACGAGACAGGAGCCTTCCGCATGTTTGGAAAAGCCGCGCTCGAAACTCACCTTGCGCAAGTCTTGGGGCTTCCGCCCGGATGGCCGCATGATCTCTCCCTTTCCGTTGAAACGGGGGAGGTTCTACAGCATCGGACGGAGAAGTGCGAAGCGGTTTTCCCTCACGCGGCCGCGCGCCGCCAGGGCGGAAACGGATCCGAAAGAGAGCGGTAGTCATGCTGTCCGAAATGCGACGGTTTCTCGGGCCCGACGAGGCAGCGGTCGAGCGCCGCCCTGATCGCCCTCTCATCCATCCCGATGCCGATGAAGACCAGTTCCTGGCGCCGGTCGCCCCAGCCATCCACCCATTTGGCCTCGAGCTGGCTCAGCCACTCGGGATGATCCGGCCAATGCGCCTTGGGCACCGCGGCCCACCAGAAGCCCATCCCTTCGGTGCGGCAGACAGCGCCCGCGAGGCTGATGTCGCCGACCCAGTCCGGGCGGGTGGCGAGCCAGAACAGGCCCTTGGCGCGGATGAGGCCGTCCCAGCCCGCGGCCAGGAACGCGTTGAAGCGCTCGGGATGGAACGGCCGCCGTGCCCGATAGACGAAGCTTCCTATGCCGTACTCTTCCGTCTCAGGCCGGTGACCGGCATGGCCATGGAGCTCCTTGAACCAGAGCGGATGCTCCTGCGCCCGGTCGTGATCGAACCGGCGCGTGTCGAGCACCTGGTCCAGGGGCAGACGCGCGAAATCCGTCTCGACGATGCGCGCATCGGCATTGAGCGCGCGCACGACTCGGCGCACCAGGACGAGAGTCTCCACCGGGACGTCGGAAGCCTTGTTGATCACGACGACATCGGCGAACTCGATCTGGTCGACCAGGAGATCGACAAGGGTGCGCTCGTCACCCTCGCCGGCGGTGTGTCCCCGGTCCTTGAGGAAATCCTGGCTCGAATAGTTGCCGAGAAGATTCACCGCATCGACCACCGTCACCATCGTGTCGAGGCGCGCTATGTCGGAGAGCGAGCGGCCCTCGCCGTCGCGGAACGCGAAGGTCGCCGCGATCGGCAAGGGCTCGGCGATGCCGGTCCCTTCGATCAGGAGATAGTCGAAACGCCCATCTTCGGCCAGGCGGCGCACTTCGCCGAGAAGGTCGTCGCGCAACGTGCAGCAGATGCAGCCATTGGTCATCTCGATGAGTCGCTCATCGGTGCGCGCAAGCCCGCCGCCCGCGCCGCGCACGAGCTCGGCGTCGATATTCACCTCGCTCATGTCGTTGACGATCACCGCGACGCGCTGGCGCTCGCGATTATTGAGGATGTGATTGAGCAGCGTCGTCTTGCCGGCGCCGAGGAAGCCTGACAGCACGGTGACGGGAATGCGCCCGTCGCGCGCGCCGGCGTTCAATGCGCTTCTCCCGCGCCGCCGACCGCGACGAGACCATAGGGCATGCCTTCGATGTCGATGACACGGCTCTCGGCGAGAGTCTCCGGGTGAACGATGCGCAAGAGGCCGGCCAGCGGATCGCTCATCACGATCTTTTCGCCCGCCACCGCGAGGCGCGGGCGCGGATCGCGCCAATGGCCGTCCATGCTGTAGGCCTGCGTGAGCTTGGCGCTCCTGACGAGCTCGCCCGTGATGGCGTCGATGCGGTGCAGGGAGCCGTCCTCGGTGAAGACATAGACGCGCTCGGAATGTTCGGGATCGATGACGAAATCGACGCGCCGCGCCGGCAGCTTGATCAGGCGAAAGACGTCGGCGGCCGAAACGTCGATCAGGAGAACGGCATCGGGGCCGTAATTGCCGATGAAATAGCGCAGCGACCTGGCGCCCCTCAGCGTCGTCGCCTTGCCGTCCGGCAGCGCGGCCGGATAGGGCACGACCCTGATGCGCGGCTCCTGCTTCTGCGTGTCCACGAAGATCAGGCCCGTGGCGCAGGCGATCGCCACGAGATGGCCGGAGGAGGCCTCGCCATGGAGATCGGGGCAGGCATAATCGGCAAGCGCCTCGCCCATCTCGTCGATGAGGCGCATGCCGACGGGCAATTCGTCGGGCAGCGTCGGATGCGGGATCGATATCAGCGTCTTGGCGCCGAGCGGCACGGCTACGCCATGATGCGGGCTCGTGGTCTTGTGCACCTTGGGCGCCGGAGCGCCCTTGACGAACTGGTCTTCGCTCGTGAGCTGAACGGTCCCGTCGCCATCGTAGAAGATGGCGATCCTTCCGCCATGCTCGACGAAATGGACCGGGCGTGCGCCTCTGGCCGCGGCGTCGAGAAGGTGAGGCTGCGACAGCGCGAGATCGCCGTGATCGCCATGGTCATCGATCGCAACACCGCTGGCGATCGCCTGGACGCGGTCGGCGTCCGACTGCACGGCGAAGACCGTCTTGCCGCTGGCGCTCCTGTGCAGGCTCGCCGGCCCCAGCGTACCGATGGTGGCGATCACCTTGCCGGTCTTGACCTCGACGGCGCGGACCACGGCCTTCCCGTGATCGGCGACAAAGACGCGCCAATGTTCCGTCTCGGCGGCCCGGACCGGCACCGCCATGGCCGCCAACAGGGCGGCAGTGGCCAAAAACATCCGCCAGGAAAATCCTTTCATCCCGCTCTCCTTATTGTTATGCAATGTTATAACATAACATATCTAAAACGAGAGGAAGCGCAAGTCGTTTCAACTCCTCCAGTTGACCGTCCGCCGGACGATTTCTAGATTCCATCCATGAGCATCCATTCGCAGAAGCCCCTCATCGACGAGCGCCTGCCGGGGTTCGCCCAGCTCGACCAGCGTTCGCGCGACATCTTCCGCCGCCTGGTCGAAACCTATCTCGACACCGGGGAGCCGGTCGGCTCGCGCACCATCTCGCGCATCCTGCCGTCCAGCCTGTCGCCGGCCTCGGTGCGCAACGTGATGATGGACCTCGAGGATTCAGGCCTCATCTATTCGCCTCATACCAGCGCCGGACGCGTGCCCACCAATGCCGGCCTGCGCTTCTTCGTCGACGCGCTGCTCGAAGTGGGCTCGATCTCGCCCGAGGAGCGGTCCCGCATCGATGCGCAGATGTCGGGCAGCAACCGCTCGCGGCGGGTCGAGGAAGTCCTGGCCGAGGCGACCACCCTACTCTCGGGCCTGTCGCATTGCGCCGGCCTGCTGGTGGCGCCCAAGTCCAATGCGCGCCTGAAGCACATCGAATTCGTGAGCCTCGCGCCCAGCCGCGGCCTCGTCATCCTGGTCGCCGAGGACGGCACCGTCGAGAACCGCACCATCGATCTCCCCTTGGGCCTGCCGCCCTCGGCCCTCGTCAAGG
This sequence comes from Parvibaculaceae bacterium, assembly GCA_050251035.1. Classification (GTDB taxonomy): domain Bacteria; phylum Pseudomonadota; class Alphaproteobacteria; order Rhizobiales; family Aestuariivirgaceae; genus Taklimakanibacter. Next base: position 79,452 of record JBFWNN010000011.1, read on the forward strand.
CGTCGAACTATCTCTCGGCGCGCATGCAGGGCAAGACGATCGGCGAAGTGCAGCACCTGATGCAGGACGAGATCGCGACGCTCCGGACCGAGCTCGACGAACTGACCGCCAAGGTCATCGCCGACGGCGTCGCCACCTGGTCGGGCAATGCGAGCGAGGACGACCGCACCCTGATCGTCAAGGGCCAGGGCAACCTCATCGAGAACCTGACGGCGCTCGATGACCTCGAGCGCATCCGCCAGCTCTTCGACGACCTCGAGAACAAGAAGGGCCTCATCCAGCTTCTCGGCCTCGCCGAGACGGGCGAAGGCATCCGCATCTTCATCGGGGCCGAGAACAAGCTCTTCTCCATGTCGGGCTCGTCGCTCATCGTGGCGCCCTATCGCAACAGCGAGGAGAAGATCGTGGGTGCGCTCGGCATCATCGGCCCGACGCGTATGAACTATGCGCGCATCATCCCGATGGTCGACTACACGGCCCGCATCATCGGCCGGCTGATCACGTGACCACGCGAGGGGCCGCTTGTGCCTGCGGGCAACTGCGGATCACTTGCGAAGGTGAGCCCGCGCGCATCTCGATCTGCCATTGCCTCGACTGCCAGAGGCGGACCGGCGCTCCCTTCGGCATGCAGGCGCGCTATGGCCGCGGCCAGGTCACGGCGATCACCGGCGAGCGCGCGCACTTCACGCGGGCCGCCGACAGCGGCAACAGCGTCACCTTCTCCTTCTGCCCCCACTGCGGCTCGACCGTGTTCTGGGAGCTCTCTGGTTTTCCGGACGTTCTCGCCGTCGCGGTCGGCGCCTTCGCCGATCCGCAATTTCCCGCCCCGCGCATTTCCGTCCATGAAAGACGGCGGCACCGCTGGGTCGATCTCAGAGGGCTGCCCGATATCGAGCGTTTGGATTAGGCGACGATCCCGGCCATGAAGTCCGGCAGCGGCCGGCGATGGGACAAGAGAAAACGTGCCATCGCGCCCGCCACCTGGCGGACCGCCGGCCGCGCCGTCAGGCGCTCGCGCCAGCCGAGAAGCTTCGGCGTCGCGTCGGTCATCGGCGCCCCCATGCGGGCGGCGAAAAGCTGCGCCATGTAGAAGGCGATGTCGGCATAGGAATAGGACCCGGCGAGATAGTCGCTTTGCGCGAGTTCACGCTCCATCTCGCCATAATAGCGGGCCGACGCCGCGCAGGCGGCGACCGCGGCCGGATCGTCGAGCCGGTCCTGCAGCCCCATCAGGCGGACGATCGGCGGGAAGAAGATCTCATCGGACTTGAGCTCGAGCAGGCGAGCCCTGGCGCGGGCTGCTAAATCTTTGGGCCACAAATGAGGATCCGGCCGCACCTCTTCGAAATACTCGAAGATCTGGGTCGAATCGAAGAGCTCGACCGCGCCATGGAGGAGCACCGGCACCTGCTTCTTGGGATTGACGCGCAGGATCTCGGGATGCTTGGGCTCATAGAGCCGGTCCATATCGAAGGGCACCATGACCAGCTCGACATCGAGGCCTTTCTCCAGGGCGGCGATCTCGGCCTTGGCCCCGAACATGCTCAAAGGTCCCGAATAGAGGCGCATCGTCTGTCCAGCCATTGTTTCCTCGCGAAGCCGTGGGGCTGCCGCCGGTTATAGGCTGGCCAGTGCCCTATTGTGTCAGTTGACCCCAGGCCCATGAGCGGGCTTGATTTTTCCGTCCCGAACCCTGATATCCGCCCCGAAACCCATTCCATCGATCGAGAGTTCAGGATCGTTATGATTGAAGACGCGACCAAAGACACCGTGGCTGACGAGGCGAAGGGCGCCGAGGTTCCCGAAGCGGACCCCGTGACCCTGTCCGAAGCCGACATCGACCCCCGCGACGCCGAGATCATCTCCCTCAAGGAGGACGCGGGCAAGTTCAAGGACCAGTTGCTGCGCACGCTCGCCGAGATGGACAATCTGCGCAAGCGCACCGAGCGGGAGAAGGCGGAAGCGACGCTTTACGCGGCGACCAACTTCGCCCGCGACATATTGAGCGTCAGCGACAATATGGACCGCGCTCTGGCGACGGCCGAGGCCGACCACCTCAAGGAGGCGACCGAGCCGGTCAAGAACCTGGTGGCCGGGGTCGAGATGACGCGCCGCGAGCTGCTCAACGTCTTCGAGCGCCACGGCATCAAGCGCGTCGATCCGATGGGCGAGAAGTTCGATCCGCATTTCCACCAGGCGATGTTCGAAGTGCCGACCGACGAGCAGCCGCCGGGCACGGTGGTGCAGGTGATGCAGGCGGGCTTCAAGATCGGCGATCGCGTGTTGCGCCCGGCGCTGGTCGGGGTCGCCAAGGCGGCGGGCTAATTCAGCGCTTCATATCTACCGATCTCTCCCTCCCCGCCTTTCGGCGGCGGAGGGAGATTTCAGGCGTGTGACGACAGATCCCTGATCGTTGGATTGCGGCCATTGAGTGGATTGTCGGGGTTCCAGGTGAGCTGCGTGACATAGGTGCGGGTCGCGAGCGCGTCATACATGAAGAGCTTGCCCGCCAGGCTGTCGCCTATCCCCAAGATCTCCTTCATCACCTCCATCGCCTGGATCGAGCCGATGATGCCGGTGAGCGCGCCCAATATGCCGGCTTCCTCGCAAGCCGGCATGAGGCCCTCGGGCGGGGCTTCCGGATGCAGGCAGCGATAGGTCGGATAGGGCACGCCAGCCGCATCCTCGAGATGCGGCTTGAAGGTCGAGAGCTGGCCGTCGAACTGGCCGACGGCGGCGGCGACCAGGGTCTTCTTCGCCAGATAGCAGGCATCGCTGACCAGGAAGCGGGTGGGGAAATTGTCCGAGCCGTCGGCGACGATGTCATATCGGCCGATGACATCGAGCGCGTTCTTGGCGGTGAGGCGGGTCTTGTGCGTGACGACGTTCACATGCGGATTGAGATCGTTGAGCGTCTGCTGGGCGCTCGCCGTCTTAGGCCTGCCGATGCGCGATGAGGCATGGATGATCTGGCGCTGCAGGTTGGAAAGCGAGACGTCGTCGTCGTCGATGACGCCGAGGGTGCCGATGCCGGCGGCAGCCAGATAGAGCAGGACCGGGGCGCCGAGGCCGCCCGCGCCGATGACCAGGACCTTGGCCGCCTTGAGCTTGGCTTGGCCTGGGCCGCCCACATCCGGCAGCACGATGTGGCGGGCATAGCGTTCCAGCTCCTCACCCGAAAGCTTCATCAGCTCCTGCCCGTCGAGCCGAAGCCGCCCTGGCCGCGCGAGGTCCGGGAGAGCTCCTGCTCTTCCTTGAGCATCACGCGCGTCACCGGCGCCACGACCATCTGCGCGATGCGGTCGCCGCGCTTCACCGCGAAGGCCTGATCGCCATGATTGATCAGGATCACCTTGATCTCGCCGCGATAGTCGGCATCGATCGTCCCGGGCGCATTGAGCAGGGTCACACCATGCTTGGCGGCGAGCCCCGAGCGCGGCCTGACCTGCGCCTCGAAGCCGTCCGGCAGCGCTATGGCGAAGCCCGTCGCCACCAAAGCGCGGCCGCCCGGCGGCAGGATCGCGTCCTCGGCGGCTCTGAGATCCATGCCGGCCGCATGCTCGGTCTCATAGGCGGGAAGAGCGAGGCCCTCGCCATGGGCAAGACGGCGGATCGCGACCTCGGTCATGACTTGGCTCCCAGGCGGCGGGCGAAATCCGCCATCAGCCGGCGCGCCACTTCGCGCTTGTCGAGCTCGGGCCAGCTGTCGACGCCGGTCGCCGAAACCAGATGCACGGTGTTGCGCTGGCCGCCCATGACGCCCTTGTCGGCGCTCACATCATTGGCGACGATGAGGTCGCAGCCCTTCTTGGCGAGCTTGGCCTTGGCGTTCTCGATGACGTTCTGCGTCTCGGCGGCGAAGCCCACCACGAGCTTCGGCCGCTTCCGCGTGGCCTGGGCCACGGTCTTGAGGATGTCCGGATTCTCGGCGAGCTTGAGGTCGGGCAGGCCGCCGCCCGCCCCCTTCTTGATCTTCTGGTCCGCCGTCGCGGCGACGCGCCAGTCGGCGACGGCGGCGGCAAAGATCGCGATATCGACGGGGAGCTCGGCCTCGACGGTCTTCAGCATCTCGGCCGCGGTCTCGACCGGCATCATCTGAGCGCCGGGCGGAATGGGCAGATTGACTGGACCCGACACCAGGATCGTCTCGGCGCCGAGCGCCACCGCCGCTTCCGCCAGCGCATAGCCCTGGCGGCCGGAGGATTTGTTGGCGATGTAGCGGACCGGATCGATCGGCTCATGGGTGGGGCCGGCGGTGATCAGCACCCGGCGGCCGGCCAACGGCCGCCCCGTCGCGGCGCCCGCGAGAGGCAGCGCGCCGCCGGCGAAATAAGCTTCGATCGCGGCCAGGATCTCCACGGGCTCAGCCATGCGGCCCGGGCCATATTCGCCGCAGGCCATCTCGCCGTCATTGGGGCCGACGCTCAGCACGCCATCGCCCTTGAGCGTGGCGAGATTGCGCCGCGTCGCCGGATGCTGCCACATGCGCACATTCATCGCGGGCGCGATCAGGATCTTCTTGTCGGTGGCGAGCAAGGTGGTGGAGGCGAGATCGTTGGCGAGGCCTTGCGCCATCTTGGCCATGAGATCGGCGCTCGCCGGCGCCACCACCAGGAGATCGGCCGAGCGCGACAATTCGATATGACCCATCTCGACCTCGTCGGTGAGGCTGAAGAGATCGGTATAGACCTTCTCGGCGGTCAGGCTCGCGACCGACAGCTGGGTCACGAACTCTCCCGCCGCCTTGGTCATGATCGCGGTGACCTTGGCCTGGCGCTGCTTGAGCAGCCGGATGAGCTCGAGGCTCTTATAGGCGGCGATGCCGCCGCCGATGATGAGAAGAACGCTTCGTCCAGAAAGGGTGGTCATCATGGCACTATCCTACCCGGTTCAAAAGATCAGGCTCAAGGCGATGGCAATCAAGGCGGCGGCGCCCGCGATGAGCGCATAGCGGCCCGTGCGCGAATGCCGGGCCTGGGCGGCGGCGAGCGCTTCCGTCGTCTCCCTGTCGAGCCTGATGCCGCCGGCATTGGCCATGTCGGCCAGCATATGGGTCGCGACCTGCGCCTGGCCCAGCATGTCCGGCAAAGTGGTGAAGAGCCGGCCGAGCGAGGCCGCCCCGACCGCTGCCTCCTCGATCTGGCCCAGGGGGCCGAGCTTCTTCTCGATCCATTCGCGCAGGACGGGCTCGGAGGAATTCCACATGTTGAAATGGGGATTGAGCATGCGCGCCACGCCCTCGACCACCACCATCGTCTTCTGCAACAGGAGCAGCTGCGGCTGGGTCGTCATGTCGAACTGCCCGGTCACCTCGAAGAGCTGGGTGAGGAGCCGCGCCATGGAAATCTCATGCGCCGGACGGTCCATGATCGGCTCGCCGATCGCCCGCAGCGCCTGCGCGAAGACCGCCGGGTCCTGATGCTGAGGCACATAGCCCGCATCGAAATGCACTTGCGCCACCCGGGCATAGTCGCGGCGGATGAAGCCATAGAGGATTTCGGCCAGGAACAGGCGCTCCTTGGGCGTGAGCCTGCCCATGATGCCGAAATCGACGGCGACGAGATTGCCTTGCGGGTCGGCGAAGAGATTGCCTTGGTGCATGTCGGCATGGAAGAAGCCGTCGCGAATGGCATGGCGCAGGAAGCTCTGGATGACCGTGTCGGCGAGGCGGTCGAGATCGAGGCCGCGTGCCTTGAGCGCCGCCATGTCGGAAAGCGGCGTGCCCTCGATCCAGTCGGTGGTGAGCACCTGCCTGGCGGTCAAGGCCCATTCGACCTTGGGGACGCGGAAGCCCGGATCGTCCGCGATATTGCCGGCCATTTCCTTGATGGCGGCGGCCTCCATGCGCAGGTCCATCTCGAGCTTGACCGATTGCGCCAAGGTCTCGGTGGCATCGACCGGGCGCAGACGCCGGGCCGGCGCGCTCACGCGCTCGATCAGGCGCGCGGCGAAGAAGAAATCGGAGAGGTCGCGGGCGAAACGCTGCTCGATCCCGGGCCTCAGGATCTTCACCGCCACGTCGCGGCCGTCCTTCGTGGTGGCGCGATGCACCTGGGCGATCGAGGCCGCGGCCACCGGCGGACCGAAGGACGCGAAAAGCTCGTCCGCGTCGCGACCGAGATTGAGCCTGATCATCTGGCGCGCCACATCCATCTCGAAAGGCGGCAGACGGTCCTGGAGCCGGCGCAATTCCTCGGCGCGCGCCGGACCGACCATGTCGGGCCGCGTCGCCAGGAACTGGCCGAGCTTCACATAGCTCGGACCCAGCTCCGCCAGGGCGCCGCTCAATCTGCCATTGCCATGCGACCGGGTGGCGACGAGCTTCGCCAGGCGCAAACCGCAGCGCCCCGGCCACGGCACGGCCGCCATGTCCTCGGGCGGCGGGAAGGCGTCATGACGCGCCATCACCCAGCCGACACGCGCAAGGCGGAAGACGTGACCGAAAAACCCCATCAGATGCGCCAGCCCCAATGGATGGCGACGATGCCGGCGGAGAGGCTCCGGTGGCCGACCCGGCGGAAGCCCGCCTCGCCGACCATCGCTTCGAATCTCTCCTGGTCGGGGAAGGTGCGGATGCTCTCGACCAGATAGCGATAGGGCGCGCCGTCACCCGTCACCACCTTGCCGATCGCCGGAATGGCGGTGAAGGAATAGGCGTCATAGACCGAGGCAAGACCCGGCACGTCGACATGGGAAAATTCCAGGCACTGGAATTTTCCGCCGGGCTTCAGCACCCGATGCGCCTCTTTCAAGGCGCGGTCGATATGGGTGACGTTGCGGATGCCGAAAGCGATCGTATAGGCATCGAAGCTCTTATCGGGGAAGGCCAGCGCCTCGGCATTGCCGACGGTGAAATCGCATTGCCCGGTCAGCCCTTCCGCCTCGGCCCGCTTGGCGCCCTCCGCCACCATCTCGGGCGAGATGTCGGCGATGGTGATGCGGGTGCCGGATCCTGAGGCGCGGGCGATGCGGAAGGCGATGTCGCCGGTGCCGCCCGCCACGTCGAGGACGCGGAAGTCGCGCCCTGTCCTGGGCGGCGACAGCATGGTGACGAAGTCGTCCTTCCACAAGCGGTGGAGGCCCGCCGACATCAGGTCGTTCATCTGGTCGTAGCGCTGGGCGACCTTGGAGAAGACCTCGTTGACGAGGCCCTGCTTCTCCGCTTCCGCGACGGTGCGAAAGCCGAAAGGGGCGGTTTCCTCGGGGGCGTCTGTCATGGCGGCGGACCATAGAACAGGACGGCCCGCAATACCATGGCAGGAATCCCCTCTCCCCCGGCGGGGGAGAGGGCTAGGGTGAGGGGGAAACGGTCTCGCCATTGAGAGCAGCGAGAATTGTATCCACCACACCTTCCATATTGGTCAGCACGTCGGTATTCCAGAAGCGTAGGACGCGGAAGCCTCGCGATTGCAGATAGCTGTCTCGGTGCTGGTCATACGCCGCGTTATCAGCATGCTGGCCACTTGTGACCATCGAGGCGCCGATCTTTGACCTCCCACCAAAGCCGTTGTTCAGCGGTCGTGAGCTCACGCCTCATGGCTTTGGCTCGCGTGCGCCGAAACTGCGAGCAGGCTCGTGCTTGCGATGTCTTGTCGAGAACCACCCCCTGATCCCCCTCACCCTAGCCCTCTCCCCCGGAGGGGGAGAGGGGATAAGAAAAAGACGATCCTCCTGACACTTTCCGTCGCGAGCGGCCCGTAAGAACGGGCTTATCCTCGCGGTCAAACTGGTCTAACAACGCCCCATGCCGGAACTCCCCGAAGTCGAAACCGTGATGCGCGGCCTCGAGGCCGTGCTGACCGGGCGGCGCATCCAGAAGGTGCGGCTGGCGCGCGGCGACCTGCGCTTTCCCTTTCCACCCGATTTCGCCAAGCGCATCGAAGGCCGCGTCGTGCTCAGCCTCAAGCGGCGGGCAAAGTATATCCTCGCCTTCCTCGAGGGCGGCGAGGTGCTGATCCTTCACCTCGGCATGTCGGGCCGCTTCACCGTCATCGACAGCACGGGCCGCATGACCGGGCTCGGCGAGTTCTATGACGAGACGGCGACACCCGACGAAGGCGCAGGCCCGCATGACCATGTCGTCTTCACCCGCGAGGACGGCCTCAAGGTCATCTATACCGACCCGCGCCGCTTCGGCCTCATGGATCTCGTCGCCGAGTCCGGCATCGAAACCCACCGGCTCCTCTCAGGCATCGGCGTCGAGCCGCTCGGCAACGCATTCGACGCGACCTATCTGGCGCAGGCCTTCCGGGCCAAGAAGGCGCCGCTCAAGGCGGCCCTTCTCGACCAGCGGCTCGTTGCCGGCCTCGGCAACATCTATGTCTGCGAGGCGCTCTATCGCGCCCGCCTGTCGCCCAAGCGCAAGGCGGGCAGCCTGGTCAGGAAAACGTCCTCCGATCCGCGCCTCGAGGAACTGGTGCGCCATATCCGCGCGGTGCTCATCGAAGCGATCGCCGCCGGCGGGTCGACCTTGCGCGACTTCATCCAGCCGACCGGCGATGTGGGCACGTTCCAGCAGGTCTTCGCCGTCTATGACCGGGAAGGCGAGAAATGCCGGCGGCGCGGCTGTGGCGGCACCGTCAAGCGCATCGTGCAATCGGGGCGCTCGACCTTCTATTGTCCGAAGTGCCAGAAATAGCCTATCTGTCGCCTCCGACATGCATGTTGGATCAGCGAGAGAGATGCCATGACCTATGAGAATATCCTGGTCGAAACCCATGACACCGTGGGCCTCATCCGGCTCAACCGGCCGCAAGCCCTCAATGCGCTCAATGCGGCGCTGATCGAAGAGCTCGGCCGGGCGCTCACCCAGTTCGACCAGGACGTCAAGATCGGCGCCGTCGTCATTACCGGCAACGAGAAAGCCTTCGCCGCCGGCGCCGACATCAAGGAAATGGCCTCCACGTCCTTCATGGAAGCCTATCTCGGTGATTTCCTCGCGAGCTGGGACCGGGTGGCCCATCAGCGCAAGCCGGTGATCGCGGCGGTGGCGGGCTTCGCGCTCGGCGGCGGCTGCGAGCTCGCCCTGATGTGCGACTTCATCATCGCCGCCGAGACGGCGAAATTCGGCCAGCCGGAGATCCAGCTCGGCGTCATGCCGGGGGCCGGCGGCACACAGCGGCTCGCCCGCTTCATCGGCAAGTCGAAGGCGATGGATCTCATCCTCACCGCGCGCATGATGGATGCGGCGGAAGCCGAGCGCTCAGGGCTGGTCGCGCGCGTGGTGCCGGCCGACAAGCTCCTCGACGAGGCGCTTGCGGCGGCGAGAAAGATCGCCTCCTTCTCGCAGCCCATCGCGATGATGGCGAAGGAATCGATCAATCGCGCGTTCGAGACCACGCTCGCCGAAGGCGTGCGCTTCGAACGCCGCCTGTTCCACGCGATGTTCGCCAGCGAGGATCAGAAGGAAGGCATGGCGGCCTTCGTCGAGAAGCGCAAGCCGGCCTTCAAGAACCGCTGACCGCCCAGGCTCCCGGATCCGCCGAGCTGCCGATGAGGGCCAGGCCATAGGCGATCGATTCGAACTGGTCGCCGGTGGTCAGCTTCGCCGCGCCGAAGCGATCACCGAAGACCCGCCAGATCGCCGGGATGAAGGACGACCCGCCGGTCAGGAACACCTTGTCGATCTCCCGCGCGCCGAGCTTCGCTGCCGCGAGGGCCTGGTCCACCGTCGCCGCGATGCGCGCGACGTCATCGGCGATCCAGTCCTCGAACTGCGTGCGGGTGATCGTCTCATTGATCGCAAGCCGGCCCGCCGCGAACCGGAACTCGGCGCTCTCGGCCGAGGACAGTGCCATCTTGGCGGCGGCAACGGCGCGATAGAGCGCGAAGCCCAGGTCGTTCTCGATGATGGCGATGAGCCGGCCTAAGGGCTCGGGATCGAGGGCGGCGCGCTGCAGCTCGACGAGCTCCTTCAGATCGCCATTCGTCTTCATCATCGTCAGCTGGTTCCAGCGCGCGAAATTCGCGTAGTAGCCGTTGGGCATGGTGAGCGTCTTGTCGAGGGAGCGGTAGCTCGCGCCCTTGCCGAGACGCGGCGAGACGACGTTGTCGATGATGCGGTAGTCGAACGCGTCGCCGGCGATGCCGATGCCGCTGTGTCCCAAGGGGCGTGCCGTGATGCGCCCGTCGCGGCGCTCGAAGCGCATGACCGAGAAGTCGCTGGTGCCGCCGCCGAAATCGGCGACCAGGACCGTCGCCTCCTCGCGCAATCGGCGGGCATAGAAGAAGGCGGCGCCCACGGGCTCGTAGACATAATGGCCACGATCGACGCCGAGCCTGGCGAAGGCCTGCCGGTAGCGCCGCATCGCCAGGGCGTCGTCGGGCGCACTGCCGGCGAAACGCACCGGCCGGCCGATCACGATCCTGGGTGCTGCGAAGGAAAAGGCCTGGTCGGCATGGCGCAAGAGGCTGCGCAGGAAAGCCGAGAGAAGATCCTCGAAGCGGAAGTTCTGGCGGAATATCCGCGTCTTCACGAAGGACGAGCTGGCGGCGAAAGTCTTGAAGGACTGGATGAAGCGGTGCGCGGCGGTGCCTTCGACGAATTGCTCGACGGCCCAGGGACCGCCCTCCATGCGCAGCTGCGCGCTTTCCCCCTGATGCTCCTCCCAGAAGCACAGGGCTGACTGATAGGTGCGGTGCACGACGCCGTTCTGGGTGAACTGGACCGCCTCGGCCCCGCCATCAGGCCCGGCAAAGGCGATCACGGTATTGGTCGTGCCAAAATCGATGCCGACCGAGATGTCCTGCTCGCCGCTCATGGAAGGTCCGTTTTCGAAGACGGCAAACCGACGGCGAACTTCATTCGCCGCCGCGCCGGACTGTGGATGATCCTGGAAATCGAGCGCGTAGATAGCATGCGTGGAGCCCAATGCAATGGCGGGAGATGCGCTGCCCGGCGAAAAGCGCTAAATTACCTTCCGACAACGGAGAGCGAACATGGCCCTCTTGCGATCGAAGCCCCTCCCGCGCCAGAGCCTTGCCGCCCTCATGGTCTCGGCCGGCCTCGCTTCGACCTCGCTCGCCAATCCGCAGATGCTGCCCGAAAGCGGACCGTGGACGTCCGGCGACTATGTGGAGGCGGTCTTCGCCGTCCAGAACGGCGTGATCACGCTGCCGCGCCAGGGCAATCCGAAGACCAGGGCGTTCTTCGACCGGCTGGTCGACCGCGGCAATGTCGACCGGCTGATGGCGGCGCCGCTGCGTCCCGAGGAGAAGCGCCGCGACATCCTCATCATGCTCTCGACCACCGGGGAATTCCGCGGCCGCTATGGCTATGCGGTCGCCCTCGGCGATGACGTGCAGAACGAGCTCGTCACGCTGCAGGTCTTCAGGCTCTATCTCGTCGACCGGCTGGTGAGCCTCGACATCAAGGATGAAGATACCGGCTGCATGGTCGAGACGGCCGGCGACCCGCGCTGCGCCAGCACCCTGGCGACGATCGTCGCGGGCACGCTCGACACGCTGGCCGAGCCGCAGAGCTTCACGAAGGACCAGCTCGTCGCCTTGAGCACGGCGCTCGGCCGGCACTATCCGGCGATCCGGGCGAAGCTCGGCGCCGAGGAGCATCTCCTTGCGACGCGGCGGCTCGAGGGGCTGGCAGCCGGCGAAAGCGACCCCGCCGTCAAATCCGCCCTGGCCACAGCCTTGGCGGCGGTGCGAGGCCACGATTGACGCGGCGGTCCGGGGCGACTATAAGCCCGGCAACCGATAAGGGGAAAGCAGCCGCATGCTCAGCACCGAGCGGGCGGCATTTTTGCATTGAACCAATATCGACCGGTTTCAACTTTCAGGATGTGACTTCATGGCGAACACCAGTTCGGCGAAAAAGGCGACACGCGTTGCGGCCCGCCGCGCCGTTATCAACAAGAACCGTATCAGCCGCGTGCGCTCGTCGGTGCGCAAGGTTGAGGAAGCGCTCGCTTCCGGCAACAAGGCCGCGGCGGAAGCCGCTCTCAAGGCCGCCCAGCCCGAGCTCATGCGCGGAGCGCAAAAAGGCGTCGTCCACAAGAATGCCGCAGCCCGCAAGGTGTCGCGGCTCGCCAAGCGCGTGAAGGCTATCAAGTAACATTCTGAAATATAGCCGGTTTTCCGGTCATCCACAGACGGCGCGCCGGAAAAACTCCGGCGCGCCGTTTTTCTTCTTCAGCCCGCTGACAGTTTGGCGCAGGAATTTGGATTATTTTTCATCGCGTTAGCGGAGTGCGATAAGGCGATCGGGCAAAGGCCGGAAGAATCGCACGGAGCAAAAGCGGCGAATCGAAAAATTGTGGCGGCTGTGGCTTTTACGCACCCCTGTTTGTCCGTTGATTGAATCTCGCATGCGAGTCAACCACTTGCCGTTTGCGGCAGTGACGCGCGCGGCAATCGCCGCCCAGCCGAATCAAAATTCCGTATACGGACAAGCGTTTGAGCTCAGTTGTAACGGGACCGGGCTTGTGAGTATGGTCTTTGGGCGCTGCCGAGGGGCCGCGGCACTGTGAGATGGGTCAGTCAGTTAGAGGTCACAATCGGGGCAATATACGTGACCGGGTTTTCTAAATTTAGTTCGCCTTAGGTTCAACCGAACCGGAAAGGAGTGTGCTTGCGGACAGTCTGGTCCGCAAGAGGGAGTATGCGTGCCGAAAGCGCGGCTAATCGCTTGAGTACAAGAAACTAAAGGGGTTTAGGTGTGATGACAGATGCGGCAGGGATCGAGCTCAAGCAGAGCTGGGACAGGATAGCCCAAAGGCTCAAGGCCGAGCTCGGCGATGATCTCTATACAAGCTGGTTTGCGCGAATGGAGCCCGAGGACTGCACCGACGGCCGTCTCGCGGTCTCCGTCCCCACCCGTTTCCTCCGGAACTGGATCGAAACACATTACGCACAGAAACTTTTGAAGGCGAGCGAAGCGGAGCTCGGCCATCTCGACAATGTTCATGTCAAAGTCCGCACCAGAGGCGTGCCGCAGCGTCCGCAAGATATCGTCGAACGGCGCAGCCTGCGCGAAGAACACTCCGAGCCCGCAAGCCGCACGATCGTGCCGCCGGCGTCGGCGCTCAACCAGCCGGCCGCCGAGCGCGGCTCGCCGCTCGATCCGGGCCAGACTTTCCAGAGCTTCATCACCGGCGGCTCGAACCGTCTCGCCCATGCGGCGGCCCAGCGCATCTCGGAATCGCAGCCGGGCCTGCCGGTGAGCTTCAACCCGCTGTTCATCCATTCGGCCGCGGGCTTGGGCAAGACGCACCTCCTCAACGCCATCGCCTGGCGGGTGCGCGAGCGCCATCCTGAACGCAAGGTGCTGTTCATCACCGCCGAGCGCTTCATGTATCACTTCATCGGCGCACTCCGGTCGCGCGACACGATCGGCTTCAAGGATTTCTTCCAATCGATCGACGTCCTGCTCATCGACGACTTCCAGTTCCTGCAGGGCAAGTCGATGACGCAGGAATTCTACCACACCTTCAATTCGCTGGTGGACGCCAAGCGCCAGATCGTGATCGCCGCCGACGCCCCGCCGGCGCAGCTCGATGCCATCGACCAGCGCATGCGCTCGCGCCTGATGGGCGGCCTCGTGGTCGACATCGAGTTGCCCGAGCTCGACCTCAGGCGTGAGATTCTCGCCCGGCGCCTCGCCGAAGTGGCGGCGCGCGACCCCATGATCCGCGTCGATCCCGACGTCGTCGAATTCATCGCCAACAAGGTGCAGGGCGGCGGCCGCGAGCTCGAAGGCGCCTTGAACCGGGTCATCGCGCATCAGCAGTTCTCGCATGCGCCGCTCTCGGTCGATCTCGCCGCCATGGTCTTACGCGACATGTCGGCCAATCCCGACCAGTGCCGTGTACGCATCGACGATATCCTGAAGATCATCGGCCGCCACTACAATGTGGCGCGCGCCGACCTCCTGTCGCCGCGCCGCGCCCGGTCGGTCGTGGTGCCGCGCCAGGTCGGCATGTATCTGGCCAAGAAGCTCACCCCGCGCTCGCTTCCCGAGATCGGGCGCCGGTTCGGCGGCCGCGATCACAGCACGGTTCTGCATGCGGTACGCAAGATCGAGGAACTGATGAAGAGCGACGACCGGCTGGCCCGCGAAGTCGCCCTCTTGATCCGGCTCATCGAACAGCAATAGACAAGTCCGGCGGGCCGGGCTTATTGTCTCCGGCCCAGGCTAGACAGGATTGCGACATAAAATGCGGGTGACTATCGAAAGATCGGCCTTCCTCAAGGCCCTCAACCATGTGCAGAGCGTGGTCGAACGGCGCAACACCATCCCGATCCTGTCCAACGTCCTGGTGCACGCGAAAGGCGACAGCATCAAGCTCACCGCCACCGACCTCGATATCGAGATCATCGAGACTGTCCCGGCCGAAGTGGCCCAGGACGGCGCGGTGACGGTCGCCGCCCATATGCTCTACGACATCGTGCGCAAGCTCCCGGACGGGGCCCAGCTCGAGCTCGACCAGGGGCCCGATCCCGGCCGCGTCGGCATCAAGGCCGGCCGTTCGCGCTTCGCCCTCCAGGCGCTGCCGCCCGAGGACTTCCCCGATCTCAATGCCGGCGAGCTCACCAACCGCTTCACCCTGTCGGCCGCCGATCTCAAGGGACTGGTCGAGAAGACGCGCTTCGCCATCTCGACCGAGGAGACCCGCTATTATCTGAACGGCATCTATCTGCATGAGGTTCAGGCCAACAAGATGCTGCGCGCCGTCGCCACCGACGGCCATCGCCTGGCGCGCGCGCAGGTGGCTCTGCCCTCCGGCGCCAAGGGCATGCCCGGCATCATCGTGCCGCGCAAGACGGTGCTCGAGCTGGTCAAGCTCATCGAGAGCGACGAGGGCGAGATCGAGGTGGCGCTCTCCGCGTCGAAAATCCGCTTTTCCTTCAACGGCCTCACCCTCACCTCCAAGTTGATCGACGGCACCTTCCCGGACTATGAGCGGGTCATCCCGCGCAACAACGACAAGACGCTCGACGTCGACACCAAGCTGTTCTCGAGCGCCGTCGACCGGGTGTCGACGATCTCCTTCGAGAAGGGCCGGGCGGTGAAGCTCAATGTCGGCGACGGGCGCGTGGTGCTCACCGTCAACAATCCCGATTCAGGCTCGGCGGAAGAAGAGATCGCCGCGACCTATGCGGCGGAGCCCATCGATATCGGCTTCAATTCGCGCTATCTGCTCGACATCGCCTCCCAGATCAAGAGCGACACGGCCAGGTTCCAGCTCGCCGATGCGGGCTCGCCAACCATCGTGCTCGACCCCTCCGACGATCAGGCGCTCTATGTGCTGATGCCCATGCGGGTGTGAGGCATTACCCCCTCGCGGCGGGCCCCGAGCGGGGCTAAGGAGGCGCCATGCCTTCCGCCTTCATCCTGACCCGGCTGACCCTCAGCGACTTCCGCAATTATGCGGAGCTCAGGCTCGATCCAGGTCCGGGCCTCGTGGCCCTCACCGGCCCCAATGGCGCCGGCAAGACCAATCTCATCGAGGCCATCTCGCTCTTCGGCGCCGGACGGGGCCTGCGCGGCGCGCTGTTCGAGGATCTCACCCGCCAGGGCGCCCGGCGCGGCTGGGCCATCGCCGCCCATGTCGCATCGCCGGACGGCGAGACCCGGCTTGGCAGCCAATGGACGCCCGAGGCCGAGGCCGAGACCCAGAGTCAGACCCGGCATGTGGTTGTCGATGGGGTTGCGCAGAAGAGCCCCGGCATCCTCGCCCATCATTTGCGGGTCATCTGGCTCACCCCGGCGATGGACCGGCTGTTCGCCGGGCCTGCTTCCGACCGGCGCCGCTTCCTCGACCGGCTCGTCGCCGCCAATGACCCCGAGCATGCTTCGCGCGTGCTTGTCTTCGAGAAGCTCATGCGCGAGCGCAATCTCCTGCTCGAGGAACCGCGTCCGGACGGCGCCTGGCTTTCCGGCCTCGAAGCCCAGATGGCGGAGGCCGCGGCGGCCATTGCGGCAGCCCGTCTCCACGCCGTCCAGGCCTTGCAAAACCACATAAAATTCCTACTTAAGGGAAGCGCATTTCCCGCCAGCATTCTGGGGCTACAGGGCGATCTCGAGGACCGCCTCAAGACCATGCCGGCCGTGCAGGCGGAGGACGAATATCGTAGACTTCTCGCCGAATCGCGCGGCCCGGACAAAGCGGCGGGACGTACGCTCAACGGCCCGCACAGGAGCGATCTGCTGGTGATCCACGAACCCAAGTCCATGGCCGCGGCCTTGTGCTCGACCGGCGAGCAGAAGGCGCTCCTCATCGGGCTCATCCTGGCGCAGGCGGCCTGCGTGGCCGAGGAATCGGGCGCCGCCCCGGTCCTTCTTCTTGACGAAGTTGCCGCCCATCTTGACGGCAAGAGACGATCCGGATTGTTCGAGACGCTGACGGCGCTCGGCGCCCAGAGCTTCATGACGGGCACCGATCCCGAGCTCTTCAGCGGGCTTGGCAAGAGGGCTGATTTCCTCCATGTGGAGGGTGGAATTGTGACGAGGCAATAATGGCTGATCCCATCAAGAAACAGGCCGAGGAATACGGCGCCGACGCCATCAAGGTGCTGAAAGGCCTCGATGCGGTGCGCAAGCGCCCGGGCATGTATATCGGCGATACCGACGACGGATCGGGCCTGCACCACATGATCTATGAGGTGGTGGACAACGCCGTCGACGAATCGCTCGCCGGCTTCTGCGACCGCGCTACCGTCACCCTCAATGCCGATGGCTCGTGCACCGTTTTCGACAATGGCCGCGGCATTCCCACCGACATCCATCCGAGCGAAGGCGTGTCGGCGGCCGAGGTCATCATGACCCAGCTCCATGCCGGCGGCAAATTCGACCAGAATTCCTACAAGGTGTCGGGCGGCTTGCATGGCGTCGGCGTCTCGGTCGTCAATGCGCTGTCGATCTGGCTCAAACTGCGCATCTGGCGCGGCGGCAAGGAACACGCCATGAGCTTCACCAACGGCGTCGCCGATGCGCCGCTCGCGGTGGTGCGCGACAGCCATGACAAGCGCGGCACCGAGGTCACCTTCCTGCCCTCGCCCGAGATCTTCACCAAGACCGAGTTCGACTATGCGACGATCGAGCATCGTCTGCGCGAGCTGGCCTTCCTCAATTCCGGCGTGCGCATCGTGCTCGCCGACCGGCGCGGCGTCGAGCCCAAGGAGGTCGAGCTCTATTACGAGGGCGGCATCCAGGCCTTCGTGCGCTATCTCGACCGCACCAAGCAGGCCCTGGTCGGCGAACCCATCATGATAAAGGGCGAGAAGGACGGCATCACCGTCGAATGCGCTCTGTGGTGGAACGACAGTTACCACGAGAATGTGCTGTGCTTCACCAACAACATCCCGCAGCGCGACGGCGGCACCCATCTCGCCGGCTTCCGCGGTGCGCTCACCCGCGTCATCAACAACTATGCCACTTCGAGCGGCCTCGCCAAGAAGGAGAAGGTGGCGCTCACCGGCGATGATGCGCGCGAAGGCCTTACTTGCGTGCTCTCGGTCAAGGTGCCCGATCCCAAATTCTCGTCCCAGACGAAGGACAAGCTCGTCTCCTCGGAAGTGCGCCCGGTGGTGGAAGGCCTGATCGGCGAGGAGCTCGCCGCCTGGTTCGAGGAGCATCCGCAGGACGCCAAGCAGATCGTCGGCAAGGTGGTGGAAGCCGCGGCCGCGCGCGAGGCGGCGCGCAAGGCGCGCGAGCTCACGCGGCGCAAGGGCGCGCTCGATGTGTCCTCGCTTCCCGGCAAGCTCGCCGACTGCCAGGAGCGCGACCCGGCCAAGTCGGAGCTGTTCATCGTCGAGGGCGACTCGGCCGGCGGCTCCGCCAAGCAGGCGCGCAACCGCGAGAACCAGGCCGTGCTGCCGCTCCGCGGCAAGATCCTCAATGTCGAGCGCGCGCGCTTCGACAAGATGCTGTCCTCGGCCGAGATCGGGACGCTCATCACGGCACTCGGCACCAGCATCGGGCGCGAGGAATTCAACCCCGACAAGCTCAGATATCACAAGATCATCATCATGACGGACGCCGACGTCGACGGCGCCCATATCCGCACGCTGCTGCTCACCTTCTTCTACCGGCAGATGCCGGAGATCATCGAGCGCGGCCATCTCTTCATCGCCCAGCCGCCGCTCTACAAGGTGAAGCGCGGCTCCTCCGAGCAATATCTCAAGGACGGCAAGGCGCTGGAGAACTATCTCATCGACACCGGGCTCGAAGGCTCGAGCCTGGCGCTCGCCTCGGGCGCCGAACGCGCCGGCGCCGATCTGCGCGAGATCGTCGACGAGGCGCTTTCGGTGAGAGCCGCTCTCGACGGGCTGCATTCGCGCTATTCGCGCACCGTCATCGAGCAGGCGGCGATCGCCGGCGTGCTCAATCCGGAGGTGCTCTCCAATACCGAGAACGCGACCGCGGCGGCCGGCTATATCGCCAGGCGGCTCGATGCGATCGCGGAAGAGACCGAGCGTGGCTGGACCGGATCGCCCTCCGCCGACGGCGGCCTCGTCTTCGCCCGCGAGGTGCGGGGCGTCAAGGAAAGCTGGACCATCGATGCCAAGCTCATCGGCTCGGCCGATGCGATACGGCTCGACAAGAAGGCGGCCCATCTGCAGGAGATCTATGCCAAGCCGGCGAAGCTGCGCCGCAAGGACACCGACAAGACCATCCATGGGCCGATCGACCTGCTCGAAGCCGTCTTTGCGGCCGGCCGCAAGGGCATCACCATGCAGCGCTACAAGGGCCTCGGCGAAATGAACCCCGAGCAGCTGTGGGAGACGACGCTCGACGCCAATGTGCGCTCGCTGCTGCGCGTCAAGGTGAGCGAGCTCGACGAGGCCGACGACATCTTCACCAAGCTCATGGGCGACGTGGTCGAGCCCCGGCGCGACTTCATCCGCGAGAATGCCCTGTCGGTCGCCAATCTGGACGTGTGAGGTATTCTCTGCCCTAAGGGCAGGTTTGGGTGTATGATCCTGTCATCGGTGCCGTCTTCAGGTGAATTCCTCGCCTTTGTCCGCCGAGACCCTGACTGATCGGCGGACCGGTACCCACGCCGCGACCGCGCCGGGTCAGGGTCAGGATGATCCATGAGTCTGCCGATCTTGGACCTGCGCGCCGGGAGCGTGGCGGGTTTGCTGTTGCTCACGGCCTGGAACGGCTCCGCTTGGGCGACCCAGCATCTCAACTGCCAGGCCTATGCCGCGCTCGCGGTGGCGCAGCAGGAACAGAATATCCAGCTGAACTGCGGCTTCGCCGGCGGACGCTGGTCGGGCGATTTCAACGGTCATTTCAAATGGTGCCAGGCCGCGACCATGGCCAAGCTCACGGCCGAGGACAAAGCGCGCAAGACGGCCCTCGCCCAATGCGCCAAGAAGCCGCAAGAGGATCAGCAGGCCTGCCAGGCCTATGCAGCCGAAGCCGTCAAGCAGCAGAAGGCCAACCAAGCCAAGGGCTGCGGCCTGAAAGGCGGCGCGTGGTCGGAGGATTACGCCGCCCATTTCGGCTGGTGCCTCAAGACAAGTCCGGGCAAGCGGGTGGCCGAATATGACGCCCGCAACCAGCAGCTGGCCGGCTGCTTCACCGCCAAGAAGACCGCCGAGGACCAAGCGATGAAGGACTCCTGCGCCCGATATGCGGCCACCGCCGCCAGCCAGCAGGCTGAGAACCTCCGCCGCAAATGCAACTTCACCGGCGGGGCGTGGAACAAGGACTGGAGCGTGCATTTCAAATGGTGCATGGGCGGGCAGCTCAAGAAGACCGGACAGCAGTCCGAAACACGGCTTGCCGCGCTCAAGACGAAATGCATGAAGCGCGTTTGCACGAAGACCGAAACCGTGCTCGCCTATCCGCCCTTCTACGAGGTGACGACCAAGTGTCGAGACGTGCCGAAATAGCGCGATCCAGCCGCCCCGAATTCTGGGTCCTTGGGCAAGCCGGCAAGGCTTGCCCCCAGGCCCTCATTTCGCTATAGACCCGCCGTCCAGGCCGCCCGCCTTTGACGGGCGCGTTCACGGGTGCTTCAGGTCAAGCCTCAGGCGCCCTTACTGTTTCCGGATCAGACTTGCGCTTGAGCCTGGGTGGCCTTGTTGAGCCGGAAATGACGTGGTTTGCCCGTCTGGCACCTATTTGGTGACGGCGCCTTGCGGGAGGTCCTGCGGATATTACCGTGGGCCAGCCTCGATATCTTGGGAACCCCAATCACATGGCAAAAACTGCCGATACACTCACGCCTACCCGCGCCGACTTCGAAGCCCTCCTCGCCGAAAGCTTCGGCACCTCGACCTCGGCCGAAGGCTCGGTCGTCAAGGGCCGCGTCGTCGCCGTCGAGAACGACTTCGCCATCATCGACGTCGGCCTCAAGACCGAGGGCCGCATCGCCCTCAAGGAATTCTCCCAGCCCGGCAAGGACGTGGCGCTCAAGCCCGGCGATGACGTCGAGGTCTATCTCGAGCGCATCGAGAACGCGCTCGGCGAAGCCGTGCTGTCGCGCGACAAGGCCCGCCGCGAGGAGGCCTGGACCCGCCTCGAGCAGTCCTCCGCCAACAACGAACGCGTCGACGGCGTGATCTTCGGCCGCGTCAAGGGCGGCTTCACCGTCGATCTCGGCGGCGCCGTGGCCTTCCTGCCCGGCAGCCAGGTCGATATCCGCCCGATCCGTGATGTCGGCGCGCTGATGAACGTCACCCAGCCCTTCCAGATCCTCAAGATGGACCGCCGCCGCGGCAATATCGTCGTGTCGCGCCGCGCCATCATGGAAGAGACCCGCGCCGAGCAGCGCTCGGAGCTCGTGCAGAATCTCACCGAAGGCCAGGTGGTCGACGGCGTGGTCAAGAACATCACCGATTACGGCGCGTTCGTCGATCTCGGCGGCATCGACGGCCTGCTGCATGTGACCGACATCGCCTGGAAGCGCGTCAACCATCCCTCCGACGTCCTTTCGGTCGGCCAGACGGTCAAGGTGCAGATCATCCGCATCAATCCCGAGACCCAGCGCATCTCGCTCGGCATGAAGCAGCTCGACAAGGATCCGTGGGAAGGTGTCGCCGCCAAGTATCCGATCGGCGCCAAGGTCAGCGGTCGCGTCACCAACATCACCGACTACGGCGCCTTCGTCGAGCTCGAGGATGGCATCGAAGGCCTGGTCCACGTCTCCGAGATGAGCTGGACAAAGAAGAACGTCCATCCAGGCAAGATCCTGTCGACCTCGGAACAGATCCAGGTCCAGGTGCTCGAAGTCGATCCCTCCAAGCGGCGCATCTCGCTCGGCCTCAAGCAGGTCCAGCAGAATCCGTGGGACAGCTTCTCCGAGAAGCATCCGACCGGCTCGATCGTCGAAGGCGAGATCAAGAACATCACCGAATTCGGTCTGTTCGTCGGTCTCGACGGTGACGTCGACGGCATGGTGCATCTCTCCGATCTCGACTGGAAGCGTTCCGGCGAGGACGCGATCAAGGACTACAAGAAGGGCGACCATGTGCGCGCCCAGGTCCTCGATGTCGACATCGACAAGGAACGCATCTCGCTCGGCATCAAGCAGGTCGGCGGCGATCCGATGGAAAGCCTGGCCGGCGTCAAGAAGGGCGACACGGTCACCTGCGAAGTCGTCGGCGTCGAGGACAATGGCCTCAACGTGAAGATCGCCGGCTCCGAGATGACCGCCTTCATCAAGCGGGCCGATCTGGCGCGCGACCGCTCCGAGCAGCGCCCCGAGCGCTTCGCGGTGGGCGAGAAGGTCGACGCCAAGGTCACCCAGATCGACTCGAAGGCCCGCCGGATCATCGTCTCGATCAAGGCGCTCGAAATCGCCGACGAGAAGGCGGCGGTGGCCCAGTATGGCTCGTCCGACTCGGGCGCTTCGCTCGGCGACATTCTCGGCGCCGCGCTCAACAAGGCGAAAAAGGACGCCGAGTCCAAGAACTGACCCCCCGAAGGCCGGGCGGCGACGCCCGGCCTCCTCTTTCTCTTTCCCTTGCGCCATATCGGCATCGCTTCCCCGATGCCATAATTTCCCCATCGGGCCGGCCCTAGAAGCGGTGTCCCGGATCATGTAAGGAACCCGCGCAATGGCCAGCGAAGCTGAACTCATCATCGACCGGCGACGGCTCAAGCGCCGTCTCACCTTCTGGCGCGTGGCCGCCATCCTGCTCTTCATCGGCGGGCTCCTGGCCCTGGCCGCGGCCTGGGGCGGCTTCGATCTCGGCAAGCAAGGCGACCACATCGCGCGGGTGAGGATCACCGGGCTCATCACCGGCGACCAGAAGACCCTCGATCTCCTGGACGACATCGCCAAGGCCGATCACGTGAAGGGCCTGATCCTGCGCATCGACAGCCCCGGCGGCACCACGGCGGGCTCCGAAGCCATCTATGAATCGATCCGCAAGATCGCCAAGGACAAGCCGGTCGCCGCGGTGATGGACACGGTCGCGGCCTCGGGCGGCTATATCACCGCCATTGCCGCCGACCATATCGTGGCGCGCGGCAACACCATCACCGGCTCCATCGGCGTCATCTTCCAATGGGCCGAGGTCTCGAAACTGCTCGAGACGATCGGCGTCCAGATGCAGGAGATCAAGTCGGGCGACCTCAAGGCCGAGCCCTCGCCCTTCAAGCCTTTGTCGGAAAAGGCCCGGGAAGTGTCCAACCAGATGGTCCAGGACAGCTTCGCCTGGTTCACCGGCCTCGTGGCCGAGCGCCGCAAGCTGCCGCTCGACAGGGTGAAGGTGCTGTCCGACGGCCGCGTCTATACCGGCCGCCAGGCAGTGGCCGAAAAGCTCATCGACGAGCTCGGCGGCGAGGACAAGGCGGTCGACTGGATCAGACGGGAAAAGAAGCTTTCCGAGGACATCGCGGTCAAAGACTGGAAGGTCGAGAGCGAGGATGACGGTCTCCTGGGCCTTGGCCTCAAGATCACCTCCGGCGCCCTCAAGGCGCTGGGCCTGCCCGACCTCGCCGAACAGGCCAAATTACAGAAACTTGACGGTCTCCTCTCGGTTTGGCACCCTTCGCTGCAGTAAAGCCAGGCGAGCGGGGCCTCCCATGATCAAATCGGAACTGATCCAGAAGATCGCCGAGAAGAATCCTCATCTCTACCACCGGGATGTGGAACGCATCATCAATACGATCTTCGACCAGATCATCAACGCCATGAAGAGCGGCGACCGGGTCGAATTGCGCGGTTTTGGCGCCTTTTCGGTGAAATCGCGCCAGGGCCGGCAGGGCCGCAACCCGCGCACCGGCGACCCGGTGACGGTCGAGCCCAAGCACGTGCCTTTCTTCAAGACCGGCAAGGAATTGCGCGAGCAGCTCAACCGCAGCGAGCCGTGACTTTCCGTCGAATCATCAACTGGGCGATCGGGCTGCCGATCGCCATCATCGTCATCGCCTTCTGCGTGGCCAACCGGCAATGGGTCGAGGTCTCCTTCGATCCGTTCTCGCGCACGACCCCTTTCGCCACCATGTACATGCCGCTCTGGGCCCTGGTCTTCATCGGCCTATTCTTCGGCATGATCGCCGGGTGGATCGCCTGCTGGTTCGGCCAGGGCAAATGGCGGCGCGCCACCCGGGAGGCGCGCATCGACCTGCAGCGTGCCCAGGACGAGGCCCAGCGCCTCCGGCGCGAGCAACAGGACCGCCTCAGCCTCACCGACAACCAGACATCATGAAGATCATCTCCGCCGCCCGGCTCGCCGAAGCTGCCCCCTATCGCGATATCGTCGAGGCCCTGCGCCAGGGCTTTCGCGACGACATCGAAACACCCGTGCGCCATCAGCATCAGACCTCCGACGTGGCGATCCTGCTGCTGATGCCCGCCTGGTCGAAGGCCTTCACCGGCCTCAAGACGGTGGTGTTCAAGAGCGACAACCCGGCGCAAGGGCTGCCGACCATCACCGCCAACTATCTCCTCATCGACAACCGCACGGGCGCCACGGTCGCCATGATGGACGGCACCGAGCTCACCAGGCGGCGCACCGCAGCAGCGAGCGCGCTGGCCGCCGACTATCTCGCCCGCAAGAACGCCTCGACGATGCTGATGGTCGGCACCGGCGCGCTCGGCGCCCATTTCGTGCGCGCCCATGCCGCCATGCGTCCGATCAGAGCCGTGCTGCTCTACAACCGCTCGCCCGACAAGGCCAAGGACCTCGCGGCCGAGCTCGCCAAAGACGGCTTCGACGTCAGCGTCACCACCGACCTCGAAAAGGCGATGGCGGCGGCCGACATCATCTCCTGCGCCACGACCTCGACCACGCCCATTCTGAGGGGCGCCTGGCTCAAGCCCGGCACCCATGTCGATCTCGCCGGCGCCTTCAAGCCGGAGATGCGCGAGACGGACGGCGAGGTCGTCGCGCGCGCGCGCGTCTATGTCGACACGCGAGAGGGGGCCGAGGCCGAGGCCGGCGACCTCCTCCAGGCCACGCGCGAAGGCAAGTTCCGCATGGAGAACATCCAGGGCGACCTCTTCGGCCTCTGCCGGGGCAAGACCGCGGGCCGGCGCAACAGCGACGAGATCACCTTGTTCAAGTCCTGCGGCACCGCCATCGAGGACCTCGCCACAGCGACGCTGGTCTATTCAAGGAGCTGA
>JBFWNN010000012.1:0-102685 GCA_050251035.1 Parvibaculaceae bacterium
ACGTGCTATCCTGATCCAGGACGACGTGGGATTGGCTCAGATCACTTCGCATCGGGCTCTCCATCAATGCTGGAAACAACGATGGAATATATCCCCGTCGTCCGCCCCCATAGAATCTTCTCCCGCGAGCGGGAGAAGGTGAAAGTGGGTGGATCGTCCGCTTTGTAGGACAGCCGATGGCGAGGGTGATCTCACGCGCCGGGCCAGGTGTCGGCGATCCTGTAGCCGGCGGGCCAGGGATCCTCGGGGTCGAGCAACAGCGTGGCATTGCCGGTGATCCAGGCGCGGCCCGCGATCGAGGGGATGATCGCCCTGCGGCCGGCAACCGTCGTCTCCTCCTCGATCCGGCCATAGAAGCGCGATTCGATGATCGAGCGGCCGATGAAGCCCTGGCCGGGCTCGAGCTTGCCCCTGGCGTGCAGCACCGCCATCAGGGCCGAGCAGCCGGTGCCGGTCGGCGAGCGGTCGAGCTTGCCGGGCTTGACGACACAGGCATTGCGGCTCGACGGGAGGCCGTCCACCTGCTCGAGCTCGCCCAGCATGAAGCAGAAGGAAATGTGATCCCAGCCCGTGAGCACGGGATGCCGGAAGCCCAGTTGCGCGTTCGCCGCGTCGGCGAGCTTGCGGCCCAGGATGGCGATGTCGCGCGCCTCGTCCGGCGTCATGGCGAAGCCGAAGTCCCGGGCCCGCGCCAGCACGAAACTGTCGCCGCCAAAGGCGATGTCGACGGTGACGCTGCCCAAGCCTTCGACCTCGAGCCGGGCGTCGAGCCGGTCGGCGAAAGACGGCACATTGCGCAAAGTGATGCGCCGGGCCTTGCCGTCCCGGCATTCGGCCTTGACATGGATGAGGCCCGCCGGGGCCTCGAGCACGAGCTCCGTCTCGGGCTCGGTCATCGGCAGGATGCCGGCATCGAGCAGCACGGTCGCGACACAGATGCAGTTCGAGCCCGACATGGGCGGGGTGTCCTCGGGCTCCATGATGATGAAGCCCATCTGCGCCTTGGGATCCTTGGGCGGCACCAGAAGATTGACATGGCGGAAGACGCCGCCGCGTGGCTCGTTCAGCACGAAAGCGCGCAAGGCGCCGTCGGAGGCGATGAAACGCGACTGGTCCCAGACGGTTGCGCCCGGCGGAGGGGCCACGCCCCCCACGATGACATCGCCGACCTCGCCCTCGGCATGGCAGCCGATGATCTGGATGGCCTTGCGGCTGCGCATGATTTTCGCCCCTTGTTTGCCCGAATTGATAGGTTATGAGAAAGCCCTGACCAACGGAAGGACCGCATGAAATCCATCGAACGCCTGATCGAATCGATCATCCTCGCCTCGCGCTGGCTGCTCGTCGTATTTTATCTGGGCCTCGCGGTGGCGCTGGCGATCTATGCCTTCTCCTTCGGCAAGAAGCTCGTCGAGTTCGTCTCGACGGTCATGGTGCTCGAGGACACCGACACGATCCTGAAGATGCTCGGCCTCATCGACGCGGCGCTGGTGGCGAGCCTGGTCGTCATGGTGATCATCTCGGGCTATGAGAATTTCGTGAGCCGGTTCGACCAGGGCGAGGTGCATTGGCTGGGCAAGATCGACGCCGGCTCGCTCAAGGTGAAGGTCGCCTCGACGATCGTCGCCATCTCCTCCATCCATCTGCTGCAGGTCTTCCTCAACTCGGCGCAATACACCTCGAGCCAGATCATGTGGCTCACCATCATGCACATGGCCTTCGTCGTCTCGGCGATCTTCCTCGCCATCATCGACAAGGTCATGTCGGAGACCAAGAAGGACAAGGACGGCAGCGATCACGTATAGAAGATGAAGGTCAGGATCACGAAGAGCGGCAGCAAGATGCCGCCCGACCACAGCATGTAGCCGAAGAAGCCCGGCATCTTCACTTTCGCGCGCCTCGCTATGGAATAGACCATGAAATTGGGCGCGTTGCCGATGTAGGTGAGGGCGCCCATGAAGACGGCGCCGGCCGAGATCGCGGTCAAGGTCATGGCCTGCGCCGTCATCAGCTCCTGCGGGTCGCCGCCCGCCAGCTCGAAGAAGACGAGATAGGTCGGCGCGTTGTCGAGGAAGGCCGACAGCATGCCGGTCAGCCAGAAATAGGCGGGGTTGTTGGGGTTGCCGGCGGCATCGGTCACCAAGGCGACGAGCGGCGCGAACAGCCCGTCATCGCCGGCCTTGAGCATGGCCAGCACCGGGATGATGGTGATGAAGATGCCGGCGAAGAGCTTGGCTACTTCCTTGATCGGGTCCCAGGAGAAGGTGTTGGCCCGCCGGTCGCCTTTGGGTGTCACCGCCACGGATACGAGCGTGACGGCGACCATGACCAGGTCACGCAGGATGTTCTCGATCTCGGCGTCGACGCCGAGAATGCGGACCGTGCCGAGCTCGGTCGAGGCGCTGAGCAGGATCGCGCCGATGATGACGCCGAGGAGAACGATGTTGAGCACGCCCGACAGGCGCAACGGCTCGTCATCAGGCGTGGGATCGGGTTTCGAATGCCCGTCCTTGCGATAGATCACCGTGTCGATGACGAAGAACAACGCGAGAAGGACAACTGAGAGAAGCAGGGTCTCGGGCAAGAGATGCTCGGTGGTCCAGAAGAAGTCGACGCCGCGTAGGAAGCCCAGGAACAGCGGCGGATCGCCGAGCGGCGTCAGGGAGCCGCCGATGTTGGCGACGAGGAAGATGAAGAAGATGATGGTGTGGGCGTTGCGCTTGCGGTCGTCATTGGCGCGCAGAAGCGGGCGGATCATCACCATGGCCGCGCCGGTCGTGCCGGTGAAGCTGGCGAGCGCCGTGCCGGTGGCGAGAAGGCCGGTGTTGACGGCGGGCGAGCCGTGCAGATTGCCCCTGAGCACGATGCCGCCAGCCACGGTGAACAGCGCCAGGAGCAGAAGGATGAAAGGGATGTATTCGAGAATGATCGCGTGACCCAGCGCCGCAACGGCGGTTCCCGTGTCGAAGAGAGCGAAGAGCGGGATGACGATCAGCGCCGCCCAGAAAGCGGCGATCTTGCCCTGGTGATGCTCCCAGACCTCATGTGCGAGCAGCGGAAACAGCGCGATCGACAAAAGGATGCCGAGGAAGGGCAGCGCCCAGAGAAGGCCGAGTTCGGCGCCGTTGAGGTCGGCGGCGTGGGCGGTATCGGGGAAGAGGAAGGTGGCGATGGCAAGCAAGCAAAGCCGCGACCAGCCGTGCGCTCGCGAAGCTCGGCCAAGCTTTCCCCTTCTCCCGCTTGCGGGAGAAGGTGCCCGAAGGGCGGATGAGGGTGTCTTCGATATGCTGTCGATCTTGTCGACGGACGAATCCTGATGCCTGATCAAGCTCGCGGCACCGATATGTCCACGGAGTTCTTCTTCTGCGCGAGCCTGCATGATCGAGCCTTCAAAGTTGCAATTCCTCTTTCACCAGCGAGCGCGTGATCATTCGACCACACCCTCATCCGGCCTATCGGCCACCTTCTCCCGCAAGCGGGAGAAGGGGAAGTCGGGAGAGAGCAAGGCGAGGGTCTACCTCAACCGCTCCAAGATCGAAACGTAATTGGCGACGGCCGCGCCCCCCATGTTGAAGATCCCGGCGAGGGTCGCATTCTTCACCTGCATGTCCGCGGCCTTGCCGGTGAGTTGGAGCGCCGACATGACGTGCATGGAAACACCGGTGGCGCCGATCGGATGGCCTTTGGATTTGAGGCCGCCCGAGGGATTGACCGGCAGTTTGCCGTCCTTCGCGGTCCAGCCTTCGGCGATGGCGCGCCGGCCTTCGCCTCGAGGCGTCAGGCCCATCGCCTCATATTCGAGAAGCTCGGCAATGGTGAAACAGTCATGGGTCTCGACGAAGGACAGATCGGCGAGCGTGGTGCCGGCCGCGTCATGCGCCTTTTTCCAGGCGACCTCGCAGCCTTCGAAACTGACGATGTCGCGCGCCGACATCGGCATCAGGTCCTGCGCATGCGCAAGACCGCGCAAATGGATGGCCTTGGGGAAGCGCAAGGCGGTGTCGGTGTCGCACATGACGATGGCGGCGGCGCCATCGGAGACGAGCGAGCAGTCGGTGCGTCGCAAGGGGCCGGCGACGAGCGGATTCTTGTCCGACACGGTATTGCAGAACTCGACCGAGAGTTCCTTGCGCAATTGCGCGTAAGGATTGGCGACACCGTTCTTGTGGTTCTTGGCGGCGATCATGGCGAGCGCCTCCGACTGATCGCCATGGCGCTGGAAATAGAGTTCGGCGATGCGCCCGAATATGCCGGCGAAGCCGCCCGGTGTGTCGCCTTCCTCCTTGCGGTAGGAGGCATTGAGCAGGATGTCGCCGATCTGGTCGCCGGGCGCCACCGTCATCTTCTCCGCGCCGATCACCAGCGCGAAGCGGCTTTTCCGCGCCTTGATCGACGTGTCGGCGGCGTGAATGGCGGCCGTCCCCGTGGCGCAGGCATTCTCGACCCGGGTCGCGGGCTTGAAGCGCAGGTCGGGCGAGGCGGCGAGCGCGAAGGCCGCCGGGAAGGACTGCTTCTCGAAGCCGCCGAAATTGCCCACATAGATCGTGTCGATGTCCTTAGGCGCGATGCCGGCATCGGCGATCGCCTGTACTGCGATGCCGGCGATCAGACTCTCCAGCGTCTCCGCCTCGAGCTTGCCGAATTTCGAATGCGCCCAGCCGATGATGGCGGTCATGGATCAGTACCTCACGGAAGCAAGACTGACCCATAACATAGTCATATCGTGCGCAGATACCACTCGAAATCGCGCGCCGTCGGCTCGGCGAAGAAGCGGTCGGCCTCGACCTCCTTCAAGGTGCAGAAGGTGTCGACGAAGTCCTTGCCGAAATATTCCTTGAGGATGGAGGCGCGCCAGAAGGCGTCGATGGCGTCGAACCAGTTGCCGGGAATGTATCTGGCGCGCTTCTCATAGCCGTTGCCGTTGACGGGCGCTCCCGGATCGAGCTTCTCGGCGATGCCGTGATGCATGCCGGCCAGGATCGCGGCCATCACCAGATAGGGATTGGCGTCGGCGCCCGCCGGGCGGTGCTCGATATGGCAGGTCTCGGGGGCGCCGGCCGGGATGCGCAAGGAGACGGTGCGGTTGTTGACGCCCCAGCTGGCCGAGACCGGCGCATAGGAATTGCGGCGGAAGCGGCGATAGGAATTGGCGTTGGGCGCGAAGATCAGCATGGATTCGGCCATCGCCGCCTTGAGGCCGCCGAGCGCATGGAGCAGGAGCGCGTTCTCGGCGGGTTCGGACGCGGCGAAGAGATTCCGGCCGGCCTGATCCGCCAGGCTGATATGGATATGCATGCCGGAGCCGGTCCATTCGGAATAGGGTTTGGCCATGAAGGTGGCGACCAGCCCATGCTTGTCGGCCGCCGCCTTGATCAGGCGCTTCAGCATGATCGCCTCGTCGCAGGCCTTGAGCACGTCGCTGCGGTGCCGGAGCACGATCTCCATCTGACCCGGCGCATATTCCGAGATCAGCGTCTTGGCGGGCAAGCCCTGGGACTCGGCAAAGGCATAGAGGTCCTGGAAGAAGGGCGCGAAATCGTCGAGGTCCTGCAAGTGATAGGCCTGGTAATGCTGAGGCCTCGCACCATTGGTGAGCGCCTTGGGCGCCCGGGGCGTGCCGGCGAAGGCCGCCTCGCGGTCCATGAGGAAGAATTCGACCTCGACCGCGCCGACCGGCGTCATGTCGAACTCCTTGAAGCGCCCGACGATGGCGGCGAGCGCGTTGCGCGGATCGGCATAATGCGGCTTGCCGTCGAGATCGTGGACGGAGGCGATGTATTGCGCCGAGGGCACCTGCGCCCAGGGAATGGACACCATGCTGCCGGGTGCGGGCCACAGCAGCAGGTCGCGGTCGCCCTCATCGAAGACGAGGCCGGTCTCGGGAACGTCCTGGCCGGTGGCGTCGAGCACGAGGGCCGAGATCGGCAGGAAGCGGCCGTCGCGCCAGGCGGGGACGAGCTCGTCGCGGCGCAGGATCTTGCCGCGCCCGATACCCACGAGATCGGTCCAGACCAGATGGAAGCTTTCGATCGCAGGATTGGCGTCGAGGAAGCTCTGCGCTTCCGACTGACGGCCCGGGGTGATGACGGTCATGATTGGAACTCCATCCCGTCAGACGAGCTCGGCCAGGCAATGATCGAGGCCCTGGATGAGGGCGTCGACATGAGCGGCGGTCGTCGCGGGACAAATCAGCAGCATATTGTGGAACGGCGTGATGACCACGCCGCGGTTCAGAAGATAGTGATGCACGGCCATGTCGATCGGACGATGGATGATGCGGCCCGCCTCGCCGCCATTGCGCGGGCGCTGCGGGCTGCACATGAACTCGACCCGCGCGCCGACGCGCACGACATGCCACGGCGCCCCATATTTGATGATGACATCCGCGATCCCCTTCTCGAGCCGCCGGGCGAGATCGAGCAGGGGCGCGAAAGCCTCCTCTGTGAAATAAGTTTCGAGCATGGTGCGCATCAGCGCGAGCTGCAGCTTGGAGCCCGAGAGCGTGGTGCCGATGCCGGAATGGCCGGGCGTGCGGGCGCCGAGATAATCGCGGATGCGGGCGGCCGCGTCTTCCGAGAAGCCATAGACGGCGGCCGGAACGCCGCCGGCGATCGGCTTGCCGAGGACGATGGCATCGGGCGCGAGGCCCTCGGCGCGCGAATAGCCCCCCGGTCCTGAGGACATGCAATGGGTCTCGTCGATGACGAGGAGCGTGCCGGTCGCCCGCGTGATCGCCCGCAAGGCGGCGTGAAAGCCGTCATCGGGCAGCACCATGCCGATATTGGTCATCACCGGCTCGGCCAGGACGCAGGCGACGTCGCCCGGCGCCAGCGCCGCCTCGAGGGCTGTGATGTCGTTGAACTCGACCACCTTGGTGAGCGCGTTGAGATCGCGCGGCTCGCCGATGAGGGCGGGGTCCGGCCGCTGCCGGCCGTTCTCCAGGCCGACGAAGGTCTCGTCCACCGCGCCGTGATAGCAGCCGTTGAAGATCAGGATCTTCGTGCGCCCGGTTACGGCGCGGCACCAGCGTAAGACCGAGCGGTTGGCGTCGGAGGCAGTCGCCGTCACCTGCCAATAAGGCAGGCCGAAACGGTCGGCGAGCAGGCGACCGACGACCGCCGCGTCCGGCGAGGGCAGCATGGTGGTGAAGCCGTCCTCGGCGGCCTGGCGCAAGGTCCGGGCCAGCGGCCCGGGGCTGTGGCCGAACATGGCGCCGGTGTCGCCCAGGCAGAAATCGGCATAGGCATTGCCGTCGGCATCGGTGAGGTCGACACCCGTGGCCTTGGCGATGAACAAGGGAAAGGGCGTGCCCCAGTCCACCATCCAGTGCATCGGCACGCCGCGCAGCCAGTTTTTGGCGGTTTCTTCGCCCAAGGCCCGGGATTTCGGATTGCGCTGGAGAAAAAGGGCTTTTTCACGCGTCAGCATCGCCTCGACCGAGGCGTCCGTGATCCGGGAGGGCATGATATCCTGCAGGTTGTCGATCCTGGGGCAACTACCTAGCCGGGCCGGGGGTGAGGACACAACCCCCATGGATTTCTGCGCGAAAATCTGGTTTGAGACAGCCTCCAAATCACAGAGGGAAGAGCCGATGAGCCGCGTTGTCTATGTCAATGGAAGCTATGTGCCAGAAAACGAAGGCAAGGTCTCGATCTTCGATCGCGGCTTCCTGTTCGCCGATGGTGTCTATGAAGTGACGGCGGTCATCAACGGCAAGCTCGTCGACTACGATCCGCATGCTGAACGGCTCGACCGCTCGCTCAAGGAAATCCAGATGGCCTGGCCGTGCAGCAAGGCCGAGCTCCGCCAGATGCATGAGGAGCTGATCAAGCGCAACACGCTCGACGAAGGCATCATCTATATGCAGGTGACGCGCGGCGCCGCCGACCGCGACTTCAAGTTCCCCAAGGAGGCGAAATCGTCGCTCGTCGCCTTCACCCAGGTGCAGAAGCTGCTCGACAATCCCAATGCGGCGGCGGGCGTCAAGGTCGTCACCATTCCCGATATCCGCTGGGCGCGGCGCGACATCAAATCGGTGATGCTGCTCGCCCCCGTGCTCGGCAAGCAGCGGGCCTATGAGCAAGGCGCCTTCGAGGGCTGGATGGTCGAGGACGGCAAGGTCACGGAGGGCACATCCTCCAATGCCTATATCGTCAAGGACGACAAGGTCATCACCCGGCCGCTGTCCAACAGCATCCTCGCCGGCTGCACCCGCCGTTCGCTGTTCCGCATGGCCAAGGAGCATGGGGTTGTGATCGAGGAGCGGCTGTTCTCGCCGGAGGAAGCCTATCAGGCTGACGAGGCCTTCCTCACCAGCGCCTCCAATTTCGTCCTGCCGATCGTCGAGATCGACGGCAAGCGCATCGGCGGCGGCCAGCCGGGCCCGGTGGTGCGCAAACTGCGCGAGATCTATCTGGACGAGGCCAGGGCGCAGGCCGGGGTGAAGTAATTTTAGGGATCGCGCGAGTGACCGCCCACACCGTCATCCCGGCGAAAGCCGGGATCCATTGAAATTTCGCAAGGTCATGAACACCGCCCGCCGCACCCTATTGAATGGGCCCCGGCTTTCGCCGGGGTGACGGAGTTGGGTGCGGGGGAAAGATCATCGCTGGCTCGTCCGCCAGTCGGGATTGATCCACGGCTCCTGGTTGGAGGCGGGGAGCGGTTCACGGCCGAGAATATGATCGGAGGCCTTCTCGCCGATCATGATCGAGGGCGCGTTGAGATTGCCGTTGGTGATGCGCGGCATGATCGATGAATCGGCGACGCGCAAGTTCTCCAGGCCGATGACGCGGCATTCGGGGTCGACCACCGCCAGGGGATCGGACGCCTCCCCCATGCGGCAGGTGCCGCACGGATGGAAGGCGCTCTCGCAATGGTCGCGGATGAAGCCGTCGAGCTCGGCGTCGCTTTGCAGATCGGCGCCCGGCTGGATCTCGCGGCCCTTATAGGGCCTGAGCGCCTCCTGCTCGAAGATTTCGCGCGTCAGGCGCATGGCGGTGCGGAACTCGGTCCAATCGTCGGGATGCGACATATAATTGAACCTGATGACGGGCGCTTCCCTTGGCTCACCCGATTTCGCCTGCACGAAGCCGCGCGATTTCGAGCGCATCGGCCCGACATGGACCTGGAAGGAATGGCCCGATGCCGCGGCCTTGCCGTCATAGCGGATGGCGATGGGCAGGAAGTGATATTCGATGTCGGGATATTCGACGCCGGCGGCCGAGCGGATGAAGCCGCAGCTCTCGAAATGATTGGTGGCGCCGAGGCCCGTCTTGAACAGCAGCCATTCGAGACCGATGAGACCTTTGGAAAAGAGGTTGAGGCTCGGCAGCAGGGACACGGGCTTGAGCGATTCGAGCTGGAAATAGACCTCGAGATGATCCTGGAGGTTCTGCCCGACGCCCGGCAGCTCGTGCCGCGGCGCGACGCCGATCGACTTGAGATGGACGGGATCGCCGATGCCGGAGATCTGCAAGAGCTTGGGCGAGTTGATCGAACTCGCCGCCAGGACGACCTCGCGGCGCGCCTGCGCCTTGAGGATCTCGCCGCCGCGCTCATATTCGACGCCGGAGGCGCGCCGGCCGTCGATCAGGATGCGGCGCACGAAGGCGCGGGAGACGAGCTTGACATTGGGTCGCCTGAGGGCGGGGCGCAGATAGGCATTGGCGGCCGACCAGCGCCGGCCCTGCCAGATGGTGCGCTCCATGGCGCCGAAGCCTTCCTGGCGGCGGCCATTGTAATCCTCGGTGACGGGATAGCCCGCCTGGCGGCCGGCCTCGATGAAGGCCTGATAGAGCGGGTTCTTGCGTGCCCCGCGCGTCACATGCAGCGGGCCGTCGCTGCCGCGCCAGCCGTCCTCACCGCCATGCGAGCTCTCGAGCCGCTTGTAATAGGGCAGCACATGGCGGTAGCCCCAGCCCGTGGCGCCCAGCTCCTCCCAGGCGTCGAAGTCCCTGGCATGGCCTCTGACATAGACCATGCCGTTGATCGAGGAGGAGCCGCCGATGACCTTGCCGCGCGGCGTGACCAGGCGGCGCCCGCCGAGCGCCGGCTCGGCTTCGGCGACGAAGCCCCAGTCATAGGTCGACATGTTCATCGGGTAGGAGAGGGCCGAAGGCATCTGGATCAGCGGGCCGATGTCGGTGCCGCCATATTCGAGCACCAGCACGCTGTGGCGGCCGTCCTCCGACAGGCGATAGGCCATGGCCGAACCGGCCGAGCCCGAGCCGATGATGATGAAGTCGAACGACTCCATTGAACTCCCCTAAAACGCGTCCCGCTTATGGTTTTTGGTGACGCGGAGGGTAGTGGATGGCACGGGCCAAAGCCCGGCGCAATACGTCATGACGAGGGCCGGTTGCGGCGTGAGCGCGCCCCCGAACCGGAGCCCTTGCCGGGGAGCGCGCTGGTCAGGCCTTCGAGCTCGCGGATGCGCTGTTCCGTTTCGGGCCAGCGGCGGTCGACGATGTCGGCGATCAGCGCCTCGATCATGAACAGGGTGGCGACGTTGGAATCCCAGCCCGAGGGCGCATCGATGCGCAAGGGAAAGGCATGGGCCGCCAGGCCGGCGATGGGCGACATCCACTGGTCGGTGAACAGCACGATCCGGACCTTGCGCGCATGCGCCAGCCTTGCGAATTCGGCAAGGCGCTGGTCATAGCGGCGGACGTCGAAGGCGATGAGCACGTCGCCGCGCTGCATATTGAGAAGATACTGCGGCCAGGCGGCGGGCAATGCCGGCATCAGCGTCACCTGCGGTCGGATCATGTGCAGGTGGGTATGAAAATATTCGGCGAGCGGCCTGGTGATGCGGCCGCCGACGATGTGAACGCCGTGACGGTGGTCGGCGATGAGATCGGCGAGGCCGTCGAAGCTGCGGTGATCGACGAGCTTGAGCGAGCCGCGCAGATTCTCCATCACCGCATCGGCGAAGCGGTTGAGCACATGGGCGTCGGGCGCGTCATGCGACCAGCGCTTATGGCGGGCGATCGGGTCCTGCAGCTGGGCGGACACCTCGCCGCGCAGGGCCGCCTGGAAGGAGGGAAAGCCGGCGAAGCCCAGCTTCTTGGCGAGGCGCAAGGCGGTGGGCGTCGAGACCTTCGCCGCCTTGGCGAATTCGGTGATGCTGGACAGGCCGGCGACCGGATAGCTGGCGAGCAGCGCGTTGGCGAGCTTGTGCTCGGCCGGCGTCAGGCGGGTCGCGGCCAGCCGGATGCGCTCGGCGACGGTCTGCGGTTTCGCTTGGGCCCTCGATGTCATGCACAGGTCTTGTAACGAATTTGACAGGCCAAGGGCAATCTGAAATGATCGTTTCCAGAGGGACAGGGAGATCGATCTCCATGAGCGGGCTGCTCCGCCCCGACGAGGGCGAGCCGGTTGTCGTCGTCAATGAGCAGGGGCCGTCGCCGGTCGTGCTGGTGTGCGAGCATGCCGGCAAGGTCATTCCGAAGTCATTGGGATCGCTGGGGCTTCCGCCGGAAGACCTCACCCGCCATATCGCCTGGGACATCGGCGCCGAAGCGGTGGCGCGGGAGCTTGCGCGGGCGCTCGACGCGCCCTTGCTGCTGCAGCGCTATTCGCGCCTCGTCTATGACTGTAACCGGCCGCCCGAATCGCTCGACGCGATGCCGATTGTGAGCGAGACGACCCGCGTTCCAGGCAATGAGCACTTGGCGCCTGACGGCCGGCTTGCCCGTATCCGCGACATCTACCGTCCATTCCATGACGGCGTGGCGCGACTCCTCGATGAACGCGCCAGCCGCGGCGTCGCCTCGCTGTTCGTCACGATCCACAGCTTCACCCCGGTCTATAAGGGCAAGCGACGCGCGCTCGATCTGGGCGTGCTCCATGACCGCGACACACGGCTTGCCGACGAGCTCATCGCCGCGTTCGGCCGGATGGACGACATCGCCGTCAGGCGCAATGAGCCCTATGGGCCGCAAGACGGCGTGTGCCACACGCTCAATCTGCATGCAGCCCCCAGGGGACTTCGTTACGCCATGCTGGAAATCCGCAACGATCTCATCGCCCAGGCGGCCGGGCAAAAGTCATGGGCGAAACGCCTTGCCGGAGTTTTCAGGACGCTCGCCGTGCCAGAGGCGCGGCGCCAAGCCTCATAGGACGTGTGCGGACAACAGGAGGGAATTCATGTCTCAGACTGTGAGCGGCTACGTCAGGGTTGACGGGAGACGACGGCGGCGCGGGGATAGCCCTCGCGCTGCTTTTCATTTTGCATGATCACGAGGGACACATGGTTCAAGGCATGCTGACGCTCGCCCAGCTCAAGAAAGAGGTTGCGGCGGGCACAATCGACACGGTCGTTGCGGCACTTCCCGACATGCAGGGCCGCCTCATGGGCAAGCGCTTCCATGCGCAGTATTTCGTCGACGGCGCCTATGAGGAGACGCATGGCTGCAACTATCTGCTCACCGTCGACATCGATATGGAGCCGGTGCCGGGCTACAAGGCGGCAAGCTGGCAGCAGGGCTATGGCGATTTCGTCCTCAAGCCGGATCTCGCCACCCTGCGGGCGACGCCATGGCTCGAGAAGACGGCGCTGGTGCTGTGCGACGTGCTCGACCACCACGATCATTCGCCGGTGCCGCATGCGCCGCGCAACATCCTCAAACGGCAGATCGAGCGCCTCACCAGGATGAAGATGAAGGCCTATATGGCCTCCGAGCTCGAATTCTTCCTGTTCGACGAGAGCTATGAGAGCGCGCACCAGAAGGGCTACGCCAATCTCGCAACTTCGAGCCACTATATCGAGGACTATCACATCCTGCAGACGACCAAGGAAGAAGGCGTGATGCGGGCGATCCGCAACGGCATCGCCGGCGCCGGCATCCCGGTCGAGAACTCCAAGGGCGAGGCGGGGCCGGGCCAGGAAGAAATCAATGTCAAATATGCCGAGGCGCTCGACATGGCGGACCGGCATGTCATCCTCAAGAACGGCTGCAAGGAGATCGCCTGGTCGCTGGGCAAGGCCATCACCTTCATGGCCAAGTGGAATTACGGCCTCGCCGGCAACTCCTCCCATATCCACCAGAGCCTGTGGTCGCTCGACGGCAAGACCTCGATGTTCCACGACCCCAAGGGC
This sequence comes from Parvibaculaceae bacterium, assembly GCA_050251035.1. Lineage (GTDB taxonomy): Bacteria > Pseudomonadota > Alphaproteobacteria > Rhizobiales > Aestuariivirgaceae > Taklimakanibacter. The sequence continues at coordinate 13,103 of JBFWNN010000012.1, forward strand.
GATCACGGCATGTCGCCCTTGATGAAGCACTATCTCGCGGGGCTTCTCGCCCATGCAAGCGAGCTCACCTATTTCCTGGCACCCTATGTCAACTCCTACAAGCGCTTCATCGCCGGCACTTTCGCGCCGACGCGGGCGATCTGGAGCTTCGACAACCGCACCGCGGGCTACCGCCTGTGCGGCGCCGACACGAAGGCGGTCCGGGTCGAATGCCGGGTCGGCGGCGCCGACCTCAATCCCTATCTTGCCTTCGCCGCCCTCATCGCCGCGGGCCTCGACGGCATCGACAAGAAAATGGCGCTCGAGCCCGCCTTCACCGGCGACGCCTACGACAAATCGAAGAAGCTGCGCGAGATCCCCAAGACCTTGCGCGATGCGACCGAGCTTCTCGACAAATCGAAGTTCCTGCGCGCCGCCTTCGGCGACCAGGTCATCGACCACTATGTGCACACGGCGAAATGGGAGCAGTTCGAATATGACCGGCGCATCACCGACTGGGAAGTGAAGCGCGGCTTCGAACAATATTGAGAGAGGTGAGGCGTGGCAGACAAGATCAAATGCGTATCACCGGTCGACGGCTCGGTCTATGCCGAGCGTCCGCTGGCGAAGAAGAAGGACATGCTCGCGGCCTTCGCGGCGGCGGGCGCGACCCAGGACAAATGGCAGCGCGTGCCGATCAAGGAACGGGCCGCCTATTGCTCGGCGGTGGTCGATGCCATGCTCGCCATGAAGGACGAGATCGTCCCTGAGCTCGCTTGGCAGATGGGGCGGCCCATCCGCTATGGGGCGGGCGAGCTTCGCGGCTTCGAGGAGCGCGCCCGCCATATGATCGCGATCGCCGAAAGGGCGCTTGCCGATATCGACCCCGAGCCCAAGGAAGGCTTCCTGCGCTATATCAGGCGTGAGCCCCTGGGCGTCGTCTTCACCATCGCCCCCTGGAACTATCCTTATCTGACGGCGGTCAATTCGATCATCCCGGCGCTGATGGCGGGCAATGCGGTCGTCCTCAAACATGCGGCGCAGACGATCCTGGTCGGCGAGCGTTTCGCCAAAGCCTGCCAGGCGGCGGGGTTGCCCAAGGGCGTCTTCCACAATCTGGTGCTGTCGCATGAGCAGACGGCCGAGATCATTTCGGGGCGCCATGCCGATATGGTGTGCTTCACCGGCTCCGTCGCCGGCGGCAAGGCGATGGAAGAGGCAGCGGCCGGTCGCTTCATCAATGTCGGGCTCGAGCTCGGCGGCAAGGACCCGGCCTATGTGCGTCCCGACGCCAACATGGCGCATGCGGTCGAGAACCTGGTCGATGGCGCCTTCTTCAATTCGGGCCAGAGCTGCTGCGGCATCGAGCGCATCTATGTGCACAAGAAAGTGTGGGGCGACTTCATCGACGGTTTCGTCGACCTGACGAAGAAATATGTGCTGGGCTCGCCGCTCGAGGAGGCAACGACGCTGGGGCCGATGGTGAAGCCGGAGGCGGCCGATTTCGTGCGCAAGCAGATCGCGTCGGCGGTGAGGGGCGGGGCCAAGGCCCATATCGACCCCAAGAGCTTCGCGCTTGACCGCAAGGGCTCGGCCTATATGGCGCCGCAAGTCCTCACCTCGGTCAATCACCAGATGTCGGTGATGACGGAGGAGAGTTTTGGTCCGGTCGTCGGCATCATGAAGGTGAGCGACGACAAGGAGGCGATCTCTCTCATGAATGATTCGCCCTATGGCCTCACCGCCGCGATCTGGACCGAAGATGCCGAGGCCGCCCAGAAGATCGGCCATGAGATCGAGACCGGCACGGTGTTCATGAACCGCTGCGACTATCTCGATCCGGCCTTGACCTGGACCGGCGTCAAGGATACGGGCCGCGGCGCCACACTGTCCGTCATCGGCTACGAGGCCCTGACGCGCCCCAAGAGCTTTCATCTGAGAACGAAGACGAGCTGAAAATCCATGACCATTCCAAACCGCAATCTCAATTTCCCCACCGCCATCAAATTCGGCAATGGCCGCATCAAGGAGCTGGCTGAATTGTGCAAGGCCAACGGCATCAAGCGGCCGCTCTTCGTCACCGATCCGGGCCTCGCCTCGATGCCGATGGTTCAGGCGATCCTCGCCGACCTCAAGCAGGCGGGCCTCGGCGTCGCCTTGTTCTCCGACGTCAGGCCCAATCCGATCGAGGCCAATGTCCATGCCGGCGTCAAGGCCTACAAGGCCGGCAAGCATGACGGTGTCATCGCCTTCGGCGGCGGCTCGGGCCTCGACATCGGCAAGCTCATCGCGCTGATGCACGGCCAGAAGATATCGGTCTTCGACCTCGAGGATATCGGCGACTGGTGGACCAGGGCCGACGCGGCCAAGATCTCGCCGATCATCGCCGTGCCGACCACGGCCGGCACCGGCTCGGAAGTGGGGCGCGCCGGCGTCGTCACCCATCCCGAGACGCATGAGAAGAAGATCATCTTCCACCCGGCGATCATGCCGAAAGTGGCGCTGCTCGACCCCGAACTCTCGGTCGGCCTGCCGCCCAAGCTCACGGCGGCGACCGGCATGGACGCGCTCGCCCATTGCCTCGAAGCCTATTGCGCGCCCTTCTATCATCCGCTCGCCAAGGGGGTGGCGCTCGAAGGCATGGCGTTGGTCAAGGACAATCTCGCCAAGGCGGTGAAGAAGGGCAAGGACATCGACGCGCGCGGCAACATGCTGGTGGCGTCCACGATGGGCGCCACCGCCTTCCAGCGCGGCCTCGGCGCCATCCATGCGTTGTCGCACCCCTTCGGCGGCCTCTATGACGCGCATCACGGCCTGCTCAACGGCATCGTCATGCCCTATGTGCTCAAGGCCAATGCCAAGAAGATCGACAAGGAAATCGAGCGCGCCGCGGCCTATCTCGGCATCAAGGGTGGCTTCAACGGCTTCCTCAAATGGATATTGGCCCTGCGCAAGGAGATCGGCATCCCGCACAAGCTCGCCGATATCGGCATCGACACCAAGCGCCTCGACGAGGTGGCGAAGATGGCGATCAAGGACCCCTCCGCCGGCGGCAACCCGATCCAGTTCAGCGAGAAGCAGTACAAGGCGCTGGCCCGGAAATGCGTGACGGGCGATCTTTAGTGCCCTGAGCCGTCCTCGACGATCACTTCAACGGTCGTCTCACCGGCGTTGAGGAAGTCCAGGATCATCTCGAAGCGGTCGCCGGCCTTCAACTCTCTGGTCAGGCCGATGAGGCGGAGATGGCGGGCGCCCTTGCGCATGGCGACCGGCTTGCCCGGCAGAAGCTCGACCGACTTCAGCGGCGGATCGTCGTAGCGGTTGTTCTGGCGCAATTCGATGAGCGCGCAGATGTCCGCGCGCGCCGCGACGAGCGCATCGGCCTCCTGGCCGCGATTGGAGAAGGGCACGAAGACCTGGGTCTCGTTCGTCGCGGACGGCAGGCCCCAGACATGGCCGATGGCGATGGCGCCCGCCTTGTAGGAATGCGCCGCGGCGCCGGCGGCGAAGGGCAAAGCGAGGGTCGACAGGAGAAGAGCACGGCGGCTCGGCATGGCGCTCACATCATCGTGTTGGTGGAGTAGAGCGAGCCCCAGAAGAGGATGCCGCCCAAAGCGACGATCACCAGCCCGCCGCCCAGGCGCAGGGCGAAAGCGGCAAAACCGAGCCAGCTATCGTCGCGCTTGGCGAGGCTCAGAGCCAGCTTCTTGGAATAGACGGCGATGGCGGCGATGACCGAGACGGTGATCGCGGTCCCGAGCGCCATGACGAAGGTCGAGGTGACACCCGCCCAATAAAGGCCCAGCGTGTTGGCGAAGATCAGCACGAGCAGGGCGCCGGAGCAGGGCCTGATGCCGACGGCGAAAGCGAGCGACAGCGCCTTGGCCAGGGACCATTCGCCCTTGACCTGGCGCGCCTCGGGAACATGGGCGTGGCCGCAGCCACAATCGGCGTCATGCTTGTGATCGTGGCCATGATGATGGTCATGATCGTGATGGGCATGATCGTGATGGGCATGATCATGATGGTGATCATGGGCATGCGCAGGGCCCTGGGCATCGGCATGCCGGTGCGGCCGGAAGGCGGTCCAGACGAGATAGGCGCCCATCAGCCCGATCAGGGCGTAGCTGGCGCTTTCCAGGAAGCCCGCCACGTCGCGCGCGGTGGTGCCGACCGCCGTCACGAACAAGAGCAGCGCGCTCACGATGGCGATGGCCGTCAGGGCCTGGACCACGGCGCTCATGAAGGCGATGAGGATGCCGCGGCGCAGTTCATTCTCGGTGGCGAGCAGCCAGGCCGAGATCACCGCCTTGCCGTGGCCGGGGCCCGCGGCATGGAAGACGCCATAGCCGAAGCTCAGGAGCATCAAGGTCAGGCCTGCGGCGAACGGCGATTGCGACTTCATCTGCCTGATCGACAGCGACATCGCGCCATAGAAGCTCCGCTGCTTGTCCATGATCCACAAAACAGGCTCGCGCCACGGCGACGACGTCTTCAGCGTGCCGTCGGCATTGCGCGGCTGGACCAGGAGCTTGCGCTGATCGATCTTGGGCGGCGTCTGCGGCGCCGCCGGCTCGGCCTGCTCCTGCGCCTGGAGCGGGGCGGGCACGCAGAGCGTTGCGACGCACAGCAGCAGGAGGACGGACAGAAGCCCGGCGATCAGCCTCATTTGGAGCACATCACCAGGGTCGGCTGTGCGAACAAGCCGCCGAAATCCTCGTCCTCGGGCGGCTTCCAGTCGGTGCCCTTGGTCGAGAGCATCTGGCGCGTCTGCTCGAGCTGCTGATCGGACACCACCGGCTTGACCTCGAGATGGCAGCCTTTCGGCATCTCGCCGATGACGCCGACCGGATCCTCCTGGACATAATCCAGGGCGATGAAGAATTCCGGGTCGTAGATCTTGTAGAGGAACTCGGCCTTGCGCGGATCGACCGGGCTCGCCAGAGGCACGGTGAAATGCAAGGCGAGCTTGCCGTTGCTGTAGATCTGGCCATATTCGGCCGGGTCGGCGAGGTCGACGACCTTGCCGTTCACGCGCGGCACGATGAAATAGTTGTAGTCTTTGAGCGACTTCAGGTTCTCCTGGGTCAAGGGCTCGAGCTCGGTCTGGCTGTAGACGCCGTCGCCATTGGCATCGAGCCCATCGAGCGCCATCTGCGTATAGCCGTCGTCGAAGGTCCATTCGACGGCGATGCCGGTGACCTCGGCCTTGTCGTTGACGACGACATCGGAACGCATGGTGATCCAGACATGGGGGTGGGCCAGAGCGGGCGCTGCCGAAAGCAGGAAGGGTGCGGCCAGCGCCGCTGCGTTCACGAAGGTCCGCCGCATGCCTCGACTAATCCCCTTGCTCTTGCAAGCTTGAGGAATGATGGGGGAATGCGGCGGAAAAGTGAAGTTACGCCTGTGTCATCCGATCACCCCTTGAGGCAGGAGGTGAGCGCGGTCACGAATTTGCGCATCATGCCGGCATAGGCCTGGCTTCCGGAAGGTTCCGCGGCGCCGAGGCCGTCGAGAACCGCGGCCCTGGCCTTGGTGCCCTCGATGACGGTCTCGACATATTTCGCTTCGAATTGCGGCTCGGCGAAGACGCAGACCGCAGCTGTCTGGGCGATGCGGTCATGGATCTCCTTGATGCGCCGGGCGCCCGGCGCCACTTCCGGATTGACTGTGATGCTGCCGGCCGGGCTCAGGCCGAAGCGGCTCTCGAAATACTGATAGGCGTCGTGGAAGACGATATAGCGCGTGTCGCGCACCGGCTTCACCTCATCCGCGATCGCGGCGGAGAGCCTGTCGATCTCGGCCGCGAAGGTCTCGGCATTGGCCTGATATTTCACGGCATTCTCCGCATCGAGGCCGGCCAAGACCTTGGCGAGCTCACGGGCGATCACCTTGGCATTCTCGGGGTCCATCCACACATGCGGGTCATTGCCGCCATGGTCGTGGTCATGGCCTTGCTCCTCGTGAGCAGCTTCCTCATGCTCATGGCCTTCCTCCCCCGCGCCATGATGATGCGCCTCCCACAGGCCGCCGCTGCGCACCGGGAGCAGTTTGAGGCCCGGCAATTCGCCGGCCTCGAACAGCGTCTTGCGGGCGATCTCGGGATTGTCCAGCGCTTTGTGCAGGAAAGCTTCCAGATTCTCGCCCACCACGACGATGAGGTCGGCATTCTGCATGGCCGAGACCTGCGAAGGGGTGAACTGGGCCGTATGCTCGGACACCGCGGCATCGAGCAGCAGATGCGGCTCGGCCACGCCCGCCATCACATTCGCCGCGATGGAATGGATGGGCTTGATGGTGGCCACCACCTTGGGGGCGGCAAGGCTTGTCGTGGTGAGCGCTGCGGCGAAGGCTAAGGCAAGGACGAGGCGGGCAGTCGCGGGCATGGATCTCTCCTTTATGTAACATTATAACATAACAGAAGTGGCGCCCTGTCAAGTTAAAGTGAGGGCCCTGCGGCCTTTGGTGAGTTGTGCCCGGTGTCACAAGACGCCAAGTTGCGCCCGTTTCCGATGTGCGAGGCTCTGGTGGCGGCTAGTTTTCTGACGGCATTCTTCGGCGGGCTCCTGAGCTTCCTCAGTCCCTGCGTCCTGCCCCTGGTGCCGCCCTATCTGTGCTTCATCACCGGCGCCACGCTCGACGACCTGACCGAGAAGGCCGCCGTCTCGCGCCAGCGCACGGTGCTCGCGGCGCTCGCCTTCGTGCTGGGCTTCTCGACGGTCTTCGTGCTCTTGGGCGCGACCGCGTCGGCGGCCGGGCAGTTCATCCGCGAGCACCTGCCGCTCCTCGCCCAGATCGCCGGCGTCTTCATCATCCTCATGGGCCTGCATTTCCTCGGCCTCTTCCGCTTCGCCCTGCTCAATCGCGAGAAGCGCTACCAGCAGGAGACCCGGCCCGCCGGCCTCCTCGGCGCCTATGCGGTGGGGCTCGCCTTCGCCTTCGGCTGGACGCCCTGCATCGGGCCTGTCCTCGCCACCATCCTGGCGGTGGCGGCGGGCGAGGACAGTGTCGGGCAGGGCGCCGTCCTGCTCGCCGTCTATTCCCTGGGGCTCGGTGTGCCCTTCCTGCTCGCGGCCCTCGGCGTCGGCACCTTCCTCGGCTTCCTCAAGCGCTTCGCGCCGCATCTCGGCACGGTCGAGAAGGCGATGGGCGTGCTCCTCGTCCTCGCCGGCCTCGCTTTCCTGACCGGCCTGCATCAGAGCTTCGCCTATTGGCTGCTCGAGACCTTCCCCGTCTTCTCGACGATCGGGTGATCAGGGAATGAGCTCGTGCGAGAGGCGGGCGATCAGATGCGCCTCCAGCCGATCGATGATCGGGCTCTTCTTGAGATGCGAGCGCTCGAGCCGGATATTGAACTTGCCGAGCGGCGGAAAGCCGTCCTGCAGCGTAAGCTCGCGCAAGTCGGCGGTGACGGCGCTCCTGACCATGGCGGAGACCGCCAGCCCGCCCGCCACCGCGGCGCGCAGGCCGGTGATGCTGCGGCTGATCACCGCGATGCGGTGACGGCGCTTCATCGCCGCGAGCGCCGCCACCATCGCCTGCGCATAGCTGTCGTCCTCGCCGCGGATGGCGATCGGCAAGGGGTCCTTGCCCTGGATGTCGCCGGCGAGCGGCGCCACCCAGACGATCTCGTCGCGGAAGACGATGGGGCCGCCGCGCACCGGCCCGATGCCCTCGGTGATGAAGGCGAGATCGACCGCCCCTTCGCTCAAGCCCTTGGCGAGCACCATCGATTCCTCCAGCACCAGATCGATCGTGGCGAGGGGATAGAGCTCGATGAAGCCGCGCAGGACGTCGGACAGGATGCGCGGCGCGTAATGCTCCGACAGGCCCAGCACGACGACGCCTTCGACCGAGCCGCGGTTGAAGGCGGCGAGTGCCGCGCCATAGGACGAGACGATGTCCTTGGCGAAGCCCAGGAACAGCTCGCCATGGTCGGTGAGCTGGACATTGCCGCTGGCGCGCGACAGGAGCGGGCGTCCCAGCAGGGTCTCGAGCCGCCTGATCTGCAGGCTGACCGCCGATTGCGTGCGCCCGACCTGGCGGGCGGCCGCGGTAAAGCTGCCCGTCTCGCAAATCGCGATGAAGCTTTTGAGGAGATCAATGTCCATAGCGGCTTCCGGATCATGCGCCGATGAATTTTCCTAATGGCCCATATTTCTACTACTCGTTGGACAGATCAACCACCCGGGCGTCTCATGGTCTGCGAGGAGCTTGACGACGATGCTGACCGAAGCCCCCTGGATGAGACCGATGACCGCGATCCGCCTGCTGCGCAGCGCCTTCGACACCTGGCGCGCCGGACGCCGGCTGCTCGGCGCCGATGACGCCATGCTTGCCGATATCGGCGTCGCGCGCGGTAATATCGACTGGCTGGTCCATCACGGCCGCCAAAGATAAGGCCTATTTGAGCGCGATCGGCCGGCCGTGTGGTGTTTCGCGCGCGGCCCGGTCCCAGGCGTCGATGCGGGCGAGGCGCTCTGTCTCGCTCAATACGTTCTTCTCCTTGACCAGCCTTTCCAGGGCGGCGAGCCAGGATTCGTAGTAGCTCAGCTCCGGATGGGCGGCGATCTCGTCGGCGAGCGCTGACGCCCATTCCGTCCAGGTGAACAGGCCTCGGGCATTGAGGCTCACCGCCATGGCGAAGGCCTGCGCTTCCCAGGGCTCGGTGAAGACCGGATCGTCAGGCGGGATCAAGATAGGACTCCCACAGATCGGCCGAGACCGCATCGCGGGGGTGGCGCGCCGCACCCCAGATGTCGTGGGCCTGGAAGCGCACCGTGTAGAGCGGCTGCGGCGCCTCGCCCCGGCCATGGGCGTTGGTGTCGGGAAAGACATGCGTGCCGTGCAGCAGCACGACCTCGCCCACATGGCCGCGCAGATAGCGCGGCAGGCGCGTATGGGTCTCGGGATGGATGTTGCGGGTTCTGACCTTGTCGCCGGGCGCAAAGCGCGGCGGCGCTGTCGACGGGCGCGTGGTCGGGCCGCCCTTGGCGAGGACCGCCGGCACGTTCTTGGCCATGAGCTTGCCGGCCACCTTCTTGGGCGGCGTCGCCATCCTGCCCGAAGCCAGCTCTTCGTCGGTGACGAGGCCCCGCGTCAGCATGAGCCGGCGCAGGCCCGCCAGCCAGATCTCGTAATAGCTCGCGGAGAGATATTGCGCCGGGGCCACGCTCTCGCGCGCATGGCGCGACATGTCGATGGTCCATTCCCGGGTCGCGCCCATGGCCAAGGTGAGCGCCAAGGCGCGGCGTTCCCAAGGCGCATGGAAAAGGGGCTCGTCCCTTTCCGGCGCCACCGGCCCGAAACCCATCTGGCCGCCGAGATCCTGCGGGCCGTTCATGCGGTGCATCCTTCCATGTCAGGCGGGCTCAAGATAAGGCTCCCACAGATCGGCCGATATCGTGTCGCGTGGATGGCGCGTTGCGCCCCATATCTCGCGGGCGGAGAATTTGACCGTGTAGAGCGGCTGCGGATTCTCGCCCGTCCCATGGGCATTGCTGTCGGGGAACACATGCGTGCCGTGAAGTCCGGTGATCTCGCCCACATGGCCGCGCAGATAGAGGGGCAATCTCGTGTGGCCCTCCGGATGCATGTTGCGCGTGCGCACCTTGTCGCCGTGCGCATAGCGTGGACGCCCCGCCTGGGGCCGCGTGGCCGGATCGCCCTGGGCGAGGATCGCCGGCAGCTCCTCGGCAAGGAGCTTGCCTTTGACCTTCTTCGCCGGCGTCAGCATCCGGCCCGCTGCGATTTCGTCGCGGGTGACGAGACCGGCGGTGGTCATGAGGTCGACGAGCCCGGCCATCCAGATCTCGTAATAGCTCATGGCCAGATATTCGGTCGGCGGAATGCGCTCATTGGCGTGGCGCGACATGTCGAGGGTCCATTCCCCGGTCGAGTCCATGCACGAGGCGAGCGCCATGGCCCGGCGCTCCCATTCGGCATGGAAGACCGGTTCATTCGTTTCGGGTCCGACCGGTCCAAAACCCATCCGGCCGCCGAGGTCATGCGGACCGTTCATGCGGAAGCGCCAGGCGTCAAGGCGAGGCCGGTGCCGATCATGGAATCGCGCGTGACGAGGGCGGCGAGCTTGTCCTCACTCCACCCCTCAGTGCCGTCGGGACGCATGGGCAGCACGAGATAACGGATCTCGGCGGTCGAATCCCATACCCGGACCGCCGTCTCCTCCGGCAACTCGAGGCCGAATTCGGCGAGCACCCCCCGGGGATCGATCACGGCACGCGAGCGGTAGGGCGGCGACTTGTACCAGACCGGCGGCAGGCCCAGCACCGACCATGGGTAACAGGAGCACAAGGTGCAGACGATGAGATTATGCGTGTCGGGCGTGTTCTCGGCCACCACCATATGCTCGCCCTGGCGGCCGGAATAGCCGAGCGCGGCTATGGCGGCCGTCGCATCCTTCAGAAGCCAGGCCTTGTATCCGGGATCGGTCCAGGCCTTGGCGACAACACGCGCGCCATTGCGCGGGCCGATCTTGGTCTCATAGGTCTCGACGATGGCGTCGAGGGCCTCAGGATCGACATAGCCCTTCTCGACGAGGAGGGATTCGAGCGCCTTCACCCTGAGCGCAATGGGCGACAGGGCAGAGCCCTCGCCGTGGTCGTGATCATGATCGTGGTCATGCGGCATTGTGTTTCTCTCCGAGGCCGCTAGCATAGAACTGAAGGATCGGGGAGAGAAGCCTTATCCATGGCGAAACTCGAGGGCATCCGGGCTTGCGTCTTCGACGCCTATGGCACGCTGTTCGACGTGCATGCGCCGGTGGCCAAGCTTGCCGCCGAGATCGGCGAGAAGGCCGACGCGCTGTCGAAATTGTGGCGCCAGAAGCAGCTCGAATATTCCTGGCTCAGGAGTCTCATGGGCGTGCATGCCGATTTCTGGCATGTGACCGGCGACGCGCTCGATTACGCGCTCGCCTTTCACGGCATCGAGGACCCGGGGCTCAAGGACGAGCTCATGGTGCTCTATCTCAAGCTCGACGCCTATCCCGACGCCAAGGCGGCGCTCGAGGCGCTCAAGTCGCGCAACATGCGCTTGGGCATCCTGTCCAATGGCAGCCCGTCAATGCTCGATGCGGCGGTGCGCTCGGCCGGGCTCGACAAGCTCATCGATCAGGTGCTGTCGGTAGAGGATGTCGGCATCTACAAGCCGAGCCGGCGCGTCTACCGGCTCGCGATGCAGAAATTCGTCCTCCAAGACGCGCCGTCGATCTGCTTCGTCTCGTCCAACACCTGGGATGCGCAAGCCGCGGCCCAGTTCGGCTTCCAGGTGGTGCGCATCGACCGCTTCGGCCTGCCGGACGACAAGATACCGGGCAAGCCCGCCGCCATGGTCAAGTCGCTGAGCGAGCTGCCGGGGCTGCTGTGAGGGATCGAGGGTAGAGCGCACGCATACCGATTACAGTCCGACGTCCTTCTTCACGGATGTCGACACGACGTGTTCGCTGGCGCGGCGGATGTGGGAACGCATGAGCGATTCCGCCAGGTCGGCGTCCTTGCTTTTCATCGAGCGGATGATCTGCCAGTGCTCCTGGAACGCGACCTGCTTGCGCTCGGGCACCGCACCGGAGATCCGGCGATAGATCCGCAGCAGATGATAGAGGTCGCCACAAAGGATATTGATGATCCGCTGATTTCCGGCCTCCCGGACGACACGCTCGTGAAAGTCGAAGCGTTCGGCAGCCGGCTCGCTCGCATAACGGGCGCGCTCGAGATCCTGCTCGAGGTTGCCGACCCTGTCCGGGGTCATGCGCTCGGTCGCCAGCCGGCAGGCAAAGCCTTCCAGCGCCTCGCGCGTCTGAAACAGCTCGATCACCGCGTCCTGCGACAGGGTGACGACGCGGGCGCGAAAATAGGGTTCGCGCGTCACGAGCTGGATGCCCTGAAGCCGTCGGATCGCTTCCCTGACGGGGCCGCGGCTGACCCCGAACTCGGCGGCCAGCGCCGACTCGTTGACGATCGCGCCCGGCGGGAGATCGCAATTCAAGATGAGGTTCAAGACCTTGTCGAAAACCTCATCGCCGCGCGTATCCCCGCGCTGGGAAGGCGCAAGGGCCTCACTGTTTTCCGCCGGAACCGGCTTCGCGTCCAGCTTCGTTGCTTTTGCCATGGACTCATCACACCCGTTTTTCACCAGCCTGGCGGCACGCTTGCGATCGCGCGGCGCCGAATATTGAATGATGCGCCCCGCCGAGACAACAACGCGGCGGAAGCGCCCGTTCCGTCATCTATCCACCAAGAACCGGTCATAGACATCCGCTGCCGTCGCGGCGCCTTCGTCCGTTTCGAGATCGCCCGCGAGGGCCTTGACGGAGCCGGGCACGAGGTCGTGCAACTCGTCCAGATACCGTATCAGCGGATCCCCGTCGTTGGAGGACACCATGGTCGGCACGGTGATCAGTGGCAAGCGCTCGCGCTTGGCATAGCGCGCCGCAGCCGAATAGGACATGTGGTAGGTCCCGAGCGCCTTGAGCACCTCGACGACGAAATCGTGCAGGACTTTCGGCGGCGGAAGATCGATATGCCTGCGGTTGACGTCCACTCGCTCGTACCAGGGTGAGAAGAGATACTGGTCCCGACAGTAATGCCAGGCCCAGTTGAACTGGCTGCCGATCATGTCCGGTTCGACCATGGGCGCGTTGCGCGCCAGGTGCTGCTCCTTCTTCTGCTCGGACCATAACCCCATATTGTCGATGATGAGGCGCCGCACCCGTTCGGGCTGCTGGATCGAGGCCTCCGTGGCGATGCTGGCGCCCGTGTGGGTGCCGAGGAGCGAGCACGACGTTATTCCCAGAGCGTCGATCGCTTCCCATGCGGCCCGCGCGAAATCGGCGATTTCCGGAGTGCCCGGCAAGGGATCGGAATCCCCGTTCCCGCGCGTGTCGAGGGCGATCGTCCAGCGCTTCCGTCCCATCGCCTTCAACAGAGGCATGAGCATCAGCCCGGACCCCGGTGATGGATGCATCAGGATGAGCGGCACCCCTTCCTCGATCCCGCTCGAGCGGTAATGCACTTGTCCGTCCTTCACATCGATGAAGCCGCGCTTCGTGCGTGTTGCAACCATCGCTGGATTCCCGTCGCCCATCAGTTCGGCTTTCTGGCGCGGATGACCGTCCAAGGCAGGCGCCATTTCTCGCCCTTGGGCTGATCGTCTTCCGCGAAGGGCTCGATCCGCACGTCGACGAAGCCCGCCTTTTCGTGCTCGGCGACGATGTCCATTTCCGCCAGCTCGCGCATGAACGGTTCCGCGTTCCGGTCGGAATGACCCAGATAGAGAGAGCGGAGAAAATTGTCTGGCGGCGGCAGGAAATCCAGATGGGCCGATAGCCCGCCCGGTTCGAGAACCCGGAATGCTTCGGCAATGAGCTCCCGTATCGCGGAGGCCGGCATCTCGTGCAGCAGCATCGTCGACGTGAAGACGTCGAAGGCGCCGTCGGCGAAGGGAACGTCAACGCCATCCGCTTGAACAAAGCGCACGCGTTCGCGCTCCGGGCGCGCCTCGGCGAGATGGGCCGAGAGGCGGACGCAGGAGCCGGACAGATCGACGCCGACGGCCGTCGTCCGCGGACCGGAAGCGGCGAAAGCGAAAGTGCTGCGTCCGTAGCCGCAGCCGATATCGATGACGTTGCGGACCGGCCGGCCGTTCAGAACCGCCTCGACATAGCGCGCATGGAGGCCGGCCTTGCCGACCACGCCGCCCGAGGCGCTGGCGCTTTCGCGATAGATGACGGCGGCGATGGGATCTTCGCGCAGACCGCCGGGATGCTGATGGAAGTCGTTCTCCTGATAATAGTGGGGAATTCGAAGGCCCGCGTCCTCCGTCAGCCTGTTGCCGCCGACCGGGGCGGACATCTGGGCCTCCAGCTCCGGCCTCTGCGCATTCGCCGCGCCGACGATGCCGAAACGTCCCGCATATTTCATCTTCTGCAGATTGTGCTCCAGCCAGCCGAAGAACTGGTGCGCCGGAAGCTTTCGCAATTCCGCGTCGAATGCCTGGAAATCGGCCGGGTCCTGATGCGCGAGGCTTCGTGCCTGATCCCGCAGCGTGCGATAAAGGGCCCCCGCCCACAATTTGCGGAACTCGCCGACATAAGCCTGGAACGATTCGGTTTGGGGGTCGAAGGTCACGCGCGCAAAGTCTGTATTGGTCATGATGGCCTCCGTTGGAATTCTACAGCCGGGCCAAGCCGCCGAAGACGTGCTGGACGAAGGCTTCCGCGCTCGCGGCCGTATCGGGAGTCTTTGCCGGCTGTCCCGTCGCGGACGCTTCGAGACGGGTGACGCGATCGCGCAGGACGTGGACTTCCGCAGCAAGGGCGACCAGCGACTCGAACAGCTTTTCCGAGACGGCATCGGCAAAGAAGGTTTGCTGATTATCTGGCATTCGCTTTACTCCCAGTGGATTTGGCAAGGCGCGACGGGATGACATGTCGGGCGAAAACGTCCTGCGCCGTTTCGGCCTGGCGGATGAGCTCGACCGAACCGTCCATACCCACCAGCACGCCGGCCGGCCTCGGCATCCCGTTGAACTGATTGGCAAAGACCTCGGCATACATGCCGGCGTCGAGGATCGCGACGATATCGCCGCGCGCCAAGGTCGGCAACCGGCGGTCCGCGCCCAGCACCGAACGGAAACAGGTTCCGCCAACCACCTGGTAGGTCGCGTCGTAAGGCTTTTTCATCTTGCTGGCGGGCAGGATGTGATACCAGAAGCCGCCGGTCTCTATGCGCGGCAGATTGTTGGTGCTGACATCGACATGGGCCCAGGCATAGCCGGCGTCCGTCTTCACCGCACCGACCGAAGCCAGGATGAGTTGGCCGTTACCGACGATGTAGCGCCCCGGCTCCACCCACAGCGCCGGCACGCCGCCAAGCGTCGCGATCGACCCCTTCAGCGCATCGAGGGCCGCTTCCACCTGGCTCTCGATCGGAACCGGCGTCATGGAGGGCGCGCGCTGCTCCGGCTCTCTTTCCCGTGCCCAGCCGCCGCCGATATCGAGCACGCTCGGGGTAAAGCCCGTTTCCTTCGACAGCGACAGAACCGTCGCGCCGAAGGCGCCGGTCACGGCGGCGAAGGCGGCGGGCTCATTGGACAGGTGCCCGATGTGGCAGCTGAAGCCCAGAACCTCGATCGCCGGCGAGGCGAGCAGCCCCTTCAGGATTTCGAGCGCTCGCGGCCGGGTAAATCCCCATTTCGCGCGCCGCACCGATTCGACGCCCGGGCCGTGCTTCAGCGCCGAGCCGCCCATAAAGTGATCCAATGCCTCCGGAAGGACCTTCAGACGCAGATTGACCTTCGCACGGCGCCCCAGCTCATGGCAGGCGCGCTCGATGAAGGCCGCTTCCTCCTCACCGTCGATGTTGATCGTCACGCCTTCGGCGACCGCAAGCCGGATCAGGTCGGGTGATTTGTCGCTGCCGTTGAGCGCGATCCGCACAGGATCGGTGCCGGTCTCGAGCGTCGCGCGCAGCTCCGCCTCGCCGAAGCAGTCGCCGCCCGCCCCGGCGTGGCTGAGGAGGGTGCGGATGGCGAGAGTGTTGTTGCTTTTGAAGGAATAGAGGATCTCGACCGGGCCGTCCCAGCGTTCGCGAAAGGCCCGGCCTATGCGCGCGTAGTTTGCCAGGATCGTGCGCTCCACCGATACGACAAGCGGTGTTCCGAACGTCCCCAGCAGATCGTCCACAGACACGCCGTCGACCGTCATCATCCCCCTGGCATCCACCGCCAGCCTGTCGCTGGCAATGGCGATGCGTTCGAGGACTTCCGCGCCATGGGCCGGTGTGTGTTCCTTCGGCGTCGCCGTCATCCGCCGGCCTCCGTGAGGTGGCGCGGGATATGGTGCCCGCCAAAGATGTCCTCATAGGTTTCACGCCGCTTGATGACCGTAACCCCGTTCGGCGAGACGAGGACATTGGCTGGGCGCGCCATGCCGTTGAACTGATTGGAGATGACTTCGGCATACATGCCCGCATCCAGGAAAGCGACGGCATCTCCCCGCGCGAGGGCGGGCAGATGGCGTTCGGACGCCAGGATCGAGGGAATGCAGGTCGGACCGACGACATCCGCGGTCACCGAGAACTCATCGCGCATCCGGCTTGCCGGCAGGATGTGGTACCAGCTCCGGCTGGTGTCGATGCGCATCAGCTGATTGGTGCTCGCATCGACATGCACCCAGCACAAGCCGAGGTCCTTCTTCACCGTGCCGACGGCGGCCAGCAGCACGACGGCGTTGCCCACCAGATAACGGCCCGGCTCCAGCCATAGACGCGGCGAGGGCCGGTCCGCCAAGGTGGAGCGAAGCGCCTGCGCAACGGCGGCGGCATAGTCGTCGATCGTGAATGGGTTGGCATCCGGCGCCCGGGATTCGGGTTCCCGGCCGCGTGCCCAGCCGCCGCCAAGGTCGAGCACCGAAGGCCAGAAGCCCGTTGCTGCGCAAATGTCGTTTACCGCTCTGGCAACCTCGCGCGCGATGACCGCATAAGACTCGGGCTGATTGGAAAACCGACCCACATGGCAGGAGAAACCCAGGAGGGTCAGGACCTCCGTCGCCTCTATCCGCTTTACAAGTTCGACGACGGCGGGAAGGGATGAGCCCCACTTGGAGCGGCGCAGCACCGCGCTGATGCTGGCCGACGATTTGAAGAAGGTTGCGTCGAAAAGGTCGAACGCCTCGGAATCGAGCTTCAGCCGGATATTCACCCTGACGGGATTGCCCCGCGTGGCGTGGCGGGCGAGGACGGCGATCTCGTCCTCATGGTCGATATTGACGACGGAGCCGCGCCGCGCCGCCTCGATCAGTTCGGCCTCGGACTTGTCGCTCCCATTGAGGATGATCCTCTCGCCCGGCAGGCCGGTCTCGAGACTCGCTTTGTATTCGACGGGGCCGAAACATTCACCGCCGGCGCCTTCCTGGTTGAGGATCGCACGGACCGCCAGGGCGTTGTTCGTCTTCATGGCATAGAAGACATCGACCCCGGCGGGCCAATGCTTGTCGAAGGCGGAGAGGAAGGTGCGGAAATTCCGGCGGATCGTCTGCTCGACCGTCACATAGAGCGGCGAGCCGAACTGCCTCAGAAGCGCATCGGCCGGCTGTCCGCCGACCAGCAGGACGCCATCCGCGGTCACGGCGAGATCGTCGGTCGGGAGGACGAGACGGTCCAGAAGGGCTTCGCCGTTCATTTCGCTGTCTCGGCAACAGCGATCGGCAGGCGGATGGCGCCGCGACGCTGGTGCGCGCTAGCCGCCATATTTGCTGTCATATTCATCGGTCGTCAGGAGCTTCTTCTCCAGGGCCTGGGCTTCGGCAAAGCCCATGAGCCTCCAGATATCCTCGATGCTCGCCAGCAGGTCCGTACGGTCGACGGACTTGCCGGTCTCCGCAACCTCCCGCATGACGGACAGGGCCGTCGTCATCGCCTTGATGGAAGCGGCAGGCAGCATGCGCGGCAGGCTGATGCGCTTCACCCCGAGCGATTTGAGCTCGGGGATGGAAAACAATGGCGTGGTCGGGCGCGAACGGATGCCGAAGCCCATATTTATGGTGACGGGCACGCCGGCGGCGGCCTCCACGATGCGCGCGATCTGGTCGCGCGACTTCACCGCGTCGGGAAAGATCATGTCCGCCCCTGCTTCCACATAGGCTCTGACACGCCGGACGGTACCTTCGATCCCCTCGAGGGCAAGAGCGTCGGTGCGCGCGATGATGACGAAATCATCGTCGGCGCGCGCCAAGCACGCGGCTTCGATCTTCTTGACCATTTCATCGACGGAGACCACGTCCTTGCCCGGCATATGGCCGCAACGCTTGGGGCTCACCTGGTCCTCCAGGTTGACGCCCGCGACCCCCGCTTCCTCGAACAGGCGCACCGAATAATGGACGTTGACCGGATTGCCATATCCGTTGTCCGCATCCGCCGTCAGCGGGATCGAAATGGCCCGCGCCAGATTGCGGCAGTGGGCGACATTCTCGCTGAGCCCCATGAACCCCATGTCCTCGACGCCGAGGAGCGCATTCGCGATCGCCGCCCCGCTCGTGCAGGCCGAGGCATAGCCGGCGGCCTCGACGAGGCGCGCGCTGTACCCATCGTAGACACCGGGAGAAACAATGAAATCGGACGTCCGCAACAGACTTCGGAGCTCTGCGGTGGGCTTGGCCATACTTACTCCCAAAAATCTCAGGGCAATCTGCGGCTACATGGGGCGACGTGGTGTGGCCGGACCTCGCAACTCATAAGGAAAAATATCTAAACTGTCAACACTTAATGGCGGTCGGGGCTTGCATGTGCATGGTGGGCCTACACAGAAAATGCCATAAATAAGCATCTAATCTCATTCTCCCCAACTGCCTTTTATCCGCGCGCCATAGCAAAGTGTTGACAGAAATTCGAGGATGCCTATAGTGACGACAGGAACAGGATCGCCCTTGGAAAACTGCGCGCGCACCCCATTGCAGACAGGTCATCGCTCGATCGACATCCGTGCCGCGACCGGGCGGCACGGCGTGGACGCCGCGACGCTGCCCTATGCGATGCGCGTGATGGTGGAAAACCTCGAGCGGCATCTGCCGCGCGGCGGAGCCGGCGAGGACGATGTCGCCGCGGCGGTCCGCTGGCGGGAAAATGTCGGCCGCGGCATCCCGTTGCACGTTTCCCGCGTCATCCTCCCGGATTCCAGCGGCCTGCCGGTTCTGCAGGGACTCGCCACGCTGCGCGACGCGATCGCACGTGCCGGTGCGGATCCTCTGATCGTGGAACCGCGCGTTCCGACAGACATTGTCGTGGACCATTCCCTGCAGGTCGACCGGTTCGGCATTCCGGAGGCCGAGAGCCTGAATCTCGAGCACGAATTCCGCAGGAACGGCGAACGCTACCGCTTCCTCAAATGGGCGCAGCAGGCGTTTCACCGGATCGGCGTTTTCCCGCCGGGGTCGGGCATCATCCACCAGTTGAACCTGGAGACGATTTCCACGGTCGTCGAGACGGCGGTCGTCGACGGACAGCGTCTCGCTTTTCCCGAATTCGTTCTCGGCGGCGATTCCCATACGCCGATGATGAATGCGCTGGGCGTGCTCGGCTGGGGGATCGGCGGTCTCGACGCCGAGGCCGCCATGCTCGGCTACCCCCATATTTTCCCCATTCCCGAAATCATCGGCGTGCGCCTCGTCGGCCGCCTCCCGGTCGGCTGCACGACCACGGATATCGCGCTCACCGTGACGCAACGCCTGCGCGCCACGGGCGTGATCGCCGCGATCGTCGAATTCACCGGCGACGGCGCACGGAGCCTGACGGTTCCCGAGCGCGCCACGCTTTCCAACATGGCGCCTGAATACGGGGCGACGGCGGCGTTCTTTCCGGTCGACGCTCAGACGATCCGCTACCTCACCGCCACGCGCTCGCCCGCGCATGCCGCCTTCGTAGAGGATTATTGTCGGCGCAACAGCCTCTATCGCGAATCCGATTGCGCCGACCCGCTCTATGCCCGGATCATCGAGATCGACCTGGCCACGACAAGGCGCAGCGTCGCCGGGCCATTCCGGCCGCAGGACCGCCTCGATCTGGGCGACGTTGCGCGCGACTTCCGGGCGCGGCTGCCGCGCCCTCTTGCCGAGGGCGGCTTCGCCGCGACCGCGGCGGACGACCGGGCGAGCGGCCTCACGCATGGCGCTCTGGCTATCGCCGCAATCACGGCATGCACCAACACCTCGAACCCGTCGGTGATGATCGCCGCCGGCCTGCTGGCGCGCAAGGCGACGGAACTGGGGTTGCGCGTGCCTCCGCACGTCAAGACCTCGCTCGCGCCCGGATCACGGGACGTCACGCGCTATCTGGCCGATCTCGGCCTGCTGAGCCACCTCGAAAGGCTCGGCTTCCACGTGGTCGGCTACGGCTGCACGACCTGCGGCGGAAAATCGGGCCCGCTCGTGACGATCATGGCGGAAGCAATCGAAGCGCGCGGCATCGTCGCCGCGGCGGTGCTGTCCGGCAACCGGAACTTCGAAGGCCGGATCCATCGGGAGGTCCGCGCGAACTACATCATGTCGCCCCCGCTGGTCGTCGCCTTCGCCTTCGCCGGACGGATCGATATCGATCTGGAAACGGAACCTCTCGGCTTCACTCCGGGCGGCTCGCCGGTCATGCTGAGAGATATCTGGCCGTCCGACGCCGAAATCGCCGCCCTGGTGCTGCGCGCGGAGGAAGGGCAGGGCGCGCAAGATGGACGCGGCCAGCCCGCCGGGCGTGCGCTCTGGGAAAGGCTGGAGGCGTCCAAAGGACCGCTCTTCCGGTGGGATCCGAAATCGACCTATTTGGTTCCCTCGCCCTTTCTCGAGCGGGCGCGCGCATGGGAGGGCGAGATAGCCGACATGATCGGCAATGCCCGGGCGCTCGGCGCCTATGGCGACTCGCTGACTACCGATCACATCTCGCCTGGCGGTGAGATCCCCGCAGACAGTTCTGCCGGCAAGTACCTGCGCGGGCTCGGTGTCGACCGGCCGTCCTTCAACACCTACGTCGCGCGGCGCTGCAACCACGAGGTCATGGTCCGCGCCACCTTCGCCAATATCCGCATCAAGAACCTTCTCGTACCGGAGCGGGAAGGGGGCTGCACCCGCCTCCTGCCCGAAGGCCGCATCGTCGAAACATACGAGGCTGCCAGCGCCTATCGCGAACGCGGCGTGCCGGTCGTCGTCCTCGGCGGCAAGGAATACGGCACCGGCTCCAGCCGCGACTGGGCCGCAAAGGGTTCGGCCCTGCTGGGCGTCAAGGCGGTGCTGGCGGAAAGCTTCGAGCGCATCCACCGGTCCAATCTCGTCAGCATGGGCATCCTGCCGCTGCGCTTTCTTCCCGGGGAGGGCTGGCGGCAACTCGGCATGACAGGCTGCGAAACCTTGACGATCTCCGGTATCCGCCGGGCACTCGCCGAGGGCGAGCCCGTCGAAGTGCATGCGGCGGCCGGAGATCATGGAATCGTCTTCCGCATGACGCTGGACATCTCCACCCGCAGCGAGCGCAATCTCCTCGCCCGGGGCGGCCTTCTCGCCGAGGTCTTTCAGGATCTCATGGCCGGACCGCGCGGGCAAGCGACCGTCAGCGCAAGGGAAGCATCGTGATGACCCTCGACCTTCTCCTCAGCAACGGCGAAATCGTCTTTCCCGGCCAGGGCGTCAGGACCGGCTCGATCGGCGTGCGCGACGGCCGGATCGTATCACTGCATGCGCCGGGCGAAATACCGAAGGCGACCCGGACGATCGATTGCCGGGACCACTGGATCATGCCTGGCGTCATCGATCCGCACACGCATATCGGCTTCGGATCCGCGCAGAGCGATTTCCGGACGGAGGCCCGGTCCGCCGCGCTCGGCGGCGTCACCAGCCTCATGACCTTTCATCGCTCCGCGGATCTTCGGGACTCCACCGGTCCTTGGCGCGAACAGGGGGAAAGCCAGTCGTTGATCGACTTCGGCTTCCATTTCGGCGTCACGAGCCATCTCCATGTCGAGACCCTGGCGGAATGCGCCCGGCGCTTCGGCGTGACCTCCGTCAAGGTCTATCTCATGTACAAGGGCAAGGCCGGCCTCGCGAAAGGCTTCACCGAGGTGGACGACGGCCTGCTCTATGCGGCGATGCTTGCAACCCGACACATTCCCGGCGGTGTCGTCGGCGTGCATTGCGAAAATGTCGAGGTCATTCCCGTGCTGCGGGAGCCGCTGAAGGCCGCCGGCCGCACCGACCTTGCCGCCTGGGACGAGCAGAGCCCCGGTTTCCTGGAGGCCGAGAACGTCTTTCGCGTGATGTATTTCGGTGAGAAAACCGAATGTCCGGTCAACATCGTCCACATGTCGAGCCGCGAAAGCCTCGACATCGTGCGCCGGTTCGGCGGCCGCGGCCGTGCGCCCGTCCATGTGGAGACCTGCAGCCATTATCTCTCTTTGACGCGCGATGCGCCGTGCGGCGTCCTCGGCAAGGTCAATCCGCCGCTGCGCGGAATGGAGGACGTGGACGCGCTCTGGGGAGGCGTGGCGGACGGAACGATCTCGACCATCGGCTCCGACCATGTGCCGCGCAAGAGAGCGACCAAGGGCGACGACCTGTGGACCGCCAGCGCCGGCTTTCCCGGGATCGGCGCCATGCTGCCGATCCTCCTGCACGAAGGCGTGCGCCGGCGCGGCATCGCCATCGAAAAGATCGCGGCGGCGACCAGTCTGAACGTGGCGGAGCTCTACTCCATTCCTGGCAAGGGGAGCATCGCGATCGGCATGGACGCCGACTTCGTCATCGTCGATCCGGACCGGGAATTCCTGGTCGACCACGCCACGCAGGAATCCCATTCCGATTATTCTCCCTATCAGGGGATGCGCTTCGTCGGCGCACCGGTCAGGACGATCCTGCGCGGGCGCACCATTGCCGTCGATGGTTCGGTCGAGCCGGAAGCGGGCCACGCCCCCCAAGGCCGGTATCTGCACAGAGACAGGAGTTAGACCGCGAATGTCCAAACGTATCTGGGACGATTTTCTGACCGAGCGCGACAAGGAGGTCTATGCGCGCTCCGGCTATGGCAAGCGCGGCGGCTTCGGCAGGAGGCCGGCCCTGTTCATCATCGACGTGCAGTACAATTTCTGCGGCGAGCAGCCCGAAGACATCCTGACCGGCCTGAAGACCTACCGCACCCATTGCGGAAAGGAGGCCTGGGACGCCGTCGAGCACATCGTTCCTCTGCTCCACCTCGCACGCGAGAAGAACATCCCGGTCTTCTATACGGAGAGCGCCCGCCGGCCCGACATGGTGGATAGCGGCGTCCAGGTCGCGAAAAACCATCGCGGAACGGAAAAGACCGTCCTGGAAGGAACGCGCGCCACCCAGACGCTCGACGTTCTCGCGCCGCGCCCGCAGGACATCCTCGTCGCCAAACGCAAGCCGTCGAGCTTTTTCGGGACGATCTTCATGAGCCAGCTCAACTTCTTCGACATCGATACCCTGATCCTGACGGGCTGCACCACATCGGGCTGCCTGAGGGCGACGGCCGTCGACGCCTATTCCTTCAATTTCAAGGTCGTCGTGCCGGAGGAGACGGCGTTCGACCGCTTCCAGGCAAGCCATGCGATGAGCCTCTTCGACCTCAACTGCAAATATGCCGACGTCATTGCGACCGCCGAGGTCAAATCCTATCTCGAGGCGCTGCCGAAAAGGGAGACTCCCGCCTAAGTCCATCATCCGTCTTTTTGCTTTTCAATCTGGTCGCTGAAGATGCTGAATACTCCACACAGGTCTGGCTACACCATCGATGGACGCGGCGGGGGCAACCCCGCGAGCACGCTGTCCATCTCCGGCCTGGAGCTGCGCTACAACAATGTGACGGCGTTCACGAACATCGAGCTCGATGTGAAGCCGGGCGAGTTCGTAGCACTTCTCGGTCCGTCCGGCTGCGGAAAAACGTCTCTGCTGCGCGCGATCGCGGGTTTCGCCGTTCCGCAGGAAGGCAGCATTCTGCTCAAGGGGCAGGATGTCGCCCGCCGCCCGCCGCGCCTGCGCAACATCGGCGTCGTCTTCCAGAGCTATGCGCTGTTCCCGCATATGACAGCCCTGCAGAATGTCTGCTTCGGGCTCGAATGCCGCGGGATCGCGAAGGAGGCGGCGATCGCCCAGGCGAAAGCGGCGCTCGACACGGTCGGCCTCACCTCCCTCGCCGACCGCAGGCCCCGGCAACTCTCCGGAGGGCAGCAGCAGCGCGTGGCCCTGGCGCGCGCTATCGTCATCAGGCCGGATCTCCTTCTGCTCGACGAACCGCTCGGCGCGCTCGACAAGCAGCTCCGCCTGAAGATGCAGGGCGAACTCAAGGCGCTTCAGCGCAGCCTCGGCGTCACCGCGATCTTCGTGACCCACGATCAGGAAGAAGCGCTTGCCATGGCAGACCGGATCGTCGTCATGCGCAACGGCGCCATCCAGCAGGTCGCGGCGCCCGACAGGCTGTTCTCCGCGCCCGCCACCGGCTGGGTGGCGGATTTCGTCAATGCCGGGAACCTGATTTCCGGCGACGTCATTGAACGCATCCCCGGCCAATGGTCGATCGAGCTTGCGAAGGGAACGGTGTTCACGGCGGCGAAGAACCCAGCGACGGACAGCAAGGACGCGATCCTGCTTGTCCCCTTCCACAAAATGCGCGTCGAAAAGGCGGCGGAAGGCTCCCCCTTCGTCGTCAGCGCCGCCTATCCGACCGGGCTTACCGTCGACCTGCACGTAGCGGACCGGGAGCGCGTGTTCCGGGCCCAGCTTCCGATCGAGCGGATGACCGAATTCCCGGTGGGGACGCCGGTGCTGCTGAGCGGCGCGCCGGACGGCAGCACATGGCTTGCGAGGGAATAGGAATGCGCCCCTTCTGGGATATTGGAGCGGTGACATGACCAGCGCGATCCACGCGGCAACGGCAGCCGGCGCCGCCCGCCCGGGCTTGAAGAAAACGACGCTCCTGCTGCCGATAGCCACATTCTATGCGCTGTTTCTCGTCCTGCCATATGCCTATATCCTCTGGCTCAGCGTAACGCGTTACAACTCGACGCTGCTCTTCGAGCCGGTCTTCACGCTCGAAAACTATGCTTCCGTGCTGACCGACGGATACTATCTCGCCCTCCTCGGCAAAACGATCGCGCTGGGCATCTTCGTGACGGCCGCAACCCTGCTGATGGGCTATCCGCTGGCGATGAAGATCGCCGCCGCGCGGCCCACCATGAAATCCGTTCTCCTGATCCTCGTCCTGACGCCCTTGCTGGTCAATGTGGTGGTGCGCACCTATGCCTGGCTCGTTCTGCTCGGCGACAACGGCGTCATCAACAGGTCGCTGATCGGCATGGGGCTGATCAGCGACCCGCTGCCGATCAACCGCAACTTCATCTCCGTCGCGCTGGGCCTCATCCATCTGTCGCTGCCGCTGATGGTGCTGAGCCTCGTCAGCATCATGGAAAAGCTGGACCGCACATTGATCGAGGCGGGCGAAAGCCTCGGCGCGGGCGCATTGCGGGTGCTGGTGAAACTGCATTTCCCTCTCTGCCTGCAGGGCGTCGGCACCGGATGCCTGCTGGTCTTCTGCACGGTGATCAGCGCTTTCGTCACGCCCCAGCTGCTCGGCGGCAACCAGTTCTCGACGATCAGCACCGTGATCTATCAGAAATTCACCTTTTCGATGAACTGGCCGGTCGGCGCCACGCTGGTGTTCGTCCTGCTGACGCTCAACTTCGCCGTCATACTCCTCCACGGCTATCTCTTCAGGGAGCGGTGATGTTCGACCGTTTGCTGACGCTCCTCGCCTGGGCCGTGATCTTCTTCCTCGTGGCCCCGCTGTTCGTCATCGTGGCGGCTTCCTTCACCACGACGACCTATGTGACCTTTCCTCCGCAAGGTCTGACATTGAAGTGGTACAGGGAACTGGCGATGCAGACGGAGTTTCTCCGCTCGTTCGTCGACAGCGTGATCATCGGCGTCGCGACGATGGCCGGCGCCGCCCTCGTCGGCATACCGACCGCCTTCGGATTGCGGCTGGGATCGCATCGTTCGCGCGCCGTCCTCAGGACCTTCGTGATGTCGCCGCTGACCCTGCCGGGCATCGTCACGGGCGTGGCGCTGCTGCAACTCTACTATGCGGCGAACCTGGATGCCCCGCTCATGGGCATCATCGTCGGACATATCCTCGTCACCGTGCCGTTCTTCGTCCGCACTCTCGGCGCCGGGCTCGAAGCGGTCGATCCCGCCATCCTGGAGGCCGCCGAAAGTCTCGGCGCAAGCCGGGCGCGGGTTCTGTGGCGCATCCTGTTTCCTTCCGTTCTGCCGTCGATCTGCGCCGGTCTCGCCTTCGTCTTCATCACCAGCTTCGACGAGGTCACGATGTCGATCTTCTTCAGCACTCCGGCCGTCATGCCGCTGCCGATCAGGATATTCTCCTATATCGAATTTTCCATCGACCCGATCATCGCGGCGCTCTCGACCATCCTCATCCTGTTCGCATTCTTCGTCGTCATGACCCTGCAAAAGCTTCTGGGCCTCGACAGCGCCTTTCGGAAGTAAGACGTCAACACAACTGGGAGAACCACAATGAAAGCAAAATACCGACTGAACCGCCGCCAACTCATCGGCGGAGCGCTCGCGGCAGGGACGGCGCTGCCCGCTCTCTCGATGCCGGCGATCGCGCAGACGCGCTCGACGCTCAAACTCCAATCCCTGGGAGGCGCATACGAAAAAATCCTGCGGGAGCAGATCATCCCCGGCTTCGAGAAGGAGCACAATATCGAGGTCGTCTATACGGTCGAGGACGACGTCGCCATGCTTCCGCGGCTGATTGCCGCCCGCGGCCGCAACATCTACGACGTCGTCACGCTGGACAACCCCATCGCCTTCGCCGGCGCGGAGCTGTGGGCGCCCGACCAGACGGCCAATCTCTCCAATGCGGCCGACGTCTATGCCAGCTCGCGCCCTCCAGCCACCGCCAATTATGGCAGCATCGTCTACGAATATGCTTTCGTCCACGACAAGACCAAGCTGCCGAAGGTCGAATCCTGGCTCGACCTGTGGAAAGACGATCTGGTCGTGGGCGTCCCGCATATCTCGCAGGCCTACGGTTTGACGTTTCTTTATATCGCCGCGATGTTGCATGGCGGCAATGCGGAAAACCTCGCGCCGGGAATTGCCGCGATCAAGAAGCTGAAGAACTTCAAGGTCTACAAGAACGTGAGCGAAGGCCTGGGCCTGTTCCAGCAGAAGGAAGTGGACGCGGCGCTGTTCTACAGCCACCGTGCGCAGCAGATGATCGACATGGGGCTGAACCTCGGTCGTTCCACGCCCAAGGAAGGCAATTGGGGGCAGCGCACAGGCAGCCAGATTCCGAAGAACACGTCCAACATGGAAGGAGCGCTCGCCTGGATCAACAACGCGATGAGCGTTCCCTACCAAACGGCCTTCACCACAGGCTTGTACAGCCCGACCAATCGCAAGGTCGTCCCATCGCCTGAACTGGCGCCCAAACTCATCCTCGGCCAGGACGTCGTCGACAACATACGAGAGCTCGACTGGCGGATCATCCTGCCGCAGCGGGATGCGCTGGTCGACCTGTGGACGCGTGAAATCGGATAAGGACGACGCCAGCCGACCTGATGCTCCGCGACCGGCAAGATGCCGGCCGCGGAGACCAATCGTGGCGTGCGCGACTTACGGGGAGCAGCCGCTGACCCCGTGGCTGCTGTTCTCAAGTCCTGTCAGCTGGCGCGGGCGAGCTTCTCGTTCATGCGGCGCGCCGCGTGCAGGCGCACCGCATCGCCGAAGGCCTTGAACAACTTGACCGAGTCGGGATTGCCGGCGGCCTTGTATTCGGGATGCCACTGCGTGCCGAGCGCGAAGGCCTTGGCGCCCTTGACCGATACCGCCTCGATGATGCCGTCGGGGGCGCGCGCCTCGACGGCGAGGCCGGGCGCGACCTTCTCGACCGCCTGGCGGTGCAGGCTGTTCACCATGGTCTCGCGCTTGCCGAGGATGGCTTCGAGCTGGCCTCCGGGCGTGATCGAGATCGCATGCACGGGACCATATTTGACGTCCATGTCCTCGACCTTGCGCGAGCGGTGATCGAGCCGGCCCGAGCCGCGCTGCACTTCGGTCTCGAGCGTGCCGCCGAGCACGACGTTCAGCTCCTGGAAGCCGCGGCAGATGCAGAAGAGCGGCATGCCGCGGTCGAGCACGGCGCGGATCAGCTTCAAGGTGAGCTGGTCGCGATGATGGTCATAGGGCTCGTGATCGACGCTGGGCGCGCCGCCATAATGCGGCGGATGCACGTTGGAGACGGCGCCGGTCATCAATATGCCGTCGAAATGGTCGAGCAGCGCCGAGAGGTCCATGGCCTCGGCAATGGCCGGGATCATCACCGGCAGGCATTGCGCCACATCGGAGACGGCGCGGACATATTTGTCGCCGAGCGAATGGAACAGCAGGTGGCTGTTTTCATAGGTGTCGGAGGGGAGGCCGACGAGGGGATGCCTGATCATGGTGGGGGAACTGATACCCTAGAATGCGCGGCAAATCCATGGCACGGTCGGCCGCCATGGATTTCGCCCTTTCCCCCGACATCGAGGCGCTCCGCCGCAAGACCCGCGACTTCATCGCGAGCGAGGTCCTGCCGCTCGAAGCCCGCCCTGAGACCTATGACGAATTCGAGAACATCCGGCTCGACCGCCTGGACGAGCTCAGGGCCAAGGCCAAGGTGGCGGGCCTGTGGGCGCCGCAAATGCCCAAGGAGCGCGGCGGGCTCGGCCTCGGCGTCGTCGGCTGGGCGACGCTCTATGAGGAGGCCAACCGTTCGATCTTCGGCCCCGCGGCGCTCAATTGCGCTGCACCCGACGACGGCAACATGACCGTCCTCAACAAGGTGCTCAGCGAGACCCAGAAGGACAAATGGCTGCAGCCGATCATCGACGGCCGCCTGCGCTCATCCTTCGCCATGACCGAGCCGGCGCCGGGCTCGGGCTCCGATCCCGGCGGCATGATGCTGACCAGCGCCGAGAAGAAGAACGACCGCTATGTGATCCGAGGGCGTAAGTGGTTCATCTCGGGCGCAGCGCTCGCCCGCCATTTCATCCTCATCGCGCGCACGTCCGACGATCCGCGGCGCGGGCTCTCGGCCTTCCTCCATCACGGCGACGATCCGGGCTGGCGCATCGTCCGGCGCATCGACATCATGGGGCCGCAAGAGCATGGCGGGGTATGCGAGCTCGAATTCGACGGCCTCGAGATTCCCGCCGAGCACCGGCTGCTCGCAGAGGGTGACGGGCTCAAATTCACGCAATTGCGCTTGGGCCCGGCGCGGCTCACCCATTGCATGCGCTGGCTCGGCCTCGCCAAGCGATGCCTCGAGATCGCGCAGGCCCAGGCGAGCGAGCGCATGGCCTTCGGCGCCAAGCTCGCCGATCGCGAGTCGGTGCAGATGATGCTGGGCGATGTCGCCAAGGACATCCAGGTCGGCCGTCTCCTCACCATGAACGCCGCCTGGCGCCTGGACCAGGGCGACAGGGCGCAGAGCGAGATCTCCATGGCCAAGATCCACGTCGCCGACACGCTGCACAAGGCCGCCGATACCGGCATCCAGCTCCTGGGCGCCAAGGGCTATTCGAAGGACACGGTGCTCGACTGGATCTATCGCTATGCCCGCGCCGCCCGGCTGATCGACGGCGCCTCCGAAGTCCACCGCATGCTGATCGCGCGCGCTCTGGCCAGGCACGGCATCGACTTCTGGAAATGGGGCTAAGGCCACATTTTCCACAGCACCCCGAGCACGGCGCAGAGCAGCAAGGTGCGGAAAATCCCCTGGTGGAAGACGAACAGGGCGGCGGCCGCGATCGCGGACAGGACCAAAGCCGGGACATCGAGGCTCGCCCATTGCGGCACGAGGCCGAAGGATGTGCGCGCGAGCGTCCGGAAGAGCACATGCAGAGCGAACCAGATCGTCAGGTTGAGGATGACGCCGACGACCGCCGCGGTCACCGCGGCAAGCGCGCCCGACAGGCGCGGCATGTTCTGCAGGCGCTCGATATAGGGGGCGCCCGCCATGATCCACAGGAAGCACGGCACGAAGGTCATCCACAAAGTGATGACGGCCGCGGCGATGCCGCCCCACATGCCGCCGGCGAAGCGATAGCCCGCCATATAGCCCACGAATTCGGTGACCAGGATCAAGGGCCCGGGCGTCGTCTCGGCGAGCCCTAAGCCGTCGATCATCTCGTCCGCCTTGAGCCAGCCGAAATTCTCCACCGCCTGCTGCGCCATATAGCTCAGGACCGCATAGGCGCCGCCGAAGGTCACCACCGCGAGCTTCGAGAAGAACAGGGCCGTCTGGGCAAAGACATGGTTCAAGCCTAGCCCCGCGATGATGAGCGCCAGCGGAACCAGCCACAGAGCGAGCCACAGGGAAACGGTGGCGAGCGTCGAGCGCCAGTCGACCGCCACCGGCTTCGCCGCCGGCTGCGCCGCCGGCGCGGCGCGGAAGAAGCCGATGACCGCGGCGGCGAGGATGATCAGCGGGAAGGGGATCTGAACGGCATAGAGCGCCAGGAAGGCCGCGGCCGCGATCCACCAGTCGCTCGCGAACTTGAGCGCGCGCCGCGCCACGCGCAGCAGCGCCTCGATGACGATGGCGAGCACCGCCGCCTTGATACCGAAAAACAGGGCGGCGACGAACGGCACCTGGCCGAACGCGGCATAGATCATCGACAGGATCAGGACGACGACGGCGCCCGGCAGCACGAAGAGCGTGCCGGCGACGAGCCCGCCGCGCCAGCCATGCAGCGTCCAGCCGGCATAGGTCGCCAGCTGCATGGCTTCCGGCCCCGGCAGCAGCATGCAGAAATTGAGCGCCGCCAGATAGCGCTCCTCCGAAAGCCATTTCTTCTCGTCGACCAGCACGCGATGCATGAGGGCGATCTGGCCGGCCGGCCCGCCAAAGGAGAGGAGGCCGATCTCGGCCCAGGTCCGGGACGCCTCGGCGAAGCTCGGCCGGTCCGTCGATCCCATGCGAGGCGCCATCAGGACTTCGGCTTGTTGGTCGGCCAATTATGCGTCTCGTCGGTCGCGTCGCGGCACCAGCGGTAGACGGCGTCGTAGAGCAGCATGCCGGCCTCGAGCTGCTGCAGGTCGTCGGCATACATGCGCGACAGGCCGAGCGAGGCGGCGAGCAGTCCGGCCGCCTCCGGCGCGAGATCGAGCCGCGCGGTGTCGGCGCCGCGGACGATCCGGGCGAGGCGCCGCAAGGGTTCGGTCATGAGGCCGAATTCCTCGACCATCGTGTCGAAGGTGCAGGTCTCGCCGCGATGGCTCCAATAGGTACCCTCGATGTCGAACGGCGTCGCGCCGAAGCGCTCGCCCACCGTGACGACCTCGTTCGGCGTCACGAACAGGAAGACGGCGTCGGGATCGACGAAGCGGCGGATGAGCCAGGGACAGGCGATGCGATCGACCTTGGGCCGCGAACGCGTCACCCAGACGGTCCGCCCCTTGCCGTCGCGGCGCGGCAGCCTGGCGTCGGGCACCAAAGGCAGGCCGGCCCTGGTCCATGCCTCGAAGCCGTCCTCGAGCACGCTCGCCTCCTTGCCGAGATGCCTGAGCCAGGCAGCGGTGCCGTGGCTGAGCTTGAGGCCCTTCTGGCAGATGACGATGGCGGATGTGCCGCCGAGCTCGCTGCCCCAGCTCTCGGCCAAGGGATGCGGGCGCCAGACGGAACCCGGAATGAGCCGCGGATCGGCGGCGAAATCCTCATCGGTGCGGACATCGATGAGGTGCGGGCATTTGGGCAGGCCGACGAGACGGGCCAGCTTGTCGACGGAAATGCTGTTGGGAGAAGGCATGGGCGTCCTCATGAGAGAGAAACAGGACGCGATGCTTCGGCATGTCGCCTTGTGGGGTGATCGCTTCGCCCCATGGCCGGATTAGGCCCCGTATCGCGTGCCAAGTCAAGAAGCGCGCAAGTCCGTTTCGTCGCGGGCTGTCGCCGCGATAGCAGATTGCCCATGTTGCGGTGCTTCGCGGGCGCTATTTCTTTTTTGCCTTGATATACCTACCTTATTCTAGGTTAGGCACATGAATGGTAGAGTCTGCGGCCATGACTCAGAAGCCGGTTTCCCTGGACGACAAATATGACCTGCGCAAGGACCGGGTGTTCATCTCGGGCCCCCAGGTCATGGTGCGGGCGACGCTCGCCCAAAAGGCTCTCGACCGCGAGGCGGGCCTCAATACGGCGGGCTATGTCACGGGCTATCGCGGCTCGCCGGTCGGCGGCGTCGACCAGGCCTTCGAGCGCGCCCACAAGCTGCTCGAGCCCGAAGCCATCAAGTTCCATCCCGGCCTCAACGAGGACCTCGCCGCCACCGCGGTCTGGGGCAGCCAGCAGGCCGAAATGTGGGGCGAGGGCGCCTATGACGGCGTCTTCAGCATCTGGTACGGCAAGGGGCCGGGCGTCGACCGCAGCGGCGACGTGCTGCGCCATGCCAATGCGGCGGGCACATCCAAGCATGGCGGCGTGCTGGTCATGGCGGGCGATGATCACGGGGCCGAATCCTCGACCGTGCCGCATCAGAGCGAGATCGCGCTGCTCGACGCCATGATCCCCATCCTCAATCCGGCCGGATTGCAGGAACTTTACGACTATTCGATCTATGGCTGGGCGCTGTCGCGCTTCGCCGGCACCTGGGTCGGCGTCAAATGCCTGCATGACACGGTGGAATCGACCGGCGTCATCGAAGCCGGCCTCGACCGCATCCGCCCGAAGCTGCCGCAGACCTTCAAGATGCCGCCGGGCGGCCTGAACATCAGGCCGAATGACGACCGGCACGACCAGGAGAAGCGGCTCCACAACTTCAAGCGTCAGGCAGCGGTCGCCTTCGCGCAGGCGAACGGCCTCAACCAGATCGTGTTCCGCGGCGGTCCCAACCCCAAGATCGGCATCGCCAGCGTGGGCAAGAGCTATCTCGACACGCGCCAGGCGCTGGAGGAGCTCGGCATCGACGAGGCCATGGCGGCGAAGATCGGCCTGCGCCTGCTCAAGATCGGCCTCATCTGGCCGCTCGATTCCGCCATCATGCATGAATTCGCGAGCGGCCTCGACCTCATCATCTGCGTGGAAGAGAAGCGCGACCTGCTCGAGACCCATGTGCGCGAGCTGCTGTTCAACGACCGCAAGCACGCCATCATCGTCGGCAAGAAGGACGAGCAGGGCGAGAATCTGTTCCCGGTCTATGGCACGCTCGAACCCAACCAGATCGCCATCGCCATCGGCGAGCGCGTCCTCGGCCACAAACACTGGCCGGAGATCGCCGAGCGGCTGGCGGCGATCAGGGGCGTGCAGGGGGGCTTGAGCAACGTGCCCGACCTCCTGGCACGCACGCCCTATTTCTGCGCCGGCTGCCCGCATAATTCATCGACGATCCTGCCCGAGGGCGCGCGCGGCTATGCCGGCATCGGCTGCCACTGGATGGTCCAGTCGATGCCGACGCGCAACACCCACGGCTCGACGCAAATGGGCGGCGAGGGCGCCAATTGGGTCGGCGAGGCGCCGTTCTCCAAGCGCAAGCATGTCTTCCAGAATCTCGGCGACGGCACCTACAATCACTCAGGACTGCTCGCCATCCGCGCGGCGCTCGCCTCCGATGCGAACATCACCTACAAGATCCTCTACAACGATGCGGTCGCCATGACCGGCGGACAGGCGCATGACGGCAAGCTCAGCGTGCCGCTCATCGCCCAGCAGGTGCGGGCCGAGGGCGTCGACCGCATCGCCGTCGTCTCCGACGAGCCCGACAAATATTCATCGGGCGCCTTCCCGGCCCGCGTCACCTTCCACCACCGCGACGATCTCAATGCGGTGCAGAAGGAGTTCGTGACCGTCAAGGGCACGTCGGTCTTGATCTACGACCAGACCTGCGCCGCCGAGAAGCGGAGGCGGCGCAAGCGCGGCGAGTTCCCCGATCCCAACAAACGCGTCTTCATCAACGAACTCGTCTGCGAAGGCTGCGGCGATTGCGGCGTCCAGTCGAACTGCGTCGCCGTCGCGCCGGTCGAGACGCCGTTCGGGCGCAAGCGGCAGATCGACCAGTCCGCCTGCAACAAGGATTATTCCTGCGTCAAAGGCTTCTGTCCGAGCTTCGTCACCGTCGAAGGCGCCGAGTTCGTCCGCGGCCTCGACGTCAAGAGCCTGCCCGGCAGCGGCGACGTCTTCCCGGTCCTGCCCGAGCCCCATCCGCCGCGGCTCGGCCGCCCCTGGGCGATCATGGTCACCGGCATCGGCGGCACCGGCGTCATCACCATCGGCCACATACTCGGCATGGCGGCGCATCTCGAAGGCAAGGGCTGCGGCATCATCGACATGGTCGGCCTGTCGCAGAAGAACGGCGCGGTGGTGAGCCATCTCAAGATCGCCGCGAGGCCCGAAGACATTTCCGCGGTCAGGATCGCGGCCGGCGCCGCCGACCTGATCCTCGGCTGCGATATCGTGACCTCGGCGGGCGAGAAGGTCCTGGCCGGCGCTTCGACCGAACGCACCCATGCCGTGCTCAACACGGCCGAGATCATGCCCGCCTCCTTCACCCAGAAGCCCGATCTCAAGATCCCGGCGGAAGAGATGCGGCTCAAGATCGAGAGCCGGGTCCTCAAGGGCGCCGCTCATGCCGTCGATGCGACAAGGATCGCGACAGCGCTCATGGGCGATTCGATCGCCAGCAACCTGTTCACCCTCGGCTTCGCCTATCAGAAGGGCCTGGTGCCGCTCGCCGTCCAATCGATCGAGCAGGCGATAAGGCTCAACGGCCAGGCGGTGAAGATGAATCTCGACGCCTTCCTGTGGGGCCGGCGGGCGGCGCATGATCTCGCCGCGGTCGAGACGATCCTGGGCCCGCGCGAAAGCAAGATCGAGGAGACGCTGGACGAGATGGTGGCGCGGCGCGAAGCCTTCCTCGCCGGCTATCAGGACCATGCCTATGCCGCGCAATATGCGGAATTCGTCGCCAAGGTCCGGCAGCGCGAGGCGGAGGTCGCGCCCAAATCGAGCGCTGTCGGCCGCGCGGTGGCGCGTTATCTGTTCAAGCTGATGGCCTACAAGGACGAATATGAGGTGGCGCGGCTCTATACCGACGGCACCTTCGACGCCGAGCTCGGCAAGCGCTTCAAGGGCGGCAGACTCACCTTCCATCTGGCGCCGCCGCTTCTGGCCAAGACCGATCCGGTGACCGGCGTCCCGCGCAAGATGACCTTCGGCCCGTGGATGAAGCGCGCCTTCACCGTTCTCGCATGGTTCAAGTTCCTGCGCGGCACGGCCTTCGATCCCTTCGGCCGCACCCATGAGCGCCGGCGCGAGCGCGCGTTGATCGGCGAATACAAGGCGGTGGTCGACGAGCTTCTCACGGCATTGACGCCCAAGACCGTCGCGCTCGCCGCGGAAATTGCGAGCGTGCCTGAGCAGATCCGCGGCTATGGCCATGTCAAGGAGCGCCATCTCAAGACCGCCAAGGCGCGCGAAGCCGAATTGCTCGCGGCCTTCCGGACCGGCAAGGCGAAGATGCCGGCGGTGCTGGCGGCGGAATAGCCGCTAAAGCGGGGCGAGGGTATTACCGGTTGGCCAGGCTGCCGATCACGTTGCAGATGATGCGCGCGGCGGTGAAGGCGCCGATGCCGCCCTGGTCGCGGCCGGGGACGAACTCGATCAGGTCGAAGCCGACGAGCCTCGCCTTGGCGATGGCGCCCTGGATCAGGCGCGTCACCTGCGTGTGGGTAAGGCCGCCCGTCGAGGGATAGGCGACCGCCGGCATGATCGACCAGTCGAGGGCGTCGCAATCGAGCGTGACGAGGAGCGAGGCCCCCGCTGCGATCTCCGCCAGCGCCAGCCCGATGCCGTGCTCGTGAATGTCCGCCGCAGTGATGAGCCTGGCGCCCCAGGCCTCGGCGTCGCGCACCTCGCTTTCGCGCGCCGAGCCCATGCCGCGCATGCCGACCTGGACGATCTTGCCGACATGCGCCATCTCGGAGGCGCGGCGCATGGTGCTGGAAAAGCCCAGGCGCTCGCCGTAACGTTCCTCGCGCCAGTCGATATGGGCGTCGATCTGCAGGATGGTGAGCGGCGCTTCGTCCGCCAAGGCCGAGAAGCCCGCGATGAAGGGAATGGGCGTCGAATCATCGCCGCCCAGCATGATCGGCACCGCGCCATTGGCGAGGACGTTGCGGGTGCACGCCTCGATCATTGCGCGGTTGCGCGCCGCCTGCCGCGGCCCGGTCGGCAGGTCGCCGAGATCGGCGAAACGATATTTGTGGCCCTTGCCGAGCAAAGGCCCGCCGAAATCGAAATCCCAGGAGTCGATGAAAGCCTGATCGGCCTTGAGCGCCTTGCGCAGGACATTGGGGGCCCGCTCATAGGGGCGGTTGTCGATGCCGCGATAGAGCGTGCCATGCGGCGCGCCGAAGAGAGCGACGTCGAAATCCCGGGCCGAGGCGGAAAAGCGGCTGCCGAGAAAAGTTACGGGCGGCTTCTTGAGTTTCATCCGCTCTCTATCCCACAGAGAGTCAGGCGGCGCCAGGGGACCCCGCGGCTGACGGCGCGGCCGGGCGCGGCCATTTCACGCGTTCGGCCGGCAGCGAGAAGCGCGCGGTGGTTCCCGCGCCCGGCACGCTCGTCAAGGTCACGTCTCCGCCATGCAGCCGCGCCAGCCGGCGGGCAATGGCCAGGCCGAGGCCGATGCCGGCATGGCGCCGGGACGCGCCCGTGTCGCCCTGCTCGAAAGGCTCGAATATCCGCTCGATGTCCTTCGCCTCTATGCCGATGCCATGATCCTCGATGACGAAGGCGAGGCCGTCTTCGGCAGAGCGCTCGATCTCCAGATGCGCGGACTTTCCCGGTGTCGAGAACTTGATCGCATTGGTGATCAGATTGATCAGCACCTGGCGGATGCGGGTCATGTCGCCAAGAATTTCGGCCGTTCGGTCGAGGCTGATCGACAGCGGTATGTCGGCCGCCTTGGCCTGCTCGCGGCACATCTTGTAGGCGATCTCGAAGATCTCGGCCGCGTCCATCTCCTGCTCGACCAGGCTGAGCGCGCCGCGCTCGATGCGGGTGACGTCGAGAATGTCGGCGATGATGCTGCGCAAGTGGCTGCTGCTCTGCAGGATGGTCGAGGCATATTCGGAATAGACCGGGCTGCCGAGCGGCCCCTCGCGCTGGGCGACGAGCATCTCGGAAAAGCCGACGATGGCGTTCAGCGGCGTCTTGAGCTCGTGGCTGGTGATGGCGAGGAACTGCGACTTGGCGCTCGAGGCGCGCTCGGCCTCCTCCTTGGCCTTGATGAGATCGAGCTGGGCGCGCCGTTCGAGCGAGATGTCGCGGATCACCCCGCGATAGCCCAGGAACTCGCCGGCATGGCCGCGCAGCGGCTGGGCGGTCACCATCCACCAGTCGCTGCTCGAGGTTCCCCGCCTCACCTCCAGGCGCAGGGCTTCGATCGCCACGTGGTTTCCGGACAGCTTGAGGAAGTCGTCCCAGCCCTCGGCCTCGGGCGATGCGACCGCCGCCTCCTGGAACGTCTTGCCGAGGAGCTGGCGCGCGTCCAGGCCGACGAGCTGCGGCAGGCGGTCGGAGAAATAGACGAGCTTTGCCGTGCCGTCGGTCTCCCACAAGAGGTCGCTCGAGCAGCTCTCGAAATCCTTCAGCAGGAGGGAGATGAACTCGCCCTGCCGGTTCATCTCGTAATTGTCGGCGGCGCGCCGGATGAGGGTGTGGTGCAGCGCCAGGCTCATCAGCGACATCAGGAAAGCGATGACGACCGCGATGAAGCCGAGAATGAGGTCGATGTCCTCGCCATGACGGATCTCGCCCACGAAAATGGCGCCGCTCACCACGGTGGTGAAGGCGATCGAGGCGGAGGGCAGCCGGGTGAGCGCGAAGGCGCCGGTCACCGAGGCGGTGAAGGCTATCGCGGTGATGACATGCTGGGTGTCTCTGGGCGCATCGGGAAAGAGCTGGAGCGGCGGGAAGGCCCACAGCACGGCGAAGGCGAGGCTTCCCGCCTCGATGAGGCCGATGGTGCGGCGGCTGCTGCTGATGAAATTGCGGCTCCTGGACCAGGTGTGCAGGACCGCCGCTGTCAGCGCCGCCTGCGCCACGGTCCAGATGGTGAGCCAGAGATTGTCCACGGATCCGGAGCCGAACCACAGGATGACGAGGACCGCCAGAATGTTGGCGCCCATCACATAGGGGCGGAACTGGGCGAGGGGGGCGATCTGCTCGGCCCGGAACCGGCCGATGTCGAATTTGAGCCGCGGGCCGAAGTCGCCGACGAACGGCCCCGGGGCCTGGCGAAGCTCGCTCAGGGAGCGCCGTCCCCATTGCCCGAGAGGGCCATCGCTTAGCGTCGGCATGATGCTCCGCCCAATCCTTTGCCTCCGTCTATTATCCGGGCGCGGCTTGGACTTGCGTTAAGGTGTCGCCGGTTCTTCCGCTTTGGTTAACAATCCGGTACTGCAAGGTTCATCATGGCGAACCCCACAGACAGCGGCCCCATGGCGGCGGGCCGCATCGGCGTCCTCATCGTCAATCTGGGAACGCCGGAAGCGACCTCCTATTGGCCGATGCGCCGCTACCTGAAGGAGTTCCTTTCGGACCCAAGGGTGGTCGAGACCAATCGGCTCTTGTGGTGGGTCATCCTCAACGGCATCGTGCTCACGACCCGCCCGAAGCGCAGCGGCCATGCCTATGACAAGATATGGAACCGCGCGAGGAACGAATCGCCGCTCAAGACCATCACCCGCGCCCAGGCGGAAAAGCTCGCGGCCGAACTCAAGGGCGACGGGCCGATCGTCCTCGATTGGGGCATGCGCTACGGATTGCCGCCGGTCGGCGAACGCCTCAAGGCGCTGAAAGAGCAGGGCTGCGAGCGCATCCTCGTCTTCCCGCTCTATCCGCAATACAGCGCCGCGACGACGGCGACGGTCGCGGACAAGGTCTTCGCGGCCATGGCGCAGTTGCGCTGGCAGCCGGCCTTGCGTTTCGTTCCACCCTATTATGACGAGCCCGCTCATATCGATGCGCTGGCGCGGAGCATCGATGCGCATCTCGGCACGCTCGACTGGACGCCCGACGCCATCCTCGCCTCCTATCACGGCCTGCCGGAAAGTTACGTCGCGGCGGGCGACCCCTATTACCGGCACTGCCAGGAAACGACCCGGCTCCTGCGCGAGAAGCTCGGCCTGCCGGACACGAAGCTCAGGCTCGTCTTCCAGTCGCGCTTCGGGCGCGCCGAATGGATCAAGCCCTATGCGCAGGACACGGTGGCGAGCCTGCCCGGCCAGGGAGTGCGCAATCTGGTGATGGTCATGCCGGGCTTCGCCGCCGACTGCGTCGAGACCCTGGAAGAGGTCGGCATCGGCCTCGCCGAGACCTTTCGCGAAAACGGCGGAATAAACTTTTCGGCCGTGCCGTGTCTCAACGATTCGGCCACCGCCGTCGCGATGATGGCATCGTTAATCCGTAAGGAATTGGCCGGATGGCTATGAAAGGGCTTGCGATTCATCAACGTGCCCCTATGTTAGCTGCCCAGAGAGGGCGCTTGACTACTTTCCTAGTTTGAGGTTTGGAGACGGCTTATGTTCGAAGGCGCTGGTATAGCGGTCATCATTCTCCTGGCCGTGGTCCTGTTCGGTCTCTTGCGCTCGATCCGGATGGTGCCGCAAGGCTCGAATTACACGGTCGAGCGCTTCGGCCGCTACGTTCGCACACTGCCGCCGGGGCTCGGCATCATTGTTCCCTTCTTCGATCGCGTCGGTCACAAGCTCAGCATGATGGAACGCGTCCTCGACGTGCCGAGCCAGGAAGTCATCACCCGCGATAATGCCATGGTGAAGGTCGACGGCGTCGCCTTCTTCCAGGTCATCGAGGCGGCCAAGGCCGCCTATGAGGTGCAGAACCTCGAAAACGCCATCCTCAATCTGGTGATGACCAATGTCCGCACCGTGATGGGCTCGATGGATCTCGACAGCCTCCTGTCGCAACGCGACGAGATCAATCACCGCCTCCTGGGCGTCGTCGATCAGGCGGCATCGCCCTGGGGCATCAAGCTCAACCGCATCGAGATCAAGGACATCAGCCCGCCGCGCGACCTCGTCGAGGCCATGGCGCGCCAGATGAAGGCCGAGCGCGACAAGCGCGCCTCCGTGCTCGAGGCGGAAGGCCAGCGGCAGTCGCAGATCCTCAGAGCCGAGGGCGAGAAGCAGTCGGTGGTGCTCGAGGCGGAAGGCCGCCGCGAAGCCGCCTTCCGCGACGCCGAGGCGCGCGAGCGCGCCGCCGAAGCCGAGGCCAAGGCGACACTCATGGTGAGCGAGGCCATCGCCGGCGGCAATATCCAGGCGATCAATTATTTCGTCGCCAACAACTATGTGAAAGCGCTCGAGGCGCTGGCGAGCGCCCCCAACCAGAAAGTGCTCATGCTGCCGCTCGAGGCGACATCGCTGATGGGCTCCTTGACCGGCATCGCCGAGATCGCGCGCGAAACCTTCGGCGGCGGTCCCTCCGACCAGGCGGCGCCGGCGCCCAGGCGCAAGTCGGGCGGCGGGAGCGCCGGCGGCAGCAGCGTTCCCACGGTGCCGCACAAGCCGTGACCTGAACGGAGCGGCCAAATGCAGCAGCTCTTTCCCTTCCTCGGCGGCTGGATCTGGTGGGTGATCGCCGGCCTGCTGCTGCTCATCGAGCTGATCCTGCCTGGCGTATTCTTCATGTGGCTGGGACTCGCCGCGGCGATGGTCGGCATCATCGACCTCTTCGCCGATCTGTCCTGGCAGATCGAGATCGCGCTGTTCGCCGTGTTCGCGGTGCTCCTGGTCCTCGTCGTGCGGCCGCGGGTGAAATTCCCGGAAGGCGAGGCCTCGAACCTCAACCAGCGCATGCTCGACTATGTCGGGCGCTCCTATGTGCTGCACGAGCCGATCGTGAACGGACGCGGCAAGGTCAGGATCGACGACACGCTATGGGTGGTGAGCGGCGCCGATCGCGACAAGGGCGAATGGATCAAGGTCAAGGGCGTCGACGGGACGCGGCTCGTCGTCGAGCCGGCGAACCGGCCTTAAAGAAGATTCCGTTCAAGCCGTTCTATTTAACGCCTTGCCGCAGCAGGTCGTGGACATGCACGAGGCCGACCGGCCGGCTCTCGCCGTCGACCACGAACAAGGCGGTGATCTTCGATGAATTTAGATATTCGAGCGCTTCCGAAGCCAGCATGTCGGCGGTGATCGTGCGCGGCGTCGTGGTCATCACGTCGGCGACCATGAGGTCGATGAGGTCGCGCGACATGTGCCGGCGCAAGTCGCCATCCGTCAATATGCCGACGAGCCTGCCTGCGTCGTCGACGACGCCCAGGCAGCCCAGGCTCTTCTGGGTCATGATCACCAGCGCCTCGGCCATGGGCGTGGCGGGCGCCACCAGCGGCAGCTGCGGCGCCTTGTGCATGATCTCCCTGACATAGGTGAGCGCGGCACCGAGCAGGCCGCCCGGATGGAAGGTCTTGAACTGCGCCGCATTGAAGCCGCGCTCCTCGAGCAGCGCCAAGGCGAGCGCATCGCCCATCGCGAGCTGCAGCAGGGTCGACGTGGTCGGCGCCATGCCGATCGGGCAGGCCTCGCGCGCATCGGGCAGGCAGAGCACGACGTCGGAGAGGGCGGCGAGCGTGCTTTCGGCGCGGCTCGTAAGGCCGATGATCTTCACGTCGAAACGCTTGGCGTAATCGAGTATGGCGCGCAGCTCCGCCGTCTCGCCGGAATTGGAGATCATGATGACGACGTCGTCGCGCGCGATCATGCCGAGATCGCCGTGCCCCGCTTCCGCCGGATGAACGAAGA
Source organism: Parvibaculaceae bacterium (assembly GCA_050251035.1). GTDB lineage: Bacteria > Pseudomonadota > Alphaproteobacteria > Rhizobiales > Aestuariivirgaceae > Taklimakanibacter. Next base: position 54,477 of record JBFWNN010000012.1, read on the forward strand.
AGGCCGGGGTCCCGGTCGAGGCGAGGGTGGCCGCGATCTTGCGGCCGATATGGCCGCTCTTGCCCATGCCGGCCACCACCACGCGCCCGGCCGAGCCCCTGATCAGCCGGACCGCCTCGCCGAAGGCGATGCCGAGCGGGCCGTCGAGCGCCGCGATGAGCTTCGCCAGGGCTTCGCCCTCGATGCCGAGCGTGCGGCGGGCCGAGGCGATCCAGCCCCGGACGCCTTCGGCGTCGACTTCAACGACCTTTGCCATGGCTCTCCCTACTCATTCCGACGCCGAGTTGAAAGAGCATATCGGCCGGCCTGCAGCGCCCGTCAACCGGCCATTAACCATGTTTTCGTTAAGTTTTGCCGAGAACGGGGTTAGTGAATGGTCCGCCAGCGTTTCATATATTGCGGCATCGCGGCGGCAATCATCCTGAGCGGTGAGGCCAGGGCGCAGGACGCTATCGGCTTGCGGACAAGTCTTGACGTTCCGGAAGCGGCGGGGACGAGCGCCGAGGACGCACCGCCGGTCGTGCTTGCCGCCAGGCCGACGACCCTCGAGGTCAATCCCATCGTCGAGCCGCCGCCCCCGCCGCCCCGGACGCGGCGCCGAGAGGACGACCCTTACCAGGCGCTGGGCATCGCAGCGGGCGGGCTGACCTTGTTTCCGGTGATGCGCGCCGGGATCATCGTCTCGGACAATCCGGGCCGCGTCGAGACCGATCGCGAGGGCGATATCGGCGCCAGGCTCAGGCCGTCGCTCCGGATCGCCAGCGACTGGATCAGGCATGAGCTCACCATCGAGGGCGCGGGCGACCTCGTCTTTTACGACGAGCAGACCGAGAATAATTCCAAGGAGGTGGACGCCAACGCCCGGCTGCGTCTCGACGTGCTGCGCTCGACCACGCTCACGCTCGCGGCGGACGTTGCGGTCTCCGAGGACAATGGCGTCGACAGCGACGTGCCCGATACCGCCATCGGCAACCGCACCGATTATTCCTTCGGCGGGAGTGCCGCCCTGACGCATCGCTACGGCCGCCTTTCGGCCACCCTGCGGGCCGGAGTGGACTGGCAATATTACGGCGATGTGGAGCTGGCGGGCGGCGGTGAGGAACGGAATGCCGACCGCGAATATGTCCAGCCGCAAGCGGTGCTGCGCGTCGGCTACGAAGCTTCGCCCGCCCTGCAGCCTTTCGTGGAAGCAGCCTATACGCCGCGCTTCCATTTCGAGGACCGTGACCGCAACGGCTTCGATCGCGATTCGGACGGCTATCGCGTCGCCGTCGGCGTCGCCTTCGACCCTTCGCCCATATGGTCGGGCGAATTGGCGCTCACCTATCTGTGGCGCGACTATGCCGACAAGCGGCTGGACACGCTCGATACCTTCGGCCTGACCGGGCGGGTGACCTGGCGGCCCACCGAGCTGACGACGCTCGATCTGACCCTCGGCACCGGCCTTGTCGAGACCGCGACCGCCGGCGTGAGCGGCGCCCGCGACTACGAGGCCCGCCTGGGCGTCAGCCACGACCTGCGCGACTATCTGACGATCCATGGCGGCGCCGGCCTCACCTATGAGGATTTTCAGGGCACGGACGAAACCGAGCTGAAGCTGCGCAGCAACGCCGGCGTGCTGTGGCGCATGAACCGCTGGCTGGCCTGGACCTTGGATTACGATTTCATCTACAACGACAACAGTGAGCCGGGCTCCGATTATTACGAGAACCGCATCACCGCCGGTATCGAGGTCAGGCGGTAGCCCACCGCGGCCGAGGTTGACTGCTACACGCCAAATCCTCCCTCCGCCGCCGAAGGCGGGGAGGGTGGCGCGCGAAACGCGCGACGGGTGGGGTGCCTAATCAAGGGAGCTCTTGCAGGCAAAGGAATTTGCAAGCAGGCCAATCATTGGACATGTCTTGGCGGAGAGACCCCACCCGTCCGCCCTGCGGGCGGCCACCCTCCCCGCGCTTCGCGCGGCGGAGGGAGATATCGCGCCCGCGCGGAGGTCTATCCAAGCCCGCCAACCTCGTCGATGATGCGCTTGAGCTCGCGCTTGAAGGCGAGCGAAAGGTCGTCGCGCTCGAGGCCATAGGCGACATTGGCGGTGAGGAAGCCGATCTTGTCGCCGCAATCATAGGTGCGGCCGGTAAATTTGAGGCCGGAGAATTTCTGCCGCGCCTGCAGACGGATCATCGCGTCGGTGATCTGGATCTCGCCGCCGGCGCCCGGCTCCTGCTTCTCGATCTCGGCGAAGATCTCGGGCTGCAGGATATAGCGGCCGGAGATGATGAGATTGGAGGGGGCGGCCTCGCGCTTCGGCTTCTCGACCATGGCCTCGATGGTGAAGGCGCGGCCCGACCAGGCGCCGGGCTTGACCACGCCATAGCGGTGCACATGCTCCCACGGCACTTCCTCGACGGCGATGACGTTGCCGCCGCCTTGCGCGTCGTAAACCTCCACCATCTGGCGCAGGCAGCCGGGCTTGGCGTGGATCAGCATGTCGGGAAGGAGGAGGGCGAAGGGCTCGTCGCCGATGATGTCGCGGGCGCACCATACGGCGTGGCCCAGCCCCAGGGGTTCCTGCTGGCGGGTGAAGCTCGTCTCGCCGGCGCGCGGCAGCGATTTCTGCAGGAGCTCGAGCTCGGCCGTCTTGTTGCGCTGACGGAGCGTCGCCTCGAGCTCATATTGCTTGTCGAAGTGATCCTCGATGACGCTCTTGTTGCGGCCGGTGATGAACACGAAATGCTCGATGCCGGCCTCGCGCGCCTCATCGACGACGATCTGGATGACCGGCTTGTCGACGATGGTCAGCATTTCCTTAGGGACAGCCTTGGTCGCCGGGAGGAACCGTGTCCCCAGGCCGGCGACGGGGAAAACTGCTTTCTTGATGCGGCGCTGCATTTGTGAATTACTCCTTATTAAGCCTGTTTTCGTGCCGACCCGGAGGCGTGACGCATTCTTGCGCCAATTTGGGTTAAATCGTGAAGACGGGGAACATTTGTGGCGTCGGTTTTTGAAGGAGAAGCGGCATGGCGGTATTGGTGACGGGAGGCGCCGGCTATATCGGCAGCCACATGGTTTATGCGCTCGCCGACGCCGGCGAGGAAGTGGTCGTCCTCGACAATCTTTCGACCGGCTTCTGGTGGGCGATCGCGCCCCAGGCCCGCCTGGTCGAAGGCGACATCGGCGACGAGGCGCTCGTCGCGCAACTGACCCAGGACCACAAGTTCGACGCGATCATCCATTTCGCCGGCTCCATCGTCGTGCCGGAATCGGTCGCCGATCCCCTGAGCTATTATCTCAACAACACGGTGAAGACACGCAGCCTCATCGCCGCCGCAGTGAAGGCGGGCGTTCCGCGCTTCGTCTTCTCCTCGACCGCCGCGGTTTATGGCAACCCGCAGTCGGTGCCCGTCAGGGAAGATGCGGTGCTCAACCCGATCTCGCCCTATGGCTCGTCCAAGCTGATGAGCGAATGGATGCTGCGCGACAGCCATGCGGCCTATGGCCTGCAATATGTGGCCCTGCGCTATTTCAATGTCGCGGGCGCCGATCCCCAGGGGCGCACCGGCCAGTCGACGCCCAAGGCCACGCATCTCATCAAGGTCGCCTGCCAGACGGTGCTGGGCGAGAGGCATGAGATGGATGTCTTCGGCTCGGACTACGACACGCCCGACGGCACGTGCCTGCGCGACTACATCCATGTCAGCGATCTCGCCCAGGCGCATCTCGACGCGCTGAAGCACCTGCGCAATGGCGGGGCGAGCGGCCCCTATAATTGCGGCTATGGCACCGGCTACAGCGTGCTCGACATCATCACGGCGGTGGAGAAGGCGGCGGGGAAACCCGTCAACAAGCGCATGGCGCCGCGCCGGGCCGGGGATCCGGCGGCGATCGTCGCCGCGTCCGACAAGATCAAGGCGGAAATGGGCTGGACGCCGAAGCACCAGGACATCGACCGCATCGTCCAGAGCGCGCTCGCCTGGGAGGATTATCTGCGCCAGCGGAACGAGGCCGCCTGAAAGGGGCCGCATTTGGCGGCTTTGATCGTCGTCTGATAAGACGGTTGAGAGGGGCGAATCAACTCACCCGGCGATTGAGGACTTTGATGGCGAAGCTCAACTCCCTGGCTGCTCTTCTGTTGGCGGCCGGTCTTTCCGTGATGGTGGCGCCCATGGCGCATGCTGATCCCGAATTCGAGAGCTTCGTCCAGAAGATGTGGCCGCGGGCGAAGGCCGCCGGCATATCGCGCGCGCTGTTCGACCGCGCCTTCGCCGGGATCAACGATCCCGACCCGCTGGTGCTCAAGCTCGCCAACAACCAGCCGGAACTCACCACCACGACCTCGCAGTATCTCTCGAAGGCGGTGACGTCAGCGCGCATCGAAAGCGGGCGCGGCGTGAAGGCCGAAGAGGCCGACCTCCTGGCCCGGATCGAGAAGCGCTACAAGGTCGACCGCAACATCCTGCTCGCCATCTGGGGCATGGAAAGCAATTTCGGCCGCGACAAGGGCCAGATGAAGGTGATGCGCTCGCTCGCCACCTTGCTCTATTCCGGCAGCCGCAAGGACTACGCGCGCGAGCAGTATGTCGCCGCCCTCAAGATCCTGAAGACCGGCATCGTCAGCCCCGATAACTTCACCGGCTCCTGGGCCGGCGCCATGGGCCATACGCAGTTCATCCCGACCTCCTGGCTGCGCTACGCGGTCGACTGGACCGGCGACGGCAAGAAGGACATCTGGAATTCGAAAGCCGATGCGCTCGCCTCGACGGCGAACTATCTGGCCGAGGCGGGATGGAAGAACGACCGGCCATGGGGCTGGGAGGTCAAGCTGCCGGCGAAATTCGACCGCGCCCTCATCGGCCGCTCGAACTGGCGCAGCGTCGCCGAATGGGCGAAGCTCGGCGTCAGGCCGGCGCGCGGCGGCAGCTTCGGCGCGCCCCAGGCGGATGCCTTCGTCATGGTGCCGCAGGGCGTCAAGGGGCCACCGTTCCTGGTCACGCGCAACTTCATGGCGATCATGGACTACAACCAGTCGCATTCCTATGCGGTGGCGGTCGGGCACCTGGCGGACCGCCTCAAGGGCGGGGAGCCTTTCGTCGGCGCATGGCCCGAGATCGCTTACGACCTCTCCGTCGCCCAGCGCATCGAGCTCCAGAAGCTGCTCTACGGGCATGGCTTCGATCCGGGCGGCGCCGACGGCCGTTTCGGAGCCCGGACCTACGAGGCCATATTGGGGTTCCAGCACAAGAGGGGCCTCAAGCTCGACGGCACACCGACCGTGGCGCTGCTTGAGCGGCTGCGCCAGGGGGGCTAGGATCGCGGCATGATCAGGCGCCTCTTCCTCATTGCCGGTGCGCTCCTGGCGCTTGCGCTCCCGTTGCAGGCGCAGGAGGGCAAGCAGGACAAATCGGCGGACAACCAGCCCTATTTCGCGTCCCGGGACCTCTACCAGATCTTCGTCCTCGGCGACTCGCTCGCCGCCGGCCTGTGGTCGGGCGTGTCGCGCACCATCGACGGCGACATGCGGATATCGCTCAACGGCCGCTACAAGGAGGATTCGGGCCTGTCGCGGCCGGAATATTACGACTGGAATGGGGCGCTGCCGAAGATCCTCGCCAGCAACAAGATCGACATCGCCATCGTGATGCTGGGCTCGAACGACGCGCAGCCGATCCGCGACGGCGCCATGCGCTATGCCTTCGACACGAAGGAATGGCGGGCGGCCTATGTCAAGCAGGTCGACGAGCTGATGGCGAGCCTTAAGGCGGCGGGCGCCGCCGTCTACTGGATGGAGATGCCGCCGATGCAGGCGGAGAAATACGATGCCTCGATGAAGGCCATCGCCGCCATCCACAAGGAGCGCGCCGCTGCCGCCGGCATCCGCTTCGTCGAAACGCGGACGGCGCTTTTGGAGGACGGCAAATACAGCGAATCCGGCTTCGACGACACCGGCGAGTTCGTGAAGCTGCGCTCGCGCGACGGCGTGCACTTCCTGAAGGAAGGGAACAACAAGATGGCGGGCCTGGTCATGGCCGCGATCAACAAGGATATCGAGGTGGCGGTGGCCGCCGCCCCGCCTGCGCCGGCCCCGGCCACCACGACGGACAGCAGCCAGCCGACGCCGGGCTTCGGCCAGCCGTCGGCCTCGCTGCCGCAGGCCGCGCCCGAGGCAGGCGGACCGGACCAGGCCACGCAGGCGAAATCGGATTATGCCGGGGCGCTGCCGGCGCCGAACGATCCGGCCATGGCACAGCTGGCGCGCACGACCAAGCCCGGCACCGACGCATCCCGCCTGTTCAGCCGCGGCGAGGCGATCACCGCCCGGCGCGGCCGGTTCGACGATTTCGCGCCGGCGCAGTAGGGGCCGCCGGAAAGAGCGGACACAATCCAGACGTCTATCGGGACAGCAAAGCCTGATGAGCTTGATTGTAGATTGAATAATATTCAATATCGGGCGTAGTTTCTACCCCTTCCATGCCGGTTTCATCTTGAAGTCGCACTATTTTACTGCCAAGAATTGAAGCGCTTCAAAAGCGGGAAGGCCGATGGGACGCAGGCGGGCAACGATCGCGGATGTGGCGCATGCCGCGGGAGTCTCGGTGGGAACGGTATCAAACTACCTGAACGGAACCGCGAATGTCCGTGCCCCGACCAAGGCCCGCATCGACGATGCGGTGCGCAAGCTGGCCTACCGTCCGAGCACCATCGCCCGCGCGCTGTCGAGCACGACGCCTTTTGTTCCCGATGAAAGCCGCGCCGCGCTGCCTCGCCTTGTCGTGGCGGGCTATATCAGCGTGGACTACATGTGCCGCGTCGACGTGCTGCCGCACCGGGACGACCGCATCACCGCGCATCACATCGAGAAGGCATTGGGTGGCCCGGCGGCAAATCTGGCGGTGGCGGCCGCCGGCGTCGGACGCGACGGCACGCACCGGCTCGATGTCGAGCTCGCGACGGCGCTGGGCTCGGACCCCGACAGCGACTGGGCGCTCGCCGAGCTTTCGGTCAAAGGAGTCCACGCGCTGCCGATCCGCCGGCCGCGCAATGACCGGCTGTCGCGTTGCATCGTCCTCACCGAGCCGAATGGCAGCCGCACCATCATCAACGAGCCGTTCGAGCTGACCGAGATGGATCTGACGGGATATCTCGAGATCAGGGCGGAAAGCCGTCCCTGCTGCCTGCATATCGAGGGTTACCACTACGAACGCATGCGCGGCTCGATAGACACCTTTCATGCCGCGGGCTGGAAAGTGAGCCTGCATCCCGCGGGGCTCTCCGAGGGCGCGCGCACGCCGGAGGGGTTCTTCGACATTTTGAGCCGGCTCGATCTCGTGTTCGCCGGCGATGAGCTGGTGCGCAAGATATTCGACATCCATGGAACCAGCATCGATCTGATCGCCGCCGTCGCGGATCGGCTTTCGCGGCTCGAACGGCGCGGGCATCTCGTCGTCACGATGGGGCCGCTCGGCGCGGTCGTCTTCGCCGCCGACGGCGGTGTGCCGGTTCAAGTTCCGGCACTTCCCGTGCGGGTGGTCGATGCGACGGGAGCGGGCGACAGTTTCGCCGGCGTGTTCCTGGCCTATTGGATGCACGGCGCGCCGCTCATGGACGCCGCGCGCCATGCCGCGGTGGCGGGAAGCCTGACGACGACGGTCGAAGGCGCTCAGGGCCTGATCGCCTCGCATGAAGAGCTGGAGGCCGCGCTCGCCGGTCCGCTGGCGCGGGTGGCGTGATGGGAGCGGGAACATCCGATGAAGGGAATTCGAACATGCTTTTCCGCATGACCGGCATCGTCAAGCGCTTCGGCGGACTGACCGCCCTCGACCATGTCGATTTCGAAGTCGCCGGCGGCGAGGTGATGGCGCTGGTGGGCGACAATGGCGCGGGCAAGTCCACTTTGATCAAGGTGATGTCGGGCGCCCATGTGCCCGATGAGGGAACGATCGAGATGGCGGGCCGAAAGGTATCCTTCCGTTCGCCGCAGGACGCCTGGACCAGCGGCATCGCCACCATCTATCAGGAGCTGGCGCTCGCCGGAAAGATGACCGTCGTCGACAACATTTTCCTGGGACGGGAGCTGAAGCGCCCGATTCTGGGCATCCCGTTCCTCGACCGGCAGGCCATGCGCAAGCGGACCGGCGAGCTGCTGGCCGACCTCGACGTCCATGTTCCCAGCATCGATGCCTGGATGGAATACATGTCGGGCGGGCAACGGCAGGGCGTTGCCATCGCGCGCGCTCTGAACATGGATGCGCGTCTCATCATCATGGACGAGCCGACGGCGGCTCTCGCGGTCGCCGAAGTGCGCAAGGTGCTCGACTTCATCCTCAAGCTCAGCGCGCAGGGCAAGTCGGTCGTCCTCATCTCGCACAACATCCAGAATGTGTTCGAGGTCTCCAACCGGATATCGGTGATGCGCCACGGCCGCCGCATCGCCGTCCGCGAGACCGCGCGCACGTCGCCGCAGGAGATCATCGGGCTCATCACCGGAGCCCATGAGGCGCGCGCCGCCGCCTCTTGACGGCGCAGGCCGTGCGGGCCGGCCACAAGCGCCCGCGACAGAACCAGACCACAGGGAGTGAGACATGAAAACCATCCTGAAGACGCTCGCCGCCGGACTTGCCGCCGCAACCGTGCTCGCCGGCGCCGCTTTCGCCCAAGACAAGGTCCGCGTGGCCTTCGTGCCGCAGATTCAAGGCATTCCCTATTATGTCGCGATGGAGAACGGCGGCAAGAAGGCTGCGGAAAAATTCGGCGTCGAATATGTGCAGGAGGGCCCGACCAGCACCAACGCCGCCGACCAGCTGCGCATCTTCGAAAGCTTCGTCAGCCAGGGCTTCAACGTGGTCGGCGTGTCGCCCGTCGATGTGGAGACCCTGAAGCCCGCGATCGCCAAGGCGCGGGCGGCGGGCGTCCATGTCATCACGTCGGATGCCGACGCTGCCGGCAGCGAGCGCGAATTCTACGTCGCCCAGGCTCTCGACCAGGATCTCGGCTTCACCATTCTCGACGAGATGGTCAAGCGCATCGGCGAGGAAGGCAAGATCGCCGTCATTTCCGACGCGCCCACCATCGCGAGCCTGAACGCCTGGATCGCCGCGATCAAGGAACGCGCCCAGACCAAATATCCCAAGATCGAGATCGTCTCGGTCGACCATACCGACGGCACGGCGGCACGCGCCTTCCAGTTCGCCACGGACGCCATGACGCGCAATCCCGACCTCAAGGGCATCATCGGCATCGCCTCCACCACCTGCCCGGGCATCGGCCAGGCGGTCGAGGCGGCGGGCAAGCAGGGCCAGATCGTCACCACCGGCTATTGCTCGCCCAATACGATCAAGGACTACATGATGAGCGGCGCCATGACCTATTCCGTGCTGTGGAATCCCGCCGACCTCGGCTATCTCACGGTGTGGGCCGGCAAGCAGGTGGCCGACGGCGCCGCCTTCGAGGCAAAGCCCAAGGTCGAAGGGCTCGATGCCAATGTGCAGTGGCTGGCCGACCAGAAAGTCCTCTTGCTCGGCAATCCGATGATCTTCACCAAGGACAATATCCAGCAGTTCGACTTCTGATCGTTCGGCGGCTGCCGGGCAGTCGCTATCCCGGATCCGCCGCGACGCGCGGCGGATCCGGATGCCACAACAAGGACACTTCATGTCATCCGTGACGGACATGCGCCGGGCGCCGCGTCTGGTCTCTCCCACCGCCTCACGCGAGCTGGCCCTCGTCCTGGCCATCCTGGCTGTCGGCGCGATCTTCACCTACGCGTCGCCGCACTTCCTGAGCGTCAATAATCTCGTGCAGACGATGCGCGCCGGCCTGGAGCTCGCCATCGTCTCGGCCGGGATGACGCTGGTCATCATCATGGGCGGCATTGATGTCAGCGTGGGCGGCATTCTCGCGGTGTCCGCCATCATCATCGGCAAGGCCTATCAGATGGGCATGCCGTCCTTCGTCGTCGCGCCGCTCGGTCTGGCGACGGGCGCCATGCTCGGCGCCGTGAACGGCGTGCTGACCACCAAGCTGAAGGTCCCGCCGATCATCGCCACTCTCGGTTCCATGTATATATTCTCGGCCATCATGTTCCTGGTGATCGGCGGAGCCTGGATCGCCGGCCTGCCGGGCACGCTTTCGCCGCTCGTCAATGGCAAGGTGGGCTTCGTGCCGGCTTCGGCGATCGTCATCGCGGTCGTCTATGTCCTCGCCTGGGTGCTGTTGCGGAAGCTGCCCTATGGCAAGCATCTCTATGCCATCGGCTGCAACGAGGCGTCGGCCCGCCTGGCGGGCATCAATGTCGACCGCACCAAGATCGCAACCTACGCGCTCCTCGGCCTCCTGGCGGGGCTCGCCGCCCTTCTCTATGTCGCGCGGTTGCGGAATGTGGAAATCAACATCGGCACGACGATCGCGCTCGAGGCGATCGCCGCCACCATCCTGGGCGGCACCAATATCCGCGGCGGCGTGGGCAGCCTGCTCGGCACCCTCCTGGGCGTGGTCTTCATCCGCATCATGCAGAACGGGCTGGTGCTGATGGGCATCTCTTCGCTTTGGGAGGCGGTCATCATCGGCTCGCTGCTCATCATCGTCCTGACCGCGGACGCATTCGGCAACCGCAACAATCCGAGGGCGCAATGACCGCCGGCATCGCCAAGCTCCGTGCACTGGATCCGTTGACGCGGAGGTTTCTCCTGCTCGTCGCGCTGTGGATGCTGGCCATTTTCGCCATGAGCCTGCTCTCGCCTTATTTCTGGCGCGCGAGCACCATCCCCTATCTCCTCCAATATGTGCCGATCCTCGGCCTTCTCGGCCTTGGCCAGACGCTGGTGATCCTGGCCGGCGGGCCCGGCATCGATCTTTCGGTGGGCTCGATCGTCTCGCTCGTCGGTGTGGCCGTCGGAGCGTTGTTTTCCATCGGGCTGAACATCTGGCTGGCCTGTGCCGTCGGCCTCCTGCTCGGAGCGGGAATGGGCCTGCTGAACGGCGTGCTGATCAACGTGGTGCGCGTGCCTTCGCTGATGGCGACGCTTGCCACCATGTTCGCCTTCGGCGGCCTGGCGCTGGCCTCGACCATGGGCCGGCCGATCGGCGGGCTTCCGCCGGAGTTCGGGTGGCTGGGGCAGGGCCATACGCTCGGCCTCCCCAATTCCGTCGTGTTCGTTCTCCTGCCTGCCGCCATCTGCCTGCATGTCATGCTGACCCGCACCAGCACGGGCCGCCATATCGTCGCCTGCGGCAATGACGATCGCGCGGCGCATCTCTCCGGCATTCCGGTCGTGCGCCTGCGCATCGGCCTCTATGTGCTCTCGGGCGTTCTCGCGGCATTGGGCAGCATCATCGCCATGTCCTGGTTCCTGGCGGCGCGACCCGACGCCGGCAAAGGCATGGAGCTTCTGGCCGTCACGATCGCGGTTCTGGGCGGCACCCATATCTTCGGCGGTACCGGCAGCGTCCTCGGCACGATCGTTGCGATCCTGATCGTCACCACGTTGCAGATCGGGCTGCAGCTCGCCAACATCTCCGCCGCATGGCAGCTCGGCCTCATCGGTGTTCTGCTTATCGCTTCCGTCTCCAGCGCCGGAGGTCTTCGTCTGATCAGGAGCATAAAGCCGTGACGCACGATATCGACGTTCTCTGTATCGGCGATCTCGACGTCGACATGTTCATCTCGGTGCCGGCGCTTCCCGGCTTCGACCAGAAAGTGGGCGGCCGCAGTCATGGCAATATGCCGGGCGGCATGTCGGCGAATTGCGCCGTAGCCGCGGCACGGCTGGGGCTCAGGAGCAGGCTTGTGGCGGCAATGGGCAGCGACGAGCCGGGGGCCTTCGCCCTGTCCAGAATCGCGCGCGAGGGGGTCGATGTCGATCATGTTGTCCGGCGCGCGGGCGTGGACACGTTCATGTGCGTGGTGCTGCTGTCGCCGTCGGGAGAGAAGTCGTTGATCCGACTGGAGACCGAGGCCTACCTGCCGCGACCGGAAGACCTGACCGCGCCGGCGTTCGACGGCGTCCGCCACGTGCATTTTACTTTCGGCGACCCGACGCTGGCCTTCGCCGCCGCCGCCATGGCGCGCCCGCGCGGAATTTCGATTTCCCTCGACCTCGAGCCCCCCGACATCGCACGCAATCCCGATCGCCTGTCCCAGATTCTGTCCATGGTCGATACGCTGTTCCTGAATTACGAGGCCTATGCCGCCGCTGCTGCCGTGCTCGCAGCGCCCCTCTCGCCGTCGATGCTTCGTCAGGAGGGGGAGATCATCGTTACGCTCGGCAAAGACGGGTGCCGGCGCATCAGTGCGGAAGGAACCATCGACGGGCCGGGCTTTCCGGTGGTTCCGGTCGATACGACAGGCGCCGGCGACTGCTTTGCCGCGGCCTATCTAGCCGCCACCTTCACGGGCAAGACGCCGCGCGACCGGCTCGAATTCGCCAATGCCGCGGCGGCGCTGGCAACCCGGGAATGCGGCGCGCAGACAGCGATGCCGCGCCGAGGAGATGTCGAAGCCTTCATCGCCGAGCGCCGCGCGGCGACGGTTGATGCCGGCGTCCCGGTCAACGGAGTCATTCATGCCTGAACGCCGGCTCGAATATGCGCGCGAGATCGAAGCGGCAGGCTTGTCGCCTCCCGACGAAACGACGATGCACCACCTCTGGCAGATCGTCGATGAAGGTGTGCTCGGCGCCACGCGGCACGTGGCGCTCGGCAATCAGCTGCTTGTTCACCTGATCGACAGCGGCGCCGACGGGTTGAAGCGCGCGCGTCTGGCGGCCGATTTCATAGCCCGGACCCGCGGCCATGACACCCCGGTCATCGGAAACAGCCTCGCGCTGCTGCTCGCCGGGCTCGACGAGGTCGATGCGGCGCGCCAGGCCGATCTGCTCAGAAGCCGGATCGCCGCTTGGGACGTGGCTGCGGCGCAGCGCAAGCGGAACCTTGTGGCGGCGGCCTGCGCCCATCTCGCGGGCGTGCGCGGCATCATGGCCTTCGACTATTCGAGCACGGTGGCCGCGATCGTGGTCGAGCTTGCCAAGGTGCGTCCCGATCTGCGGATTGTGGTTCCGGAAAGCCGTGCGATCGCGGGCGGCGCGCGCTACCTTGAGGAGTTTCTGCCGCATGGGCTCATGGTCGACTACATTCCCGATGCCGCCATCGAATATGGCCTGACCCTGAGCGAGGCGGTGCTCTTCGGCGTGGAGACGCTGCGCTGCGACGGCTCGTTCCTCAACACGATCGGCAGCCGCATGATCGCGCGTCTCGCGGTGGACATGAACATCGCGGTCTATGGCGCGACCGATCTGTTGAAGCTCGACATGCGCAGCTATCGGGGCCTCAGGCCGGAGCCGGCGCTGCGTTCCTACGATGCCGTGCTCAAGTCCGGACTCGCGATCGCGGGGCTCGAGCGTGCGGCAACGCGCGCGCCCGAGCTCGAGGTGATTCCGGCACGGCTGGCCACGGCGCTCCTCACCGAGCACGGTCCGGTGCCGCCGGCGGCGATCTGGGCTCTGGGACGCGCAACGTTCACTCCCGGAGATGAGGCGCGCGCATGAACGAGATGATGGCGCGTGAAATCGCCGCGCAGGCGGAACTGCTGCCGACGATACAGCCCGAGCTGGCGCGGCGCGCCGATGCTCTGGCGCGGCCCAAGGGACGGGTCTTCGCGGGCGGATGCGGCGATTCGCTGTTCGCGCCAAAGGCGCTGTCGGAGGTTTTCCGGCTGTTGCGGCAACCGGTCGCGACGCGCAGTGCCATGGACATGGCGGCCTTCACGGACTTCCGTCCGGGCGACACGGTGGTGCTTTCGTCCATTTCCGGCGGAACCAGGCGCACCGTCGAAGCGGCAGGGGTGGCCGCGGCCGCCGGGGCGCGCGTTATCGCCTTGACCTGCACGGCGGGGAGCGCGCTCGCCGAAGCCGCGCATGCGACCATCGTGCTGCCCTTCACGCCGCTGTCGCGCAAGACGCCGCATACTCTGGACTATGCGGTGACGCTGCTGGCGCTGGCCGAGATCGCCCGCAGCTTCGCGGGCGAAGCGGCTTCCGGTACACGGCCGGCTGTTGCCGCGGTTCCGGGTTTGCTCGATCGGGCGCGGATGGATGCCGCCGATGCCGCCGGCGCTTACGATCCGGCGGGCAAGATCGTGATCCTGGGCGCCGGTCCCGACCTGGGCACCGCGGAATATGGCGCGGCCAAGTTCCATGAAGCCGGCGGGCTCGTCGCCATCGCCGCCGAGACCGAAAACTTCATCCATGGCATGAACTTCATGCTGGAGCCGTGCGATCTCCTGATCGCGCTGGGCGGCAGCATGGCCGGCCGTCGGCGCGGCGGCGAGATCACCGAGGCGCTGGCGCCGCTGGTCAAACGGGCTCTCTCATATGCGCCCGACCTCGCCGCCGGATCCGATCTGAACCCCTGGCAAACGGCGCTGGCCATGGTCTGGGCACAGACCTTTTTCCTCCAGGCGCTGTGCCTGAGGCTTGCCGATCGTCTCGGCCTGAAGCTGGAGGAGCCACGGGCCGGGCGGGCGGAGGGTGAAAGTCATCTCGCCGCCCAGGCCCGGGCCATGGCCCGTTGAAGGCGGGCCGGGCTCCGGTCCGCCGCGGCAGCTCCGATGTTTGAGATCCGCGCCCCCACGTGAGCGGCCGGCAGACGCCAGTCTCGCAAGCAATCTCGATCCGTTTCAATCCACGCTCCTGCTCGGAGCGACGCCCTCCAACGCCTTCGGTATTCGCGCAGCCAGATCAGCACGCTGATGTACGTTTTTCTGTTGACTTTATACGAAAATATTGTACATTGAAAATCGCATGCGCGCCCGAGGTCATGGCCGGGCTCCAGGAGATGAGAATCCTCCCCGCTCTTTGACATCGTAGAAGAAAGAGAAAACCGTCCCGACCGGGCGCGTTGCTTTTCGGTGGTGCGCACAGACTGTGGAAGGAGACGTGCGGGCTTTCCTATGAGGCTGGTCGAACGACTTTTGCTGTGCGCGCCGGCGCAACAGCATTCCAGTGGCGCGCCACGTGCTCGATCAGCTTGCAGTCGGAGAATAGAAGCCAATTATCAATTACCCTCGAAAGTGTCTGGCCGGCCGAAACCGGTGTCGCATGAATGCTCAGCCTGAGCTTCAGGTCAGATGACCAGTAGCGGAAAGGCGCCCAGCAGATCGAAGGTGTCGTCACGTAAATCTACCGTGGCAGCTCCGATGAGCCCATCAGATATTCATCGATGGCGCGCGCCGCCTGGCGGCCCTCGCGGATGGCCCAGACGACCAGCGACTGGCCCTTGCGAATGTCGCCCGCGGCGAAGACCTTCTCGACCGAAGTCCTGTAGTCGTCGGTATCGGCCTTGACGTTGCCGCGCTTGTCGCGCGCGAAGGCGGTCTCCCTCAGCACCCCGTTCTCCTCGGGGCCGGCGAAGCCGATGGCGATCAGCACGAGATCGGCCTTGATGACGAATTCGGTGCCGGGCAGCGGCTCGCGCTTCTGATTGACCCTGGCGCATTTGACTCCCGTCACCTTGCCCTTCTCGCCGACGAGGCTGAGCGTCGCGCAGGAGAATTCGCGCGCCGCACCTTCGGCCTGCGAGGAGGAGGTGCGGAACTTGGTCGGCCAATAGGGCCACACCACCATCTTGTCTTCCTGCTCGGGCGGCACCGGGCGGATATCGAGCTGGGTCACCGACAGCGCCCCCTGGCGGAAGGAGGTGCCGATGCAGTCGGAGGCGGTGTCGCCACCGCCGATCACCACCACATGCTTGCCGGTGGCGACCAACGGACGCTCGGCCGCGACGTCCTCACCGCCGACGCGGCGGTTGCTCTGGATGAGGAAGGGCATGGCGTAATGGGCGCCGTCGAGGTCCATGCCGGGCAGGCCCGGATCGCGCGGCCGCTCGGCGCCGCCCGCCAGCAGCACCGCGTCATAGGCGTCGGTGAGCGAACGGAACGGCCGCGTGACGCCGATATCGACATTGTAGTGGAAGGTGACGCCCTCGGCCTCCATCTGCGCGACGCGCCGATCGATCGGATGCTTCTCCATCTTGAAGTCCGGAATGCCGTAGCGCAGAAGGCCGCCCGCCTTGGCATAACGCTCGAAGACATGCACCTCATGGCCGGCGCGGGCCAGCTGCTGGGCAGCGGCCATGCCGGCCGAGCCCGAGCCCACGATGGCGACGCGCTTGCCGGTCTTCTCTTCCGCGGGCTCGGGCCTGATCCAGCCTTCCGCCCAGGCCTTGTCGGCGATCGCCTGCTCGATGGTCTTGATGGTCACCGGCACATTTTCGAGATTGAGCGTGCAGGCCTCCTCGCACGGCGCCGGACAGATGCGGCCGGTGAATTCCGGGAAGTTGTTGGTGGAATGCAGGTTGATCGCGGCGTCGCGCCAGTTGCCCTGATAGACGAGGTCGTTCCAGTCGGGGATCTGGTTGTTCACCGGACAGCCGGTGTGGCAATAGGGGATGCCGCAATCCATGCAGCGCGCCGCCTGCTTCTCGGTGTCGCGGTCGTCGAGCGGGATGGTGAATTCGCGGAAATGCCGGACGCGGTCGGAGGCGGGCGCATATTTCTGCTCCTGCCGATCGATCTCCAGAAAGCCGGTGATCTTTCCCATGCTGTTCTCCTAGTGCTTTCCTGCCGGCGGCAGACCGACGGCCGTCTCGCAGCGCGCGATCCAGACCTGCAGCCGCGGCCGGGTCGTGAGATCGAAGCCGCCTTCATGGGCGAGCCGCGTATAAGCGAGGAGGGCTATGTCGGCGACCGACAGCGCCTCGCCCGCGAACCACGTCCTGCCCTTGATGTGCCGCTCCATCAGGTCGAGCGCCTTCTCGCCGCGCTCGACCCGCCAGGCCTCGCGCTGATCCCTGGAGCGGCCGAGATAGACCATGTGATAGCGGCTCGTCGCCACATAGGGCTCGTGGCTGTATTGCTCCCAGAACAGCCATTCGTCGATCTTCGCCTGAGCGAAGGGATCGGCCGGCAGGAGCGCGCTGCCCGCGGCGAGATAGCGGATGATCGCATTGGACTGCGCCAGGACGCGGCCGTCATCGAGCTCGACGATGGGAACCTGGCCCATCGGGCTCTTGCTCAAGAAAGCGTCGGTCCGCGACTCGGCCTTCATGATGTCGATGTCGATCCAGCGATAGGGGATCTTCAGGAAGTCGGCGGTGATGCCGACCTTCTGGCAATTGCCGGAGCCCCTGTCGCCATAGAGCTTCATCATACGTCAGGCCCTCCGCTTCACGCCGATGGTCATGCCGTCGCTCTCAGCCTGCGCCTGCTCGAGCTCGCGCAGCGCCTTGGCATATTCGACCGGCATCACCTTCACGAATTTCGGCAGATAGTCGCCCCAGTGGTCGATGATCGCGCGCGCCCGGCCGGAGCCCGTATATTTGAGGTGGCGGCCCAGGAGCTCCCAGATGCGCTCGGCATCGTGACGGTCCATATTGGCGGTCACGTCGACGAGGCCGTGATGCTCGAGATCGCCGCCATGATGGTGGAGACGCTCGATCGCGACCTCTTCCGCCGGCACCGGCGCCAGATCGACCATGGCGAGATTGCAGCGTTGGGCGAAGTCGCCCTTCTCGTCGAGCACATAGGCGACGCCGCCCGACATGCCGGCGGCGAAATTGCGTCCGGTCTCGCCGATGACCAGCACGATGCCGCCGGTCATGTATTCGCAGCCATGGTCGCCGACGCCCTCGACGACCGCGATGGCGCCGGAATTGCGCACGGCGAAGCGCTCGCCGGCGACGCCGCGGAAATAGCACTCGCCGCCGATCGCGCCATAAAGCACGGTGTTGCCGACGATGATCGACTTCTCAGGCACGAAGCCCACCCGCTCATGCGGCTTGATGATGAGCTTGCCGCCCGAGATACCCTTGCCGACATAGTCATTGGCCTCGCCGGTGAGATCGAGCGTCACGCCATGGGCGAGGAAGGCGCCGAAGCTCTGGCCGGCGATGCCGGTCAAGGCCACGCGGATCGTGTCCTCGGGCAGGCCCTGATGGCCATGGCGCTTGGCGACCTCGCCCGACAGCATGGCGCCGATGGTGCGATGGACATTGGTGACCTTGGCTTCGATCTCGACCGGCGTGCCCGAGGCGAGCGCTCCTTGCGCCTCGCCGATCAGATGAGCGTCGAGCGTCTCGGAGAGATCGTGTTTCGGCGGGTCGTCGCGGCGGATCGAGACCTTGCCGATCACCTGCGGCTTCTCGAAGATGCGGGTGAAGTCGAGGCCCTTGGCCTTCCAGTGGTCGATGGCGGCGAGCTTGTCGAGATATTCGCTCATGCCGACGAGATCGTCGAAGCGGCGGATGCCCATTTGCGCCATCAGCTCGCGCACTTCCTCGGCGACATAGAAGAAATAGTTGATGACATTCTCGGGCGTGCCCTTGAAGCGCTTGCGCAGCACCGGGTCCTGGGTCGCGACGCCGACCGGACAGGTGTTGAGATGACACTTGCGCATCATGATGCAGCCGGCGGCGATCAAGGGCGCGGTCGAAAAGCCCATCTCATCGGCGCCGAGCAAGGCGGCGACGACGACATCGCGGCCGGTGCGGATGCCGCCATCGGCCTGGACGAGAATGCGGCCGCGCAGGCGGTTGGCGACGAGCGTCTGCTGGGTCTCGGCAAGGCCGATCTCCCAGGGGCTGCCGGCATGCTTGATCGAGGTCAAGGGTGAGGCGCCGGTGCCGCCCTCGAAGCCCGAGATGGTCACATGGTCGGCGCGCGCCTTGGCGACGCCGGCCGCGACCGTGCCCACACCCACTTCCGACACGAGCTTGACCGACACCGAGGCTTTGGGGTTGGTGTTGCGCAGGTCGTAGATGAGCTGCGCCAGGTCCTCGATCGAATAGATGTCGTGATGCGGCGGCGGCGAGATGAGGCCGACGCCCGGGGTCGAATAGCGCACCCGCGCGATGGTGGCGTCGACCTTGTGGCCGGGCAGCTGCCCGCCTTCGCCGGGCTTCGCCCCTTGCGCCATCTTGATCTGGATCTGATCGGCATTGACCAGATATTCGGTGGTGACGCCAAAGCGGCCGGAGGCGACCTGCTTGATCGCCGAGCGCATGGAATCGCCATTGGGCAGAGGCTTGAAGCGATCCGGCTCCTCGCCGCCTTCGCCGGTGTTGGAGCGCCCGCCGATGCGGTTCATGGCGATGGCGAGCGTCGTATGCGCCTCGCGGCTCAACGAGCCATAGGACATGGCGCCGGTGGCGAAGCGCTTGACGATGTCCTTGGCCGGCTCGACGTCGTCGACCGGGATAGGCTTCCGGCCGATCTCTTCCGCGCTCCTGATGCGGAAGAGGCCGCGCGGCGTCATGAAGTGCTCGTTCTGATTGTTCACCAGCTTGGCGAAGTCGCGGTAAGTCTCGGGCGACTCTCCGCGCACGGCATGCTGCAGCTTGGCGACCGATTCCGGCGTCCACACATGCTGCTCGCCGCGGATGCGGTAGAGATATTCGCCGCCGACTTCGAGCGCGCTCGTCAGCACCGGGCTCTCGCCGAAGGCCGCTGCATGACGGGCGAAGGCTTCGGCGGCGATCTCGTCCAGGCCGACGCCTTCGATCTGGCTCGCCGTGCCGGTGAAGTATCGTCCGATGAAGTCGCTCGCGAGACCGACCGCGTCGAAGATCTGGGCGCCGCAATAGGACTGATAGGTCGAGATGCCCATCTTGGACATCACCTTCAATATGCCCTTGTCGACCGCCTTGATGTAGCGCTTGAAGGCCTCTCCGGGCGTGATCTTCTCGTCGAGCGAGACGATCATGTCCTCGAGCGTCTCGAAAGCGAGATAGGGATTGATCGCCTCGGCGCCGAAGCCTGCCAGCGTGCAATATTGGTGCACCTCGCGCGGCTCGCCCGATTCGACCACCAGGCCGACCGAGGTGCGCAGCCCGCGGCGGATGAGATGGTGATGCGTGGCCGAGGTCGCGAGCAGAGACGGGATCGGCACGCGCTCGGCCGAGACCGCGCGGTCCGACAGGATGATGATGTTGTAGCCGTCGCGCACCGCGCGCTCGGCGCCGGCGCAGATCGCCTCCAAGGCCGCTTCCATATATTCGGGGCCGTTGGCGACATCATAGGTGACATCGATGGTGACGGTCCGGAAGGGGTTGTCCTTCACCACGTTGATGGTGCGGATGCGCTCCAGCTCCTCATTGGTGAGGATGGGCTGCGGCACCTCCAGGCGCATATGGGTCGAGGTGCCCTTGAGGTCGAGCAGATTGGGCCTGGGGCCGATGAAGGAGACGAGCGACATGACCAGCTCCTCGCGGATCGGATCGATCGGCGGATTGGTCACTTGCGCGAAGTTCTGCTTGAAATAGGTGTCGAGGAGCTTGGGCTTGTCGGACAAAGCCGAGATCGGCGTGTCGTTGCCCATCGAGCCCACGGCTTCCTGGCCGGTCTGCGCCATCGGCGCCATCAGGAGCTTCAAGTCCTCCTGGCTGTAGCCGAAGGCCTGCTGGCGGTCGAGCAATGGCACGGCGATCTTCGGCCGCTTGGTCCTGGCGGGCGGCATCTCGCGCAGGACCAGCTGGGTGCGCTTCAGCCAGTCCTTGTAGGGATGCTGGGTGGAGAGCGTCTTCTTCAGCTCGTCGTCGGAAATGATGCGCTTCTGCTCGAGGTCGATGAGCAACATCTTGCCGGGCTGCAGGCGCCATTTCTGGGTGATCTTCTCCTCGGCGAACTGCAGGCAGCCCATTTCGGAAGCGAGCAGTACGAAGCCGTCCTCCGACACCATGTAGCGCGAGGGCCTGAGACCGTTGCGGTCGAGGGTGGCGCCGATGAGCCGCCCGTCGGTGAAGACCATGGCGGCGGGGCCGTCCCAGGGCTCCATCAGGGCGGCGTGATATTCGTAGAAAGCGCGCCGGTCCTCGTCCATCAGCGGGTTGCCGGCCCAGGCTTCCGGGATGAGCATCATCATCGCATGGGGCAGGGAATAGCCGCCCATGAACAGGAGCTCGAGCGCGTTGTCGAAGCAGGCCGAATCGGACTGGCCCTCATAGGAGATGGGCCACAGCTTTTCGAGATCGCGGCCCAGGATGTCCGACTTCATGTTGGCCTGGCGCGCCGCCATCCAATTGTAGTTGCCCCTGAGCGTGTTGATCTCGCCATTGTGGCAGATGAAGCGGTAGGGATGCGCCAGCGGCCAGGACGGGAAAGTGTTGGTCGAGAAGCGCTGATGCACCATGGCCAGCGAGGAGGCGACCCGCTCGTCGGCGAGGTCCTTGTAATAGAGCCCCAGATCCTTGCCGAGCACGAGGCCCTTATAGACGATGGTGCGGCTCGAGACCGAGACCGGATAATAGGCGCGCCCCTTCGTGCCCAGCACTTCGAGGACGCGGTTCGACACCACCTTGCGGCAGACGAAGAGCTTCCGCTCGAAATGCGCCTCGTCGCGAATGGTGGGGCCGCGGCTGACGAAGAGCTGGCGATGGAAGGGTTCGGTCGGGCGCACGCTCGAGCCGAGCACGGTCTCGTCGACCGGCACGTCGCGCCAGCCGAGAACCTTCAGGCCTTCTTCCCGCGCCGTCTCCCACCAGATGCGCTCGATGTCCTGACGATAGACGGGCTCGCGCGGCATGAAGAGCTGGGCCACGGCATAATGCTGCGGCTCGGGCAGAGCGAAGCCCAGGCGCTTGGCTTCTGCGAGGAGGAACTCGTGCGGGATCTGCAGGAGGATGCCGGCGCCGTCGCCGGCCTTGGGGTCGGCGCCGACGGCGCCGCGATGCTCGAGATTGCGCAGGATGCTCAAGCCATCGGCGATGATCTTGTGGCTCTTGATATTGTGGATATTGGCGATGAGGCCGATGCCGCAGGCATCATGCTCGTGGCGCGGGTCATAAAGGCCCTTGGCCTCCGGCAGGCCTTCTGGAAGGAGATGGGTCGCGTGTGCCATGGCCCTTAGCCTCTCACGTTTCCTGAACAGTCTTATAAACTTCCAAGCGGGGCGGTGAACCCGCTCAAGGCTGTTGTTCCGGTGCTGGTGTTTCGAGCCGTCGGGGCAGGGGGCGAGGTTTCCTCGCGAGCCTGACCTGGATCGAACCTCCGGCACCCTTCAAGGGTCGTCCCGGAGCTTCAATCCTTTTTCGTTTTCGTCGTCGTAGCTCGGGACAGGCGCAGGCATCCGGCGGCCTTGCGGGCCGTCGCGTTCAGAGCCGTATTGGCGTTGGTCCGGATCATCCGGGCGCGTCCTGAACTTGTTGCACTGCAAAAGGACAGCATCGCTGTCCTTTTTGATTTATGTCAGACGGCGGTGGTCGGCGCAAGTAAAGATTGAGCCCGGAGAGCACTTCGAAACAAAATTACGCAACATGGCTGGGCGGCGGCCCCGGGGGTTGTGGAGGCCGACCGCCTTGAGTAGGCATCCCATCTCCCAACGAGGCAACACATCCCATGAATTTCGCGTCCGACAATGTCTATGGGGTCCATCCCAAGATCCTGGCCGCCATCGAAGCCGCCAACACGGGCACGTCGGCCTCCTATGGCTATGACGATTATTCCAAGCGCGCCGAGGAGAAGCTCTCGGAGGTGTTCGAGACGGAGGTCAAGGCCTTTCTGGTCACCACCGGCACAGCGGCGAACGGCCTCGCTCTGTCGGCGCTGGCGCCCGCCTATGGCGCGATCATCACCCATGCCGAAGCGCATGCCGCGGTCGATGAATGCAACAGCCCGGAAATGTTCACGGGCGGCGCCAAGATCATCGGCCTGCACGGCACCCTCGGCAAGATCACGCCCGAGATGGTGGAGAAGACGCTGAAAGGCTTCATCCGCGGCGAGCACGATCCGAAGCCCGCGGCGCTCTCGATCACCAATTCGACGGAGCTCGGCCGCGTCTATCAACCGGCCGAGATCAAGGCGCTCGCGGCCGTCGCCAAGGCGCGCAAGATGAAGTTCCACATGGACGGCGCGCGCTTCGCCAATGCGGTGGCGAGCCTCGGCCGCAAGCCCGCGGAGATCACCTGGAAGTCCGGCATCGACGTGATGTCCTTCGGCGGCACCAAGAACGGCGGCATGCTGCTCGAGGCCGTGGTGTTCTTCGACACGGGACTCGCCGAGGACTTCCTCTATCGGCGCATGCGCGGCGGCCAGCTCGTGTCCAAGAGCCGCTTTCTCGCCGCCCAGATGCTAGCCTATCTCGAAAACGACCTGTGGCTCGCCAATGCGCGCCAGGCGAACGGCCTGGCGAAGCGTCTGGCGGAAGGGCTCAAGGCGTCCAACCGCATCCGCATCCCGATCCCGACCGAGGCCAACGAGATCTTCGCGGTCATGCCGCGCGCGCTGCACGAGAAAGCGCAGGCCGCCGGCGCCCATTATTACGACTGGATGCCGGACACGCTGGGGCCGAACGGCATCGCCGAGGACGAGATCTTCGTGCGCTTCGTGCTCTCCTATGCGACGCCACCCGAAGACGTCGAGCGCTTCATCGGCCTGATCAAGGATCTGAGCTCGGCGTGACCTGGAAAGCAGGCTAATTCACCAGGAAGCCCTTCACATAAGGGTCGCGGTCGTCGAGGAAAATGGTGTTCATGCCGGTGATGCGGGCCCAGCCCTCGATCGAGGGGATGATCGCCTCACAATCGCCCACCCGGGCCGTGCCTTCGATGCGGCCGGTGAAGGTCGAGCCGATGATCGATTCATGCACGAAGTCGCTGCCCTTGCGGAACCTGCCGGTGGCCTGGAGCTGCGCCATGCGCGCCGAGGTGCCGGTGCCGCAGGGCGAGCGGTCGATGGCCTTGTCGCCATAGAAGACCGCGTTGCGCGCCGTCCCGCGAGGCGTCTGCGCCCTGCCGGTCCACAGGACATGGGTGAGCCGGTCGATCGCCGGATTTTCCGGATGGACGATCTGGTGGCGGGCGTTGAAGGCCGCCCTGAGCCGGGGCGACCAGCGCAGGAGATCGGCCAGGCTCACTTCGGCGAGATCGCGGTAATTCTCCTGCGCCTCGACGATGGCGTAGAAATTGCCGCCATAGGCGACATCCACATTGAGCTCGCCCAGGCCATCGACCGCGACCGGATAGGACCGGCCGAGGAGAAAAGAGGGGACATTGACGATGCGCACGCGCTCGACGTGATCGCCCGTTTTCTCGTAATGCGCCTCGACGAGACCCGCCGGCGTGTCGAGCCTGAGCACGCCCTCGGTCTTCGGCGTGACCAGGCCTTGCTCGATGATCACGGTCACCGTGCCGATCGTGCCGTGACCGCACATCGGGAGTGCGCCGGAAGTCTCGATGAAGAGGATGGCGACATCGCAATCGGCGCGCGTCGGCGGGTAGAGGATCGAGCCCGACATCATGTCATGGCCACGTGGCTCGAACATGAGGCCGGTGCGGATCCAGTCATGCTCCGCCAGGAAATGCTGGCGGCGGTCGAACATGGTGCGGCCTTCGAGCCGGGGCACGCCGCCGCCGGTCACCACGCGGACGGGATTGCCGCAGGTATGTGCGTCGACGCAGAAAAATGTAGATCTGGCCATAGGTTGGCTAACAGCAAGAGGACTGACAGGGCTTATGTACATTGTATAAAATATAAAAGTCAAGCCGGATTAGCGAAACCCTATTCCTCATACATATCGGTCCTGAGGTCATGTGCCTCCAGGCGAACCCAACGTGAGCGGGCCGCTTGCGACTCATCAACGCGCATGTCATCGCCGCGACATGCGTCGGCGCGAAGACGCGTCAAGCCGGATATAGTTGTCGCGCCATATTGACGGCCAAGGGGCTCTCGGACGACAATCCGCATGTTCGCGAAGGGCCTCGCCTTCCTTGCCCTTTGAAAAAACAAGCGTGAGCCACACGCCAGCAACCCAGGTGGATAGGATTTATGCGATACGAAGCACCCAGCTCGACCAAGGCCGCGGTCACTCTACTGGCGAAGGAGCGAGGAAAGTCAGCCATTCTCGCCGGCGGAACCGACCTCCTCGTCCGCATGAAAGGCGGCTTCACCGAGCCCGACCTGATCGTCGACATCAAGCGCATCCCGGCGATGAGCGCGATCAAGAAGACGGCGTCCGGTTTCCAGGTCGGAGCCGCCGTTTCCGGCAATGAACTTGGCAAGAGCATCGTCAAGAAGGCATGGCCCGGCGTCGTCGAGGCGGCCAACCTCATCGGCTCCAAGCAGGTGCAGGGCCGCTGCACCATGGTGGGCAATATGTGCAACGCCTCGCCCGCCGCCGACAGCGTGCCGGCGCTGGTCGCCGCGGGCGCCCAGGCGGTCATCGTCGGACCCAAGAAGAAGCGCACCATCCCGGTTGAGAAGGTCGCTGTGGGACCGGGGCGCACCAGCCTCGCCAAGGGCGAGATCGTCGAATCGCTCCTGCTGCCCAAGCGCCCGGCGCGCGCCGGCGATGCGTATCTGCGCTTCATTCCGCGCTCCGAGATGGATATCGCGGTCGTCTCGGCGGGGGTCAATCTCGTCCTCGACGCCAAGGGCGTCGTCAAGGACGCGCGCGTGGCGCTGGGCGCGGTGGCGCCGACCGTGCTCCTCGTGGCGCCCGCCGCCAAGGCGATCATCGGCACCAAGCTCGACGACGAAGCGCTGGACAAGCTCGCCCAGGCCTGCTCGGCCGCCTGCTCGCCCATCGACGACAAGCGCGGCACCATCGAATTCAGAACCAAGGTCGCAGGCGTGCTGGCGAAGCGTGCTGCAAAGATCGCGTATCAGCGCGCAGGAGGCAAATAATATGGCTGGCATACATGTTTCGACCACGGTCAACGGCGACCCCGCCGACTTCGTCTGCGAGCCGGACGAGCCGCTGCTCGACGTGCTGCGCAACCGCCTCGGCCTGACCGGCGCCAAGGAAGGCTGCGGCACCGGCGACTGCGGCGCCTGCAGCGTGATGCTCGATGGCGAGCTCGTCTGCTCCTGCCTGGTGCTCGGCGCCGAGGCGCAAGGCCGTAAGATCGAGACCGTGGAAGGCATGGCGGATGGCGACAAGCTCCATCCCCTGCAGCGCAAGTTCATCGAGCATGCGGCACTCCAATGCGGCATCTGCACGCCGGGCTTCCTGATCGCGGCGGGCGCTCTGCTCAAGAAGAACAAGAACCCGACCGAGGAAGAGATCCGTTTCGGCCTTGCCGGCAATCTCTGCCGCTGCACCGGTTATGACAAGATCGTGCGCGCCGTCCAGGACGCCGCCCGTGAGATGAGAGGAGCCTGAGCCATGGCTTATGACACCAATTACACCGGCCAGAAATTCAAGGTCGTCGGCACCAGGCCCCTGCGTCCCGACGGCGTCGACAAGGTGACGGGCCGCGCTCGCTATGGCGCCGACGTCTTCGCGCCCGGCCAGCTGGTCGGCCGCGTGCTGCGCTCGCCCCATGCGCATGCCAGGATCAAGAAGATCGACACGGCGAAGGCCGAGAAGCTGCCCGGCGTGAAGGCGGTGATCACCTCGGCCGACCTGCCCGACCTCACCAATGGCGATCAGGGCATGTACGACATCCTGGTCAACTGCATGGCGCGCGAGAAGGCGCTCTATGACGGCCATGCGGTGGCGGCGGTGGCGGCCATCGACGCGACGACGGCGCGCAAGGCGCTGAAGCTCATCCAGGTGGACTATGAAATCCTCCCGCATGTGACCGATGTCGACGAGGCGGTGAAGCCGGGCGCGCCGGTGCTGCACGCCAAGATGTTCACCGAAGGCGTCGAGCCCAAGCCGAAGAAGGCCTCCAACATCGCCAAGCGCACCGAATTCGGGCATGGCGATGTCGAGCAGGGCTTCAAGGACGCCGACGTCATCGTCGAGCGCAGCTTCAAGACCGAGCAGACGCATCAGGGCTATATCGAGCCGCATGCCTGCCTCGCCAATGTCGGGCCGGACGGCCAGGGCGAGATGTGGGTCTGCACGCAAGGCCACTTCGTCTATCGCAACCAATGCGCCCAGCTCCTCGGCATCGACGCGGCGAAACTGCGCGTCACTGCGTCCGAGATCGGCGGCGGCTTCGGCGGCAAGACCCATATCTGGGCCGAGCCCGTAGCGCTGGCGCTGTCGCGCAAGGCCAACCGGCCGGTGAAGCTGGTCATGACCCGCGACGAGGTGTTCAAGGCCTCAGGCCCCACCAGCTCGACCTCGATCGACGTCAAGATCGGCGCCACCAAGGACGGGCGGATCACCGCCGCCACGGCCACCTTGCGCTATCAGGGCGGACCTTTCCTCGGCATGTGGGCCGAGCTCGGCGCGATGACCTCCTATGCCTGCTACGACCTCAAGAACGTGAAGACGGTCGGCTATGAAGTCGTGGTCAACCGGCCCAAGGTCGCGGCCTATCGGGCACCCTCGGCGCCGATGGCGGCCTTCGCGGTCGAAAGCGTGGTCGACGAGCTCGCCCATAAGATCGGGATGGATGCGGTCCAGTTCCGCATCAAGAACGCGGCCAAGGAAGGCACCAAGTCGTCCTACGGCCCTACCTACGGCCCCATCGGCATCGGCCCGACGCTCGAAGCGGCGAGGAACCATCCGCATATGAAGGCGCCGCTCAAGAAGAACCAGGGACGCGGCATGGCCTGCGGCTTCTGGTTCAATTTCGGCGGCCAGACCTGCACCTCGCTCAACGTCACGCCCGACGGTTCGGTGACAGTATCGGTCGGCACGATCGACGTCGGCGGCTCGCGCGCCTCCATGGCGCTGATCGCCGCAGAGGAGCTCGGCGTGCCTTACGAGGATGTCCGCTGCGTCGTCGCCGACACGAGCTCGCTCGGCCATAACGACATGAGCGACGGCAGCCGCGTCACCTTTTCCTCCGGCATGAACACGGTCATCGCCGCGCGCAACGCCAAGAAGGTGCTCATCCAGCGCGCCGCCAAGATGTGGGACATCCCGGAAGAGGCGGTCACCTGGGAAGACGGCCACGCCAAGCCCGCCGGCGCCAATGCCGGCAACTTCGCGCCGCTCTCGCTCAAGGAGATCGCGGCCGCCGCCGCCAATACCGGCGGTCCCATCGCCGGGCACAACGAGTTCGTCGCCGACGGCGCGGGCGTCTCCTTCGCCACCCATATCTGCGACGTCGAGCTCGATCCCGAGACCGGCGCCACCAAGGTCATCCGCTACACGGTGATCCAGGACGCCGGCAAGGCGATCCATCCTTCCTATGTCGAGGGCCAGTATCAGGGCGGTGCGGCGCAAGGCATCGGCTGGGCGCTCAACGAGGAATATATCTATGGCAAGGACGGGCGGCTGCAGAATGCCGGCTTCCTCGATTATCGCATCCCGGTCTGCTCGGACCTGCCGATGATCGACACGGTCATCCTGGAGATTCCCAATCCGAACCATCCTTATGGCGTGCGCGGCGTCGGCGAGACCTCGATCGTGCCGCCGCTGGCGGCGATCGCCAATGCGGTCTCCAATGCGGCGGGCGTGCGCATGACGCACATCCCGATGTCGCCGCCGCGCATCCTCAAGGCGCTGGACGACCAGGCCAAGGCCGGCAAGAAGGCAGCCTGACAATGGTGAATGTCGTGCTGTGGGGGGCGCTCAAGTCCGCCGCCCGCGGCGCGACCGCCGTCGATGTCGAAGCGCGCGACATTCGCGATCTCTTCGCCAAGCTCGAGGCCGAATATCCCGGCCTCAAGCCCCATATCGAGCGCGGCATCGCCGTCTCCATCAACGGCCGCATCTTCCGCGACAGCTGGGGCGAGAAAATCCCGGAGAACGCCGAGGTCTATCTCCTGCCGCGCATCGCCGGCGGGTGATGCCTAATACCAGCCGACCATGCCGACGCGGGCGCCGTCCTCAGCGGTTCGTATGAGGCGCGTGAAGTCCTCATCCGTCTCGTCGAACGAGTGAAACCAGCGGGTGAACCGCCACCAGAGCTTCTTCATGACAGGCTCCAAATGTGTGTAGGAGGCAGTGTGCAACGCCAGCACCACCTTCGGCCAATGCCACTTGTCTATCGAATCAAATCATCCGCGGCATTTCCGTCACGTGTCGTTCCGGGCGATCCTGGCCGGGATCAACGACGCAGGACGATGCCCATGCCACGCAATCGCAAATCGAATCTTCACAACCGACGGGCGACGCTGATGGGTGCCGCCTGTCTAGTCGCGGCGGCGATCACGGCGCAACCGGCCAGTGGAGCGAAACCGCAGCCGGGCGGGCAGAGCGACCATCTCATCGTGAGGCATCGGCGGATGTCCGTGAACGGGATCGAGATCTTCTATCGCGAGGCGGGCCGGAGGGACGCGCCGGCCGTGCTTCTCCTGCACGGTTTTCCGACGTCATCGCATATGTTTCGGCATCTCATCGCCGCGCTCGCCGACCGCTACCGGGTCGTGGCCCCCGACTATCCGGGCTTCGGCTTCAGTGAATTTCCGGACCGTTCGCGTTTCGCCTATACGTTCGCCGCCTATGCCGATCTCATGGAAGACTTCATCCAACTCGCGGGTCTGGAAAAATTCGCGCTCTATGTCCAGGATTACGGCGCTCCGATCGGCTTGAGGCTGGCATTGAAACGGCCGGACCGCGTCGTCGCATTGATCATCCAGAACGGCAATGCCTATGAAGAAGGCTTGAGCGACGGCTGGGCGCCGCTGAGGGTCTATTGGGCTGATCCGACGCCGGAACATCGCGCTGCCTTGAAAGGATGGCTCGGGCCCGACGGCATCAAGCTCCAGTATCTTGCCGGACTGCCGCAAGAGGACATCGAGCGTGTCGCGCCCGAGAACTGGCTGATCGATCAATATCTCATGCAGCGGGAAACGAGCCTCGACATTCAGCTCGATCTGTTCGGCGACTACCAGACGAATGTCGACCTCTATCCGCAATTCCAGGCCTATTTCAGAGAGCGCCAGCCGCCGACCCTCATCGTATGGGGGCGTCATGATCCGTTCTTCACCGTGGCCGGAGCCGAGGCCTATCGGCGCGATATGCCGGGCGCCGAGCTACATTTCCTCGATGCAAGCCACTTTGTCCTCGAGACGCAGGCGCCCGCCGCCATCACTCTGATCCAGGATTTTCTTGGGAAAACAATAAGTTAAAATGTGTCTGGCCAGAGGTCTGGTCTAGATTATCGCGCTTGCTACGATGGCGTCGACCAAACTGGCGGTGGGCGGCGATGGAACTCCATCAAGTGCGCTATTTCCTGGCGGTCGCGGAAGAGCTCAATTTTTCGCGCGCCGCCGAGAGGTGCAATGTGTCGCAGCCCGCGCTGTCGCGCGCGATCATCCTCCTCGAGCAGGAGTTCGGCGGCCCGCTCTTCCACCGCGAACGCCGGCTGACCAACCTCTCGCCGCTCGGCCGGATGGTCCGGCCCTATCTCGAGCAGATCGCACGCGAGTCGGACGAAGCGCTGAAGCTCGCGCGGCAGCATGCCAAGGCGGACAAGCACACGCTCAAGCTCGGGATCATGACGACCATAGCGCCCAGCCAATTCACCGACCTGATCATGGCGGTGCCGCGCGCCGAGGCCAGCGTCGATATGATGCTTTCGGATGCGAATTCCTTCGAGCTCGAGCGCCGGTTGATGGCCGGCGAGATCGATGCCGCCATCTACGCCTTGCCTGGCAAGCCGCCGGGGCCGGAGCTGCATCTGCTGCCCTTGTTCCGCGAGCAGATGGTTATTGCCGTCCATCCCAACCATCGCTTCGCCAACCAAGCGGCGGTGCGCGTCAAGGATCTCAGCGGCGAAGCCTATATTCACCGCAATCACTGCGAATTCGCGGGCTATGCCGACGGAATCCTGCAGTCGCAGGGCGTCACCGTGGCGCCGGCCTATTTCAGCGACAGCGAGGAATGGACGCAGGCGATGATCGCCGCCGGGCTGGGCTTCGGCTTCATGCCGCAGCACAGCGTCAATAACTCCGGCGTCATCGCGCTTCCGGTCGTCGAGCCGGAATTCTGGCGCACGGTCAATCTGGTGACGATGTCGGAGCGGGCATATTCGCCCGCCCTCGGCGTTCTGGTGCGCGAAGCCATGCGCAAGAAGTGGTTCGGCGCGAAAGCGATCGCCGCCAGCGAAGCGCAGGCGGGCGAAGCTATTTCTTCACCGCCGATGTGATCGAGGCGATGACCTCGGAAGCCATCTTGAAGGCGGCGCCGCGGTTCTTGATGCCGTGCCGGCGCGCGATATAGCCAAAGTCGTTGTGGACGGTCCAAACCTGTCCGTTCCTGTCCTCGATGACCAGAAGCCTGACCGGCCAGTCGATGCCGGCCGAAGGATTGGACGTCATGAACTGGGAGCCGAGCGCCGGATTGCCGAAGATCAGAAGCGTCGAGGGCTCGAGCTTGATGCCCGCGTCGGCGGCGAGCTTCGTCTGGTCGATCTCGGCGAAGAAGGTGATGCCCTTGCCGGCCACGTCCTTTTTGAGGCGGTCGATGGTCTCGGCCATCGAATAAGCGCTTCTGCTCTTGACGACGCCATTGTTGTTGGCGGCGCCGGCCGGAATGGCAGTGAGCGCGGACATGGCCAGGGCCATGATGAAAGTGCGGCGATCGAACATATCTGTCTCCTGTTGTGAGTTGCGCGAGGCGATGAGTTGAATTTTCGCAAATGAGGCGCGCTCTTTGAAATGCCGTGTCGCTATCGTTGCGATGCGGCCGCGCTATCGTCTTCCGTCATGACGAGGGCGAGAAAGCAGGCGGCGGCGAGCGCGAAGCCGAGCACGATCACCACCGCGGTCCAGCCGAGACGGTCGAACACCTGCCCGACGACGATGCTGCCGACAAGCCCACCGGAATAATAGGCGGCGAGATAAATGCCGCCGGCCGCACCGCGCGCCGGGCCGGCGTTGCGGCTGACATAGCCGGTGGCGGCCGCCTGCGCGAAGAAGGTGCCGGCGGCCAGAAGGGTCATGGCGCCCAGAACGAAGGTCAGGTCCGGAACGAGCGAGGCGGTGAGGCCGATGAGCGCAACGAGCAGCGACAGGATGATGACCATGCCGGCGCCCAACCGATTGCCGGCCAGGCCGGCAAAAGGTGTGAGGATGATCGAAGGGAGGAAGATGAAATAGACGAAGCCAAGCTGCATGGCCGAGAGGCCGAGAGGCGGCCGGGCGAGCACGAAGTTCACATAGGTGAAGGCGCCTATGAACACGAACAGAATGAGGAAGCCGATGACGAAGCTGGCCGTGAGGGCCGGACGGCGGAACAGGGCGAGCAGATCTCCATGCCCTGTGGTCTTGCGGCGGGCCGTCTCGTTCCTCAGCAGGGCATAGGCGAGGGCAGCGCCGCAGAGATTGAGCCCGGCGAAGATCATGAAATTGGCGGGAAGACCCAGATGATCGGCAATGGCGGCGGAGATCAGCCGGCCGAAGAGGTTGCTGGCGACATTGCCGGTCACATAGGCGGCAAGTGCTGCGGATATGGCCTGCGCGCCGCCGGTCTCGGCAATATAGGCGACCGTCAGGCCGAAGGCGGCCGACATGAAGATGCCCTGGATCACCCGTAAGACGGCGAACCAGCCGAGATCAGGCATGAGGGCCAGAAACAGCGTGGGAACGGACAGCAAGGCGAGGCTCAAGGTCACGCCCATGCGTCTCCCAATGCGATGGTTGAACAGGGCGACACCCAACCCCGAAACCGCCATGCCCAAGGTGCAGAGATTGACGGCCGAGCCCATGACGCCCGGCGACACGCCATAAGCCGCGGCAAGCGATGGCAGAATGGCCTGGGTTGCGAAGAGATCGACCAAAGTGAGGAAGCTGATGATGGCGATCGCCACCAACCTGGCAATGGGCAGCGCGCCCACGCGCGGCGCAACCTCGAGAGCGCTCGTCATGAGGGATCCGTCAATGGCTTGCGTGACACCCGGTGAAGGGTGTCACGCCTGCAAATCCCGGCCATGCGCGGCTTGGCGACGCGGCCGGGCGGGTTCACATCATATGGTCGTCCATGCTCGCGTCATGGACGATATCGGCGGAAAGCAGGACAACCGGCTTCTTACCGGTGTTCTTCCACCAATGGGCGAGTCCGTCGCCGAACTCCGCGACGGTGTCGCCGGCCTTGTGAACTATGGGCACTTCGCAATTGCTGCGGTATTCGGTGATCGTGCCCGAAACGACATGGATATTGGCCGGGCGCGACTTGTGGTCATGCCAGGGTACGACGCCGCCCGGCTGGATCACCAGCTTGCGCAGACGCAGCGCTTCGCCCTTGAAGGCCTCGCCCTTGGGCGCCAGGTCGATCGACGCCAGAACCTCGTCGGTCACCTTCTTCGGCATCATCTCGCCGGTGGTCACGGCATTGTCCTTCATCTTGCCGGGCGGACATTCTCCGGCCTGGACGAATTCGGCGGCCGCGGCAAAGGCCAGTGCAGCAATACCGAGGCGTACGGCAACAGTGAGTCTCATCAGGTCTCTCCATATTTGCTGCGATGGAAAAGAGCGCAGCTTCCAGCGGCGAGACTGCCAAGACCGGTGCCAAGACTGAAATGCCGAATGAGTCTCGATTCGATAGCCTGACCTTATGAGCCTGCGGTCACGCCGCGACGGGCGCGAACTGGCTTTCGGGCCAGGGATGCGCGCGGGCGAGTTTGACGAAGGCGGTCACCGCCGGCGAGTGCCGTCGGCCCGCCATCCATACAAGGCTGACATCGCGCGACACTTCAGGGTCGACCAGCGGGCGAATCTGGATGCCAGGTATGACGGCGCTGAACTCGGGGATGATGCAGATGCCAAGGCCACCCGCCACCATGTTCTGAATCCAGTCCTCGCGCTCACTGGCGAAAGCAAGGGGCGCGTCGGCATGGCATTCATCGGCGATGCGGGACAGATGATCGCGATATTCGCAATTGATCCGGCGCAAATAGCTTTCGCCATGGATCTCGCGCATGGGGATGCCGTTCATGGCGGCGAAGCGATGCTGCTCGGGAAAGGCGATCACAAAGCGTTCACCATAAAGGTTAAGCGCTTCGATGCGGTCGGAAAAACCTTCCGGGTTGGCCAGGATGGCGAGGTCGATCTCGCCTTTCTCGATCTTGCCGCCGAGTTCCCGGGCTACGCCTTCGACGAGCTTGATCGATACGCCAGGAAACTTCCGTCCGAACTCGGCGATCAGGCCCGTCAGGCGGCGCGGGCCGATGGTGCACATGATGCCGAGCGTAATACTGGCATCCTCGAGGGTCAGGAACCGCTTAGCGTCACGCTTGACCTCGGTGAGGCCATCAAGGACCTGCTGCAGGCGCGGCTTCATCAGGAGGCCGAGATCGGTGACATGGGTGAGGCTGCGCTCGCGGCGAAACAGCAGGCCGCCGACTTCTTCCTCGAGCTGCTGAATGGCGCGGCTCAACGCCGGCTGCGTGACGTTGCATCTCTCCGCCGCCCGCGTGAAGTTCAAGGTCTCGCAGACGGCCAGGAAATAGCGGATATGATGGATATCCAAAGTCGCCCTCAGAGATGCTCGCCCCGGGGAACATGGTAGCCATGTTCAATTCCCGTGAACAGGTTGAAATTCAACGAGATTCTATTGCCGGAATTTTGGGCGCAAGGGGCTTGGAAAGATTTTTCCCGAAATGGAAGCGACGGATCCCGTTGCCCACGGTCTTCAGGCTGGCCGTGGCCGCGATGTCCTCACGGAGCAGCTCGTAGCCGGCCGAAAGATAGAGCGCCAGGGCCGCGCGCTGCAGGCTCGATGTGCTGAGGACCACGCGCTCGAAGTCGCTCTCTTGCGCGTGCTTCTCGGCATGAGCGAGCATGGCGCGCGCGATGCCCTGCCGCCGGAATGGGAAATCGACATACATTCGCCGGACCTCGACCGCGCTGTCATCCGCCGGCTCGAGCCCGAAATGGCCGAGCAGCCGCCGGCCGTCGGTCGCCACCCAGAAGCTCCGGTGGCGGCTGGCGTCATAATAGTCATCGATCCTGCCCACTTCCTCGGCG
Organism: Parvibaculaceae bacterium; assembly: GCA_050251035.1. Taxonomy (GTDB): domain Bacteria; phylum Pseudomonadota; class Alphaproteobacteria; order Rhizobiales; family Aestuariivirgaceae; genus Taklimakanibacter. Next base: position 89,263 of record JBFWNN010000012.1, read on the forward strand.
AGCGACCGCGTCACATAGGCATCGAAAGCCCTTCGCATCCCGGGAGGCGCCAGACCGCGATTGACGCGGACGAAAATGTCGATCACGGACTCCCTATCCTCCGATCGGTAGGGGCGAATGCTGAAGACTGGATTGCCCGGCATGGCTGTTTCAACTCGCGTCGAAGCGGCTGGCCGGCCACGGATAGTCGCGGACAGCCTTGATGAAGCTGATGAGGGCCGGTGACATGCGACGGCCCGACATGGTCGCCAGATTGATATCGCGCCAGACTTCCGGCTCGATCACCGGGCGCAGCTCGAGGCCTGGCAACACAGCGCTGAATTCCGGGATAAAGCAGATGCCGAGCCCGCCCGCGACCATGTTCTGGATCCAGTCCTCGCGCTCGCTCTGATAGCAGATATGCACGGCGCCGCCGGTCTGCCGGATCAGATCTTCGATGTTGTTCCGATATTCGCAATTGAGCCGGAGCAGGTAGTTTTCGCCATGCACCTCCTTCATGTGGATCGCGTTCTGATGTGTGAAGCGATGGCCGGCGGGGCAGGCGAGGAGAAAGCGCTCGCGGTACAGGAGCCTAAGATCGAGGCGCTCAGGATAGTCCTCGGCCGAAGCCATGACCGCAATGTCGATTTCACCGCGCTCGAGCTTGGCTGCGAGACCAATCGGCATGCCCTCGACGAGCTCGAGCGAGACGCCGGGATAGCGCATGCGGAAATCCGCCAGAAGACCGGTGAACCGGGTGGGACCGACCGTGCACATGATGCCGAGCCTGATCTGGGCGTTTTCGAGCGTCAGGAACTGGCGGATCTCCCGCCTGACATCGCCCACCGTGTCCAGGATCTGCTGCAGGCGCGGGCGCATCAGCATGCCGAGATCGGTCAGATGCGTGAAATTGCGCTCACGCCGGAAAAGCTGACCGCCGATCTCCTCCTCGAGCTGCTGCACCGCCCGGCTGAGCGCCGGTTGCGTGACGTTGCATGCCTCGGCCGCGCGGGTGAAGTTCAAGGTCTCACAGACGGCGAGAAAATAGCGGATGTGATGCAGATCCATGGCCGGAACCCTAGCTGCGGGCGGGGCAGGCGGCCAATGCGCCGTGGACATGGAAATAATAGCTGCACGGCATTTCCGACGACGGCCCGGCTTGTCCAATCTGGGCGCCATAACCTGCCGGAAGTCGGAGAAACAGATGCTGGTTTTGAACAAAAAGATGGACATGCAATCGTCACGCCGGCCACTCGAAGGGCGCGCCGCGATCGTCACCGGCTCGACCAGCGGGATCGGTCTCGGCATCGCCAAGGCCCTGGCGGAAGCCGGCAGCGCCGTCATGCTCAACGGCTTCGGCGATCGCGCCGACATCGAGATGCAGCGACAGTCGCTGGCGGAGGCGCATGACGTGGATGTCGCCTATAGCGATGCCGACATGGCGCATGCGGATGCCATCGCCTGCATGGCCGAGCAGGCGATGCGCCGCTTCGGGCAGGTCGATATCGTGGTCAACAATGCCGGTATCCAGCATGTGGCGCCGGTCGAGTCGTTCCCGCAGGAAAAGTGGGAGCAGATCCTTGCCATCAACCTATCATCGGCCTTCCACCTGGTGCGCGCCGTCTTCGCTGGCATGAAGGCCCGCAAGTTCGGGCGCATTGTGAACGTATCCTCGGCGCACGGCCTCATCGCCTCACCCTTCAAATCCGCCTATGTCGCCGCCAAGCACGGCATTGTCGGCTTCACCAAGGTGACCGCCCTCGAAGGCGCCGAGGCCGGGGTAACGAGCAACGCCATTTGCCCCGGCTATGTGTGGACACCGCTGGTCGAGCGGCAGATCGACGATCAGGCGAAATCGCACAAGATCCCCCGCGATGCCGTCATCCGCGACGTGCTCCTGAAGAACCAGCCGAACAAGCGCTTCGCCGCGGTCGAGGAAATCGGTGCGCTCACGGTGTTCCTGTGCGGCGAAGGCGGGAGCTCGATCACGGGTGCCGCCATTCCTGTCGACGGCGGCTGGACCGCGCATTGAAGGAGAGACACATGGACCAGGCAGCCATTTCCGCGACACAGACTCGGCCCGGGCGAAAGGCGGCCATGGGCGCGGCGACCAAGACGCTCAATCTCGCCTTGCAGGGTGGCGGCGCGCATGGCGCCTTCACCTGGGGTGTCCTCGACCGGCTTCTCGACGAGCCCAAGCTCGATTTCGAAGGTATCGTCGCGACCAGCGCCGGCGCCATGAACGCGGCGGTGATGACCTATGGCCTGATCGAGGGAGGACGCGAGGGGGCGCAGAAGGCGCTGGCCAATTTCTGGCGCCGGGTGAGCCATGCCGCGGCCTTTTCGCCGATCCAGCCCACGCCGCTCGACCGCCTGACCCGCAACCGGTCGCTGGAGAACTCGCCGCCCTATATCCTGTTTGACCTGGTGACACGCCTGATGTCGCCCTATCAGTTCAATCCCTTGAACATCAATCCACTGCGCCGGGTGCTCGAGCAGTCGATGGATTTCGAGGCCCTGCGCTCGGCCCACTGCAAGCTGAAGCTCAATATCTGCGCCACCAATGTGCGCACCGGCAAGGTGAAGGTCTTTGACAATGACGACATCACCTGCGATGCGGTGATGGCCTCGGCCTGCCTGCCGTTCCTCTTCCGCGCCGTCGAGATCGGCGAGGATGCCTATTGGGACGGCGGCTATATGGGCAATCCGGCGATCTTTCCGCTAATCTATGGCTGCGAGTCGCCCGACGTCCTTATCGTCCACATCAATCCGATGGCGAGACCCGAACTGCCGCGGACGGCGACCGAGATCATGAACCGGATCAACGAGATCAGCTTCAACTCGTCGCTGATGCGCGAAATGCGGGCGATCGATTTCGTCACCAAGCTCATCGAAGGCGGGTCGCAATGCGGGCTTGAGCTCAAGCGCATGCTCATTCATTCGATATCGGCCGACGACATCATGCTGGAGCTGGGCGTCGCCAGCAAACTCAATGTCGACTGGGAGTTCCTGACCGACCTGCGTGACGCCGGCCGGGAGCGGGCCTCGATGTGGCTCGCCAGGAACTATGACCATATCGGCAAGCAGTCGACGGTCGATATTCAAAGCACCTATTTGTGATTTCCCCGCGCAGCCATCCCGCCTCCCCTCCTGGCTGCACCCTCGGCCGCTCTCCCCCAAGGAGAGCGGCTTTTTTCATGATCCGGCCGACGCGCTCATAGAGCGCTGCTATCATAACCATGCGGATACGGCATTTCAGTTTATTCTCCCTTCGGTGGAAACTCCCTGGCGATCGGTCATCGAGACCGTGTGAATCCAACATTCCCAAGGAGAGTTCCATGATCAACACCAAGCTTCTCGTCGGCTCGGCGCTCGCCGCCATCACCGCGCTGGCGGCAAGCGGCGCCTTCGCAGCGGAGCCCAAGCCTGCCGAGCAGCCCAATTACAGCTTCGAGAAATGCTACGGCGTGTCGAAGGCCGGAACGAATGACTGCCAGACCTCGACCCATTCCTGCGCCGGCACGGCGACGGCCGACAACCAGGGCGATGCCTGGATCTATCTGCCCGCCGGCAGCTGCGCCAAGCTGACGGGCGGCAGCATCGAACCCAAAGCCTAACAGTTGTCCGGCGCGTGATCCGACGGAATGGCCCAAGTCTTTCCTGATCGCGCGCCTGCAGATCCTCAGGCCAGTCCACCGAAAGGCCACTGACATGCCGACGAAACCCCACGGTTCTCCCCTGCCTCCCGTCGCCGGCATCGGTTTGCGCGGCCCCCATCTGGCGCAAATCCTGAAGCAGCGGCCGTCGGCGGGCTGGCTTGAGGTCCATGCGGAAAACTACATGCATGCGAGTCCCGCCACGGCGGCGCTCGAGCAGATGCGCAAGTCCTATACGCTGTCGATTCATGGCGTCGGCCTGTCGCTGGGCTCGGCGCGAGGCGTCGATGCCGACCATCTCGCCCGCCTCAAGGCCCTGTGTGACCGCTTCCAGCCGGCCATGGTCTCGGAGCATCTCGCCTGGTGCGTCGGTGACGGCATCTATCTGAACGATCTCCTGCCGGTGCCCTATGACGAGGAGGCGCTCACCGTCGTCTGCCGTAATATCGAGCGGACGCAGGAGGCGCTCGGCAGACGCATCCTCATCGAAAACCTGTCGGCCTATGTCGGCTTTGCCCGCGCCACCATGGCGGAGCCGGAATTCCTCGCCGAGATCACCCGGCGCACCGGCTGCGGCCTGCTGCTCGACATCAACAATGTCTTCGTTTCCGCGCATAATCTGGGCTTCGACGCCGAAGCCTACATTGCCAGGCTGCCGGGCGAGAGCATCGCGGAGATCCATCTCGCCGGCCATGCCGCGAATGACACGCCCGATGGGCCGGTCCTGATCGACAATCACGGCTCGGCCGTGGCGCCCGCGGTGTGGTCGCTCTACCGCGCGGCGATCGAGAGGTTCGGCGCCCGCCCGACCCTCATCGAATGGGATTCCGACATCCCGCCGCTCGAGACACTGCTCGGCGAAGCGATGTGGGCGGATCTCCTGTCGGCGAGCGTGACACAGACCTCGCCCTCTGTCCTCCCCTTCCTGCCGCCGAGCCGCACGAAGGCGGCGAAGGTAGGGGTCTGCGATCACCATCCGAGCCGGACCGGCCTGCTGGCGGGAGGCGCTCATGCGTGACCTCGCTGAGCTTCAGGCGGCCATGACGGGCGCCATCATCGGCGGCAGCTTTGCCGATATCGAAAACGAGCTCGCCGCCGGGCGTGCCGATCCCGGCCGTCGGTTCGCGATCTATCGGAACAACATGTTCCTGTCGCTCACCGCGCATTTGCGCGCGGTCTTTCCTGTCACCGCCAGTCTTGGCGATGAACGCTTCTTCGCCTATGCCGCGCACCAGTTTGTTCTGCGCGAACCGCCGCGCGACTCGCGACTCGCCGTCTATGGCGCGGCTTTTCCGCAATTCCTGGCACGCTTTCCGGCCTGCCGGCATGCGCCCATCCTGGCTGAGATGGCCACCCTCGAATGGGCCATCCATGGGGCACTCACCAGTGCGCAGTTGCCGTTCGTCGACCTGGCCGAGATGACCGCGGCAGCAAAGCTCGATTTCCAGCCCAGCTTGCGCTTCGTCCTGTCGCGCTGGCCGATACTCGGCCTGTGGGCACATCACGGCGAGCGCCGGCAGATCCTGCCGCGCCGGACGAGCCGCGTCGCGGTGGTCCGCCATGACGACGACATCAGGCTCTTCGAGCTCGGTCATGCGCGTTTTGCGTTCTGGCGCAGCCTGGCGCGACGCCGCAGCATCGAAGCGGCGGCCCGTGCCCTGACGCGAGATCCCCGGTTCAATCTGGCCGAGGAGATCATCTTCCTGTTTCGCAACCGGCTCGTGACCGGCATTGCCGCGGCCGAGCCAGAGAAAGGACACGCCCCATGATGAATGCCTCATTACCAGCCACGGACAAGCAAGGTTTTTCAGCCCTGTGCATCGTCAGGAAGGTCTTGGCGACCGCCGAGTCCATCCCGCTTTCGGCAATACAGCTCGCCGCCCGGGTCGCCATCGCCAATGTGTTCTGGAATTCGGCGCAATCGAAGCTCCTGAGCTGGCCGACGACGCTCCAACTCTTTGCCCTGGAATACCGTGTCCCCGTGCTGCCGCCCGAGATCGCGGCGCCTTTGGCGACGGCCACTGAACTGACCGGTTCGATCCTGATCCTGCTCGGCCTGTTCACCCGGCTTGGCGCGCTGGCCCTGCTCGGGATAGTCGCCGTGATCCAGTTATTCGTCTATCCTGGGGATTGGGGCGTGCTTCTCCTGTGGGCGAGCCTGCTCGGTCTCCTTCTGGCGCGTGGCGCAGGCGTCGTGTCACTCGACCAACTGGGAAGACGTCTGATCTTGGGCAACAGGTGATCCTTGAACCAACCATCCGCAGACATGCGAGCCGGACAAGCGCCGGCCCGCCCGCAGGTCGTCATTCTGGGCGCCGGCTTCGGCGGGCTTTCCGCCGCCACCGCGCTCCGCCATGCGCCGGTCGACATCACGTTGATCGATCGGCGCAACTATCATCTGTTTCAGCCGCTGCTGTACCAGGTGGCGACCGCCGGACTGTCGCCGGCCCAGATCGCTTCGCCGATCCGGCGCATCGTCGCCCGGCAGAAGAATATCACCGTGTTCATGGACAAGGTGGTCGCCGTCGACAAGTCGACCCGCGAGGTCGTGACGTCGAAACGCCGTACCAGCTTCGACTATCTGATCGTCGCGACCGGCGCGCGTCACGCCTATTTCGGCCATGACGAGTGGGAACAGTTCGCGCCAGGCCTCAAGAAGATCGACGAGGCGACGGAGATCCGCCGACGCATCCTCCTGGCGTTCGAGCAGGCCGAGGCGACCGTCGACGAGAGCGAGCGCCGGCGTCTGCTGACCTTCGTCGTGGTGGGCGGCGGTCCGACCGGCGTCGAAATGGCCGGCGCCATCGCCGAGCTTGCGCATCGCACCATCGTGCGTGATTTCCGTCATATCAATCCGGCTGAGACGAAGATCATTCTCGTCGAAGCCGGCCCCAGGGTTCTTGCCGCCTTTCCCGAAAAGCTGTCGCTGTCGGCGGCGGAGCAGCTGGGCCGGCTGGGCGTGACGGTCATGACCCAGGCGGCGGTCACCGACTGCAGCAAGGACGGGATCACGCTCCAGGATGGCCGCCGGATAGAGACGGCGACCATCACCTGGGCAGCCGGCGTCACGGCCTCGCCGGCCGGAAAATGGCTCGATGCCGGATGCGACAGGGCCGGGCGGGTCGTGGTCGATGCCAGTTTGCGCCTGCCGGGCTTCGACAACATCTTCGTCATCGGCGACACGGCGGCGGTGACCGACGCCAATGGCGTGGTCGTGCCCGGCATCGCGCCGGCGGCCAAGCAAATGGGCTATTTCGCAGCAGCCTCGATCCTGGCGGATATCAAGGGCGGCGCGCGCAAGGCATTCAAGTACCGCAATTACGGGAATCTCGCGACCATCGGCCGGAGCTCCGCCGTCGCCGATTTCGGGCGCTTCACGCTGTCCGGCTTTCCCGCCTGGGTGATCTGGTGCTTCGCCCATATCTGGTTCCTCATCGGTTTCCGCAACCGCATCTTCGTCTTCCTTGACTGGATCGTGGCCTATGTCTCTTTCGAGCGCGGCGCCCGCCTCATCACCGGCGGTGAGAACTGACGTCAGACCGCGCCTCAGGGTGCGGATCGGCACAGCCTTGACCGGGCTGGTGCTGGTGGCGGTGCTTGCGACCGCGCTCATCGTGCATGTCTCGTGGATGCGCACCGCCAGCCGCAACGTCGAAACCATCGTCGGCTCGATCAATGTTCAGACGGCGGGCGCGGTGAAGAAAGAGCTCGAGACGACTTTCCGTGCCTCGGAAGGTGCGGTGGAAGTCATTCGCTCCATCCTCTTTCAGGGTGCCATCAAGGCCGAAGACGAAGCCAAGCGCGAATTCGTGTTCCTGTCGGTCCTGCGCTCACTGCCCGCCGTATCCTGGATCGGCTTTGGCTTTCCGGATGGCCGGTTCTTCGGATCGCACATATTGGGAGACGACAAGATCGAGATGGTCGAGATCGGGGCGCCCCTCGGCAATGGCGCGCGCAGCCTGCGCCGCGACAGATATCGGCCCATCCCCGGCGACATATTCTTCGAAGAGCGCAGCAAGGGCGAATCGGCCTATGTGACGCTGGGCAGCAAATGGTATCGCGGCGCCATTGGTGGGGAGGGGCTGGTCTGGACCATGGTCGATCTCTTGCCGAGCGGTTTCGAGCCGGCAGCGGTGGCGGCGACCCGCTTCGACCTGCACAACCGCTTCCAGGGCGTAATCATGGTCTCGCTCAATCTACGCCGTCTCGCCGACTTCCTGGGGCGGCTGGACGTGGCGCAGAAGGGGGCGGCGGTCATCGTCGGTGATGCCGGCACTGTCATCGCCTCGTCGCTCGCGGATATGAGATCGGCGTCCCTGCTGGACGCCGGCGGCCAGGCGCAAGTCGTCAAGGCCCTCAACCAGGCCAATTCCAGCGGCTCGCTGGAAGGCATGGTCACGACCGATGACGGAACGGTCTTCTACGTGACCAGGACGCCGCTGGACTTCAACGGATGGGCGCTGGTCACGGCGATTCCGCGCTCCGCCTTCACCCAGGAGATCGACCGCAACACGCGCCGTCTGCTGATCGCCCTGGCGCTGTTCGCCGGGCTGACGGCGGGGCTTGCGGCCTTGTTCGCCCATTTTTCCTTCGTCCGGCCGATCCAGCAGGTGGCGGGCGAGATCAGGCATGTCGAGAGCTTCGCGCTGGCGAATGTCAGGCATATCGCGACGCGGCTGTTCGAGCTCGACAGCCTGTCCGGCGCGCTTCATCGCATGGCCTCGAGCCTCAAGGCCTTTGGCCTCTATGTCCCCGGCGATATCGTGCGCAGCCTGATCCAGCATGGGGTCGAGCCCAGGCCGGGCGGCGAGTTGCGCGAGATCACCGTGATGTTCGCCGATCTCCCGGGCTTCACCCAGCTCACCGAAGATCATGGTCCCAATGTCGCCCCCTTCCTGACGGAGTTCCTCACTCTGGCGACCAAGGCCATTCATGCGGAAGGCGGCATCGTCGACAAATTCATCGGCGATTGCATCATGGGCATATGGAATGCGCCGGCCGCGAATGAGGACCATGCGTTCAGCGCCTGCCGCGCGGCCGAGACCATACGCCGGGCGATGCGCCAGATCGCGCGCCCGGACGGCCGGACCGAGGGACAGTTCGTGCGCATCGGGATCAATAGCGGTGTGGCGCTCGTCGGCAACATCGGATCCGCCGAGCGCCTGAGTTATACGGCGATCGGCGATGTGGTGAATGTCGCAAGCCGGCTCGAGGCGCTGGGCAAGGAGCTCAATGCCGAGATCCTGATCAGCGACATGACGCGCAAGCTCGCCGGACGGCAGATCGTCACCCGATCGCACGGGATGGCGCCGATCAAGGGGCGCACCAGCAAGGTCAAGGTTTTCGAGCTTCTGCATCTGGACGATGCGGCAACGGACGATGTCGGAGACGCCACGCATGCCGTCGCCTGATGAGGCAAAGGTCTCGGTCAAGTTCTGGGGCGTGCGCGGCAGCATTGCCGGCGACGGGGAGGAGATCACCGGCACCGGCGGCAATACCGCCTGTGTCGAGATCCGCTGCGGCTCGCATCTGCTTCTGTTCGACGCCGGAACGGGATTGCGGAAAGCCGGCCGGACTCTGGTCCGGGAAGGGCTCAAGACGTTCGATCTCTTTCTCTCGCACAGTCACTACGACCATGTCATCGGATTGCCGTTCTTCGCGCCGCTCTTCGATCCCGGGGCCCGATGCGCGATCTGGTCGGGACACACGAAGGGCGCGACCAAGACCGAGGCGCTCATCGATGCGCTGCTCAATCCGCTGTTCTTTCCGGCCGGGGCCGGCATGTTCCGAGCGGAAGTGCAATATCGCGATTTCATCGCCGGGGAGATCCTTCGTCTGTCCCCGGCGCTCGAGATCGCGACGGCCCAGCTCGATCATCCGGGCGGTGTCACCGGCTATCGGGTGGAGTTCGATGGGCGGGCCATCGCCTATCTGACCGACACGGGCGTTCGCTCGGCGGAAGCGCGAGACGCTTGCCGGCATCTCGCGAGCGAGGCCGATCTCGTCATCTATGACTGCATGTATACCGAGGCGGAAGCTCCGCAGCGCGTCGATTTCGGCCATTCGACCTGGAGGGACGGCGTCGATCTGTGCATACGGGCCCGGGCCAAGCGGCTGGCATTGTTCCACCACGCGCCCGAGCGCTGCGATGACGACGTCCGTGAACTCGAGATGCTGGCGCGCGCGCATTTCGCCGGCGCCTTTGCGGCGCGCGAAGGCATGAGCCTCAGGCTGTGATCCCATTTCCGGCCGGCCGGAACTTGACCGGCGCGTACAGCGGAATGCCAGATATGCGCCGGGGGCCCGATGTCAAATCAGGCCGAGCTCTTAAGATTGCCCTCCCAGGCTCGGTTCAATACACTGCTATCCACAAAGTTCACCAGGGGAGAAGACATGACGGGCGACGATCTTTCATGGGCATCGGCCGGCGCCATAGCGGATGCGATCAAAGCCAAGACAGTGTCACCGGTCGAGGTGGTCGATCACTTCATCAAGCGCGTCGCAGAACGCAATCCGAGCCTCAATGCCGTGGTCTATATGGCGCCGGAGGAAGGACGCAAGGCCGCGAAGGCCGCGGAAGCGGCGGTCATGGCCGGCAAGGCGCTGGGGCCGCTGCATGGCGTGCCGATCGCGATCAAGGACCTGTTCGACTTCAAGCCCGGCTGGACGGCGACGCTCGGCGGCATCCGGGCGCTCAGGGATTTCAAGCCGGATTATCTCTGTCCCTTCGCCGAGCGCATCGAGCAGCGCGGCGGAGCGATCATCGTCGGCAAGACCAACAGCCCGATCATGGGCTTTCGCGGCGTGACCGACAATTATCTCTTCGGTCCGACCGGCAATCCCTTCGACACCAAGCGCAATCCGGGCGGCTCGTCGGGCGGCAGCGCCGCGGCCGTGGCCGACGGGTTGTTCCCACTAGCGGAAGGCACCGACGGCGGCGGCTCGATCCGCATCCCCTCATCCTGGTGCGGCGTCTATGGCTACAAGGCCGCCTTCGGCCGCCTGCCGCTGTGGTCGCGCCCCAACGCCTTCTCGGCGGAGACGCCGTTCATCTTCGAAGGCCCGATCACCCGCAATGTCCGCGATGCGGCGCTGGCGCTGACCGCGCTCGCCGGCTATGACGCGCGCGATCCCTATTCGCTCGACGAGAAGGTCGATTTCCTCGGCGCCCTCGATCGCCCGATCAAGGGCATGCGCATCGCCTACAGCCCCGATTTCGACGTGTTCCCGGTCGAGCCCGAAGTCGCCGAGACGGTGCGCAAGGCGGTCGAGGCCTTCCGTGAGGCGGGCGCCACGGTGACCGAGGTCAAGCTCGGCATCAAGCGCTCGCATAGGGAGCTCGCCGATCTCTGGTGCAAGATCATCATTCCGCTCAACGTCGCGGGCGTCCTCGGCATGAAGGCGGCGGGCTATGACCTCGTCGGCAAGCATCGCGACGACCTGCCGCCCGAGTTCCTCTATTGGTATGACCGCCACAAGGACATGACGCCGGCGGAGATGCATGAGGCGCAGTCGGTGCGCACCGAGATCTATGACGCGGTGCGCGGCGTCTTCGCCGAGCATGACATCCTGATCTCACCGACGCTCGCGTGCCTGCCGGTCGAGAACGGCACGGACGGCAACACGCTGGGGCCGAAGACGGTGGCGGGCGAAGAGGTCAACCGGCTGATCGGCTGGTGCCTCACCTTCCCGATCAATTTCACCGGCAATCCGGCGGCGTCCATCCCGGCGGGGCTCGCCAAGGGCCTGCCCGTCGGCATGCAGATCATCGGCAAGCGCTATGCCGACAGCGATGTCCTCGCGGTCAGTGCCGCCTTTGAGCGCCTCAGGCCGTGGCGGCAGACCTACGATATTTGCCGCAGGCGCAAACTGTCATAGTCTGCCCCGATCATTGCGTGAGCGCGCTCGCCGCAATGCGGGCGCATTCTTTGTAAGTGGAGGGTGTCATGAGCTGGCTTCCGACAAGCGATCCCATCCTGGGCGATGTGAAATCCTGCGACGCGCTCGATCTCGTGATCGTGCCCAGGGTGCGCGATCTGGGCGACGGCTTCGCGGTGCGCCGGGCACTGCCGCATGGCAAGCGGCAGATGGTCGGCCCCTTCATCTTCTTCGACCATTTCGGGCCGGTGCAGTTCATCGCCGGACACGGGATGGACGTGCGGCCGCATCCCCATATCGGGCTCGCGACCGTCACCTATCTCTTCGACGGCGCGATCCTGCATCGCGATAGCGAAGGCAATATCCAGGAGATCGTGCCGGGCGCCATGAACCTGATGACGGCGGGGCGCGGCATCGCCCATTCGGAGCGCACCCCCGACGTACCGCGCCGGACCGGACAGCAGATGCTCGGCCTGCAGAGCTGGATCGCGCTCCCCGCCGACAAGGAAGAAATCGCGCCCTCCTTCCAGCATTTCGACGCGGCGGTGCTGCCGGTGGTGGAGGAAAAGGGGCTTCGGGCGCGCGTCATCGCCGGCGAAGCCTTCGGCGCCAAGGCGTCCGTCGACATGGTGTCGGACTGGTTCTATGCCGAGGTTGCGGCCGAGGCCGGCGTCGCCGTGCCGCTCGATCCGACCTATGAGGAGCGCGCCGTCTATCTGGTCGAGGGCGAGGTCGACATCGCGGGCGACAGGTTCGCCGCGCCGCAGATGCTGATCTTCCGCCCCGGCGACCGCATCACCATAAAGGCGGTGTCGCCGACGCGGATGATGTTCCTGGGCGGCACCGCGCTCGAAGGCCCGCGCCACATCTGGTGGAACTTCGTGTCGTCGCGCAAGGAGCGCATTGAGGCGGCCAAGGAAGACTGGAAGACCGGACGCTTCGGCCCGGTGCCGGACGAGACCGAGTTCATTCCGCTGCCGGAGCGTTGATCGCAAAGAAAGACGCCGCCCCGATTTTCGCGGAGCGGCGGCGTCAATGACGCGAGTTCAGCCTATGCGCCGGGCTTCAGGCGAGCGTTGCACAGGCTGTAAAAGCCACCGCCCTTCTGGATCCATTTCAGGCCGCCGAGCGCGTTGTTCTCCTTGTTGGCATAATACTGGTCGAGGCAGGTGTGCATGCGCGCCCGGCCTTCCGACTCGTTGGAGTATTTGCTGGCAATGCCGCGCGGGAACTTGACGCCGCGCGGCGCCTGGGCGGTCGGCGTCTCCGGCTCATTCGTATAGCTGGCTTCGTCCGGTGCCGGCACGGTGTCGTCATCCGCCGCATCGGCGCTGCATTTCGCCTTGCGGAATGAGTTCCACTTGAGATCGCCCAGCGTGCCTTCGGATTTGGCCTGCTGGTATTTGGCGCTGCATTCCTTCATCGAAAGACCGCCGCCCGACGTGTCGGCCTTGGCGACCGCCTTGCCGGACTTGGTCGACTGGACCTCCATGGACGAGCCCGGGCCGCACTCGGCCTTGCGGAAGTCGTTCCACTTCATGTCGCCGAGGGTGCCGGCCTCCTTAGCCGCCTGATACTTGGCGCTGCACTGCTTGGAGGTCAGGCCCTTGGCGTCGTCATCGTCGTCCGCCTTGGCCGCCGCCTTCTTCTTGGCGGGCTTCTCGATCTCGGCCGAGGCGCCGGGGCCGCATTCGGCCTTGCGGAAGTCGTTCCATTTCATGTCGCCGAGGGTGCCGGCCTCCTTGGCCGCCTGGTATTTGGCGCTGCATTGCTTGGAGGTCAGGCCCTTGGCGTCGTCGTCATCGTCGTCCTTCTTGGTCGCCGCCTTCTTGACGGGCTTCTCGATCTCGGCCGAGGCGCCCGGGCCGCATTCGGCCTTGCGGACGTCGTTCCACTGCATGTCGCCGCGG
>JBFWNN010000013.1:0-58872 GCA_050251035.1 Parvibaculaceae bacterium
CAAATCCTCCTTATCGCGCGAGCGCACTCGCGAGGGGTGCTTTTATTGGATCTATTACACCTCTGAAATGAAATGGTATGCGCGCCAATCACAGCGTCAACTGTTACATTGACATCGTGCCAATATTACGCGCGCGGCGCGGGCGCGTCAGCCATAGCCGATCGTCTGCAGATCCATCTGCGGGCGGGGCTGCGAACGCAGGAGATCGCGCACCCGGTTGAGGCCGAGGGCGATCTGCGGCAGCGAATTCGCCGCCCCCAGGCACAGGCGCACCGCATGCGGCGCGTGATCGCGCTTCACCGCGAAGGCATCGGCGGTGATCACCCGCACGCCTTCGCGCAGGGCTGCCGCCGAGAACGAATCCATCCGCCACGGCTCCGGCAGGCGCAGCCACAGATGATAGCAATAGGTGGAGGCGCGCTCGGCATAGGGCCCGAGGATCTGGTGCGCCAGGTCCTGGCGCTCGCGCGCCTGGTTGCGGTGCCAGTCGACCAGCCGCTCGGCATGGCCGTTGGCGATCCAGTTCGTCACCACCGCCGCCATGATCGGCGGCGACATCCAGTTGCTCATGGTCACGATCTCCTGGATGGCGCGGCTGAGCCGCGGCGGCGCCGCCAGGAAGCCGATGCGCAGGCCGGGCGCCAGGCTCTTCGACGCGCTGGTGAGATAGATGGTGCGCTCCGGGATCAGCGAGGCGAAGGGCGGCGGCCGGCTGTCGGCGAGGAAGCCATAGACGTCGTCCTCGATGATCCACAGATCATGGCTTTCGGCGATGGCCGCGATCTCGCGCATGCGGGCTTCCGACATGGTGGCGGTCGTCGGGTTCTGCAGCACCGGCATGCAGTAGAGCGCCTTGGGCTTGCGCGTCTCGCACAGCTCGCGCAACGCCGCGGGGTCGGGCCCCTCCTCGTCGACATGCACCGCCGCCAGATTGATGCCGAGCTGATGCGCGATCGCCCGGGCGCCGGGATAGGTGAGCGCCTCGGTGGCCACCGTCTCGCCGTGGCCGGCGACCGCCATCATGCTGATGAGCAGGCCGTGCTGCCCGCCATTGCAGATGATGATGTTGTCCGGATGCGCCCGGATGCCGATCGGCTCCAGGCTCTGCGCGGCGATGGCGCGATGCGCATACATGCCGGCACTCGGCTGATAGGTGAGCAGATGCTCGAGCGAGCCCGAGCGCGACAGGTCCTTGAGTGTGCTCCTGAGCAGGTCTTCCGCCTCGCCGACCGCCGACAGGTTGAGGCCGAGGTCGATCACGTCGGTGCGCGGCTTGTCGGGCACCACCAGGCGGGTGATGTCGTCGCGATGATTGTCGAAGTCGTTGATGAACGTGCCGCGCCCGACCTCGCCGACGACGAGGCCGCGCGTCGCCGCCTCACTGTAGGCCCGAGCGACCGTCCCGACCGTCACGCCGAGCTGATAGGCGAGGTCGCGATGCGGTGGCAGCTTGCGCCCCGGCGGCAGCTGGCCTTCGGCGATGCCGCGCTCGAGCGCGTCACAGATCGCAACATAGATCGGGCCGCTGCCCTTCTTGATTTCCGGCTTCCAGATCATGACCCGCTCGCTAATTTGACACCGTGTCAATGTATCAATTGACTCGATCAGACGCGCAACATTACCGTCGAGTTGTCAGAGTGACAAGTCAACTTGCACACATATTGAACCCCATCATTGGATTGATGAGGCGATCAATGATCAAAACACAAATCACAGGGAGGTCCGCATGACGTCATCCGCATTCGTTCGCTTCTCACGCGCAAGCCTGCTCTCCGGCATCGCGCTCTTGACGCTTCTGGCCGTTCCGGCGAGCGCCGAAGAGACGCTCAAGATCGGCGCCCTGGGCGTCATGAGCGGCCCCTTCGCCGGTTGGGGCGGCGTCATGTGCCAAACCTTCAAGACCCGCGCCGGCATGTGGAACGACGAGGGCGGCGTCGCGATCGGCGACAAGACCTACAAGATCGAGGTCGTCTGCGTCGACGACAAGGGCGATCCCAAGGGCGCCCAGACCGGCGCCGAGAAGCTCGTCGCCGAAGGAATCAAATACATCCAGGGCCCGAACACGGATTCGACCGCCGAAAGCGCCAAGGCGGTGATGGAGGCGAACGGCACGATCAACATGCCTTACGCCTTCTCCAAGTCGCTCTATCGCCCGCCCGCCTCGCAATCCATCCTCGGCATGGTAGCGTCCTACCAGGTCGGCCCGGTCATCTATAAGTGGCTCATGGACAACAAGGGCGTGAAGAAGATCGCCTTCGTCTGCGAGAACAACGCCGATCCGCTCAACCAGCGCAATGAGGGCTCCGCCGCCGCCAAGACGCTGGGCCTCGAGGTCGTGTCCGATCAGGAGACCTATGAATCGGGCACCACCGACTTCTTCCCCGTCCTCACCAAGGTGATCAGCTTCGCGCCCGACCACATCGTGCTGTCCGGCGTCAATCCGTCCGACGTCGGGCCGCTCATCAAGGCGGCGCGCGAGCTCGGCTTCACCGGCACGATGAGCACCGAGACCGGCCAGGACCCCAAGGCGATCTTCGAGGTCGCGGGCGAGGCGGCGAACGGCTTCATCGTCGCCGGCGGCGCCAGCACCGAGGCGATCCGCAGCGATTTCATGGTCAAGTTCATCGAGCGCTACAGCAAGGAATGGGGCGAGTGGAACGACGTCGCCGGCCTCTATGTCTATGGCCCGGAGATCCTGATCCAGACCCTGCAGAGCGCCGGCCCCAAGGCCCTCGCCGACACGGAAGCATTCAAGGCAACGCTCGACGGCTTCGCCGGCAAGAACCCTTTCCTCAAGGAGGGCGGCGAGCTGAAATATGTCGGACGCACCGATTATGGCCAGCCGCGCCAGGTCTCGGTTCCGATCGTCGTCCAGGCCGTCAAGGACGGCGTGTACGAACCCCTCTTCGTCGGCAAACTCCCCGACTGAGGCCCGCGGGACGGCCCAGATCCGGGCCGTCCCGCCGTGCTGGCGATGGCAAACGCAATGGCATCGATCGTTCCGGCCGCTAGAGCAAATCCCGCCAAAGTCGGAGACTTTGGCGATGAGGATTTGCTCCACCACACTGATTTGGCGCGAATCCTTTTCGGCGAAGTGACCTCACTCGCCGGGATGCGCGCTAGGATGTCGACATGACCCAGGTCCTCCTCAACGCCCTCGTCGTCGGCACCACCTACGCGCTGATCGCGCTCGGCATCACCATCATCTTCAGCATCATGAAGGTGGTGAACTTCGCGCATGGCCAGCTCTACATGATCGGCGGATTCGTCGTCTATTATTTCAACGTGGTCTTCGGCCTGCCGTTCTGGTTCGGGCTGCTGATGTCCTTCGTCATCGTCGGCGCCCTGGGCATCGTGATGGAGCTCTGCCTGTTCCGCCCGGTGATGCTGCGCGTCAAGCGCGAGGAAGTGACCATGCTGCTGGCGATGGGCACGGCGGTGTTCCTCGAGAGCCTGGCGCTCATCGTCTTCGGCGAGAAGCAGCGCGGCGTTCCGGCCATCGCCACCGGCATCTTCGAGATCTTCGGCGCGCGCCTGCCGGTCAGCCGCGTCGTCGTCATGATCGTCGCGGCGTTGCTGATCGCCGCTTTGATGATCTTCATCGGCCACACCAGGACGGGCCGGGCTTTGCGCGCCATGGCGCAGGACCGCGAGGCGACGGCCCTGCAGGGCGTCAACCTGAAATGGCTGTCGGCCTTGGGCTTCGGGCTCGGCACCGGCCTCGCCGGGCTCGCCGGCGGATTGCTGGTGGCGATCTTCGCCGTGCACAGCGGCGCCGGCACCGCCGTTTCGATCAAGGCCTTCCTGATGATCATGATCGGCGGGGCCGGCGTCCTGTCCGGCGCCATTCTCGGCGGCTTCGTCCTCGGCGTGCTCGAATCGGTCGGCTACGCCTTGCTGCCCGGCTCGATGACCTTCCTCGTCATCTTCCTGGTCGTGATCGGCTTCCTCATCATGCGGCCGCACGGCATCATGGGAAAGCCCTGGGGCTGAGCGGCGATGAACACGCAGAAGACAGCCGCCATGACCTCCGCCCAGCCGACCAGGACCCGCATCGCGCCGTCATGGCGAAACCAGGCGATCCTCGGCATCGTGCTGGCGGCGGCCTATTTCATCGCCGCGCCGATGATCTTCGGCGGCAACGGCTATATCCTCAACGTGCTCACCACCATGGCGGCCGCGAGCTTCATCAGCTTCGGCGTGTGGCTGACCTTCGCCATCGGACGCATCAACCTCGCGCAAGCGGGCTTCGCGCTCATCGGCGCCTATGCGACGGCCATCCTGGTGTCGCGCCTCGGCCTGTCCTTCTGGCTGTGCCTGCCGTTGTCCGGGCTGATCGCGGCGGCACTCGGCGGCCTGATCGGCTGGCCCGTCCTGCGCCTGAAGGGCGTCTATTTCGCCATGATCACTCTGTGCATCACCGAAGCCTGCCGGCTGACCGCGCTCAGCTTCCCGGCGCTGACCCGCGGCGCGCAGGGCATCGTCGACCTGCCGCTGCCGGGTGAGCTGTCGCTGTTCGGCCTCACTTTGATACCGGCCTTCGAGAAGGGCGCGCGCCTGCCGTTCTTCTTCCTGGCCGGGACGCTGATGATGCTCGGCCTGTGGTTCATGTGGCTGCTCGACACCAGCCGGGTGGGCGCGGTCTTCCGCTCGCTGCGCCAGAACGAGGACCTCGCCGCGAGCCTCGGCATCAATGTCGCCAAATACCGCGTCTTCGCCTTCATGATCAGCTG
Source organism: Parvibaculaceae bacterium (assembly GCA_050251035.1). Lineage (GTDB taxonomy): Bacteria > Pseudomonadota > Alphaproteobacteria > Rhizobiales > Aestuariivirgaceae > Taklimakanibacter. The sequence continues at coordinate 4,734 of JBFWNN010000013.1, forward strand.
CTTCTATGCCGGCGTCGGCGGCGCCTTCTTCGCGGCATTGCAGCAGAACGTCTATCCGACCTCGTTCCAGGTGCTCGATAGCGTCTATTTCATGGTCTATTGCTTCGTCGGCGGCCTCGAATTCGTCATCGGCCCGCTGATCGGCGCCCTGGTCATGATGGTGAGCTTCGAATTGCTGCACGAGTTCCAGCGCTATCAGACCGTCATCTTCTCCGGCCTGATGATCCTGTGCATCCTGCTCATGCCCAACGGGATCCTGAGTGTGATCCCGGCCCTCACGGGCAAGCTGAGGAGGCGGCCCGATGCTTGAGGTCCAGGGTCTGACAAAGGTGTTCGGCGGGCTGACGGCGGTGAAGGACCTGAGCTTCACGCTGGCGCAGGGCGAGATCCTGTCGATCATCGGACCCAACGGCGCCGGCAAGAGCACCTGCTTCAAGCTCATCGCCTCGTTCCTCTTGCCGACCGCGGGCACCGTCCGCTTCGACGGCGAGGACATCACCCGCATCGGGCCGCATGAGGTGGCGCGGCGCGGCATCGTGCGCACCTTCCAGGAGAACACAATCTTCCGCGACATGACGGTGCGCGACGCCGTGGTCCTCGGCTATCACAAGGACTGCAAGGCGTCGCTGGCCGGGATGATCTTCCGTTCGCCCCGGGCCCGGCGCGACGAGGCGGAAGCCCGCGACTATGCCGACCATGTGCTGAACCTGCTCGGCATGGCGGGCCAGGCTGATGCGGTGGCCGCCGCTTTGCCGCACGGCATGCTGCGCAGTCTCGGCATCGCGGTGGCGCTCGCCGCGCGGCCGCGCCTCATTTTGCTCGACGAGCCTTTTGCCGGCCTCAATTCCGACGAGACCCGGCGCGGGGTCGAGCTCATCCGCACCATCCGCGACGAAGGTGTGACACCCATCCTGGTCGAGCACGACATGACGGCGGTCATGTCGGTCAGCGAGCGGGTGCTGGTGGTGAATTTCGGCAGCAAGATCGCCGAGGGGACGCCGGCCGAGATCCAGCGCGACGACAAGGTCATCGCCGCCTATCTCGGATCGGAAGACGAGGAGATCGGCCTGTGAGCGCGGCCTTCTCGATCAGCAACCTGTCGGTTTCCTACGGCAAGGTCCGCGCCGTGAAGGGCATATCGCTGACCGCCGAGCCCGGCCAGATCATCGCGCTCATCGGCGCCAACGGCGCCGGCAAGACCTCGATCCTGCGCGCCGTCACCGGCCTCACCCCGCCCGAGGCCGGGGAGATCCATTTCGACGGCGAGCGCCTGGACGGCCACGGCCCCGACCAGATCGTCGCGCGCGGCATCGCCATGGTTCCGGAGGGACGCCGCATATTCCCCTATATGAATGTGCGCGACAACCTGCTGATGGGCGCCTACCGGCGCCGCGACAAGGCCGGCATCGCGCGCGATCTCGACGCCACCCTCACGCGCTTCCCGCGCCTCAGCGAGCGCATCCGCCAGCAGGCCGGCAGCCTGTCCGGCGGCGAGCAGCAGATGGTCGCCATCGGCCGCGCCCTCATGTCGCGGCCGCGCCTTCTCCTGCTCGACGAGCCTTCGCTCGGCATCGCGCCGATCATCGTGCGCGAGATCGCGCGCTTCATTGCCGCGATCAACCGCGACGACGGTGTCGGCATCGTCCTGGTGGAGCAGAATTCGCGCATGGCGCTGAAGCTGGCGAGCCATGCCTATGTGCTGGAGACCGGACGCATCGCGCTGTCCGGCCCGTCGCGCGAGCTGGCGGCGAATGACGACGTCCGCCGGGCCTATCTCGGAGGCTAGCAGAAAAGCATGCGCATAGAGATCATCAATCCGACGACGACCGAGGCCTTCGCCGCCAAGAACCTGGCCGCCGCGCGCCGCGTCGCGGCCCCCGGCACCGAGATCGTTTCGGCGTCGGTCAAGAGCGGCCCGGCCTCGATCGAGAGCCATTACGATGAAGCCGTGAGCACCATCGGCATCCTCGAGGAGATCCATCGCGGCGAAAGCACCGGCATCGACGGCTATGTGATCGCCTGCTTCGGCGACCCGGGCTACCTCGCCGCCCGCGAGATCGCCAAGGGCCCGGTCATCGGCATCGCCGAGGCGGCCTTTCACCTCGCCAGCATCATCGCCACGCGCTTTTCGGTCGTGACAACGCTGGCCCGCACCAAGATCATCTGCGAGCACCTGCTGCTGGTGCACGGCTTCGCGCATCAATGCCGGCGGGTGCGGGCGTCCGGTCTGGAGGTCCTGGCGCTCGAGGAAACCGGGACCGACGCCTGCGGCGACATCGTCGAGGAATGCCGGCGCGCCGTCGCCGAGGACGAGATCGGCGCCATCGTCCTGGGCTGCGCCGGCATGGCCGACCTCGCCGATCACATCCAGGCCGCCGTCGGCGTGCCCGTCATCGAAGGCGTCAGCGCCGCCACCAAGCTGGTGGAAGGCATCGTCGCGCTGAGGCTCGGCACGAGCAAGGTCGGCGACCTCGCCTATCCGCTGCCCAAGCCGCTCAGCGGCTCGGTGAAGCACCTGGAAATCGCTGCACGCCGCGGGGCGAACGCTCCGCCGGCGCACAAGGAAAGGAAGACCTGATGACATATCCACGCGACATGATCGGCTATGGCGACAAGCCGCCCCAGGCCAACTGGCCGAACGGCGCCAAGCTCGCCCTCCAGTTCATCGTCGCCTTCGAGGAGGGTTCCGAGAACTGCGTCCTTCACGGCGACGCCCATTCCGAGAATTTCATCTCCGACATCATCGGCGCGCCGCAGCTCTTCGGCGTGCGCAACATGAACATGGAATCGCTCTACGAATACGGCACGCGCGTCGCCTTCTGGCGCATATTCGAGGAGTTCAAGCAGCGCGGCATCCGCACCACCGTGCTCGCCAACGGGCTGGCACTCCAGCACTATCCCCAGGCCGGGAAGGTCATGCATTCGCTCGGCCACGAAATCGCCAGCCACGGCTGGAAATGGATCGACCATCAGTGGATGGGCGAGGAGACCGAGCGCGCGCATATGAAGCTGGCGATCGACGCGATCACCAAATACACCGGCGAACGGCCGGTGGGCTGGTACACCGGCCGCTGCAGCCCCAACACCCTCAAGCTGGTCGTCGAGGACGGCGGCTTCCTCTACGATTCCGACACGTATGCCGACGACCTGCCCTATTGGGAGAAGGTGAACGGCAAGCCGCATCTGCGCATTCCCTATACGCTCGAGGCCAACGACATGCGCTTCGTCGCCGCCGCCGGCTTCAATTCCGGCGAGCAGTATTTCACCTATCTCAAGGACACGTTCGACGTCCTCTACCGCGAGAGCGACCGCATTCCGCGCATGATGTCGGCGGGGCTGCATCTGCGCATCGTCGGGCGGCCGGGCCGCTGGGCCGCCTTCCTGCGCTTCCTCGACTATGTGCAGAAGCACGACGCGGTGTGGATATGCCGCCGCGACGAGATCGCCCGCCACTGGCACAAGCATCATGCCCCCCAGAGCTGAACCGGCGCCCAAGGACGGCGCGGACATGACGTATCTGGCCGAGGCCGATGCCGGCGCGCGCATTCTCGCGCGCTGCGACGAGCTGGCCCGCGCCAGCGCCGATGGACCCGGCGTGACGCGCCTCTATCTGTCGCCTGAACACCGCCTCGCGGCCGATATGCTGATCGGCTGGATGCGCGCCGCCGGCATGGACACCCGCCTCGACGAGGCCGGCAATGTCGTCGGCCGCTATCATGCGACGGGCGGCGGCGGACCTTATCTCATCACCGGCTCGCATATGGACAGCGTGGTCAATGGCGGCCGCTATGACGGGCCGCTCGGCGTGCTGACGGCCCTCGACTGCGTGGCCGTGCTCAACCAGCGCGGCGAGCGCCTGCCTTTCGGCGTCGAGGTCGTGGCCTTCGGCGATGAGGAAGGCACGCGCTTCGGCACCACCTTGGCGGGAAGCCGCGCCGTCACCGGGCGCCATGGCGACGATCTGCTGTCGGCGCGCGATGCCGGCGGACGCACGATGCGCGAGGCCATGGTCGCGTTCGGCCTCGACCCCGAGGCGATCGGGCGCGCCGCGCACCGGCCGCAGGACGTGCTGGGCTATGTCGAGCTGCATATCGAGCAAGGACCGGTCCTCCAGGATGCGGACCTGCCGGTCGGCGTGGTCACCGGCATCAGCGGCCAGACGCGCGCCATGATCCGGCTCACCGGCGTGCCCAATCATGCCGGCACCGTGCCGATGGCGCTCAGGCGCGATCCGGTGCTGGCAGCGTGCGAGATCGCGCTCGCCGCCGAACAGATCGCCCGCGCGCATGAGGACACCGTCGCCACGGTCGGGTTCATCAAGGCCGAGCCCGGCATCATCAATGTGATTGCCGGCGCGGCGTCGCTCACGCTCGACCTGCGATCGGCGGACGACGCCGTGCGCGCCGCGGCCTACACCGCCTTCCTCGCCGAGGCGAAGGGCATCGCGGCGGTGCGCGGCGTGGGCTTCGCAGTCGACGTCCTGCTCGACGCGAAATCCTGCCCCTGCTCGCCATCGCTTGTCGCGCAGATCGAAGGCGCCGTCGCGCGGACCGGGATCGGCATCCTCAAGCTGCCGAGCGGCGCCGGCCATGACGGCATGGCCATGAGCGGCTTGACCGACATCGGCATGATCTTCGTGCGCTGCAAGGACGGCGTCAGCCATTCCCCGGCGGAATCCGTCAGCGCGCCCGACGTCGCGGCCGGCGCCGCCGTCCTCCTCAGCTTCATCGAGAACTTTTCAAAGGCATAAAAATAATGGATTCGAAGTCGGTCACCTCTGCGTCAACAACTCGGGAAAAAGCCCTCCTGGACTTCATCGACACACGCCGGAACGACATGGTCGCCATGCTGGGCGAGCTGGTGAAGACGGCCTCCGACAATCCGCCCGGAGATTGCCGGGCGCATGCCGACCGCGCTGCTGAGCTCTACGAAAAGCTGGGCTTCACCGTCGAGCGCCACCCCATCCCGCAAGCGCTGATCGAGAAGGTGGGCATGATCAGCGCCTCCAATCTCATCGTGCGCCGCCGCTTCGGCGACGGGCCGACCATCGCGCTCAACGCCCATGGCGACGTGGTGGCTCCCGGCGAAGGCTGGACGGTCGATCCCTATGGCGCCTTGGTCCGCGACGGCTGGATGTATGGGCGCGGCGTCGCGACGTCGAAGTCCGACTTCGTGACCTATGCCTATGCGCTGCTGGCGCTGATGTCGCTCGGCGAGAAGCTCTCCGGCACGGTCGAGATCCATCTGACCTATGACGAGGAGGTCGGCGGCGAGATCGGCCCGGCACTTCTCCTTGCCGAGCGCCTGACCAAGCCGGACTACGCCATCTGCGCCGGCCTCTCCTATGGCGTCGTGACCGCGCATAATGGCTGCCTGCATCTCGACGTCGAGGTGCGCGGCAAGTCCGCCCATGCGGCGCGCCCGGAGACCGGCATCGATGCGCTCGAGGCCGCGACCCACATATTGAACCGGCTCTACGAGCTGCGCAAAGGCTTTGCCGACCGGACGTCGGCGGTGGAAGGGATCACCACGCCCTCGATGGTGGTCGGCCTGATCTCCGGCGGCATCAACACCAATGTCGTCCCCGACAAGATCACCATGCGCATCGACCGGCGCATGATCCCCGAGGAGAATGGCGCCGAGGTGGCGCGCGACCTGGTCCGCTTCATCGAGACGTCGGCACGCGACTTTCCCGGCGTCGAATGCAACATCCGCCAGCTGATGCTGGCCAACCCGCTGAAGCCGCTGCCCGGCCATGAGCGGCTGGCCGGCGCCCTGCAGAAGCACGCCGCCGATCTCATCGGCGAGCCCGTGGCGCTGCATGGCGTGCCGCTCTACACCGACGCGCGGCATTACTGCAACGCCGGGATACCGACGGTGCTCTATGGCGCCGGCCCGCGCACCATGCTGGAAGCCAACGCGCACCGCGCCGACGAGAAGCTGAAGCTGGATGATCTCGTCCTCGCCACCAAAGTGGTCGCTTTGGCGCTCAACGACCTGTTGTCCGGAAACGCCGGATGAACGTCACATCCTGACAGCGATGGCGCGGCCGGCCGGTCATCCGGGCGGCTGCCCGCCGATCATCTCGGTGACGTTCGCCGCCGCGCGGCACACATGCGCGGCGATATCGGCGACACGTTCCGGCGTGAGGCGCATGGTCGGCCCGGAGACCGAGATGCCGCCCAGGGGCTCGCCATGCTCGTTGAAGATCGCCGCCGCGATGCAGCGCATGCCGGGATAGCGCTCCTCATCGTCGAGCGACCAGCCGCGCTTGCGGATCTCGTCCAGATCCGCGGTGAGCGACTGCGCCGAGGACAGCGTCTTGGCGGTGAATGTCTCGAGCGCGCCCTGGCCGACGACATGGGCGATGCGGTCGGGCGGGAAATGCGCCAGCATCGCCTTGCCGATGCCCGAGGCATGGAAGGGCGTGCGCTGGCCGGGACGGAAGAAGGCGCGGATCGCCTGATGCGTTTCCACCTGGCTGACGAACACGACGCTGTCGTCTTCCGCGACGCCGAGATTGGCCGTCTCGCCGGTGTCGCGCGCGAGATCCTGCATCGCGAGCCGCGCGCGGTCGACCAGCTTGCGCCGGCGCAGGAAGGCGGCGCCCAGGCGATACGCCCCGACGCCCACCGACCACAATTGCGCCGGCTGGTCGAACTCGACCATGTGGAAGCCCTCGAGCGAGACCAGCATGCGATAGACGGTCGGCGCCGGCAGGCCGGTGGCGGCGGCGATCTCGCTCAGCGACTGGCCATCGCTCTCCGCGACGCGGCTTAATATATGCAAAGCCCGCTCGAGCGACTTGACCGCCCCCGCATCGGCGCCCAGACCGCGTGGCCGCCCGCGCTGCCGCTTCTCCATAATGTCCGCCATGAAATGACCTCCTCCGGGTAAGGCCAAAGGCCTCCAAAAAACCAATTGCCGCGTGATTTCAGATAGTAAGCACATTTCTTCAGAAAATGAAAAAGTTTTTTGAAAAAATTGCGGAAGACCGTGCGCCGTGTCAAGCTGAAGGCTGACCAACAAGGTCCTACAGCGGAGTTATGCCATGGCGCGGATGCGGGCAGTCGATGCGGCGGTTCTGGTGCTCGAAAAGGAGGGCGTGACCTGCGCCTTCGGCGTTCCGGGTGCTGCGATCAACCCGCTCTATTCGGCGCTGCGCAGCCGGGGATCCATCCGCCACATCCTGGCCCGCCATGTCGAGGGCGCGGCGCATATGGCCGACGGCTATACCCGCGCCAAGGCGGGCGGCATCGGCGTCTGCATCGGCACGTCGGGACCCGCCGGCACCGACATGATCACTGGCCTCTATGCCGCGGCGGCCGACTCGATCGCCATATTGTGCATCACCGGCCAGGCACCCCGCGCGCGCATGCACAAGGAGGACTTCCAGGCCATCGACATCGAGGCCATCGCCAAGCCGGTGGCGAAATGGGCGGTGTGCGTGCGCGAGCCCGCCCTCGTGCCCATGGTCTTCCAGCAGGCCTTTCATGTCATGCGCTCCGGCCGTCCGGGCCCCGTCCTCATCGATCTGCCGATCGACGTGCAGACGGCGGAGATCGAGTTCGACATCGAGACCTATGAGCCGCTGCCGGCCTACAAGCCCGCCGCCACCCGCCCGCAGGCGCAGAAGGCCCTGGCGATGCTGAACGAGGCCGAGCGGCCGCTGATCGTCGCCGGCGGCGGCGTCATCAACGCCGATGCCTGCGATCTCCTGGTCGAATTCGCCGAGCTCACCGGCATCCCGGTCGTCCCCACTTTGATGGGCTGGGGCGCCATAGCCGACGATCATGAGCTCATGGCCGGCATGGTCGGGCTGCAGACCAGCCACCGCTATGGCAATGCGACTTTCCTCAAATCGGACTTCGTCCTCGGCATCGGCAATCGCTGGGCCAACCGCCATACGGGCTCGGTCGAGGTGTATCGCAAGGGCCGGCGCTTCGTGCATGTGGACATCGAGCCGACGCAGATCGGCCGGGTCTTCGGCCCCGATTACGGCATCGTCTCGGATGCGCGCGCCGCCCTGGTCCAGTTCATCGCGGTGGCCCGCGAGATGAAGGCCAAGGGCACGCTCAGGGACCGCGCCGGCTGGGCCGCCTCGTGCCAGCATCGCAAGAAGAACATGCTGCGCCGCAGCCATTTCGATCAGGTTCCGCTCAAGCCGCAGCGCGTCTACCAGGAAATGAACGAGTGTCTCGACCGCGACACCTGCTATGTCACCACCATCGGCCTGTCGCAGATCGCGGGCGCGCAGTTCCTCAGCGTCTACAAGCCGCGCAACTGGATCAATTGCGGCCAGGCGGGGCCGCTCGGCTGGACCTTGCCGGCGGCGCTCGGGGTGCGTGCCGCCGATCCTGAGCGCAGGATCGTGGCCCTGTCGGGCGACTATGATTTCCAGTTCATGCTGGAGGAGTTGGCGGTCGGTGCCCAGCACAAGCTTCCTTACCTGCATATCGTCGTCAACAACTCCTATCTCGGCCTGATCCGCCAGGCCCAGCGCGGCTTCCAGATGGATTACGAAGTGAGCCTCGCTTTCGAGAACATCAATGCCGTGGCCGACGGAGCACCGGTCGCGGGCTATGGCGTCGATCACGTGCGCGTCGCCGAAGGCTTGGGCTGCAAGGGCATCAGGGTGCAGTCGCCCAATGAGTTCAAGGATGCTTTCGCCCAGGCCCAGAAGCTCATGGACGAGCATCAGGTGCCGGTCGTGCTCGAATTCATCCTGGAGCGCGTGACCAACATCTCCATGGGCACGGAGATCGACAGCGTCAACGAGTTCGAGGAGATCCTCTGTCTCGATCCGTCGCTGTCACGCGCGAGCGAAGAGCTCGAGACGGTCCGCTGAACCTGAACAACCGAACGAGGGCCATAGATGCCGAGATTTGCCGCCAATCTGACGATGCTGTTCACCGAGCTCTCCTTCTGCGACCGCTTCGCCGCGGCGGCGCGCGCCGGCTTCTCGGCCGTCGAGTTCCTGTTTCCCTATGAGTTCGACAAGCAGCAGCTTGCCGGCCTCTTGAAGCAGAACGGGCTTACCCTCGTCCTCCACAATCTGCCGGCCGGCAATTGGGCGGCGGGCGAGCGCGGCATCGCCTGCCATCCCGACCGGGTCGCCGAGTTCCGGAGCGGCGTCGACACCGCGATCGACTATGCGCGCGCGCTCAAGTGCCCGCGACTCAATTGCCTGGCGGGCATCGCGCCCAAGGGCGTCGCCGAGGCCGTGCTCCATCAGACCTTGACCGAAAATCTCCGCTATGCCGCAGGCAAGCTCGCCGAAGCGGGCATCGAGCTGCTGCTGGAGCCGATCAACACCCGCGACATTCCGGGCTTCGCCGTCAGCCGCACGGAGACGGCGCTCGCCCTCATCGATGCGGCAGGCGTCCCGAACATCAAGCTGCAATATGACATCTATCACGCGCAGGTGATGGAAGGCGATCTCGCGCGCACGATCGAGCGGCTGATCGGCCGGATCGGCCACATCCAGCTCGCCGACAATCCCGGCCGCCATGAGCCGGGCACCGGCGAGATCAACTATGCCTATTTGCTGCGCCGCATCGACGAGCTGGGCTATGCCGGCTGGATCGGCTGCGAATACAAGCCAAAGACGACGGCGGAAGCGGGCCTCGACTGGATGTCCGCCTTCCGCCCTGAACCAGTTCGGGAGGACGCATGAGCACTATCGGATTCATCGGTCTCGGCATCATGGGGGCACCCATGGCCGGCCATCTTCTGGCCGGCGGCCACAAGCTGTTCATACCCAAGCGCAAGCGCGAGCTCCCCGAGCTCGTGGCCAAGGGCGCGACACTCTGCGCCAGCAACCGCGAGGTGGCGCGTCAGGCCGACATCATCATCACCATGGTCCCCGACACGCCCGATGTCGAAACGGTGCTCTTCGGCGAAGACGGCATCGCCGAAGGCCTGACACCCGGCAAGACCGTCGTCGACATGAGCAGCATCTCGCCCATCGCCACGATGGATTTCGCCCGCCGCATCGAGACGCTCGGCTGCGATTATCTCGACGCGCCGGTCTCGGGCGGCGAGATCGGCGCCAAGAATGCGAGCCTCACCATCATGGTCGGCGGCAAGGACGCCGTCTTCGACAAGGTGAAGCCCTTGTTCACTTTGATGGGCAAGAACATCACGCTGGTGGGCGCGACCGGCGCCGGCCAGACGACCAAGGTCGCCAACCAGATCGTCGTCGCCTTGACCATCGAGGCGGTCGCCGAAGCGCTGTTGTTCGCCTCCAAGGCGGGCGCCGATCCGGCCCGGGTCCGCCAGGCCCTGCTCGGCGGCTTCGCCAGCTCGCGCATCCTCGAGGTCCATGGCGAGCGCATGGTGCAGCGTAAGTTCGATCCGGGCTTCCGCATCGCGCTGCACCAGAAGGATCTGAACCTCGCCCTCGAAGGCGCCAGGAGCCTTGGCCTGTCGCTGCCGCACACCGCGAGCTGCCAGCAATTGTTCAATGCCGCGGCGGCGCATGGCGATCAGGGTTTGGATCATTCGGCCCTGGCGAAAGTTCTCGAGCGCCTCGCCGGGCACGAGATCGGGCAGGCCTGAGCCCTCACGCCACATCCACCCAGGTCCGCTCCCGCGCCGAGCGCGCCATGCCGTGGATGACGCGCTCGATCTTGAGCCCTTCGGCGAAATTGACGAAACATTCGCCGCCGGTGCCGATGCAGTCGAGAAGGTGCTTCGCCTCGATGATCTTGAGCTCGTTGAGGTCGAGCTGACGGCAGGCGACCGGCGCACCGTGCCGGTGGCGATCATCGCGTTCTCGCCCTTCTGCAGCTTGACCAGGTTCTCGACCGCGAAGGCGCCCATGTTCTTCAGCGCCTGGGCCACCGACGCAGTCATCTCGCCGGCGAGGATCGAGGCCGCGGCGTCGGGATTGCCGGTGAAGACTTGACGAAGGCTGAAGCTCGAGCTCGAGCCCTCATCCGGCGCGAGCGGTTCTCCCGACAAGCTCGACCGCTTTCGCGCCGATCTCGGGCAGCATGGTCACGCTGTCCGACGGCCATCTGCCCTGGCTGAACACGACGAGCGTGAAGACCCCGCTTTCTGGCAGCACCGCATGCAACGCGTCATGGCGGCGATAGCTCGCGAGCTTGTCCCCCGTCCAGCCGGTCCAGCCGGCTTTCGCCCAGATGCGCGCCCCGTCGGGCATGCCTTCGCCCAGAAAGCCCTTGAGCTGCGCCTGCGGCAGGTCGCGGAAATCCCCGGTATTGGGCCGATGCAGCGTGTCGCGCATGACCTTCGAGCGCTCTCGCGAGATCATCTCGCCGCTCATGATCCGGGCCAGCAGCGCCGCGGCGGAATCAGTGGTCAGCCGGTTGTGATTGTTGCCGCCATGCTGCACGAAGATCTTCTCTCGCCCATAGCGGTCGTCGTCCATGAGCTTCTGCGACACGTTGATCCCTTCGAACTCCGGCAGCCCGAGCGAGCGGAAATAGCGATTGACGTTCTGCCGCGCTGCGATCCAGCCCGTCATCTCGCTGTCGCCGAGCTCGGTGTCGCCGGTCGTGCCGCTCAGGTGATCGATGATGTAGTTCGTCGCCATGTTGCTCGACCACTTGATCATGTCGTGCATGGCGCGGGCGAGCTCGGGCGTTTCGCGAAGCCGGCCCTCCTCATAGGCCTGCTGCAAGGCCGCCATGTAGAACATCTTGACGACGCTGCACGGATAGAAGGACGCATCGCCGCGATAGCTGAAACTCGCGCCGACCGGCCCTTCCTCGCCATCATGCAGATGAAGCGTCACGGCAAAATCGTCGGCGCCGACGCCCTCGGGGGCAAATCGTTCCCCGATCCAGGCGACGAGCGCGCTGCCGGCTCTTTCCGCTGATGATGAATTCTGTGACGGCATGAAGGTGTCCTCGAATGGTGACATGGATCAGGAGCGTGATGTGAAATCGAACTGGGTGGAGGCCTCCGGAACGAGGCAGCGCACGCTGTGGCCCGGCTCTCCTTCCCGAAGCGCCGGATGCTCGGCGCGGCAGGCCGCGAGCACGAAGGGGCAACGGGTCGAGAAGCCGCAGCCCAGCGGCGGCGCCAGTGGATCGGGAACCTCGCCCTCGATGCCGGGCGCCATGCTGCGCTGTTTCGGATCGGGCATCGGGATGGCCGCGAGCAGTCCCCTCGTATAGGGATGCTCGGGCCTCGCGAACAGCGTCTCCGTCTCCGCGACCTCGACGATTTCGCCCAGATACATGACGGCGATGCGATCGCTGACATGGCGCACGACATTGAGGTCATGCGCGATGAACATGATGGCGATGCCCAGCCTGGCGCGCAGGTCCTCGAGCAGGTTGATGATCTGCGCCTGCACGCTGGCGTCGAGCGCGGACACCGGTTCATCGGCGATGATGAGCCGGGGCTCGACCGCCAATGCGCGGGCGATCGAGATACGCTGGCGCTGGCCGCCGCTGATCGCATGCGGCAGCCGGTCCTTGAGCGCCGGCGTAAGTCCGACCATGGTGAGGAGCTCGTCGACGCGCCGGCGCCGCGCTTCGGCGCCGCTGACCGCGCCATGCACCTTGAGGGCTTCCTCCAGCATGGCGCCGAGCGTCATGCGCGGATTGAGCGAGGCATAGGGATCCTGAAACACCATCTGAATCTGCCGCGCCCGGGCGCGGCGGTCGTCGTCGAACGCGCCGCCCTGCCAGGCGAAACTGCCGCTTTCCGGCCGGTCGAGGTCGACTATGCAGCGGCCGAGCGTCGATTTCCCGCAGCCGGACTCGCCGACCACGCCCAGGATCTCGCCGGCATTGACGGTGAGACTGACATCGCGCAGGGCCTTGAGCCGGGCCTTCGGCTTGCCGGCAAGCACATCGCTCAAGGGCCGGTCGAGCGCATAGGTCTTCGACACATGGCTGACCTCGAGCAAGGGCTTGGCGGCGCTCATGCGAGCTCTCCCATCCTGATGCAGGCGCTGTCATGGCCGGGCTCCACCGGCAGCAAAGGCGGCAGCTCGCGCGCGCACTGCGTCACGGCATGGCGGCATCGGGGATGGAAGCGGCAGCCGGGCGGTGGATCGGAGAGATCGGGCGGCGCCCCGCCGATGGGCTCCAGCCGTTCGTGCTTGTTGCGCATGGCGGGCAACGCGCCGAGAAGGGCCCGCGTATAGGGATGCGATGGCCGCGCGAACAGCTGGCCTGTATCGGCGGTTTCGGCGATGCGTCCCGCATACATCACCGCGACGCGATCGCAGGTCTGTGCGACGACGCCCAGATCATGGGTTACGAGGAGGACCGCCATGCCGGTCTCCTCGCGCAGGCGCAGGATCAGCTTCAGGATCTGATCCTGGACGGTGACGTCGAGCGCCGTGGTCGGCTCATCGGCGATCAGCAGTTTCGGCCGGCAGGCAAGCGCTATGGCGATGAGCACGCGCTGGCGCATGCCGCCGCTGAAGACGTGCGGATAGGCACCGAGCCGCCTCTCGGGCGCGGTGACGCCGACCGACTTGAGAAGATCGATGGCCGCCGCGCGCGGGCTCCTGCCGTCGAGGCGGCCATGCCGGACGAGGCCTTCCTCGATCTGGCGGCCGATGCGCATCGTCGGGTTGAGCGCGGTCATCGGATCCTGGAAGATCATGGCGATGCGGCTGCCGCGGATCTGGGTGAAATCGGCGGGCGGCAGCGCCGCCAGATCGCGATTCTCGAACCGGATCGAGCCTTCGATGCGGCTTGGCGCGGCACCGCCGAACAGCCGGATCAGCGAGCGGCAAGTGACGCTCTTTCCCGAGCCCGATTCGCCGACGAGCCCGAAGATCTCGCCCGGTCTTATGTCGAAGCTGACGCCGTCGACGGCCCGCACGGTCTTGCTCCGGCCGGCGAAGGTGACCCGGAGATCGCGAACGCTGAGGAGAGGCGCGCTCATGCTTTGGGCCTCAGGAAATCATCGAGACCGTCGCCGAGAAAGGTGAAGGTGACGCCGACGAGGACGATGGCGAGGCCCGGAAACAGCGAGATCCACCAGCCGTCCTGGATGAAATTGCGGCCGTCGGCGATCATGACGCCCCATTCGGGCGTCGGTGGCTGGATGCCGAGGCCGAGAAAGCCGAGCGAGGTGACGGCGAGGATGGTGAGCACCACATCGGCCATCATGAAGACGATCGCCGGCGTGATGACATTCGGCAATATGTGCCTGAACATGATGCGCGCGTGGCTGTAGCCGAGCACCTTCACCGCCTTGACATAGTCGAGCTGCTTGGCGAGCAGCACCTCGCCTCTGACGATCCGCGCGAAGGAGATCCATACCACCAGCGTGAAGGCCAGATACATGTTGCCGACGCTGGGGCCGAGCGCGCCCACGATCGAGATCACCAGCACGTAGAACGGGAAGGCCCAGAGGATGTCGACGAAGCGCATCAGCACCAGATCCAGCCAGCCGCCGAAATAGCCGGAGACGAGGCCGACGGCCGAGCCGATGAGGAAGGGCAGGAGAACGCAGATGGCGACCACTTCGAGATCGACGCGCGCCGCGGCGATGACCCGCGCCAGGACGTCGCGGCCGAGATCGTCGGTGCCGAAGGGATGGGCGAGGCTCGGCGGCTGCAGAGTGGCGGCGAAATCGATCGCCACCGGATCGTGTGGAACGACGAGGGGGCCGATGACGCTCGCCAGCACCAGGATGGCGAGCAGCACCAGGCCGATATGGAGATTGCGGTTGCGCCGAAATCTTTCGGCCGTCTCGCTCGAAACGAGCGGCCTCATGACAGGCTCACGCGCGGATCGACCAGGGCGTAGGCGAGATCGGTCAGAAGGTTGATGAGGACGACGAGCGTCGCGAAGGTGACGGTGAGCGCCTGCACCATCGGATAGTCGCGCGCCGAGATCGAGGACACCAGCAGCGAGCCGAGGCCCGGGATGCCGAACACCGTTTCGATCACCACCGTGCCGCCGATCACCCAGCTCGTATGGACCGCGAGCACCGAGATGGTCGAGGTCAGCGAGTTGCGGAAGACATGGCCCCACAACACCTGGCGCTCGACCAGGCCCTTGGCGCGCGCCGTGTCGATATAGTCGGCGCCGAGAACCGCGATGATCGAGCTCCTGAGCGAGCGGATGGTGAGCGCTGCGGTGCCGAGCGCGATGATGAAGGAGGGCAGCACCAAATGATGCAGCCTGTCCCAGAAGCCGTCGCCATAGCCCGACACCGGGAACAGCGGCACATAGATGGCGAGGAGCAGAATGAGCAGGACTCCCAGCCAGAAGGACGGCATGGACATGGCCATGACGAAGAGGACGCGCACCGCCTGGTCGAAGGCGCCGCCGCGCCGGATCGCCGCCAGCATGGCGAGCGGCACGGTCATGATCACCGCCATGATCGTGGACAGCCCGACCAGAGCGAGGCTCGGCCACAGTCTTTCGAAGATCAGCGGTGCGATATCGGCCTTGTAGGCGATGGAACGGCCGAAGCTGCCCTGCACCATGTCGCCGAGGAAGCGCAGATATTGCCGCCAGAGCGGCTGGTCGAGGCCGAGCTCGGTATTGAGCTTGGCGATGTCTTCCGGCGTGCCGCGGCTGCCGAGCATCAGCGTCGCCGGATCGCCCGGCATGACGCGCAGCAGAAGGAACGCCACCAGCGTGATGCCGATGAGCACCGGCACGAGCTGGACGATCCGCGACAGGCAGAAAAAGACGATCTTCATTTAGAACTGACGCGTCACGTGCTGCAGAAGCTACCCTTCCCTTCTCCCACGCGTGCGCGGGAGAAGGGAGAAGGGATGCCCTTCAACCTACTTGATCACCACGTCCTTCAGCGAATAGTTCGCCGTCGGCAGGACCTCGAAGCCCTCGACATTGGCGCGCATCGCATAGGCCGATTTGGGCGTGAACAGGAAGATGAAGGGAGCGGCCTCATGAACCCGGGCCTCGATCTCCTTGAACATCTTGCCGCGCTCGTCGCCGTCATTGGTCGAGCGTTCCAGTGCATAGAGCTCGTTGACGCGGTCGTCCTTCCACTGCGTATGGAAGGCATTGGCGCGCTCCGGATTGATCATGGTGAAGCCGACGAGCTGGTCGGGGTCGATCGTGTCGCTGGTCGCATAGGAGAGCGACAGCTCGTAATTTCCCGATTTGGTGGTGCTGAACTGCGACGAGCCTTCGATCGTCTGCAATTCGACCTCGATGCCGATCTGGCGGAGCGACGCCTGGATCGCGCTGCCGATCTGCCGGCTGGTGACGTCGCCGCCGCGCACCAGCATGCTGGTCTTGAAGCCCGATTCGAGGCCTGCGTCCTTGAGCAGCGCCTTGGCCTTTTCGAGATCGACCGGGTAGGGCTTCAGCTCTTCATTGTGGTAGGCCATGATCGGGATGGACGAGGTCGCCGCCACCGCGTCGCCGCGGAAGATGCCGTCGACGATGGCCTGCTTGTCGACCGCGAAGTTCATCGCCTGGCGGACGCGCATGTCGTCGAACGGCTTCTTCGTGGTGTTGATCTGCACCATGTCGACCCGGAAGACCTGCGCCACGCCGACCTTGACGCTGGAATCGGTCTTGAGGGTCGCGGCCTGGTTGAACGGAACCTCGATGATCGCGTCGAGCTCGCCGGCCTTGAGCTTCAGCACCCGCGAATTGTCTTCCGGCACGATTTCGAGCGTAGCGCCGTCGATCGCCGGCTTGCCCTTCTCCCAGTAATGCGGGTTCTTGCCGAGCTCCATCTTCTGGCCGCGCGCCCAGGAATTGAGGACGAAGGGGCCGGAGCCCACCGGCTTCTCGAAGAAGGCGTCGCCCTGCGCTTCGACCAGCTTGGCCGGAAGGATCGAGGCGCTGAACATCGCCAGATTGTTGATGATCGGCGTGAACGGCTTTTCGAGCTTCATCACGATGGTGTGGTCGTCGACGACCTGGTAAATGGTGATCGGACGGAAGAAGCGGCCCCATTCCGACTTCTCCCCGGCCGCCCGCTTGAGCGAGAATTCGACATCGGCCGCGGTCACCGGCGTGCCGTCGGAGAATTTCGCATCGGGGCGCAGCTTGAAGCTGTATTCCTTGCCGTCGGGCGACACCGTCCAGGACTCGGCGATGCCGGGCTCGAGCTTGGTGCCGTCCTTGCTGGGGCGGACCAGCTGGTCATAGATCTGCAGCTCGGCCCAGATCGAGGCATTGTCGCTCGAGGCGATGGGATCGATGGTGAGCGCGTCTTCCCGGACGCCTACCCGCAGCGTCGCCGCATCGGCGAAGGCAAGCGGTGCCGCGGTCAGCGCCGTCGCTGCGAGCACCGCATAGAGAGCCCTGGCCAGGATCGCCCGGCGTGAAAATCCCAAGATTGTGTTCCGATTGCGCACTTTAGCTCCTCCCGGACCTTATTCGTGGTTATGAACTGGCTTGGAAAAGGCGGCCCACGCTCCGGCAGCCTGCCGGCTGCCGGCAGCGCGGCAATGCCCGTTCCATATGGCCAATTTCGGGGCCGATGGCCCGATGGTCAAATTTGATTATGGACGGGATATATAACTTCAGGTTATGAGCTTGTGGGTAAGGAGACCGCTTGCGGCTGCGCCATATAGAAGTATTCCACGCCATCAAGCAGGCCGGATCGATCAGCAAGGCCGCCGCCCTGCTCGGCGTGTCGCAGCCGGCCGCGAGCAAGGTGCTGCAGCACGCCGAATCCTCATTGGGCTTCAGGCTGTTCGAGCGGATCAAGGGACGGCTTCTGCCCACCGCCGAGGCCGAGCTTCTCTATGTCGAGGTCGTGAAGCTCAATGCCGGTCTCGACCAGTTGCGCAAGCTATCGGCCAATCTGCGGCGCTTTCCGCAAGGCCGGCTCCATGTCGGCTGTCTGCCGAGCCTCGGCCTTTCGATCATGCCGAAGACCATTCACGATTTCCGCAAGACCTACCCCTCGGTCATCTGCGAGGTCGAGACCAATCATATCGAGGCGCTGGTGGCCGCCTTGCGCTCGCGCCAGCTCGATCTCGCCGTGTCGATCTTCCCGGACGAGCGTCCGGATCTGCGCACCCAGGTCATCGGCGAGATCGATCTCGTCTATCTGGGCCCGCGCGACGGCGGCGATGTCGATCTGGCCGAGATTAACGACCAGGAGCTGGTCGGCCTGTCGCGCAGCGACGGCGTCGGCGGCCTTATCGCCGACGAGCGCGAGCGGCTGGGCTGCAGCTACAATCCCGCCATCGAAGTGCAGACCTATTATCTCGCCTGCGCCTTTGCCGCGGCGGGCTGCGGCGCGGCGATCGTCGACCGTCTCACGGCGCGCAGCATGCTCAGGCCCGGCCTGTTCCTGCGCAACCTGAAGCAGCGTCTCACCGTGCATATCGTGGTGCTGACCCATGAGGCGAATGTCATTCGCGGCTTCTACACCGACTTCGTGAGCATCCTGAAGAAGTCGATCTCCGCCATGCCCGACATGGAGAGCGCCGCAGCAGCGCACGTCGTGAGAGACTAATCATGATCCGGAAAAGTGAACACCGGCTTTCCGAGAAGATCATGCACAAACAAAAGGATAAAGCGTGATGACGACTCATTATAAAGCCATCACGCTTTAGCTCACCTCGATCCAGCGCCGCTCCCGGGCCGAGCGCGCCATGCCGTGGATGACGCGCTCGATCTTGAGCCCTTCGGCGAAATTGACGAAGCATTCGCCGCCGGAGGCGATGCAGTCGAGAAGGTGTTTCGCCTCGATGACCTTGAGCTCGTTGAAGCCGAGCTGATGGCCGGCGACCGGCGTGAACTGCGCATAGGGTGGATGGGCGGGGCCGGTGAGGATGGTGCGGAAGCCGCGCGTCGCCTCGGCTCCCTCGCTCACATAGAGCTGCAATTCATTGAGCCGCTCCTGGTCGAAGGTCAGCATGCCCTTGCGGCCGTGGATCTCGAAGCGGATGAGGTTCTTGCGGCCCCAGGCGGCGCGGCTCGAGACGAGCGTGCCGGAAATCCCGGATGTGAAGCGCACGATGGCGTGGGCGATGTCCTCGTTCTCGACCTCGCGCATCTCGTCGGTGCCCGGAACCGGGCGTGCCTTGACCACGGTCTCCATGTCGGCCGCCACCGCGGCGATGTCGCCGATGAGGAAATGGGCGAAGCTCACCAGGTGGCAGGTGATGTCGCCGAGCGTGCCGAGGCCCCAGAGGTCGATGCGCGCCCTTTTGCTCCACGGCACCTCGGGCGAGGCCAAGTAATCCTCGTCCACCTGCCCGCGGAAATGCACCACCTCGCCGATGGCGCCGGCCTGGACCAGGTGCTTGGCATGCAGCACCGCCGGGTTCTTGATGTAGTTGTAGCCGAGCAAGGTGCGGCCCTTGGCCGTCCGCGCCGCCGCCGCCATGCCTTCCGCCTCATCGAGCGTCAGCGCCATGGGCTTCTCGCACCACACATGTTTGCCGGCGTCGAGGAAGGCGACCGCCATCTCGCGATGCACATTGTTGGGGGCGGTGATCGACACGATGTCGATCAGGGGATCATCGACGAGCTTGCGCCAGTCGGTTTCGGCGCGCGCAAAGCCATATTCGGCGGCGCGCTTCGCGGTGAGCTCGGGATCCACGTCGCACAAGGCCTCGAGCCTGATCTCCGGCATGTCGCCGAAGACCGGCCGCACATGGCTCCAGGCCATCGCATGGCATTTGCCCATGAAGCCCGTGCCGATCAGGCCGATGCCGAGTGAGGTCATGTGACGCCCTTGCAAGAAAACAGGCCCCGACTTTCGCCGGGACCCGCAATGAAGACAACAGAAAACCGGTCTTATTTGTACTGATCGGCATTCTCCTTGGTGACCAGCACCGTGCCGGTGTCGATCACCGCGTCGATCTTCTCGCCTTTCTGCAGCTTGACCAGGTTCTCGACCGCGAAGGCGCCCATGTTCTTGGGCGCCTGGGCGACGGACGCGGTCATGTCGCCGGCGAGGATCGAGGCGGCCGCGTCGGGATTGGCGTCGAAGCCGACCACCATGACGTCCTTGAGCTTGTCGGCGGACTTGAGGGCCTCGACCGCGCCCAGCGCCATGTTGTCGTTGGAGGCGAAGACCGCCTTGATGTTGGGATTGCCGGTGAGGATGTTCTCCATCACCGACTGGCCCTTGGCGCGGTCCCAATCGGCCGGCTGCTCGGCGACGACCTTGAGGCCGCAAGCCTCGAGGCCGGATTTGGCGCCGGTGGCGCGCGCCTGGCCGGTCGATTGCGTGATGATGCCCTGCAGGATCGCCACGTCCGATCCCTTTTCGACCTTCGAGCAGATGAAATCGGCGGCGAGCTTGGCGCCGACTTCGTTGTTGGTGCCGATGAAGGTCACGCCTTCATTGGTGCCCTTGGTGTCGACGAACACCACCGGCACGTTCTTGGCCTTCGCCGCATCGACGACGGGGGCCAGCGCATTGGGGTCGGTGGGCGCCAGAGCCAGGCCGGCGATGCCCTTGGCCAGCATGTCCTCGAGTTGGGCGATCTGCGCCTGGACGTCGGACTCGGCCGGCGGCGACATGACCACCACTTCGACGCCGAGCTCCTTGCCCTTCTCCTCGGCTCCCGCCTGGACCGCGGCCCAGAACGGGTTGCCGGCACCCGGACCTTTCATGTCGAGCACGATCGGATCGGCGAAGGCCGCCGAACCGGCAAAGCTCAGGGCCGCCAAAGCGGCGCCCGCAATCAGAAATCTCTTCATCTGTTCCTCCCATGGACAAGACGTCTCCGACACTAGGTGCATCCGGCCCGGAGACACGCCCGGATGCGACGTTTCATTTGCGTGTCGCGGCGCGCCGCCGCAGCACGTCGATATAGACGGCGATGATGATGATGAGGCCGATCAGGATCTGCTGCCAGAACGGGCTGATATTGTTGAGGTTGAGCCCGTTGCGCAAGAGCCCCATGATGAGCACGCCGGCAAGCACGCCCAAGACTGTGCCGCGCCCGCCGAAGAAGCTCGCCCCGCCGATGATCACAGCGGCGATGGCGTCGAGCTCGGCGCCGACGCCGGCGAGCGGGAAGCCCGAATCGGTGCGCCCGGCGAGGAGCAGCGCCGCGAGCCCGGCGAAGAAGCCGCAGATCGCATAGACATAGACCAGCACGCGGTCGACATTGATGCCCGACACGCGTGCCGCCTGCGGATTGCCCCCGATCGCGAAGATGTGCCGGCCCATATTGGTGCGGTTGAGGAAGAACCAGAGGCCCACGGCGCAAATTATCACGAGGAAGAAGCTGACCGGGATGCCGGCCGGCGGACTGAAGATGCCGAGCGTGTAATATTGCTGGCCGAGATAGCGCACCTCGGGCTGCAGCCCGGAGATCGGCGCCTGGCTGATGAGGCTGGTGAGGCCGCGGGCGATATTGAGCGTGCCCAGCGTCATGATGAAGGGATGCGGCAATTTCAGCATCGTATAGCCGAGGCCGTTGACCAGCCCCGAGGCGATGCCGACCAGCGGCGCCACCAGGATGACGAGCGGCCAGGGCAGGCCGGCCTTGTCGGCGACCGCGAGGCAGATCATCGCCAGCGCCAGCACCGAGCCGACCGAAAGGTCGATGCCGGCGGTGATGATGACCACGAACATGCCGAGCGCCAGCATGGCGGCGAAGGCGTTCTGCTTGAGGATATTGGAGATGTTGGCCGGCGACAGGAAGGTCGCCGGCTGGGTGGCGTAGAGGATCGCCATCATGACGATGACGACGACGATGATGCCGTAGCTTTCGAGGAAACGCGCCAAGGCGGGATTGTTGCTGATCATCAGTGCACCTTGTCATGCGCGAGCTGCGCGGTGTGACCCTTGGTTCCCATGATCCAGCCGATGACCTCGTTGCGGTTGGTCTGGCTGAGCGGCGCTTCGGCGAAGTTGGTGCCCTGGAATAGGGCCATGACGCGGTCACAGGCATAGAAGATGTCGTCCATGCGGTGCGAGATGATGATCACCGCGACGCCGTGCTCCTTCAGCGTCTTGATGAGGTCGAGCACCTTGCCGACCTCCTTGATGGCGAGCGCCGCCGTCGGCTCGTCCATGATGACGACCTTGGCGTCGAAGGCGGTGGCGCGGGCGATGGCGACCGCCTGGCGCTGGCCGCCGGAGAGCTCCTCGACCGACTGGTCGACGCTCTTCACATGGATCTTGAGCTTGTCGAGATGGGCCTGCGCCATCTCGCGCTCCTTGGCCTTGTCGATGACGGTGAGGCCGCCGATCCGGGAGCCGGGCTCGCGGCCGAGATAGATGTTCTCGTAGATCGGCAGGTTCCCGGCAAGGGCGAAGTCCTGATAGACCATCTCGATGCCGGCATTGCGCGCTATGCGCGGGCTCGAGAAGTTGACCGGCTGGCCCTGGAAGGCGAGATGGCCCTCGCTCGGCTGGTAGAGGCCGGAGAGGATCTTCATCAAGGTGGACTTGCCGGCGCCATTGTCGCCGACGACGCCGAGCGCCTCGCCCGAATTCACGTGGAAATTCACATTGCGCAGCGCCGTGATGGCGCCGAAATATTTCGTGACGCCCTTGGCTTCGAGCAATGGGGTGTCGGTGCTGGTCACCTGTCTATTCCTCCCTTTCAGCGCCCGCCCGCCGGGCCAAAATAGAATATTCTGGTGATTATTTTTGTTATTAGAACATTTATTCCATTTTTGCTTGACGGCGTCAAGCCCTTCTGTTGTCATGGGCCATGGCGACGACCGACACCACCCCCAAGGACTTCGCGACCCTCAAGGCGCTGATCATCGAGCGCGGCAAGACATTGCCCAAGCGCCTGAGCCAGATCGCCGCCTTCGCCCTCGACAATCCCGACGACATCGCCTTCGGCACGGTCGCCTCGATCGCCGAGCAGGCGCAAGTGCAACCCTCCTCGCTCATCCGCTTCTCCCAGGCCATGGGCTATCAGGGCTTTTCCGAGCTGCAGGAGATTTTCCGGGCGCGCTTGCGCGACCGGGTGCCGAATTACGAGGAGCGCATCGCGCAATTGCGCGAGCATGCGAAATCGGCGTCCAAGGCGCGCATCCTGTTCGACGGCTTTTCCGAGGCGGCGCAGAAATCCATCGCCGATCTCGGCGGCAAGATCGACGCGAAGGTGCTCGACAAGGCCGTGGCGCGCCTCGCCACCGCCCAGACGATCTACATCATCGGGCTCAGGCGGTCCTTTCCGATCTCCTCCTACATGGCCTATGCCTTCGGCAAGCTCGCCATCCGCCATGTGCTGGTCGACGGGTTGGGCGGCCTCGCCTCGAACGACGTCGCTTTCGCGACGCCCAAGGACGCGGTGCTGGCGGTGAGCTTCACGCCCTATGCCAGCGAGACGGTAACCTTGGTCAGTCAAGCCGCCCGTGCCAATGTGCCGGTGATCGCCATCACCGACAGCGCCTTCTCGCCGCTGGCGCGCGATGCCGAGATCTGGTTCGAGGTGGCGGAAGCGAATTTCGAAGGCTTCCGCTCGCTCGCCGCCACGCTGGCGCTGGCCATGACGCTCACGGTGGCGGTGGCGGAGAAGCGGGGGAGCTGATGCACCCTTGCAAACTTCCCCTTCTCCCGCTTGCGGGAGAAGGGGAAATGACGGACAGTATTGACTTACCTCACCTTCACCGGCTTGCCGGTCTTCCAGCTTTCGGTCGCGGCTTCGGCGAGCTTCTGGGCCTGAAGCCCGTCATGGCCGGAGGCGCTCGGCGCCTGACCTTTCTCCACCGCATCGAGGAAGGCCAGCACTTCGAGGCGATAGGCTTCCGCATAACGCTCGATGAAGGAGAAGGGGATGAGGTCTTCGGTGAAGCCTTGCGCATTGGCGCATTCGACCGTCGTCAGATGGATGTTGCCGGCGCGCAGCATCGCCTTGCTGCCATGCACCTCGATGCGCTGGTCGTGGCCATAGGTGGCGCGCCGCGAATTGGTGATGATCACCATGGCGCCGCGCTTCGTCTGCATATGCACGGCCGCGGTGTCGATGTCGCCCGCCTTGCCGATCGCCGGATCGACCAGGTTGCCGCCCAGCGCATGCACGGTCTCGATCTCCTCGCCGCCCAGGAGGAAGCGCGACATGTCGAAGTCGTGGATCATCATGTCGCGATAGAGCCCGCCCGAGCGCTCGATATAGGCGACGGGTGGCGGGGCGGGATCGCGGCAGGTGATGGTGACGATCTCGACATCGCCCGCCTCGTTTTTGCGCAGGCGTTTCTCGAGGACGGAGAAATTGGGATCGTAGCGGCGATGGAAGCCGATCATCAGCGGCACTTGCGCCTTCTCGACCACGGCGAGGCAGGCCTCGATGCGCTGGACCGACAGCGACACCGGCTTCTCGCACAGGATCATCTTGCCAGCCTTCGCCGCCGCCTCGATGAGATCGGCATGGGTGTCGGTCGGGGTAGCGATCAGGATCGCATCCACGTCCTTGGCCTTGATGACGTCCGCGACTGCGGCGACCTTGGCGCCGACCGAACGGGCGAGGCTGTCCGCGGCCTTTGCGTCGGCATCGGCGACATAGGCCACCTTGGCCCGGCCGGACCCGGCCAAGGTGGCGCCATGGACCTTGCCGATGCGTCCGGCACCCAGAACTCCGAAGCTGATCATGCGACCTCCCGAAAACGGAACAAATATTCTGAATTGACGTTTGAATAGAATTATTGTTTCATGTCGTCAAGCGTACAGAAAAGCCAGCGTCTATGGGAGGCCCATGGCGGAACTTGACGTCATCACGATCGGGCGGTCGTCCGTCGATCTCTACGGGCAGCAGATCGGCTCCAGGCTCGAGGACATCGCCTCCTTCGCCAAGTCGGTGGGCGGCTGTCCGTCCAATATCGCCATCGGCACGGCGCGGCTCGGGCTCAAATCGGGCCTCATCACCCGCGTCGGCGACGAGCAGATGGGCCGTTTCATCAAGGAGCAGATGGCCCGCGAGGGCGTGGCGCTGGACGGCATCGCCACCGACAAGGAGCGGCTGACCTCGCTCGTCCTCCTCTCGGTCGAGAACGACAAGACCTTCCCGCTCATCTTCTACCGCGACAACTGCGCCGACAGCGCGCTTTCGGAAGACGACATCGATCCCGGCTTCATCCGCTCGAGCCGCGCCGTCCTCGTCACCGGCACGCATTTTGCCAGGGCCAACACCCGCGCCGCCCAGACGAAGGCGATGGCGATCGCCAAGGCGCAGGGTGGCCGCGTCATTCTCGACATCGACTACCGGCCCAATCTCTGGGGCCTCGCCGGCCATGCCGCGGGCGAAGAGCGCTACATCAAGTCCGACACGGTCTCGGAAAGCCTGCAGGCGATCCTCGCCGATTGCGACCTCATCGTCGGCACCGAGGAAGAGGTGCATATCGCCGGCGGCGAAGAGGACACGCTTGCCGCATTGCGCAAGATCCGCGCCATCTCCAAGGCGGCGATCGTGCTCAAGCGCGGCCCCATGGGCTGCGTCGTCTTTCCCGATGCCATTCCCAACCGCATCGAGGACGGCATCGTCGGCCAGGGCTTCCCCATCGAGGTCTATAATGTGCTGGGCGCCGGCGACAGCTTCATGTCGGGCTTCCTGCGCGGCTGGCTCACGGGCGAAGACTATGCGACGGCGGCGACCTGGGCCAATGCCTGCGGCGCCTTCGCGGTGTCGCGGCTCCTGTGCTCGCCCGAGATCCCGACCTGGGAAGAGCTCCAGTTCTTCCTGAGAGAAGGCAGCACGCACCGCGCTTTGCGCCGCGACGAGGCGATCAACCATGTCCATTGGGCGACGACGCGCCGCCCGCAATCCCCGACCCTGCTCGCTTTGGCGATCGACCACAGGAAGCAGCTCGAAGAGGTGGCGGACCGGCTCGCCGTGCCGCGCCGGCGCATCGCCGATTTCAAGCGCCTCGCCGTCAAGGCGACGGCCGATGTCGCCAAGGGCAGGCCGGGCTTCGGCATGCTGCTCGACGACACCTATGGCCGCGAGGCGATGTTCGACGCGGCCAAGCACGATTTCTGGATCGCGCGCCCCCTCGAAGAGCCGGGCTCGCGGCCTTTGCGCTTCGAATTCACCCAGGATGTCGGATCGCGCCTCGTCGAATGGCCGGTCGGCCACACGATCAAATGCCTTGCCTTCTATCATCCCGATGACGACCAGGCCTTGAAGGACGAGCAGGCGCGGAAGCTGCGCACGCTGTTCGAGGCGACGCGCGGCATCGGCCGCGAGCTGCTCGTCGAGATCATCGCCGGCAAGCACGGGCCATTGCGCGAAGACACCGTGGCGCGGGCGCTCGCCGAGCTCTATGCGCTGGGCATCAAGCCCGACTGGTGGAAGCTCGAGCCGCAATCGACCGCCGCGGCCTGGACGGCCATCGGCGCCGTGATCGGCCGCAACGATCCCTATTGCCGCGGCATCGTGCTTCTCGGGCTCGAAGCGCCGGAAGCCGAGCTCGCCAGGGCCTTCACCGTCACGGAAGGCCAGTCCCAGGTGAAGGGATTTGCCATCGGCCGCACGATCTTCAATGATGTGGCGAAGGACTGGCTCGGCGGCCGGATGAAGGACGACGACGCCGTCGCCGCCATGGCCGAGCGTTTCGGCAGGCTCGTCGAATTGTGGAAGAGGACGCATTCATGACCAAGACGATCCGTCTCACCATGACCCAAGCCCTGGCGCGCTTCCTGACCCGCCAGATGACGGTGATCGACGGCAGGAAGCAGCCGGTCTTCGCCGGCATGTGGGCGATCTTCGGCCATGGCAATGTCGCCGGCATGGGCGAGGCGCTCTATGGCGTGAAGGACGAGCTGCCCACCTATCGCGCCCATAATGAGCAGGCCATGGCGCATACCGCCATCGCCTATGCCAAGGCGACGCGGCGGCGCCGCATGATGGCCTGCACCACCTCGATCGGTCCGGGCGCGCTCAACATGGTGACGGCGGCGGCCGTCGCCCATGTCGACCGGCTGCCGGTGCTGTTCCTGCCGGGCGACGTCTTCGCCAACCGCAAGCCCGATCCGGTGCTGCAGCAGATCGAGAATTTCGGCGACGGCACGGCGTCCGCCAATGACTGCTTCCGCCCGGTGTCGCGCTATTTCGACCGTATCGCACGGCCCGAGCAGCTCATCCCGGCGCTCCATCGCACCATGGAGGTGCTGACCGACCCGGGGGATTGCGGGCCCGTCACGTTGGCGCTCTGCCAGGACGTGCAGGCCGAGGCCTATGATTATCCGGCGAGCTTCTTCGCCGAGAAGGTCTGGGCTCAGCGCCGCACGCGTCCCGACGACACCGAGCTGGCGCGCGCCGTCAGCCTGCTGCGCGACGCCAAGAGGCCGATGATCATCGCGGGCGGCGGCGTGCTCTATTCGGAAGCCTCGTCCGCGCTCTCAGGCTTCGCCGAGCGCCACGGCATTCCCGTCGCCGAGACCCAGGCCGGCAAATCCTCTCTGCCCTTCCTGCACAAGCTCAATATGGGCGCCATCGGCGTGACCGGCACGTCGGCCGCCAATCATCTGGCGGAGGAGGCGGATGTCATCCTCGCGGTCGGTACCCGCCTGCAGGACTTCACCACCGGCTCCTGGGCGCTGTTCAAGAATCCGCAGAAGTCGATCATCGGCCTCAACACCCAGGTCTTCGACGCCACCAAGCATCAGTCTTTGCCCTTGATCGCCGATGCGCGCGTCGGCCTGGAGGAGCTGTCCGCCGATCTCGGCAGCTACAAGGCGCCCGCAGGCTGGACGAAATCGGCCGCCGACGGCTTCACCGCCTGGATGAAGGAGGCTGACGCCGTGACCGCGGCCTCCAACACGCTTCCCTCCGACGCGCAAGTGATCGGCGCGGTGCAGCGGGCGCTCGGCCGCGACATCTCGGTGCTCTGCGCCGCAGGCGGACTGCCCGGCGAATTGCACAAGCTCTGGCAGGCGAGCACGCCCTCCTCCTACCATCTCGAATATGGCTTCTCCTGCATGGGCTATGAGGTGGCGGGCGGCATCGGCTTGAAACTGGCAAGCCCTGAGCGCGAGGTCGTGGTGATGGTGGGCGACGGCTCCTATCTCATGCTCAACTCCGAGCTCGCGACGTCGGTGATGATGGGCATCAAGCTCACCGTCGTCCTGCTCGACAATCGCGGCTTCGGCTGCATCACGCGCCTGCAGAAGGCGACCGGCGGGGCGCGCTTCAACAATCTCCTCGCCGACAGCGTGCATGCGAGCCTGCCCGAGATCGATTTCGTCGCCCATGCGCGGAGCCTCGGCGCCATCGCCCACAAGGTCTCCTCGCTCGCCGATCTCGAGGCCGAGCTCAAGACGGCCAAGAGCAACGACCGCTCGACGGTCATCGTCATCGACACCGATCCCTGGATCTCGACCGATGCCGGCGGCCATTGGTGGGATGTCGCGGTGCCGGAAGTCTCGGCGCGCAAGGAAGTTGACGCGGCGCGGAAGAAATACGAGACGGCGCTCAAGCAGCAGCGGATCGGGGATTGACGCAACATGTATCCCATATCGTCATCCCAACCCTCCCTCCGCCGCCGAAGGCGGGGAGGGAGTTAACAATCCGGCTCTCGAACTCATCTAGGAGGTAACGACTATGGCAATCCGCATCGGCGCCAATCCGATCGGCTGGTCGAATGACGACATGCAGGAGATCGGCGGCTGGATTCCGCTCGAGCAATGCTTGAGCGAGGCCCAGGCGGCGGGCTTCGTCGGTATGGAGCTGGGCAACAAGTTCCCGCGTGAGGCGGCGAAACTGCGCCCGATCCTCAACCGATACGGCCATGCGCTGATCGGCGGCTGGCATTCGATCTTCCTGATCGAGCGCGATGCCGAGACCGAGTTCGCCGAAGCCGCCCATCACCGCAAGCTGCTGAAAGACATGGGCACCAATGTCTTCATCGTCGCCGAATGCACCCGCACCATTCACGGCGACAAGTCGAAGCCGCTCTCGACGCGGCCGAAGATGACGGACGCGGAATGGGCACGCTTCACCGAGCGCCTGACGGCGCTGGCCGAGCTCCTGCGCAAGGACGGCTTCCAGCTCGTCTATCACCATCACATGGGCACCGTCATCCAGACACCGGAGGAGATCGACCGTTTGATGCAGGAGACGGGCGAAGCCGTGCATCTCCTGCTCGACACCGGCCATGCCACCTGGGGCGGCGCCGATCCGACGGCGCTCGCCCGCAACTACCGCCACCGCATCAGCCATGTGCATTGCAAGGACGTGCGTCCGGCTGTCCGCAAGGAAGCCGATGCGAAGGACTGGTCGTTCCTCGATAGCGTGCTCGCCGGTGTCTATACGGTGCCGGGCGACGGCATGGTGGACTATGTCTCGGTGTTCAAGGAGCTGCCGGGCTATTCCGGCTGGGTGGTGGTCGAGGCCGAGCAGGATCCGAAGAAGGCCGAGCCCGCCAAATATGCTAAGCTCGGCCATGACAATCTCGTCCGGTTCCTCAAGCAAGGCGGGCTGACCTGATGCCCAAGCTCCTCGTCAAGCCCAAGACCGGTGACGGCCGCGTCCTGCATGTGACGCCCGCGACGGCGGGCTGGACCTATGTCGGCTTCGATCTATGGAAGCTGGCCAAGGGCCAGACCGCCAAGGCTGAGCTCAAGGACCGCGAGACCTGTCTCGTCTTCGTCGCGGGTCGAGGCCGGGTGAGTGTCGACGGCAAGGATCTTGGCGTCATCGGCGAGCGCCTGTCGCCTTTCGACGGCAAGCCCTGGTCGGTCTATGTGCCGGCGGGCCGGGCCTGGAGCGTCGCTGCCGAGACGCCGCTCGAGCTCGGCGTCTGCACCGCGCCCGGTTCCGGCAAGGTGCCGATGCGCGTCATCCGTCCGGACGATCTGGGCCAGGAGACGCGCGGCAAGGGCACCAATACGCGCTATGTGACCAATATCCTGCCCGAGACCGATCCGGCCGAAAGCCTCCTGGTGGTGGAGGTCATCACGCCGGGCGGCCACACCTCGTCCTATCCGCCGCATAAGCACGACCAGGACAACCTTCCGCATGAATCGCTGCTCGAGGAAACCTATTATCACCGCTTCAACCCGTCCCAGGGCTTCGGCTTCCAGCGCGTCTATACCGACGACCGCTCGCTCGACGAGGCCATGGCGATCGAGGACGGCGACCTGACGCTGGTGCCCAGAGGCTATCACCCATGCGCCGCCACCCATGGCTACGACCTCTATTATCTCAATGTGATGGCGGGGCCGAAGCGCACCTGGAAATTCCACAACGCGAAAGAGCACGAATGGCTCATCGCCAGGTGAAGCGCTCCATCAGGTAATCGGGCTCGGGGTCGAACGCGGCCTGGCCTTCCGACACGCCGGTCCTGACCAGGAGCGTCGCGAGGCCCGCGCCGCGGCCGCCCGCCACATCATGCTCGGCGCTGTCGCCGATGCAGAGCACGCGCTTCGGCCGGCCGATGAGCCGAAGCGCATAGTCATAGATGTCGCGATAAGGCTTGCCGATCCACCGCACCTTGCCGCCTTGCGCCTCATAGAGGGCGGCGATGGCGCCCGGCGCCGGCTGCAGGCCCGTCGGGGTGATCATCAGCTTGTCGGGATTGCAGCAGATGGCGGGCACGGTGATGCCGCTCAGCAGCCGGCCATAATCCTCAAGCGAGGTCTTGGGCACATTCGTGCCCAGAATGAGAATGACATCGGCATCCGCGGGCCGGTCAACGAGCTCGAAGTAGTCGAAGCCGTATTCATCGCCCGTCCTGCCGATGATGAAGGCGCGCTTGGCCGCCGTGCCGCGCAGGACATCATAGGCGACCTCGCCCGAGCTCACCGCATCGACGAAGTGAGCGCGCGGGATTCCCATTTGCGTGAGGCGCGCCACATTGGGCGTCGCGCGTCTGCCTGAATTGGTCATCACCGCGACCGGGATGCCGAGCCGGTGCAATTCGGCGAGCACGCCGAGGCTGCCCGGATAGAGCTTCGCCCCGTCATGCAGCACGCCGAACTGGTCGATCAGCATGCCGTCATAGTCGGCGGCAATTTCGGCAAGGCCCTCAATAGGGATCATGGCCGATCCCCCGCCAGGCCAGCCGCGCGCTGCCTAGCGCCGCATGCTCGCTGCGCGGGGCCGCGGTCTCGACCTTGAGCAGCCTTTCGCGGATGCGCGTCCAGGCGTCATTGGCAGCACCGCCGCCCACCGTGCGCAAGCTCTTGAGCGGGCTCGCGCCGAGCTCGGCCAGCCTTCGATAGCCCAGAGCCTCGACGCCGGCGATGCCTTCGAGCAGGCCCTGGAAGAACACCCGCTCGTCATCGGGCCTGGGCGTCACGCGTGACTGCAGGGTGGGATCGTTGATCGGGAAGCGCTCGCCTTGCTTCGGCAGCGGATAATAATCGAGACCGGTCGGATGATCGGGATCGATCAAGGGTGTCAGGCGCACGATGGCGTCGCGATCGAAATGGACGGCAAGCGCCGCGCCGCCCGAATTGGAGGCGCCGCCCGCCAGCCACTGATCGCCGATGCGATGGCTGTAGATGCCGTAATCCGGCGCGAAGACCGGCCGGTCCGACAGAAGCTTCAGCGTCAAGGTCGTGCCGAGCGAGGTGACGCCGTCGCCCGGATCGCCGGCGCCGCTGGCCAGGAAGGCGGCGCAGCCGTCGGTCGTGCCGGCGACGATCGCCATATCGCGCGGCAGGCCATAGCGGTCGGCGACCGCCGGCAGGATCGTTCCGGTGCGCTCACCCGCCGCCACGACCTGCGGCAGCAGTTCGTGCCTGAGGCCGGTCGCCTCGATCCATCGCGGCCATTGGCGCGTCACGGGATCATATCCCGTCTTCAGCGCATTGTTCTCGTCGCTGACGTCGAAGCGGCCGGAGAAGCGCCCCGCGATCCAGTCCGCCTGATGCAGGATGCGCCGGACTCCGGGCTTGTCCTGCATCTCGAGCGCGCGCGCCAGCGGCGATGACGCGCCGCGCGCCGCCGTCTCTTCGGGCGCCATCTTCATCACCGGCGCCAGGAATGCCTCCTCCGCCACGTCATTATACATGGAGGCGAGCGCGATCGGCGCGCCATCGCCATCGACAGGCAGGATCGTGCCCGACGTCCCGTCAATGGCGAGCGCCAGCACCTGGTGATCTTCGAACCTGGCCTTGAGGCCGAGCAGGACCTCGTCCACCGCCGCCGCCCAGACATGCGGATCCTGCCACAGCCGGCCAAAACTCTGCTGCGGCAGCATCATCGCCGTCTGGCCCATGGCGAGGATCTGGCCGTCCCTGCCGAGGAGAACGGCGCGCACGCCGGATGTGCCGATATCGATGCCCAGCGCCGCTTCGCTCATCCTTCTCTCCGCTCGGCTATGGCCAATATGCCCGAGGCCGTCGCTTCATCGGTGATCAATATGTCGACCATTTGGCCCTTGAGCGCCCCATGCAGGATCTCGATCTTGTCGGCGCCGCCTGACGCCACGATGACACAGGGCACGGATTTGAGATCGAAGGGGGAGAGCGCCACCGCGCGCTTGTTGAGCGGATGATCGACGAGCCTGCCGTCGACATCGAGCCAATGGGCGCAGAGATCGCCCACCGCTCCGGCCTTCCTGAGCGACGTGCCGTCCGCCTCGCTGATGAGGTCGACCTGATGGATGGTGCTGTCGGCGGCGAGGCCGCCGGCCGAGACGAGGACGAGATCGACCTTGCGCAGGCGCTCGAACACGTCCTTGATCATCGGCTGCTGGGCGAGGAGATCGCGCGTCGCCTGCGAATCGGTGAGCGCGGGGGCCGCGATGTAGTAGCATTGCGCGTCGATGAGATCGGCAAGGTGCGATGCCGTCTCATGCGGGTTGACGGCGGCTCCGCGCGTGAGCCCGCCCATGAGCGAGACGACCGAGACGCGGCGCAAGGGCCGGCGCGGCACCGAGCGGAGGCTCAAGCGCAAGGTGCGGCCCCAGCCGACCCCGACCGCCATGCCGTCCTTGAGCCGCTCGGCCAGCGCATTGCCGGCGGCCGCCCCGATCACATGGCGCACCAGCGCCTGGTCGGGCGGCGTCGGCACGATGATCGCCTGCTCGATGCCGAAGTGCTCCGTGATCCGGTTCTCCAGCTCGATGCAGTCGGCGAGCCGGCCAGTGATCCTGATCTGCACCATGCCCTGGTCGCGCGCCTGGGCCAGCAGCCGGTTGACGCGGATGCGGTTGATGCCGAGCTTCTTGCCGATCTGCGCCTGGGTCAGGCCGGCGACGAAATAGAGCCATGCGGCGCGCGTCGCGAGCTGCTCGTCGCGGTCAATCGACAGCACCAGCCTGGACTCGTCGTTCATTTCACGGGCTTGCGATATTTTTCGTCGAGCGCGTCCATCTTGGCGACCTTGGGCGCCGAGCGGCCGCCCTGGAATTCGGCATTGAGCCAGATGTCGGTGAGAGCCTTGGCGACGGCCGGCCCGACGATGAGCTGGCCGAAGGTGATGATCTGCGCATTGTTCGACGCCATGGCGCGCTCGGCCGTGTAGGGATCCATCACCGGCACGGCGCGCACGCCCGGGACCTTGTTGGCGGTGATCGCCATGCCGGCGCCGGTGCCGCAGACCAGGATGCCGCGCGGATAGTCGCCCCGTCCGACCGCCTCGGCGACCTTCACCCCGATATCGGGATAATCGACCGGATTGCTGTCGGCGACCCCCATGTCCTTCACCTCATAGCCGCGCTCCTTGAGATGCGCGACCAGGATGTTCTTCAATTCGAGGCCCAGATGATCGGCGCCGATGGCGATGGATTTCTTCTCGGTCATGACACACTCCGTCATTGGTTCACGAATAGCGGTGCAGCCGGTCCCACGGTATGGCGAGCTTCTCATTGCCGGTCAGCGCCTGCAGCAGCGCCTGCGTCACCGGCAAGGCGCCGGCATCGAGCCGACCGGACGCCATCAGGCGCTTCAGCGTGGGCGCGAGCGCGATGCCGAGCTCGGCGCCCTCGATCGTATCATCTTTCATGGGTCCGGCCTTGACCTCGGCATAAGACAGGCCGAGGCCCAGTTGCCGGCCGAGCCTGGAATTGCGCCCGGCCTGGCAGGTCACATAGAGATCGCCGGCTCCCGGCATGCCCCAGACGCTGCGGTCCTTGCCGCCGAGGAAGCGCGCCAGCACCATCATCTCGGCGATCGCCTGGTCGAAGATCACCGAGGCGGCGTTGAAGTTGAAGGCGTTGTTCTCGGTCTTGGGCGCCGTCTCGAACTGGCCCTGGGCCCAGCCGACCGAGATGGCGAAGAAGTTCTTGAAGGCGGCACAGAGCTCGACCCCTTCCATGTCGTCGCAGACGCGCGGGTGATAATAGTCGGTGGCCAGCATGTCGCAGAGCCGTTGCGCGAGCCCGGCGGTGCGCGAGGTGATGACGACGCCGGTCTGGCGGCGCACCGCCAATTCGCCCGCGATGCAGGGTCCGCCGACCGCGGCGAGATCGAGGGCGAGGCCCTTGCGCCGCTCCACTTCGCTCTGCACGAAATCGGGCAAAGGCAGGATCGTGTCGCCCGTCGGCATCAGGCCCTTGGTGATCATCATCACCGGCACGGGCCGCTCGATCGCCTCGCACAGGCGGTCGATGGCCCAGCCGACACCCGCCGAGCTCACCCCCAGGATGATGAGATCCGTGTCGCCGCCGAGCGCCTTGGCGAAATCGCGATGGGAATAGGCCTTAACGCTTTCCGGCAGCTTCACATTGAGGCGCGGATGGCGTCCCGTCTTCGCCACGCTGTCGATGATCGCCTGGTCGAGATGGGTGCCGACGAGCCTCACCTCGTGGCCCTTGTCGCGGGCGGGCAGGATCATGGCCGACCCCATCACGCCGGCCCCGAGAATGGTGATCGCCGCCATCTAGGCTGTCATCCCGGCGAAAGCCGGGCCCCCCTGAACAAGCGCAATCCGGGAGGCGCTGCTCGCGCGGAATGAATTTAATGGGTCCCGGCTTTCGCCGGGATGACGATGGGGGGAGCACAAAGCTCTCATCTGCAGCTCCTCATAAAATCGCCTGTCCACTCTCCGCATCGAAGAGATGGATGCGGTCGAGCTTGGGCTTGAGGCCGATCGTCTCGCCGCGCTTCCAGTCGCGGCGCTCGTCGGTGATGGCGCAGATCTCCTCCCCGGCGAGCTCGGCATAGATATGGATTTCGGGCCCCGTCGGCTCGGTCACGCTCACCGTCGCGGCAAGCCCCTCGCCGCCCGGCGCGGGATCGAGATGCTCGGGGCGCACGCCATAGATGACCTTGCGCCCTGCTTCGACCTTCGCCTCCTTGGGCACGGGCAGCAGCACATCGCCCGATTTGACCGCGATGCCGCCCGCCGCGGCGACGGTCTCGCCTTTGAGCAGGTTCATCGCCGGCGAGCCGATGAAGGCGGCGACGAAGAGATTGGCCGGATGGTCATAGACCTCGAGCGGCGAGCCGATCTGCTCGATCCGGCCGTCGCGCAGGATGACGATCTTGTCGGCCATGGTCATGGCCTCGATCTGGTCATGCGTGACATAGACCGTCGTCGTCTTGAGCCTTTCATGCAGCTCCTTGATCTCGGTGCGCATCTGCACGCGCAATTTGGCGTCGAGATTGGAGAGCGGCTCGTCGAACAGGAACACCGCCGGATCGCGCACGATGGCACGGCCCATGGCTACGCGCTGACGCTGGCCGCCCGACAATTCGCGCGGGTAACGCTTGAGATAAGGCTCGAGATTGAGGATCTTCGCCGCCCAGCCGACTTTCTGGTCGATCTCCGATTGCGGCCGCTTGGCGAGCTTGAGCGAGAAGCTCATATTGTCGGCGACGTTCATATGGGCGTAGAGCGCGTAGTTCTGGAACACCATCGCGATGTTGCGGTCTTTCGGATGGACGTCGTTGACGCGCTTGCCGCCGATCTCGACATCGCCCTTGGTCACGGTCTCGAGCCCGGCGATCATGCGCAGCAATGTCGACTTGCCGCAGCCCGAGGGCCCGAGCAGCACGACGAAGGAGCCGTCCTCGATGTCGAGGTCGATGCCATGGACGACCGCCACGTCGCCATAGTTCTTGAAGACTTTCTTGGCTGAAACCGATGCCATCAGACCATCCCGTCTTTATTGCGCGTCACGTGAGAGGAAATCATCGAGGAGGCCCGCATCATCCGCCAAGTCGAGGAAGGACCAGCGGTTGCGGACGTCGCGGGCATATTTCATGGCATCGCGCCAGATCTTGCGCGGCAAGCCCATTTCGGTCGTGGTGACGGGGCCGCCAGCCGCCTTCAATGCCTTCTCCATCTCCTTCGGGTCCATGGCGAAAGGCCTGAGCTCCTCGCGCAGTTGCGGCCACAGCTCGGCGAGCCTGGCGTTGAACGCGTCGGCACCTTTCTGGTCGAAGGCCTTCTTCTTCGCTTCCGCATAGCACATCATGCCGATCTCGCGGCCATAGCGGTCGATGAACTCCGCTTCCACGATATGGGTCGGCT
Organism: Parvibaculaceae bacterium; assembly: GCA_050251035.1. Classification (GTDB taxonomy): domain Bacteria; phylum Pseudomonadota; class Alphaproteobacteria; order Rhizobiales; family Aestuariivirgaceae; genus Taklimakanibacter. The sequence continues at coordinate 40,966 of JBFWNN010000013.1, forward strand.
TGATCCTGGGCGCCTTTTCGAGCGCCAGCAACTCGGCCTGGAGCCGCGCCATGGCGAGCGAGGCGACGCCCACTTGTTGGCCGTGGGTGGTGCCGGGATGGGCGGGGCCGGCGAACATGTCGATCCAGTGCGAGACCTGATGCTCGCCCATCGAGCCATGATGCGAGATGCCGGTGAAGCACACGCCGAGACCGCACAAGGTCAGCACGCGATGCAGATAACCGTTGGCGGCGATGTCATGCCGGGCGAGCCCGGAAGCGGCTTCCAGCATCGGCGCCTCGTCGTCCTTCTGCAGCACATAGGGCACGGAGGAATAGAAGGTGTCGAACAGGCGATGCGAGGCCCACCAGTCGATCTGCGCCGTCGAGCGGCAGAGGCAGTCGCCGAGGCCCGCCGCCGACAGCCAGGTCGGCGCCTCGGCCGAGACTTTGAGATCGAGGAAGATCCCCTTGGGCGCATGCGCCGGCAGCGACGTCTTGTAGCCATTGGCGAGCGTCACCGAGGCGGTCGAGGCGGCATAGCCGTTCATCGAGGCGGCGGTGCCGAAAGTCACATAAGGCCGACCGTCCTTGAAGGTCGCATATTTGCACGTATCGCTGAGCGCCCCTGATCCCACCGCGACCAGCGCGTCGGCATGGCGGGTCTTCTCCTGCACCAGCGCGATCGTCGGCTCGTCGCACTCCATATTGCCGGGCATGACGATCTCCTCGACGGTGCCGAGCCCTTTCAATTCCTTGGCGACGCGCCTGCCCATCGCCTCGACCGTGTTCACGTCGGACACCACGGCGAGCCTTCTGCCGAGCGCCAGGGGCGCTGCGACATCGGCGGCGCCGCCATCGAGCGTCTCGGCGAGCAGGATGGTCTTGAACGGCACCTGGGCCGGCTTCCCCGTCTCGGGGTCGGCCCAGTTGCCGGCGACGACGTCGTCGATCAACTGGTTCCAGTCGCGCATGGCTTTGATCATTCGGATACTCCTTGGGCGAAGGCGGCCATGCGGGCATTCCATTGCGAAAGTGACGGCCAGAGATCGGCGTAGATGGCGGAAAGCTCGGCATAGCGGGCTTGCGCGGCCTTGTCGGGCGAGAAGGTCCGGGTGACGTCTCCCGCCATGGCGCGCGCCGCGGCGGTGGCGGAGCCGTACCATCCGGCCCCGGCGGCGGCGGCGATCGCGGCGCCGAGCGAGGAGGCCTCGACCGTGGTCGAGCGCAGGACCTTGCGGCCTGTTGCATCGGCGATGATCTGGCACCAGAGGTCGGAGGCGGCACCGCCGCCAATGGCGACGAAGTGATCGATCGGCCGGGTGGCCTTGGCGATCCGCTCGCTCACCATCGCCTGTTCGAGCGCCACGCCTTCGAGGAGTGCCCGATAGACGTCGCCGCGCCGGTGCGAGGCGGTGAGTCCGGCAATGACGCCGCGGGCATTCGGGTCCCAATAGGGCGTCATGCAGCCCGACCAATAGGGCACCATCGCCAGGCCGTTGGCGCCGATCGGCGACTGCGCCGCTTCCGCTTCGAGCGTCTTGAAGATATGCGGGTTGTTGCCGGCGTCGACATTGAACAGCTGCTCGACCAGCCAGTTGACCAGGAAGGTGCCGGTGCGCAGGCAGGATTCATAGACATAGCCGCCTTCGGCGACCGCGTTCATGGTGCGGAAGGCGGGATCATGGGCGTAAGTCCCGCCGAAGCTGCCCGACACCACCGCCGTGCCGAGATTGAGATAGGCGCGGCCCGGCTCGAACATGTTGGCGCCGGAGCCGGCGCATTGACCATCGCCGCCGCCCGCCACCACGATGACGTCCGGCGGAAGGCCGGTCGCCGCGGCGGCGTCCCTCGTCACGGGGCCGATCCTCTCACCGGGCTTCACCAGCTTCGGCAATTGCGCGCGCGTCAGGCCGACCGCCGCGAGGAGCGTGTCCGACCAGTCCTGAGCCTTCATGTCGATGAGGCCCATGGGGTCGGCGGACGCGGTCGAGGTGACCCATTCGCCGGTGAGCTTCTTGACCAGCACGCCATGGACTTCCGCGGTCTTGGCGGTCTTGCCCCAGATCTCGGGCATATGCGCCTGGAACCAGGCGCAGCGATAGAGGCAGGGCGTCAGATCGACCGGCTTGCCGGAAATGCGATGGATCTCCTCGCGCCCGACCGCCTCGACGAGACGATCGATCTCGGAGCGGCCGCGCTCGTCGAGCCACAGCGTGCCGGGCCTGAGCGCTTTGCCGTCCGTGTCGAACTGGGCGAAGCTTTCGCGCTGATTGGAGATGGCGATGGCGGCGATGCGCTCAGGCCTCACCTTGCCGAGAAGCGCCCGGATCGCGGTCAAGGCCGAGGTCCACCAATCCTCCGCGTCCTGCTCGAACCATCCGGCTTGCGGATTGGACAGAGCGATCGCGGCGCGGCCTTCCGCCACGGCGCGGCCGTCGCGGTCCCAGGCGATGGCCTTGGTCGCCGTCGTGGAAGAATCAAGGCCAATGACAAGATCGCGGGTCATGCGTTCATCGGGACGAAAAAGAGCGGCGGAGACGGGATGAAGTCCGCCTCCGCCAGTTTCAGGGAGTCTTACAGGAGGCCGGCGTCCTCGACGGCCTTGTCGATCAGGCTGGCGACGTTATCCATGCACTTCTTGGCATCGCCGCCATAGTCCTGATTGGTGAGCAGCTTGCCGAGCTCGACCGGGATCTCGTTGTTGGAGAAGCCGGCCCACAGCGGCATGTCGGGCTCCGACGCAATGACATTGTCGATCGTCCATTTCACCACTTCGAGATGGCGCGTGGTGCCGGGGCCGACGACGGCCTTTGCCTTGACGCGCGGGTCCTCGAAGGAGGAGAGCCGCATCGGCGCGAAACCGCCCAAGAGCGTGCAGCGGGTCATGATCTCCTTGGAGCAGGCCCACTGCATGAACACCCAGGCGGCATCGAGGTTCTTCGAATATTTCGACAGGCCGAGGATCGAGCCGCCCTGGTGGCCGACATTCGGGATCTCGCCGAAGCCCGCTTCGGCGACGGGACGCACGCCCGTCATCGAGGAGATCGGATGCAGCGGCTCCCACAGGCCCTTCACCTTGGAATCGTCGGCATCGAGGCCGGGGAAGAACTCGTCCCAGCTGTTGACCAGCGCCACCTGGCCCGCATGCATCATCTGGAACTGCCCGTCCCAGGTCGAGGCCGTCGACTGTGGCGGGGCGTTCTTCAGCATCTCCTGGTACCACTGCAGGCCCTTGACGCCCTGCTCGTCATTGCCCTTGAACTTCTTGTCCTTGCCGAAGATCGAGCCGCCATGGCCCCAGACCGCGGCCGTCCAGTCGCATTCGAGCGAATAGTGGCCGGACTTCGCCTGGAGGCCGGTGCCGAAGATGCCGTTCGCCTTCTCGGCCTCGGTGATCGCCTTCACGCCGGCGGTGAACTCGTCGAAATTGGTCGGCGGCTTGATCCCGTGCTTCTCGAGGATGTCCTTGCGGTACATGGTGATGAAGATCGGGATGTCGAAGGGAATGCCGGCCCATTTGCCGTCATAGAGGGCGAGGCCTTCGACCAGCGGCTTCGAGAAGTCGTCGAAATCGAAGCCCGGCATCGCGAGGTCGGGCTTGTCCTTGTAGTACTGCACCGGATCGACGGTGTCCTGCGCGAAGGTCGCGACCCAGGACTGGTCGAGATAATAGACGTCATAGGTGCCGAGCTGGCCCTGGACGTCCTGCGTCGCCTTGGCGAGCACCTGCTCGAGCGGCACGATCTCGATTTCGACCTCGATGCCGGTGGCCTCGGTGAACTCGCCCTTGATCTGGTTGAGGACGACGGTGGGCGGCGTCGCTTCCGACGTGTAGCGCACCTTCGAGCCCTTGAACTGGCCACCGACATCCTTGAGCCACTTGGTCATCTCTTCCGGCGTCTGCGCATAGGCGGCGTTGCCGCCGAGATTGCCGCGGAACGGCCGCGTCGAGCCCAGGAGGCCCGTGGCGAAGGCCGAGAAGCCGATGCCCGCCATGCCGGTCTTGCGCAGGAAGTCGCGCTTGGAGATGCGCCGCGCCGCGAAGTCGCGCGCCGTGTCGATGATGAAGGTCTTCCTATCGTGTTCTCTGAAACTCATTAAGTCCTCCCATGGGTTGAGTAGTGCTCGCCCGCCCCTCACTCCTTGAGGGAGCCGAGAGTGAGGCCGCGGACCAGATGCCGTTGAACCAGAAGAATGAAGATGAAGCCGGGCAGGATCGCCGCCGTGCCCAGCGCCGAGATGAAGCCCCATTCCGAGCCGGTCGAGGTGACGAAGGTGGTGATCTTGACCGGAACGGTGCGGATGATGGTGGTGAGGAAGAGCGACAGCAGGAATTCGGTCCAGGAGAAGATGAAGCACAGGACCGCCGCCGCCGCGACCCCGCCCCTGACCATCGGCAGCACCACCTTGCGGAAGGTCTGCCAGCGCGTCGCGCCGTCGATCATCGCCGCCTCGTCGACGTCCTTGGGCACGTCGTCGAAGAAGGATTTGAGCAGCAGCACAGCGATCGGCAGGTTCATCAGCGCGTGGATGATGATGAGGCCGACATAGCCGAGGAACAGGTTGTCGGTGTCGCGCATGCCGGCGACCTTGTACATGCCGACCAGCGGCACGATGATCGCGATCGGCGGCAGGAAACGCTGGCCCAGCACCCAGTTGAGGAAGCCGTCGCGGCCCTTGAAGCGCATGCGCGACAAAGCATAGGCGGCGAGCACGGCGATGACGATGGTGAGCGCGGTCGAGCCCACGGCGATGACGATCGAATCGACGATGGTCTGGCGCGAATCATAGGAGCTGGTGCCGCCGACGCCGAATGTCGAACCGCTCTCGATGGCGATCTCGGCGCGTGACCAGCCGAGCAGGACGACGGCATAATTGATGAGCGTCGGCACGAAGTTGAAGACGACGACTTCGTCCTTGTTGAAGATGGCCCACATCGGCTTGATCGAGGTCAGCGCCCACCAGAACAGCGGGAACATGAAGAGAACGACGGTGAGGACGGCGACGACGTCGCGCAGGAGGCGTTTGGGCAGGGACTGTTCCATCAGAGCTTCACCCGGAAAATCTTCATGAACAGCGTCGAAGCGATGATCACCAGCACCAGCGTGATGAGCGACAGCGTCGAGGCATAGGGGAAGTCGCCGTTGAAATAGATGCGGCCGGCATAGGAGGTGAGCGTCTCGGTGGCGGTGCCCGGCCCCGAATCGGTCATCACCTTGACGTAATCGAAGATGCGGAAGAGATCGATGCCGCGGATGAGGACGGCGATGGCGATCACTTTCGACATCATCGGCAGCGTTAGCTTGAAGAAGGCCTGGACCGCCGAGGCGCCGTCGATCGCCGCGGCCTCGAAGGGCTCCTTGGGCAACGATCTGAGACCCGCCAGCATGATCAGCACCATGAAGGGCGTCCATTGCCAGATGTCGGCGAGGAGCACGCCCCAGAGCGCTGACGAGCTGGTGGCGAGAATGGGAAACTGCGGCGACCACAGGCCGACCGCATAGAGCGAACGCGACAGCACGCCGAAGGAACCGTCGAGCATCAGGAGGAACATCATGCCGGTGACGGCGGGCGGCACCACCAGCGGCAAGGTCATCAGCGCGCGCAACACGCCATAGCCTTTGCGATCGGTGTCGAGGAGGAGCGCGATCAGGAGGCCGAGCACCAGCTGGATGACGAGGGCGATGCCGGTATAGAGCAGCGTGGTCGCGACCGCGTCCCAGACGCGCGCGTCTCCGAAGGCCTTCATCCAGTTGTAGTCGGGGTCGAAGACATTGAGGCGCGTGACCGGATTGCGCTTATGCAGCGACAGCCACAGCGCATAGAGCAGCGGGTAGATGCCGAAGATGGTCATGAGCGCCGCGGCCGGCAGGAGCCAGGGCAAGGGATGTTCGGAGGTGAGCCAGCGCCATCTGGGCAGGAACGAGCCGGCCTTGCCTTCGCGCCCGAGCACCGCCTCGCTCATGCGGGGCCTCTGGCGAAAACGATCCTGGCCGCTGGGCGTGCGGTCATAACGTTGCCTCCCACCTCATCCGGCCAGCTTGAACTTTTGTAATTTCGCCGGAACAAATGTTATGAGCAGTAAACGCGGCGCCGCGGGCGATGTCAATGAAGGATTTTGATACGCGCCAGGATTCGGATTTTTGTCTGTATTTCAGCCGCTTGTCCTCGCCCAGTGAAACGGGGAGAGGGAGAGACCCGGCGCGCAGCGACGGGAGGGTGAGAGGCACTTTGTCTGATTTTCAGACGCCGAAGCGGCCCCTCACCTTCCCATTGCTTCGCAATGGGCCCCTCCCTCTCCCCGCTTCGCGGGGCGAGGCAAGAATGGCCTCCTACTCCGCCGCGGCCAGGAAGCGCGCATCCGCCTGGTCGAGGCGGCGGCGCAGCCTTGTGATGGTGAGCCCGTCATCGGGCACGCAATTGTCGTAAGTGAGATAGGCGCCGGCCTTGACCGGCTTCACCACCTTCGCCTTTTCGGCGAGCCCGATGGGGAGACCGTTCGCTTTCCGCGCGGCGGCCCAGGTCATCGCCCAGGCGCGATATTGCGTCTCGCCGATCTTGCCGAGCGTCTCGCCTGCCTGGAGGTCGCGTTTGGCGATGGCGATCGCCTCGGCCACCGGATGATCGAGCGGCACCATGTCGGCGCGCTTGTGCAGCACCGCATGCGCCGCCGAGAGCGGCACTTCGAGGCTCGTCAGATGATAGGGCCGGAACAACGAGAAATAGGGACCCTTGCCCACCTTGAGATCGATCATGCGTTCGAGGACGCGCGGATGGTCGGCCTCGACGATGCAGAAGACGCCGGGCGCCACGCCCTTGCCGATGGAATAGTCGACGCAGCCCTTGCGGCTGAGGACGCCGCCGTCGGCGCGTGGGATCAGCACCTCCGCCAGCTCGTCACGCGTCGCCTTGGGCCCGTGCATGCCGGGAATGTCGGGCTCGAGGCCGGTCGCATTGGCGATCGCCACCATCTCGACCATGGTCTTCGAGCCGTCGACGAACTCGACCAGCATGCGCGCATTCATGTTGCGCGCGCGCGCTTCCTCCTCGTAATCCGCAGGCACCGCGGCGAAATCGAGAGGATTGTTCTTACCCTTGCCGGCGCAGACGACCTGGAGGCCGAGCGACTGGGCGAAGCCGATGAGCTCGAGCGCCGCGGCCGGCTCGTCGCCCGCCGCCCCCGTATAGACCACGCCGGCGCGGCGTGCCTCCTGATTGAGGAAACGGCCGATGGTGATGTCGGCCTCGACATTGAGCATCACGATGGGCTTGCCTTCGGCGATCGCCGACAGCGCGAAAGCGGCACCGGTTTCAGGGCTGCCGGTCGCGTCGATCACCACATCGATGCGGCCCGCTCGCGTCAACGCCGCGATATCCTGGGTGATGGCGATCCGGCCCGCCTCGATGAGGCGGTCGATGTCCTGCGCCGTCTTCGCTTCGGCGAAATTTTCCGCATCATGGCCGGCGAGCGTCAGTGCGGCCCTGGCCCGCGCCACCGTGATCTCGGAAATGGCGCCGAGCCGCAGGCCCGGCATGCGGGCGAGCTGCACCACGAGATCGGTGCCCATCTGGCCCGCACCGGCGAGGCCGACGGTGACCGGTCCCTTCGTCTCCGCATGCCGGCGCAGTTCCAGCGCCAGGGACGACACATTGGCGATCACTTCGACTTGCCCTTGCCCTTTTTGGACTTGTCCTTGCCCTTGTTTTTCTTCGGCGCATCGCGGCGCGTCGGCGCGATCACCGCCAAGGCGTCGCCGGATTTCAGCTCGCCAGTCTGCTTGCCATAGGTCTTGAAGCGCGCCAGCACCGTCTTCATCTGCGCATTCGAGAGGATGACGGGCTTGCCGGCGAGGCTCGCCGCCCAATATTGCTGGCACAGGGTCTCGATCTCGCCCGCGAGCCACAGGGCCTTTTCGAGAGTGGGACCGAAGGCGATCTGGCCGTGATTGGCGAGAAGGCAGGCGGTGCGGTCCTCGAGCGCCGCGAGCATCGTGTCGGAGAGGGCTTGCGTGCCGAATTCGGCATAGTCGCTCACCCGCAGGGTCGAGCCGCCGGTCACGCCGATCATATAATGGAAAGGCGGGACGTCCTTGCGCAGCGTCGACAGGGCCGTGGCGTAGATCGAATGCGTATGCACGATGGCGCCCGCCTCGGGACGCGCCTTGAAGATGTCCATATGCATGCGCCATTCGGTCGAGGGCAGGTACTTGCCGTAATAGCCGCCCTCCAGATCCATCTCGACGATATGCTGGGCGTCCATGACGTCATAGGGAACGCCGGAGGCGGTGATCACGAAGCCGTCCTCGGTGCGGGCGCTGACATTGCCCGAGGTGCCCTGATTGATACCCATCTCGTTCATCCGGCGACAGACCTGGATGATCTTCTTCTTGAGATCGGCATGTTTCGTCTTCGGCATCCGTCACTCCATTCAAAACCGCGCGGACCCTACCGCCGGAATGTCGAAAGGTCCAGGAAATGCAGGGCCGGGGGCTTGACATACTCCCTAATATGAGAAAAATTCTCATATATGGAAGAGACAGAAATCCTCGAAAGCTCCATCGACCGGCGCATCGCCGAGCGTCTCAAGGACCTGCGCCAGGAGCGCCAATGGTCGCTGGACGAGCTCGCCGGGCGCAGCGGTGTCAGCCGCGCCACCTTGTCGCGGCTGGAGAATTCCGCCATCAGCCCGACCACCGGCATGTTGAGCAAGCTGTGCGCGGCCTACGGCATGACCATGTCGCGGCTCATGCATATGGCGGAGGGCGATTACCCCGCCTTGGTACGGCGCGCGGCGCAGGCCGCCTGGGCCGATCCCGCTCTGGGCTTCAAGCGCCGCGCCGTCTCGCCGCCGGCGCGCACGCTGGCCGGCGAGGTGATCGAAGGCGAGCTCGGACCAAGTGCCCGCATCACTTACGATCACGTGCCGAAGCCCGGTCTCGAGCATCACCTGCTGCTCATCGAGGGGCAGCTCGAGATCACCGTCGGCGGCCAGAGCTACGAGCTCAAGCCCGGCGACTGCCTGCGCTATCAGCTCTTCGGTCCGAGCGCCTTCGCGACACCGAAGAAGTCCTCCGCCCGCTATCTCATCTTCATGGTGTAGACACATGCCATCGCCCGACAGCCTGGCGCTCTTCGACGCCGACGACATCGCGCGTCATATCGAGGAACTGAGCGAGCTCGTCCATGCCTGCGTCCATGACGGCGCCAGCATCGGCTTCGTCATGCCGCATGCGCGCGCCGACAGCATGGCTTTCTGGCGCGACAGGGTTTCTCCGGCGCTGCGCGGCGGCGGGCGCCTGCTCCTCGTCGCCTGGCGTGACGGCCGTATCGCGGGCTCGGTGCAGCTCGATTACGACACGCCGGCCAACCAGCCGCACCGCGCCGAGATCCGCAAATTGCTGGTCCATCCCGACTTCCGCCGCCAGGGCATCGCGCGTCGGCTGATGGCCGAGATCGAGCGTCATGCGGCGCGCCTGCGGCGCAATCTCATCACGCTCGACACCCGGACCGGCGACAGCGCCGAGCCGCTGTACCGCTCGCTCGGCTATCAGACGACGGGCATCATTCCAGGCTATTGCCGCGATACCTTCAGCGAGCGCCTCGACGCTACGACAATCATGTACAAAAATCTCTGATACTTCAAAGATTGACGCTTGCCGCATTTTCGGCTCACCTTCATGCACAAGTTTCGAGCCTGTGGAGGGAGGGACCATGGCCGAAGACACGCGCGGCATCGCCGTCGTCGATGTGGGGGCGACCAACAGCAAGATCGTCCTCTTCGATTCCTCCGGCCAGGTCCTGGCCGAGCGCAAGACCGCGAGCCGGCATGTCGCGGGGCCGCCCTATCCGCATCTCGATCCCAAGCCCCTCGTCGCCTTCTGCGCCAAGCAATTGCCCGAACTCGACGCCATCATGCCCATCGACGTGGTCGTGCCGTCGGCCCATGGCGCTGCCATCGCCTGTCTCGATGCGCAAGGCCGTCTCGCTCTGCCGGTCATGGACTACATGGCCGAGCCGCCGCCCGACATCGTCGCGGCCTATCGCAAGGGAGAGCCGCCCTTCTCCGAGGTCTTCTGTCCGCTTCTGCCCATGGCGCTGACCCATGGCATGCAGCTCTTCTGGCAGGAGGCCGCGTTCTCCGACGACTTCGCCAAGATCAGGACGATCCTGCCCTGGATCCAATATGTCGGGCACATTCTGAGCGGCAAGCCGGTGATCGAGATCGCTTCCATGTCATGCCAGTCGCAGCTCATGGATGTGCGCGACAACACCTTCTCATCGCTCGCCCGGCTGCATGGCTGGGACAGGCTCTTCGCACCCTGGGCCAAGGCCTGGCAGGTGACCGGCACGCTGAAGGCCCAGTTCCGCAAGGACCGCTTTCGCGGCCGCGGCCGGGTGCTGGCCGGCATCCATGATTCGAGCGGCAATTATCTGCGCTACCTGGCGGGCGGGCGGAAGCATTTCACCCTGCTGTCGACCGGCACCTGGATCATTGGCTTCGACACCGATACCGATATCACCGAGCTCGACCCCGCGCGCGACACGGTGACCAATACCGACATCTTCGGCAAGCCTGTGGCCTGCTGCCGCTTCATGGGCGGGCGCGAATATGAGGTGCTGTCGCGCGGCGCATCGGCCGAGGCCGCGAGCTTCAAGGCGCTGGGCGGTCTCGTGGCGCAAGGGACCTTCGCCTTGCCCTCCTTCACCGATTCGGGCGGGCCGATGCCGGGCACCGGCAACAAGGGCCATGTGAGGGGCCCGGCGCCCGCCGGCGAGGAGGAGCGCTCGACGCTCGCCGCCCTCTATTGCGCGCTGATGGTCGACCGCTCGCTGGCGGCGGTGAAGTCGAGGGGCGACATCATCGTCGACGGGCCCTTTGCCCAGAATCCCGTCTTCCTCTCGGTGCTTGCCTCCTTGCGACAGCCGCAAACGGTGCTCGCCTCGCAATTGCGCGACGGCACCACGGCCGGCGCCATGGCGCTGGCGCTGATGACGGAGTCAGGCGAGATCCCGCGCCTCGCGCTCGATCTCGACGACGTGACGCCGCTCGCGCCCGAGACCATCATCGACTATGCCGCGACATGGCGGCAGATGGCGGAGGAGGCGAGCGAGGAGCCCCCAGTCCTCCTGCGCGGGAGAGTCTAGCGCGGGATGCTAAAAGTGGGCACCGGCTTTTCGCAAGAATCCCGCGCCGACATATAGGAATCGATCACGTTTATGAGTTTGGATTGATTCAATCCAAACTCATCGTGATCTAGAACATCGGTCCGAAAAGTGCGTGCGGTTTTCGGGCAAGCCGATGCGCAAAAACAAAGAGATGGAGCGCCGGGCCGATTCTAACAGAGCGTCCGGCGCTCTACAGCCGGTTCCCCTTGATGATGTCGGCGGCCTTCTCGGCCATCGCGATGGTGGGCGCGTTGGTGTTGGACGAAACGAGCCGCGGCATGATCGATGAGTCGCACAGGCGCAGGCCGTCGACGCCGCGCACCCGCAAGCTTGCGGGCTCGACCACGGCCATCCCGTCGACGCCCATCTTGCATGTGCCGACCGGGTGATAGGCCGAGCGCGCCACCTGGCGCGCGAAAGTCCGGTAGTCGTCCTTGCTGCGGCACGCCGCGTCCGGCAGGTGCTGGCGCGCCACATATTTGCTGAAGGCGCGCGTGCGCCCGATCGCGCAGGAGATCTCGATCGCATCCGCCGCCCGATCGAGATCGTAAGGTTCGGCGAAGGAATTGGGATCGACGATCGGCGGATCGAGCGGATTGCCGCTCGCAAGGGCGACGAAGCCGCGCGAGCGCGGGCGCAGATGATAGGAATTGAGCGTCGCGCCATTGCCGCCCGGCACCGTGCCGACGCCTTCCTCGACGCCGGCGCCGGGCAGGAAATGGAACTGCAGGTCGGGCGATGTCTCGCGCCGGTCGCTCCACCAGAAGGCGCCGCCCTCGACCAGGCTCGAGGCCACCGGGCCCGAGCGCGCCAGGAGATACTGGACGCCGGCGACCGCCTGCCAATGGAGCTTCTTGTATTTGTCGTAGGAGTGCGGGCCGTTGAGCTGCCAGACGATGTCGCTCGCCATATGGTCCTGCAGATTCTGTCCGACGCCTGGCAGATCGTGATGCACCGTGATGCCATGGCTCTCGAGATGCGCCGCAGGCCCGATCCCTGAAAGCATCAGGAGCTTGGGCGAGCCGATGGCGCCGGCGGTGAGGATCACCTCGCGCAAGGCCTCGATGACGGTCTCACGTCCGTTCTCGATGAGGGCGACGCCTTTCACGCGGGTTCCCTCGACCACGACCCTCGTGATTAAGGCCTGCGTCCTCACCGTGAGATTGGACCTGGCGCGAGCCGGCTTCAGATAGCCGACCGCGGCGCTGCAGCGGCGCGCCCGGCGGATCGTCATCTGATAGACATTGACCCCTTCCTGATGGCCGGCATTGAAATCGGGATTGAGCGGCATGCCGAATTCCTGGGCCCCCTCGACGAAGGCCTGGGTCATGACATTGGGCGTCTTCAGCGTCGAGACGCCGAGCGGCCCGCCTTTGCCATGCATCGTGCCGGCCAGGCGGTCATTGTCCTCAGACTTCACGAAATAGGGCAGGAGCTCGGACCACGACCAGCCGGCGCAGCCCTCTTCCTTCACCCAGCCGTCATAGTCCTGAGGCGCGCCCCGCGTATAGACCTGCGCATTGATGGAGCTGCCGCCGCCCAGCACGCGGGCCTGCGGATAGACCATGACCCGGCCATCCGCATGGCGCGCCGGCGCCGTCCGATAGCCCCAGGTCAACGGCCCGCCGGTCATCTTGAAGAAGCCGCAGGGCATATGGATGTAGGGGTTGCGGTCCGCCGGGCCCGCTTCGATGAGCAAGACCTTCGCGTCCGGCATCTCGCTGAGGCGCGCCGCCATCACGCACCCTGCCGAACCGCCGCCGACGATCACATAGTCATACATGGGAGGCACCTATCCTGGCCCACGCCACAAGTAACCAAATGGTGCATTGATGGCAAGCGCGCCGCGTCAGGTCTCGCCCGTCACAGGAAGCTGTAGGGATCGACGTCTATGGCGAGCCGGAGCGAGCCGGCCGACTTCACCCCGGTGAGCCAGGCGCGCAGGAAGGCCTGGACATTGATGCCGCGGCGCGCCTTGACGAGATAGCGCCAGCGATAGAGGCCGCGCACCAGATGCAAGGGCGCCGGCGCCGGGCCCAGTACGTGCACGCCTTCACCATAGGGCGCCAGCGGCTGCAGCGACCGCGCGAAACGCTCGGTCTCGTGTCCGTCGCGGCCCGATATCACGAGGGCGGCGAGCTGGCCGTAGGGCGGAAGCTCGGCCCCCTCGCGCAGACGCTTCTCCTCGGCGAGGAAGCCGTCGCGATCGCCACGCGCCAGCGCCTGCATCAGGGGATGCTCCGGCCGATAGGTCTGGATCAGCGCGCGGCCTGGCTTCTCACCGCGTCCGGCGCGTCCCGCCACTTGCGCCATTTGCGCCCAGCTGCGCTCACCGGCGCGCGGATCGCCCGAATCGAGCGCCAGGTCCGCATCAACGACACCCACCAAGGTGAGATGCGGGAAATGATGGCCCTTGGCGACGAGCTGCGTGCCGATGACGAGATTGTGCGTGCCTTCCGCCACCTCGCGCAGCGCATCCTTGAGCAAGGTGCCGCGCGCCAGATCGCTCGACAGGATGGTGAGGCGGGCGTCGGGAAAGCGCTGCGCCGCTTCCTCGGCCAGGCGCTCGACGCCCGGTCCGCAGGGCACGAGCTTGCCGGGCGTTGCGCATTTGGGGCATTCGGGCGGGATCGCCTGGGTGTGGCCGCAATGATGACACATCAGCTGCTTGCGGAACCGGTGCTCGACCAATGACGCCGCGCAGTTCGGACAATCGATGCGATGGCCGCAGGCGCGGCATAGGGTCAAGGGCGCATAGCCGCGACGGTTGAGGAAGAGCAGCGCCTGGTCGCCGCCCTTCAGCGTGTCCTCGACCGCTTGCGCCAGGGGCTCCGACAGCCATGAGCCGGAGGCCGGCGCCGCCTGGCGCATGTCGATGATATAGCTGGGCGGCAGCTCCGCTTGCGCATGGCGGACATGGAGGCGCACATGGCCATAGCGCCCGCGCTCGGCATTGACCAGGCTTTCGAGCGACGGCGTCGCCGAGGACAGCACGACGGGAAACCTGCCGAGCGCGCCGTAGACGATGGCCATGTCGCGCGCATGATAGGGAACGCCGTCCTCCTGCTTATAGGCGCCCTCATGCTCCTCATCGACGACGATGAGGCCGAGACGCGCCCAGGGCAGGAACAGGGCCGAGCGCGCGCCGACGACGATCTGCGCGGTTCCCTCCGCCACCGCGCGCCACGCCCGCTCGCGCTCGCGCGGCCGCATGCCCGAATGCCATTGCGCCGGCTCCGCGCCGAAGCGGCGCTCGACGCGCTGGATGAACTGCTGGGTGAGCGCGATCTCGGGCAGAAGCAGCAGCACCTGGCGGCGCGCGGCGAACGCCGCCGCCATCGCCTCGAAATAGACTTCCGTCTTGCCGGAGCCGGTCACGCCGTCGAGCAGCATCACCTTGTGGCTGCGCTGCGCCACCACGGCGCGCAGCTCCTGCGCCGCCTCTTCCTGGGCGCGCGACAGAGCGAGCTTGCCGGCGCCGGGATCGGGCAACGCGAAAGCGCGGTGCGGCGGCAAGGCGACAGCTTCGAGCGCTCCCGTCTTCGCCAGGGCCTTGACCACCGACGGGCCGACGCCGGCAAGCTCGGCGAGCTCGGAGGCTTTCAGCGCCGGGCCCTCGCGCGCGATGTCGAGGACCCGCGCGCGCTGCGCGGTCAGCTTGGCCGGCCGCTCTCGTCCGATGCGATAGGCGATCTCGGTTCGCGCCTCGCCGAAGGCGCCGGGCGCCCTGAGGCAGGATCTGAGCACATTGCCCATTGGCTCGAGATAGTAGTTGGCCACCCAGTCGATGAAAGCGCGATGCGTGTCGGCGAGCGGCGGCATGTCGAATTTCTGCGCGATCTCGCGCAAGGTCTTGCCGCCGCCGTCGCCCGCGCCCAGGCGCCAGACGCAGCCGAGATAGGATCTGGGCCCGAGCGGCACTTCGACATAGTCGCCGGGCGCCACGACGAGACCTTGCGGCACCGCATAGGTATAAGCTCCGGCGAGCGCCAGCGGCAGCAGGACTTCGGCTGTGGCCTGGGAATCGGAAGACATTGAATGAAGCCTTGCGCCAAGTGGCACCGAGGGACAAGCCCATGGCGAAAACGTCGCGTAACGCCTATATCAACCGCCCATGAAACATGTCGTGCCCGCCATCGACCAGCCGCTCTGGCGCGAGATCGCCTATGGCGATCCGGTCCTGCTGCTGCGCCGTTTCGCTGAGCGTCGGGACCTGACCTTTCTCGACAGCGCGCTCCGGCAGGGCGAGCTCGGCCGCTATTCCTATCTGGCGGCCGATCCCTTCGAGACCTTTGCCCTAACGGAAGGCGAAAGCGGCGCGGCGGCCCTCGCCCGGCTCGACCGCCGCCTCAAGCGCTGGCAGCTCGGTCGTGTCTCCGGCCTGCCGCCCTTCCAGGGCGGCTTCGCCGGCTATTTCGCCTATGAATTCGCCCGTCTGCTCGAACCCAATGTCATGGCGAAGACGCCGGCGCCCGACATCCCGCCTGTCACCCTGCACGCCTATGACACGATCGTCGCCTTCGATCATCAGACGCGGCAATGCTGGATCATCGCGACCGGCTTTCCCGAGACCGACCCCCAGGCGCGCATCGCCCGCGCCGAGGAGCGTCTCGCCGAATTCGAAACCCTGTGCCTGGCGCCTGTCCCGGAGCTTGCGGGCGATCATGTCATCGCCGGCTGGCAGTCCAATTTCACCCGCGAGCATTATGAGGCGGCGGTTCAGCGGACCATCGACTATGTGCTCGCCGGCGATATCTTCCAGGCCAACATCTCGCAGCGTTTCACCGCCACGATCCCGCTGGGCTTCGATCCGCTTCGCCACTATCTCGCTTTGCGCGCCAGCAATCCGGCGACCTTCGGCGCCTTTCTCGATTATGGCGCGGTCAAGATCGCCTCGAGCTCGCCCGAGCGCCTGATCAGCTTCGACGGCGTCACCGCCGAAGCCCGGCCGATCAAAGGCACCCGGCGGCGCGATCCCGATGCCAGTATCGATGCCGAACTCAAGGCCGAGCTGCTCGCCAGCCGCAAGGACCGCGCCGAGAATGTGATGATCGTCGACCTGTTGCGCAACGATCTCTCGCGCGTCTCAGAGCCGGGCTCGGTGCAGGTGCCGGTGCTCTGCGGCCTCGAATCCTACGCCTCCGTCCACCATCTGACCTCCGTGGTCACCGGCCGGCTGGCCCGTGGCAGAAGCCGCGGCGATCTCATCGCCGCCTGCTTCCCCGGCGGCTCGATCACCGGCGCACCCAAGATCCGTGCCGAGGAGATCATCGCCGAGATCGAGCAGGCGCCGCGCAACATCTATTGCGGCGCCATCGGCTTCCTGAGCTTCACCGGCCATATGGACCTCAACATCGCCATCCGCACCGTCCTCTTCCATGATGGCCGCGCTTCGTTCCAGGGCGGCGGCGGCATCACCGCCAAGTCGCGACCCTCCGATGAATATGAGGAAACCCTGGCGAAGGTGAACCGCATCGTCCAGAGCTTCGCGGGGCCGGCATGATCCTGGTCATCGATAATTACGATTCCTTCGTCCACAATGTGACGCGCTATCTGCGCGAGCTCGGCGCCGAAGCCGAAGTCAAGCGCAATGACGCGCTCTCCACCGGCGCCATCGCGGATGACGTGAAGGGCATCGTGATCTCGCCCGGGCCCTGCACGCCGCAGGAAGCCGGCATCTCGCTCGATGTCGTGCGCAAGCTGTCGGGCACCGTTCCGATCCTCGGCATCTGTCTCGGCCATCAATGCATCGGCGAGGCCTTTGGCGGCAAGGTCACTCGCGCGAAGCGGCCGATGCATGGCGAAGCCTCGGCCATTCGCCACAACGGCGCGGGCGTGCTCGCCGGCCTTCCCGACGGCTTCAATGCCGGACGCTATCACTCGCTCATCGTCGAGCTCGACGGCGACGAGCCCTTGACGGTGACGGCGCGCTCCGAGGACGGCGAGATCATGGGCGTCGAGCACAGGACCCATCCGACCTTCGGCGTGCAGTTCCATCCCGAATCGGTGCTCACCGAGCATGGCTATGACATCCTGCGCAATTTCCTGAAGAGGACACGGTGAGCGCCACGGTGTGGTTCAACGGCGCGCTCGTCGAAGGGACGCTCGCCATCGATCCCTCGGACCGCGGGCTCCTGCTGGGCGACGGGATTTTCGAGACGATCGCCGTCTTCAACCGCGTCGCAATCTGGCTCGACGACCATCTCGACCGGCTGATGGCCGCGGCGATGGCGCTCGGCCTGCCGGCCGACCGTCGCGTCATCGGCAAGGCCGTGGCGGAGGTCGTGAAAGCGGCTCCCGCCGCGCACGGCGTCCTGCGCATCACGCTGACGCGCGGGCCCGGACTTCGCGGCCTTGCCGCGGACGCGATCCGCCCGAGCCTTCTCGTTACGCTGGTCCCCTGGACGGGCAAGATGCTGTTCGCGCCGGCGATGCTGTCGACCTCGTCCATCCGGCGCAACGAGACGTCGCCCGCCGCCCGCCTCAAGACACTCGCCTATGTCGACAACATCATCGCGGCGCGCGAGGCCGCATCCATCCAGTGCGACGACGCGCTCTTCCTCAACCGCCAGGGCCTTGTCGCCTCGACCACCATCGCCAATGTCTTCGTCCTGCGCGACGGCTGCATCGCGACGCCGCGCACGAGCGACGGCGTGCTCGCCGGCATCGCGCGCAAGAAGCTCTTGGGGCTTGCGCAGGCCGAGGAACGACCGGTGACGCCGGCGGAACTGCTCGACGCCGAGGCGGTTTTCCTCACCAA
>JBFWNN010000013.1:58972-101060 GCA_050251035.1 Parvibaculaceae bacterium
AAGTCTTCAACTTTGGCGGGATTTGCTCTACGTTCCCCCGACCAAACTCAAGGATGATGTCATGAAATTCTTCGTCGATACCGCCGAAATCAAAGAGATCAAGGAACTCGCCGCCACCGGCCTGCTCGATGGCGTGACCACCAATCCCTCGCTCGTGGCCAAATCCGGCCGCGATTTCAAGGAGGTGATCGCCGAGATCTGCAGCGCGGTGGAAGGTCCGGTATCGGCCGAGGTGACGGCGCTCGATGCCGATGCCATGATCGAAGAGGGCAAGAAGCTGGCCAAGATCGCCAAGAATGTCGCGGTCAAGGTGCCGCTGACGCTGGACGGGCTCAAGGCCTGCCGCACACTGAGCCAGGCCGGCACCATGGTGAATGTGACGCTGTGCTTCAGCGCCAATCAGGCCCTGCTCGCCGCCAAATCCGGTGCGACCTTCATCTCGCCCTTCATCGGCCGTCTCGACGACATCAATATCGACGGCATGGAGCTCATCCGCGAGATCCGCCAGATCTATGACAATTACGACTTCACCACCGAGATCCTGGCCGCCTCGATCCGCACCGCCAATCACGTGAAGGAGGCGGCCCTCATCGGCGCCGACGTGGCGACGGTGCCGCCCGCGGTCCTGAAGGGTCTGATCAAGCACCCCCTCACCGACAAAGGTATCGAGTCCTTCCTCGCCGACTGGAAGAAGACCGGCCAGTCGATCTGAAGACATGATCCGCATCGCGTCGGGTGGGGTCGAGTAGTATCGGTCTCGTAACCATTTGGACGCTACTCTCGGGCCATGGCCGAAACGCCCGATCTCGCGCTCTTCCATGCCGCGCCCGACGCCGCCAGGACGGTCGCGGCGTGGCTCGCTTATTTCAAGACCGAGCGCCGCTCGTCGGATCACACGCTCGCCGCCTATGGCCGCGACATCGGTCAGTTCATGGCCTTCCTCACCGATCATCTGGGCGATGCGCCGACGCTGGCCGATCTCGAGGGCCTCACCCCGTCCGATTTCCGCGCCTTCCTGGCGCGCCGGCGCAACCAGGGCAGCGGCAGCCGCACGCTGGCCCGCCAGCTGTCCGCCATCCGCGGCTACTTCCGCTTCCTCGAGCGGCGCAAGATCCTGCGCAACGCCGCCTTGAGCGTGCTGCGCGCGCCCAAGATCCCGCATGCCGTGCCGAAGCCGGTGACGCCCGAAGTGGCGCTGGACCTGATCACGGCGGACACGCTCAGCGGCGAGGCGACGCCGGCCTGGGTCACGGCCCGCGACGCCGCCGTGCTGACCTTGCTCTATGGCTGCGGCCTGCGCATCTCCGAGGCACTGGGGCTTACGCCGCAGGCGGTGCGAAACGATCCCCTGACCATCATCGGCAAGGGCGGCAAGGCGCGCATCGTGCCGGTCCTGCCGGTGGCGCGCCAGTCGATCGAACGCTATCTCGATCTCTGCCCGCTGGCGCTCGACCCGCGCGCGCCGATGTTCCGCGGCGTGAAGGGCGGCCCGCTCAATGCTCGCAACATCCAGCTGCTGATCGCCAGGCTGCGCGGCGCGCTCGGCCTGCCGGAAAGCGCCACGCCTCACGCCCTGCGCCATTCCTTCGCCAGCCACCTTCTGGCCGGCGGCGCCGACCTGCGCACCATCCAGGAGCTCCTCGGCCATTCGTCGCTCTCGACCACGCAGATCTATACCGAGACCGACACATCGCATCTCCTCGCGCAGTATGCCAAGGCGCATCCGCGGGCCTGAGGCTTCGCGCTCCCCGGGGCGACCAAGGTCTTGTGGACCTCTCTCCTGAGCCGGGCTACGACGTGACGTCCTGAATTCCAATTTGTCCCTCCGCAAATGCCCGTCACACCCGATCCCGTCTATTCCGATACCGAATTGCCGCAGCGAACGGCCGTCGCCGTCATTGGCGGCGGCATCATCGGCGCGGCCACCGCGCTCGAGCTCGCCGAGCGCGGCGTCGATGTGACGCTGATCGAGAAAGGCGTCATTGCCGGCGAGCAGTCGAGCCGCAATTGGGGCTGGTGCCGGCAGATGGGCCGCGACATCCGCGAGATCCCGCTGATCCTGGTTGCGCTCGAGGGCTGGCGCGGCATGAACGAGCGCATCGGCGCCGAGACCGGCTTCCGCCAATGCGGCATCATCTATCTGTGCGAGACCGATGCCGAACTGGCAGCGCGCGAGAAATGGTACGAGCACAATGCCAGGCCTTTCAATCTCGCGACCCGCATCGTCTCGGGCGCGGAAGCGGCCGAGCTCCAGCCGGGCGCGAGCCGGCAGTGGAAGGGAGCGCTGTTCACCTCGGCCGATGGGCGCGCCGAGCCCTTCATTGCCGCACCCGCAATCGCCCAGGGCGCGCGCCGGAAAGGCGCGAAGATCCTGACCCATTGCGCCGTGCGCGGGCTCGAGACCTCGGGCGGCAGGATCTCCGCCGTCGTGACCGAGAAGGGCCGCATCGCCTGCGACACGGTGGTGCTCGCGGGCGGCGCCTGGTCGCGCCGCTTCCTCGGCAATCTCGGCATCCCCTTCCCGCAATTATCGGTCGTCAATTCGGTGATGCGCACCAGGCCCATCGACACGCCGCTCGAGCGCTCCTGCTCGGCCGGGAAATTCTCCCTCCGCAAGCGCCGCGACGGCGGCTACACCGTCGCCCACCGGCATCTGTCGGTGGCCGACGTCGTGCCGGACTCCTTCCGCCTGTTCCGCGAATTCCTCCCCGCCCTCAAGGTCGACTGGAACGGCCTGCGCCTCAGGCTGGGCCGGCGTTTCCTCGACGAAGCGCGGCTCAAGCGCCATTGGGCGCTCGACGAGACATCACCTTTTGAAGAGGTGCGTATCCTCGATCCCGAGCCCGTGACCGCGATCCTCGACGAAGCGGCGGCGAGCCTCAAGGACTATTATCCGGTGTTTCGCGGCATGGAGATCGCGCAGAAATGGGCCGGCGTCATCGACGCGACACCTGATGCCGTGCCGGTGATGTCGCCGATCGCCAGGCTGCCGGGACTGTTCCTGGCCTCGGGCTTCTCGGGCCACGGCTTCGGGCTCGGCCCCGGCGCCGGCAAGCTGATGGCCGATCTCGTCACCGGCGCGACGCCGTGCGTCGATCCCGAGCCGTTCCGTTATTCGCGCTATTTCGACGGCACCAACCCGCAGCCGACCACGGGGTTGTGACGGCGACACGCATACAGCAATTTACCATCACCCGGCGAAGAAAGCCGGGGTGTGGATTCACGTTTGTGCGCGACGCTTCTTACGAATGGATCGCTCTGCCCGCCACTGCGAGGGCGGCTTCCTTCACCGCTTCGGCGAGTGTCGGATGCGCATGGCAGGTGCGCGCCAGGTCTTCCGCCGAGCCGCCAAACTCCATCAGCACCGCCACCTCATGGATGAGCTCACCCGCCTGCGGTCCCACGATATGGGCGCCGAGCACGCGGTCGGTCTTGGCGTCGGCGAGGATCTTCACGAAGCCGTCGGTCGTCTGGTTGGCCTTGGCGCGGCCATTGGCGAGGAACAGGAACTTGCCGACCTTGTAATCATGGCCCTCGGCCTTGAGCTCCTCCTCGGTCTTGCCGACCGCGGCGATCTCGGGCGAGGTATAGACGACGCTCGGTATGACGTCGTAATTCACATGGCCCGCCTGGCCGGCGAGCAGCTCGGCCAAAGCGACGCCTTCGTCCTCGCCTTTGTGCGCCAGCATGGGCCCGCGGATGACATCGCCGATCGCATAGATGCCCGGCACATTCGTCTCGAAATGCGCGCCCACCTCGACGCGGCCCTTGGCATCGCGCTTGACGCCCGCCTCATCGAGGCCGAGGCCATTGGTGTAGGGCACGCGGCCGATGGCGAGCAGCACCGTGTCCGCCTCGATCGTCTCCGCCGCCCCGCCCGCCGCCGGCTCGACCGTGAGCTTCACTTTGTCCTTGGCCTTTTCCGCGCCCGTCACCTTGCTCGCGAGCTTGATGGCAAAACCCTGCTTGCTCAGGAAGCGCTGGAAGGTCTTGGCCGTTTCGAGGTCCATGCCGGGCAGGATGCGGTCGAGATATTCGATCACCGTGACCTTGGCGCCGAGCCTGGCCCACACCGAGCCGAGCTCGAGGCCGATCACGCCGGCGCCGATCACCACCAGCGTTTCCGGCACTTTCTCCAGGGTGAGCGCGCCGGTCGAAGAGACGATCAGTTTCTCGTCGATCTCGACGCCCTTGAGGCCGGCCACGTCGGAGCCCGTCGCGATAACGATATTCTTGGTCTCGACGATGTCCTTGCCGTCGACCTGGACCTTGCCCGGCCCCACGATCTTCGCCGTGCCGCGGATGGGTGTGATCTTGTTCTTCTTGAACAGGAAGTCGATGCCCTTGGTATTGCCGTCGATCGCCTCCTGCTTGAATTTCAGCATTTGTGCGACGTCGATCGAGGGCGACACCCCGATGCCCATCTTGGCGAAGGAATGCTTGGCCTCGGCGAAGAGCTCGGACGCATGCAGGAGCGCCTTGGATGGAATGCAGCCGATATTGAGGCAGGTGCCGCCATGGGTGGCGCGCTTCTCGATCACCGCCACCTTCATGCCGAGCTGGGCGGCCCGGATGGCGCAGACATAGCCGGCGGGGCCAGTGCCGATGATGGTGATGTCGTAGGTGTCGGCCATTTTAGAATGCCTTTCTACAAGCGCCCTTCACCCTGAGGTGCGAGCGCAGCGAGCCTCGAAGGGTGTGCTGGAGCATTCTCGCTTTATCCTGAGGGATGCTTCGAGGGCCGCTTCGCGGCCACCTCAGCATGAGGGTACTGAGAGAGATGGTCCGTTCCAGGGCCATCGGGGATTCACAAATCGAGCAGCGCGCGCTGCGGGTCCTCGAGCCCTTCCTTGACGCGCACCAGGAAGGTCACGGCTTCCTTGCCGTCGACGATACGGTGGTCATAGGACAGCGCCAGATACATCATCGGCCGGATCACCACCTGGCCACCCGACGCCATCGGGCGCTCCTGGATCTTGTGCATGCCGAGGATGCCCGATTGCGGCGCGTTGAGGATCGGCGTCGACATCAGCGAGCCATAGACGCCGCCATTCGAGATGGTGAAGGTGCCGCCCTGCATCTCGGCGATCTGCAATTGCCCGTCGCGCGCCCGTTTGCCGAAATCGTTGATCGTCTTCTCGATCTGGGCGAAGGACAGGCGATCGGCATCGCGCACCACCGGCACCACCAGGCCCTTCTCGGTGCCGACCGCGACGCCGACGTGATAGTAGTTCTTGTAGACGATGTCCTCGCCGTCGATCTCGGCATTGACCGCCGGGATTTCCTTCAGCGCATGGATGCAGGCCTTCACGAAGAAGCTCATGAAGCCGAGCTTCACCCCATGCTTCTTCTCGAACACTTCCTTGTATTGGTTGCGCAGCGCCATGACATGCGTCATGTCCACCTCGTTGAAGGTGGTGAGCATCGCCGCGGTGTTCTGCGCGTCCTTGAGGCGGCGCGCGATCGTCTGGCGCAGCCGCGACATGCGCACGCGCTCCTCGCGCTCGGCATCGGCCTGGGGCGACGGCGCCCTGGGTGCTGCGGGCTGCGGCGGCGTCACGGGCGGCAGCTGGACGACCGGCGGCGGCGCCGCGGGCTTGCCGACCTCCGCCAGCACGTCGCCCTTGGTGAGGCGGCCGTCCTTGCCGGTGCCGGCGATCGATCCGGGATCGAGCTTGTTCTCCTCGACGATCTTGCGCACCGCCGGCGACAGGGGCTTCGCCTCGCCGCCCGCGGGCTGGGCTTGCGGCTCGGCCGCCTTCTTCGGTTCTTCGGTCTTGGCGGGCTTCGCGTCCGCCTTGGGCGCGACGGCGGCGACAGCACCTTCCTCGATGGCGCCGAGCAGGGCGCCGACATTCACCGTCTGGCCGGGCTGGGCCGCGATCGACGCCAGGACGCCGCCCGCCGGCGCCGGCACTTCCACCGTCACCTTGTCGGTTTCGAGCTCGACCAGCGGCTCGTCCACCTTCACCGCCTGCCCTTCAGCCTTGAACCACTTGCCGATCGTCGCCTCGGTGACCGATTCACCGAGCTGCGGGACGCGGATTTCCTTTGCCATGGCCTGTCCTATTTTTCCCTGAGCGCATCGTCGAGAAGCGCCTTCAGTTCCTTTTGATGCTTGCTCATCAGGCCCGTCGCCGTCGCGGCCGAAGCGGCGCGGCCGACATAGCGCGGCCGCCTGTGCTGGGCGTTGATGAAGTCGAGGGCGCGCTCGATGCCGGGCTGGACGAAGGTCCACGCCCCCATATTATGCGGCTCCTCCTGGCACCAGGCCATCTCGGCCTGCTTGAAGCGGCCGAGTTCCTGGATCAGCGCCTTGTGCGGCCAGGGATAGAGCTGCTCGACGCGCAACAGATAAATGTCCTTGAGCCCGCGCTTCTCGCGCTCGTCATAGAGATCGTAATAGACCTTGCCCGAGCACATCACCACGCGGCGGATCTGGTCGTCGGCGACGAGCGCGCCCGAATATTGCGCATCGTCCCATAACAGCCGATGGAAAAAGGTATCGGGCCCCATCTCGGCGAGCGTCGAGATCACCCGCTTGTGGCGCAGCAGCGATTTCGGGGTCATCAGGATGAGCGGCTTGCGGATATCGCGCTTGAGCTGGCGCCTGAGGATGTGGAAATAGTTGGCGGGCGTCGTGCAGTTCGCCACTTGCATGTTGTCCTCGGCGCACATCTGCAGATAGCGCTCGAGGCGGGCGGAAGAATGCTCCGGCCCCTGTCCCTCATAGCCATGCGGCAGGAGGCAGACGAGGCCCGACATGCGCAGCCATTTGCGCTCGCCCGAGGACAGGAACTGGTCGAACACCACTTGCGCGCCATTGGCGAAGTCGCCGAACTGCGCCTCCCACAGCACCAGCGTGTTGGGCTCGGCCAGCGAATAGCCATATTCGAAGCCGAGCACCGCCTCTTCCGACAGCATCGAATTGATCACATTGATCTTGATCGCCTGCTGCTTGACCAGGTGGTTGAGCGGGGTGAAGCGCTTTTCCGTCTCCTGGTCGACCAGCACCGCATGGCGCTGCGAGAAGGTGCCGCGCTGCACGTCCTGGCCCGAGAGCCTGACCGGGAAACCCTCCTGGAGGAGCGTTCCGAAAGCGAGCTGCTCGGCCATCGCCCAGTCGATGCCCTGACCTTCCTCGATGGTCTTGCGCCTGGCGTCGAGCACGCGCTGCAAGGTACGGTGCGGCTTGAAGCTCTTCGGCACCTTGGTGAGCTTGAGACCGATCTCCTTGAGCTTCGTCAGGTCATAGCCGGTCTGGCCGCGACGCGGATCGTCGTGATCCTTGGAATAGCTCAGATGCGCCCAGCGCCCGTCGAGCCAGTCGGCCTTGTTGGCGCGATAGGATTCCGACGCCGAGAAGTCGTCATCGAGTTTTTTGCGGTATTCCGCCTTGAGCGCGTCGAACTGCTCCTGCGTGATCACGCCCGCCTCGATGAGCCGCTTGCCGTAGAGCGCCACCGCCGTCTGATGCGCCGCGATCCGCTTATACATCAAGGGCTGGGTGAAGGACGGCTCGTCCGATTCATTGTGCCCGAAGCGGCGGTAGCAGAACATGTCGATGACCACCGGCTTCTTGAACTTCTGGCGGAATTCGATGGCGATCTTCGCCGCGAACACCACCGCTTCCGGATCATCGCCGTTCACATGGAAGATCGGCGCCTCGATCATCTTGGCGACGTCGGACGGATAGGGCGAGGAGCGCGCCCACAGCGGGCTGGTGGTGAAACCGATCTGGTTGTTGACGATGAAATGGATCGAGCCGCCCGAGCGATGCCCCCTGAGGCCGGAGAGGCCGAAGCATTCGGCCACCACGCCCTGGCCGGCAAAGGCCGCATCGCCATGGATGATGAGCGGCAGCACGGTGATGCGCTCCTTGTCCTGGCGCTGGTCCTGCTTGGCGCGCGCCTTGCCGAGCACCACCGGATCGACGATCTCGAGATGCGACGGGTTGGCGGTGAGCGAGAGATGCACGCGGTTGCCGTCGAACTCGCGGTCCGACGACGAGCCCAGGTGGTATTTGACGTCGCCCGAGCCCTCGACCTCGTCGGGCGTCGACGATCCACCCTTGAACTCGTGGAAGATCGCCGAGAACGGCTTCGACATCAGGTTGGCGAGCACGTTGAGACGGCCTCTGTGCGCCATGCCGAGCACGATCTCCTGCATGCCGAGCTGGCCGCCGCGCTTGATGATCTGCTCCAGCGCCGGGATCATCGATTCGCCGCCATCGAGGCCGAAGCGCTTGGTGCCGGTGTATTTCACATTGAGGAAATGCTCGAAGCCTTCCGCGGCGATGAGCTTGTTGAGGATGGCGATCTTGCCCTCGGGCGTGAACGATATCTCCTTGTCAGGCCCCTCGATGCGCTCCTGGATCCAGGCCTTCTGGTCGGGATCGGAAATATGCATGAACTCGACGCCGAGCGTGTTGCAATAGGTGCGCTGCAGAATGTCGACCATCTGCCGGATGGTCGCCTGCTCCAGCCCCAGGACCTTGTCGATGAAGATCGGGCGGTCGAGATCGGCCTCGGTGAAGCCGTAGGATTTCGGATCGAGCTCGGGCTGCGGCACCGGCTGGCGCAGCCGCAGCGGGTCGAGATCGGCGGCGAGATGGCCGCGCATGCGATAGGCGCGGATCATCATCAAGGCGCGCACTGAATCCATCGTCGCCTTGCGCACTTCCTCGATGGAGAGCGCCTGGCCCTTGTCTTTCGCCTTGGCGGCGATCTTGGCGCCGACTTGCGCCTCCGCTGCCGGCCAGTTGCTGTCGAGGGCCGAGATCAGTTCGCCGTTCTCAGGCCTGGGCCAGTCGGGCCGCGCCCAGGACGGGCCTTTGACCTGCCGCTTCGCCACGTCCTTGTCATCGGCCAATGTCGAAAAGAACTGGCGCCAGGCCAGATCGACCGTCGCCGGGTTTTCGAGGTATTTCGCGTAGAGCTGCTCGATGAACTGGGCGTTGCCGCCATAAAGGAAGGAAGTTTGTTCGAACGCGGTCGTGAGATCAGTCTTGTTCATTTTCCATCAAGAACCGGGAACCCTGTCCGGCCCTCCCTATGTCAACATAGAAACCGTCACGTGCCTTTCAAGACACCCTTTAATGTCTTTCCGAGGGCAGCGGGGGAATCCGATATGGCGATGCCCGCCCGCTTCATCGCTTCGATCTTCGTCTCGGCCTTGCCTTTGCCGCCCGAGATGATGGCGCCGGCATGGCCCATGCGCCGTCCGGGCGGCGCGGTGCGCCCGGCGATGAAGCCGGCCATGGGCTTCTTCACTTTCGACGTGCGGATGAATTCGGCCGCGTCCTCTTCGGCCGAGCCGCCGATCTCGCCGATCATGATGATCGATTCCGTCTTGGGATCGGCCAGGAACATCTCGAGCACGTCGATGAATTCGGTGCCTTTCACCGGATCGCCGCCGATGCCGACGGCGGTGGTCTGGCCGAGGCCCTCCTGCGTCGTCTGGAACACCGCCTCGTAGGTGAGGGTGCCGGAGCGCGACACGATGCCGACCGAGCCCTTTTTGAAGATATTGCCCGGCATGATGCCGATCTTGCATTCGTCGGGCGTCAGGACGCCCGGGCAATTGGGCCCGATGAGGCGCGACTTGGACCCGGTGAGCGCCCGCTTGACCTTGACCATGTCCATCACCGGGATGCCTTCGGTGATGCAGACGATGAGCGGGATCTCCGCCTCGATCGCTTCCGAGATGGCATCGGCCGCGAAAGCGGGCGGCACATAGATGACGGTGGCGTCGGCACCCGTCGCATCGCGCGCCTCGGCCACCGTGTCATAGACGGGCAGGCCGACATGGGTGATGCCGCCTTTGCCCGGCGTGACACCTCCCACCATCCTGGTGCCATAGGCGATGGCCTGCTCGGTGTGGAACGTGCCGTTGTTGCCGGTGATGCCTTGGCAGATGACCTTGGTGTTCTTGCCGATCAGGATGGACATGTCAGTGGGCAACCTTTCGGGGATCTTTATTCCCCTCGCCCTTGTGGGGAAGGGTCAGGGACGGGGGTCGGGTGGCATCGATGATGCTTTGAGCAGCGAGCAGGTCAGAATGAGGGACCACCCGACCCCCACCCCGGCCCTTCGGGCCGACCCTCCCCACAAGGGGGAGGGTAAAAGCCGGAACGTGTCGCATCATCCCTTGCCCACCGCCTTCACGATCTTCTGCGCCGCGTCGTCGAGGTCGTCGGCCGGGATCACATTGAGCTTGGAATCGCGCAGGATCTGCTTGCCGAGCTCGACATTGGTGCCTTCGAGGCGCACGACGAGGGGCACCTTGAGGCCGACTTCCTTCACCGCCGCCACCACGCCCTCGGCGATGATGTCGCATTTCATGATGCCGCCGAAGATGTTGACCAGGATGCCCTTCACCTTGGGGTCGGCGGTGATGATCTTGAACGCCGCCGCGACCTTCTCCTTGGAGGCGCCGCCGCCGACATCGAGGAAGTTCGCCGGCTCGGCGCCATAGAGCTTGATGATGTCCATCGTCGCCATGGCGAGGCCGGCGCCGTTCACCATGCAGCCGATCGTGCCGTCGAGCGCCACATAGGAGAGATCGAATTTCGACGCCTCGATCTCCTTGGGGTCCTCTTCCGTCACATCGCGCAGCTC
The DNA here is from genome assembly GCA_050251035.1 of Parvibaculaceae bacterium. GTDB lineage: Bacteria > Pseudomonadota > Alphaproteobacteria > Rhizobiales > Aestuariivirgaceae > Taklimakanibacter. The sequence continues at coordinate 69,592 of JBFWNN010000013.1, forward strand.
CTTGATGTCGGGATGCCGGTCGAGCGCGTTGCTGTCGAAATTGATCTTGGCGTCGAGACAGAGGATGTCGCCCGCCTTGGTGACGATCAGCGGGTTGATCTCGAGCAGGCTCATATCCTTCTCGACGAAGGCGCGGTGCAGCTCGGTGACGAGCTTGGCGAGCTGCTTGAACTGCGGCCCGCTCAACGGCAGCTTCAGCGCCTTGGCGACGGCGCGCACGTGATGCGGGCAGATGTTGGTGGCGGGATCGATCGCGACGTTGACGATCTTCTCCGGCGTGTCATGCGCCACTTTCTCGATGTCCATGCCGCCTTCGGTCGAGACGACGAAAGCGAGCCTTGACGTCTCGCGGTCGACGAGGAGCGCCAGATAGAACTCCTTGTCGATGGCCGATCCTTCTTCGACATAGATTCGCTGCACCACCTTGCCCTGCGGGCCGGTCTGATGCGTGACCAGCGTCGCGCCGATGAGCCGCTTGGCTTCGTTGCGCACGTCGTCGATGGACTTCACCACCTTGACGCCGCCGGCCTTGCCGCGTCCGCCGGCATGGATCTGCGCCTTGACCACCCACACCGGGCCGCCCAGCGTCTCGGCCGCCTTCACCGCCTCGTCGACCGTGAAGGCGGGAAGGCCTTTCGCCACGGGCACACCGTAGCCCTTGAGAACCTGCTTGGCCTGATATTCGTGGATGTTCATGGGCCGGCCCTTTTACTTTGCGCGCGCCATACCCTCGCCCCCAACGGGGGAGAGGGAGGGACCCGATGCGAAGCATCGGGAGGGTGAGGGGGAACTGACAGTGATCGTATTTGGCATTTGCTCAGAAACTCTCCGTCGGCTCCCCCTCACCCTGACCTCTCCCCCGCAGGGGAGAGGGGTTATCTGCTACGCGAGATCGGGGGCGATCTTCTTCGCCGCATCCATCAGGCCCTTCACCGCGTCGACCGATTTCTTGAACGCCGCCTTCTCGTCGGAATCGAGCTTGATCTCGACGATGCGCTCGACGCCATTGGCGCCGATCACGACCGGCACGCCGACATAGAGGTTGTCGACGCCATATTGTCCGTCGAGCTGGGCGGCGCAGGGCAGCACCCGCTTCTTGTCCCTGAGATAGGATTCGGCCATCGCGATCGCCGCCGTCGCCGGCGCGTAATAGGCCGAGCCCGTCTTGAGCAAGCCGACGATCTCGGCGCCGCCGTCGCGGGTGCGCTGCACGATCTGGTCGATGCGCTGCTGCGTGGTCCATTTCATCTGCACGAGATCGGGCACCGGAATGCCGGCCACCGTCGAATAGCGCGTCAACGGCACCATCGTGTCGCCATGGCCGCCGAGCACGAAGCCGGTCACGTCCTCGACCGACACGTTGAACTCCTCGGCGAGGAAATGCCGGAAGCGCGCCGAATCGAGCACGCCCGCCATGCCGATCACCTTGTTGGCCGGCAGGTTGGAATATTTCTGCAGCGCCCACACCATGACGTCGAGCGGATTGGTGATGCAGATGACGAAGGCCTTGGGCGCATATTTGGCGATGCCGGCGCCGACCTGCGCCATCACCTTGAGATTGATCTCGAGCAGGTCGTCGCGGCTCATGCCGGGCTTACGCGGCACGCCGGCGGTGACGATCACCACATCGGCGCCTTCGATCGCTTCATATTTGTTGGTGCCGGCGAGCTTGGCATCGAACCCCTCGACCGGGCCCGACTGTGCGATGTCGAGCGATTTGCCCTGCGGCAGGCCCTCGGCGATATCGAAAACGGTGATGTCGCCCAGCTCCTTCAAGGCGGCCAGATGTGCGAGAGTCCCGCCGATCATGCCACCGCCGATCAGCGCAATTTTGTTTCGTGCCATTTCGATTTCCCTGTGACGCGCAGGTCAACGCGTTCCCCAGAGATCACGCGCGCCCTTTCGCAGTGCAAAAGCGACGCAAGCTGTACTCCCCCGCAATGACAGCTTCAAGACTTGATTCCTGACCAAAACGTCAAGTTTCAGCGATTTTTGCACCCCACCATGAGGCGGCCTGCATTTCCTTGAGGCGCGATACGGTGCGGGCGAATTCCTGGACGTGGTGCCCCTCATTATGGAGGGCTTCGGGCGGCGCCGCGGCCGAGGCCACCAGCCGGATGCGCGCGTCATAGAGCGTGTCGATGAGCAGGATGAAACGCTTCGACGGATTGCGATAGCGCTGCGTCAGGACGGGGATGTGCTCGATGAACACCGTTCCGAACGTTTTTGCGATGGCCAGGTAATCGGGCGGCCCGAGCGGCGCCTCGCAGAGCTCGGCGAAGGAGAAGCGGGCGGCGCCATGTGCCGCTTGCGGAATGGCGAGCTGCCGGCCCAGCACGTCGAGCGTCCGCGTCTCGCCTTTTTCCGTGTCGGTGAGCCTTTCCCACAATTCCTGCAGCTTGCGGTCGGCCGGCGGCCCCAGCGGATGGATGAAGGTCTCGTGCCCCTTCACCCGTCCGAGCCGGTAATCGGTCGGGCTCGCGAGCGTCACCAGTTCGAGCCTCTCCTCGATGAGACGGATGAAGGGCAGGAAGAGCTGGCGGTTGAGGCCGTCCGTATAGAGATCGGCGGGCTCCAGGTTGGACGTCGTCACCACCACGGTGCCGCGTGCGAACAGGATCTCGAACAGGCGCCCGACGATCATCGCATCGGCGATGTCGGCGATCTGCATCTCATCGAGGCAGAGAAGCACCGCCTCCGCCGCGACCGCTTGCGCCACCTCTTTCAGCGGATCCTTGGAATGGCGGCGCGCCTGGTGCAGGCGCGCATGGATGTCCTGCATGAAGGCATGGAAATGCACGCGCCGCTTCGCCGCGACCTGCACCTCGGCGCAGAACATGTCCATGAGCATGGTCTTGCCGCGCCCGACATCGCCCTGGATATAGAGGCCTTTGGGCGCCGGGCCGTTCTTGCGTCCGATCAACCGTCCGAGAAAGCCCTGGGGACGCGGATCATAGTCGGCAAGGGCGGAGGTCAAGGCGTCGAGCTTGCGCGCGACGGCGGCCTGCGCCTCGTCCGGCTTGATCGCTCCGCTCCTGATCTTTTCCTGATAGTCCGCCCAGAACCCCATGCGGCCTTATGGCGTGCCGCGTCCTGCTACGCAACTGGCGGCTCAGCTCGATGGTCCCAGCGCCTTCGCCGGCATCTCGTCCCAGGCTTCGCCTGCGGCCAGCACGCAGGTCATCCCAGCCTCGTTGGTGACCACCATGGTCCAGGTGCCGCGCGCCGAGATATAGACTTCCATCATCGCCTTTTCATTGATGAGACCGAGAGCGCGCTGGCTCTCCTGATATTTGGCGTTCAGCACCTTGACCACTTGATCGCGCGGTCCGCATTGTTCCGGCGCCTGCGCGGCCACCACGGGGCTGAAGCAGAGCGTGCCTATGGCAAGGGCGCACGCCGGCCCGGTCATCTTACGCATCCGACTCTCCATGCCTGTCATGAAGAAAGAGACAGGCAACTGAACTGACTGCTAATGCGTAGCGCCCTGCGATGGTTCCTTTTTCGCCTGCTCCGAGCCCGGCGAAATGAAGTCCCTTGGCGATGGGATTCGCGTCTAGATTCCGCTGCCTTGCACGAGCAGCGGCGTTTCGTCCCAGGCGTCACCGGCCGCGAGAATGCAGGTGATGCCGCTCTGGTCCGTCACCAGCATGGTCCACGTGCCCTTGGGAGAGATATAGACTTCCATCATCGCCTTCTCATTGATGAGACCCAAGGCGCGGCGGTTCTCCTTGTATTTGCCGGCGAGCACCTTGACGATCTCGCCATGCGGGCCGCAGCGGCCCTGGGCTTCGACGGGGGAAGCGAGGCCGGTAAAGAGCGTGCCGATCATGAGGGCGCACGCAAGCCCTGATGTCTTGCGCATTGTGATCTCCAGGTTTGCATCGTGGATGATGCAGATCATGAACTTACGCCGGCCTGGGGCAATCACCTCTGAACGTGCCGTTCATCTCTCCTTCATGCGGCGCGGAACCAAATCCGCCGAGCGGCATCTAATCCCTGTTTGTCACGATGGAGCCGCCGATGGATATGCCTGTCAAAGTCTCGAGCCTGCCGGAAGAAGAAATGCTTGCCGATGAGACGCGGCCGACGCGCGCCGAAGCCGAAGCCGCCGTCCGCACGCTCATCCGCTGGGCCGGCGACAACCCGGCACGCCCGGGCTTGCGCGAAACTCCTGCGCGTGTGGTGCGGGCCTATGAAGAGTGGTTCGGCGGCTATGACGGAGATCCCACCGCCCTGCTCGACCGAACCTTCGACGAGACCGGCAATTACGACCAGATGGTCGAGCTGCAGGACATACCTTTTCATTCCGTCTGCGAGCATCACATGGCGGCGATCACCGGCAAGGCGCATGTCGCCTATCTGCCGGGAGACCGCGTGGTCGGTATCTCGAAGCTGGCCCGGCTGGTCGATGCCTGCGCGCGGCGATTGCAGATCCAGGAGCGCCTGACGGCCGACATCGCCTCGGCCATCGACCGCGCCCTCCATCCGCGCGGGGTCGCCGTCCTCTTGGTCGCCGAGCATGGCTGCATGACGTCGCGCGGCATCCGCGCCCATGGCAGCCGCATGGTGACGCGCTGCATGCTGGGGGCCTTCCAGGACGATGCCGCCCTGCGAGGGGAGTTTCTGTCTTCGCTCGGCCGATGACGTTTTCCGGGAACCTTTTCCACCCGGCGGCATCCAATGGTAAGGAGAGCATCATGCCGCAACTGCAACCGGACATCACCGCCTTTGACGACATGGAGCTGGCCTTGCGGGCCCAGCGCCGCGACGCCGGCGCCTTCCGCGCCATCATCCGCAAGCACAATCAGAAGCTCTATCGCCTCGCCCGCAGCATCCTGCGCAATGACAACGAGGCGGAGGACGTCGTCCAGGAGACCTATGTGACCGCCTTCGCCCATCTCGCGTCCTTTCGCGGCGAGGCGTCGCTGGCGACCTGGCTGTCGCGCATCGCCATCAACGAGGCTCTCGGCCGCTTGCGCCGCAGGCGCCGTGCCGCCGCGGTCATCGCCGCCGAGCCCGTCGGCGATGCGCACATCATTCCGTTTCCGCTCGCGGCGAGCGGCGACGACCCGGAACGCGCCATGGCACAGAGACAGATCCTGAGGCTCGTCGAGCAGGCGACCGACACGCTTCCCGATACTTATCGCACCGTGTTCGTCGCCCGTGTGATCGAGGGCTTGAGCACCGAGGAGACGGCCGATCTGCTAGGGCTCAAGCCGCAGACGGTGAAGACGCGATTGCATCGCGCCCGCGAGCTGGTGCGCAAGCAGATCGACGCGCAGATCGGCCCCATCATGCTCGATGCCTTTCCCTTCGCGGGACGGCGTTGCGAACGCCTGACCGCCGCCGTGCTGCGGCGGCTCGGCCTTCCCGAATAATCAGCGGGAACGTTTCCGCGGCTGCGGCATCCAATCATCGTCAGACTTTCGACGACAACAGAACGAAGGAGATACTCCATGCATGCTCGCGTGATCGCGGCACTCGCCGCTCTATGTCTCATCGGTGCCGCACCAGAGGCCTGGGCCGCCGACAAGCCGAGCGATCCCCAGATCGCCCATATCGCCTATACCGCCGGCGTGATCGACATCGAGGCGGCTAAGCAGGCCATCGCCAAGTCCAAGAACAAGGACGTCGTCGCCTTCGCCGAGGACATGGTGCGCGACCACGAGGAGGTCAACAAGCTGGCGCTGGCGCTCGTGAAGAAGCTCAATGTCACGCCCGAAGACAACGCCACCAGCCAGGCGCTGACCAAAGCCGCGGCCGACACGCGCGGCAAGCTCGCGGGGCTCGACGGTGCCACGTTCGACAAGGCCTATGTCGACAACGAAGTCGCCTATCATAAGCAGGTGAACGGCGCGCTCGAGACTCTGCTCATCCCGTCCGCCGGCAATGGCGAGCTCAAGAGCCTGCTCGAGACCGGCCTCAAGATCTTCCAGGGTCATCAGCAGCATGCCGAACATGTCGCGAGCGCGCTCAAATAGCCGAAAAGTGGAGGCCGGTTTTCGGATAATCCGATGCGCAAAATAAACCTCATTCTCTCGCGCCGGCGCCTGCTGATGACGGCCGTGCTGGCGCTTCCCATCGACGCCGGCGCGGCCAGGGCGCAAACGCTCCGCGTCACAATCGACAAGATGGCCTTCTCGCCGGCCGAGCTCACGGCGAAGGCCGGCGACACGATCGAATGGATCAACAATGACGTCTTCGCGCACACCGCCACGGTGAAAGGCGGCTTCGAGGTCATGCTGCCGCCGAAAAAATCAGGCAGCGTGGTCGTGGAGACGGCGGGGACGATCGATTATTACTGCCGCTTTCATCCCAACATGAAGGGCCGTATCGCCGTGTCGGGGCCTTAGCCATTGTGGCTCGAGGGGCGTCATAATCTCGTCCGATGACGCAAGAGTGTTCACTATTCATTAGACGTGGAGCCCGGCATCCCCTAACCTCCTTATTTATAGGCGAATGCGATTTCGCCCCATTGGCCTCCGACGCCCGCCCGAGCAACCGGACGGGCGTCGGTCAATATCGGGGAACGACTCCAACCGATGGAAACAGTCAGCGGCGCGGAACACCTGTTCAGCCCGTTCCAGTCGGCCAGGAGCTTGCCATGCTTGAACAATCCCGGAATGCCGGCGCCGCGCCCGATTCCCGCCGGCTCATGAAAGAGCTTGCTCTTTATCGCGAACCCGACAGCAGGCGCAGCCTGTTCGAGCTGGTGGTCACCGTTTTGCCATTCCTTTTCACCTGGTTTCTCATATGGGCTGCGGTCGAGTCGGGCTATTGGATCGGCCTGCTTCTCTGCGTGCCGGCGGCGGGCTTCCTCGTCCGGCTCTTCCTGATCCAGCATGATTGCGGTCATGGTTCGTTTTTCCGCCATCGGCTCACCAATGACTGGGTGGGACGTGTCCTCGGCGTGGTGACGCTGACGCCTTATGATTACTGGCGGCACTCCCATGCCTTGCATCATGCCAGCTCGGGCAATCTCGATCATCGCGGTATCGGCGACATCGACACCTTGACGGTGGAGGAATTCAAGGCCCGGACACCGTGGCGCCAGCGCCTCTATCGTCTGTACCGGCATCCGATCGTCATGTTCGGCATAGGGCCGGCCTATCTCTTCCTCTTCCGCCACCGGCTGCCGATGGGCCTGATGCGCAGCGGCTGGCGGCCCTGGGTGAGCGCCATGGCGACGAATGCCGCGATCGCGGTCCTGGCTGCCGCGGCCATCTGGCTGGTGGGCCTGGGTCCGTTCCTGCTGGTGCATCTGCCGATCACGCTTCTTGCGGCTGCAATCGGCGTCTGGCTGTTCTATGTGCAGCACCAGTTCGAGGAGACCTTCTGGGAGCATGACGGCGACTGGAGCTTTCACGAGGCGGCGCTGCATGGCAGCTCGCACTATGATTTGCCTCCCATACTGCGCTGGTTCACCGCCAATATCGGCGTGCATCACGTTCACCACCTGTCGAGCCGGATTCCCTATTACCGACTGCCGGAGGTCCTGCGCGACCGTCCGGAGCTTCAGGATGTCGGTCGTCTCACCTTGCTTGAAAGCATGCGGTCGGTGCGACTCGTGCTGTGGGACAAGAAGAAGCGGCGCCTGGTCTCCTTCCGAGAAGCCCTTCAGGCCGCCTAGAGCTCTACATCGAGTCGCCCTCGCGCTTTATCTTTTTGATTGCGCATGATCTTCTCGGAAAACCGGATTCCACTTTTTCCAGATCATGCGCTAGTCAAGCGAACCTTCGCTCGAGGCACGTTCTCAGGGCGGGGTTGCGGCGGACCACGTCGAAGCCGAAGGCGATGCAGCCTTCGGCGAATCCGTTGCCGATCATCATGTCGATATCCTTGCCGGCACCTTCCGCGCTCAACGCCGCGACCTGGAACGATGTCGCCATGCCGAAGAAAAAGATGCGCCCGCGCTGGCGAGTCGAGAGAATGGTCGCGACTTCCGTGCCGCCGACATTGGTGACGTTCACCGCGAAGTCGAAAAGACGCCCACCGCTCGCCGCCTGCGCCAACCGATAGGTTGCAATGGGGTCGGTCAGGTCGGCGGCGATGAGCTCGTCAACGACGCCGAGCGCCGCCATTTCCGCGAGCGACCGTTCGTCCACATCGAAGCCGACGATGCGTCCTTCCGGACCGATCGCTTCGCGGGCCGCGACCGCCGAAACAAGCCCGGCCTTGCCGGCGCCCATGATGGCGACCGACTGGCCCCGTTCGAGCGACCGGTGAACGGTGGTCGGCGCGCCGCAGACATCGATCACGCCGACGGCGAGGGAAACGGGAAAATCGTCGGGTATCAGCCCGATATTGGCGCTTTCGAACAGCACGGCCTTGCCGCTGGCGCGCACCTGCGTGGTGGCGATGTCGACATGCTCGATGCGGTCCAGGATGAGGGGGATCAGCGACAACGATATGCTGGGGCACACCAGCTGGCCCACTTTCAGATGGTGCGCCGGATGATCGGGACCGATCTCGAGCACCCGGCCGACCACGACGCCGCCCGAGCCGGTGACCGGATTGTGCATCTTGCCGCGCGTGCCGACGATATCGAGGATCCGTTGCGCCACGCTCTCGGCCCTGCCGCCCGCCTCGGTCGCCAGCTGGCGCATGCTGGAGGAATCGAGGTTGAGGAACTCGACCGCGAGCAGGATCTCGTTGGACCAGATGTCGCTCGAAGCATCGATCTCCCGGGCCGGCTGCGGCATGCCGCCATTGGCGCGGTGTGATCCGAATATACAGCCTTTCATCGAGCGCATGGCGAGTCCCGTCTATTTGAGGATGCTGGCGAGGAAGGCGCGTATCCGCGGCTCCTCGATGCCGCCGAAGAACACGTCCGGCGGCTCGTCGCAGACGATGCGCCCCCGGTCCATGAAGACGACGCGGTCCGCGACCTGGCGCGCGAATCCCATCTCGTGCGTGACGACCAGCATCGTGGTCCGCGTCGCCGCCAGCTCGCGCATGATGTCGAGCACCTCGCCGACCGATTCCGGGTCGAGCGAGGACGTCGGCTCGTCGAAAAGCAGGATGGCGGGCTCCATCGCCAGCGCGCGGGCGATCGCGACCCGCTGCTGCTGGCCGCCGGAAAGCTGGGTCGGATATTTGTCGATCTGATCGCTCATCCGCACGCGCGCAAGCAGCGCCTCGGCCCGCTTGTCCGCCGCCGCGCGCGACAGCTTCAGCGCCCGGCGCGGCGCCAGAGTCAGGTTTCGCCTTACGGTCATGTGCGGAAAGAGGTTGAAGCTCTGGAAGACCATGCCGGCGCTGCGCCGCACCTGCCGGAGGTCTTTCGCCGCGCCGGAGACGCTGATCCCGGCGACCTCGATGCTGCCCGATTCGATCGGCTCGAGCCCGTTGATGGCGCGCAGCAGCGTCGATTTTCCGCTGCCCGACGGACCGATGATGCAAATGACCTCGCCGCGCCCGACGTCGAGCGAGAGGGAATCGAGCACCGTCACGCTGCCGAAGCGCTTACGCACCGATCTGCAGCTGAGCACTGGACCGGCGGCGCCCGCTTCGGCCAGGTCCGCCGCCGTCATTTGCGCACCTGCCGGCGCCGCTCGATTCGCTGCGAAATCATGCTGAGCGGAAAGATGACGCAGAAATACATGATGCCGACGGCGGTATAGATCTCGAAATACTTGTAGGTGGTCGCCGAGAGCGTCATGGCGCGGTAGAACAGTTCCCCGAGCCCGATCGCCGAGACGAGGGCCGAGTTCTTGAGCAGGATGGTGACGAAGCCGATGACGGTCGGCAGCATGGTCATCACCGCCTGGGGCGCGATGATGTGGCGCAATCGGCGATAGGGCTTGAGACCGAGCGCCCGGGCGGCCTCGAGCTGGCCGCGCGGCACGGAGGCGACGCCGCTCCGGAAGATCTCCGTGAGATAGGCCCCGGCCACCAGCGCCAGCGCCAGGAGGCCGCTGCCCAGCGGCGACAGGCGCACATTGAGGACGAGCGGTCCGCAGAAATAGATCCAGAAGATGAGAACCGTCTCCGGCAGGCTGCGGAAGATGCCGACATAGGCATGCGCCAGCCACGACAGGGGACCGCGCCCGAGGAGCTTGCCGTAGCATCCGACGATGCCGATGACGATGCCGATCAGCAGGGAGCCGCCGACCAGCAGGAGCGTCACGCCCAGTCCCTCGAAGAGGATCGGAATCGCCTTGAACACGAAGGCTGTGTCGAAGTTCACGAGCGCCTCTCCGACTTGGCGTAGACGGCCTCGAGCCGGTAGGTGAGGGTCGAAAAGACATAGCCGAGAACGAGATAGATGAGGCCGATGAGCGTCAGAGTCTCGATCGGCTTGAAAGTATGATTGGCCACGCGGACGCCGACCGTCATCAGTTCGCCGACGGCGAGAAGAGCGAGGACGGCGCTGGCCTTGAAATAGCCGATGGCGATGTTGGCGAGGGGAGGAATGATGATCTTGAGGGTCTGGGGAAGGATGACCTCGCCCCACTTGCTCCATCCCGGCACGCCGAGCGCATCGGCAGCCTCCCATTGTCCGCGCGGGATCGCCTGGATGCCGGTCCGCGCCACGTCGGCGAGATAGGCGCTGGACTGCAGCGTCATGGCGATGAGCCCGGACTGGAAGACCGTCGTCATGTGTCCGGTGAACAGCGGCAGGGCGTAATGGATCCAGAAGAGCTGCAGGACCAGCGGCGTGTTGCGCAGCACCTCGACATAGGCGATGGTGAGCGCGCGCACCGGCCACAGCGGCGCACGCATGCCGGCCGCCAGGATGAACCCAGCCGGCAGTCCGATCGCCATTGCGGTGGATGTCAGGATGACGGTGTTGAGGAGGCCATGGAGCAACGCCCAGCGGTAGGGCCACAGGAAGCCGAATTCGAGCTCGGAGACGAAGCTCCAGCGGATCGACAGGGCGACCCAGAGGAGGATGCCGCCGGCGAGCACCGCCGGCAGCACATGTGTCCACAGAGAGTCGCGCAGAACCTTCCGCGGGGATGCGGCGGAGCTCAAATCCGGCGGGGCTCGCGACGTCACGGCCGGGCGCCCGTCACTTCACCTCCTGCGTCCAGCGCGCCTTGATCTCTTCGAGCTTGCCCGACGATTCCAGGTTGGAGATGATGACGTTGACATAGTCGCGGAAGAAATACTCCTTGGCGGGAACGGCGTAGGCGAAGGGAACGAAGTTCACCAGCAGGCCGGGCAGAGGCTTCACCTTGATGTTGGGATTCTTGGCCACGAACATCGCATTGCCGGCAAATCCGCCGAACGCCGCATTGGCGCGCCCCGCCGCCACTTCCAATATGTGGGCGGCGACCTGATCGCTCACCAGGCTCTTGACCTCGGCGTTCTTGAACTTCTCCTTGGCGAGCTTCTCGTCGGCCGATCCCGACATCACGGTGATGATGTTGCCGGCCTTGTCGATGTCGTCATAGCTCGTGATGCTGGCGTCCATTGGCACGAAGAGCGTGGAGCCATCGCCGCCGACCGGACGCGTGAAGGACACGTTCTGGGCACGCGGGGCGGATGTCCACAAGGCGGCCGAGCCCAGATCGCATTTGTCCGTCTGAACGTTCTGGATGAGCGTCGCCCAGGCCGAATCGACCCATTCGACCTTGACCTCGAGGCTGCTCGCGATCTCCTGCACGATCTCGACATTGATCCCGCTCCAGCTGTTGTCGGTCGGATCGAGGATGTTCCAGGGGGTGTAGTTGATCGTGCAGACCCGCAACGTTCCCCGTTGCTTGACGCGGTCCAGCAGATCGTCCGCGGCGAAGGAAACGGTGGCCGTGGCGAGCGTCCAGGCCATCGTGGCGGCGAAAATCTTGGCAACTGACATGGCAATCTCCCTTAAGCGCGACCCTGCCGGCCGACACGGGCGTCCGGCGGGTCTCTTTTGGTTTTCCTCCCGGCATCCAGGCCGGATTCCCGAACCATTCCATGATCGACAGATAAATTCAATATCGATAATTCTGGAAAATCGACTTCCGGCTGTCAATCGATCTCGATCAGCGCCTTGAGCTCGGGTTTCGCCCGCAGGCCATCCTTCACCTGATCGACATTGACCCGCACATGCCGGCGCATGACCGAAGCGGCGGATTCGGCATCCTTTTCGATCGCGATCCGCATCAGCTCCTGATGCATGAAGCGGAGTTCTTCGGCCCCGATTTCGGTGACCTGGAAGATGGTGCGGTAGCGGACCAGATGACGATGCAGCGCATCGACCGCATGCAGGAGCCGGGTGTTGCCGCAGGCAGCGACGAGCGCCACGTGGAAGTGCCGGTGCCGGGCCTCGAATTCGAGACGTCGGGCGCTGTCGCTCCTGTCGACATAGGTGGCGATGGCTTTATTCAACAAATGGAAGCTCGCGACGACCTCGCTTTCCCAGCCATCGTCGCCGCGTTCGACCGAGCGGCGGAAGGCTTCGGCCTCCAGGATCTGGCGCATTTCGGTCAACTCGACGAGTTCCCGCAAGGACAGGCTGGCCACTTGGAAGCCCTTGTTCTGCTCCACCCGGACAAGCCCGTCGGGAACCAGTCGCGAGAGCGCTTCGCGCAGCGGCGTGGCGCCGATGCTGTAGCGCTCCGACAGGTTCCTGATCTTCAGGCGGGATCCTGGCGCCAGCTCTCCCGACAGGATGTCTTCGAGCAATTTCTGACGGGCGACGGACTCGAACGTGCTGGGCGCTTTCACACGCGACATGGTTCCTTCCCATATTATCGATAATCATATAATTTATCGTTCTTGACAAAAAATAACGATTGACCCACGATACGCTGCAAAACCCACACACGCAACTGGCAGAAATCCTCAGGTTCTTGGCATGCACTATCTTGGCGTCGACACCGGCGGCACCTTCACGGATTTCGTTCTTTTTGACCGCAAGCGGGCCGAGATAGCCACCTTCAAAGTGCGTTCCACGCCGCATAGTCCCGGAGAGGCGGTGGAGGCTGGCCTCGATCGTCTGAAACAGGACTATGGCGTGACCGGCGAAACCCTCGAGCGCTTCGTCTTCGGCACCACGGTCGCGACCAACTCGGTGCTCGAGCGCCGGGGCGCGGCCACGGCGCTGATCGCGACCCGGGGCACCCGCGACGTTCTCGAAATCCAGCGCCAATGGCGGCATCGCCTGTTCGACCTCTATCTCACCAAGCCCGAGCCGCTGGTGCCGCGGCGCCACCGGTTGGAAGCCGAGGAGCGCGTCGATTCGTCCGGCGCAGTCCGGCTACCTCTGGCCGAGGAGGCGATCGACGGCCTGGTCGACGCCCTCGCCGGCCTGCCGGTCGACTCCGTCGCGGTCTCTCTCCTCTTTTCATTCCTCCGCCCCGATCATGAGCAGCGTATCGGCGCGGCCATCCGCCGCCGGCTGCCGAAGCTGCATGTGACGCTTTCATCCGAAGTATGCCCGGAGTTCCGGGAATACGAGCGTTCGGCGACGACGGTGATGAACGCTTACACGATGCCGAAGATCCACGCACTGGCGGATCGGCTGGAGCAGGCCCTCCGGCGCTTCGGATTCCAGGGCAGTTTCGCCATCGTGCAATCGAATGGTGGCGTCATGACCCTGGAAAAGGCGCGCACCCATCCCGTCAACACATTGCTCTCGGGCCCCGCGGCCGGCGTGGTCGCGGCCGCGGCCATCGGCAGGCTCGCCGATTGCGCGGGTGTTCTCGGTTTCGATGTCGGCGGCACCAGCACCGATATCGCGCTGGTCGAGGGCGGCGAGGTCCGGCTGAGCGCCGAAGGCGGCATTGGCGGCTATCCCGTCAAGGTCCCGCAGGTCAAGGTTCACACCATCGGCGCCGGCGGCGGCTCGATCGCGCGCGTCGATCTCGGCCTCTTGAAGGTAGGCCCGCAGAGCGCCGGCGCCATGCCCGGACCCGTCGCCTATGGCAGCGGCGGCACCGAGCCGACCGGCACCGACGCCGCCGTGGCGCTGGGCTACATCGATCCCGCCTATTTCCTCGGCGGCGAGATGACGCTCGACCGGGAAGCCGCCCGTCGCAGCATCGCGGAGAAGGTCGCAGCACCGCTCGGCATGTCGCTCGATGCGGCCGCGCTCGCCATTCTTCAGGTGCAGGTCGCCAATATCGTCTCCGGCATCCGCAAGGTTTCGGTGGAAGTGGGCAAGGACCCGCGCGATTTCGCGCTCATGCCCTTCGGCGGGGCCGGCGGCATCTATGCGGGCGCGGTGGCGGAGGAAGCCGGCATCGCGCGCGTCATCCTTCCGCCCCATGCCAGCGTCCTCTCGGCGCTCGGCATGCTGATGACGGATATCCGTCATGACCGCGTCCGCACCCGCCTCATGCCGCTTGCCTCGGCGGACGCCGCTGTCCTTTCCGGCATCTTCGCCGAGCTTGTGGCGGAAGTTTCCGGCGAGTTCGTCCGCGAACGGATCGGCACGGAGCGCATCGTCCACGAATATTCCTGCGACATGCGCTATGAGGGCCAGGCCTACGAGATCAACGTCCGCCTCGACACGCGCGCCGGGGAACCCGTGATCGACGTCGCCGCGCTGCGGCGCGCCTTCGACAGGGAACATGAGCGGCTTTACGGCCAGTCCTCGCCGAGCGAGCCGGTCGAGATCGTCAACCTGCGGATCGGCGCCATCGGCAAGGTCGACAAGGCGGTTCTGCCGAAGCTGGCGCCGGCCGCTTCGGCGCCCGCGCCTCGCGCCGTCCGCCGCATGCTGTTCAGCAGCAGCGTCGGCTGGATCGACTGTCCCGTCCACGATCGCGCCCGGCTGGCGCCGGGAAGCCGGTTCGACGGCCCGTGCGTGATCGAGGATCGCGGCACCTCGATCCCCGTCCGTCCCGGCCACCAGCTCAGCGTCGACGGTTTCGGCGTTATCTCCATCACGATCCAATGACTTCAGGCCGGCCATGGGCCCGACAGCGAGGCGACAGATGACGAAGATCGATCCGGTGACGCTCGAGGTGGTCGGCAACTATCTCGTGTCGACCGTGCGCGAGATGGGAACCACGCTCATGCGCACGGCCTATTCGGTCATACTGCGCGAGCAGATGGACTGCACCACCGCGCTCTTCGACCGCCAGGGCCAGCTCATCGCCCAGGCGGATCATGTTCCATCCCATCAGGGGACGCTGGCCTATGCGGCCCGTTATGTCGCGTCCAACTTCGAGCTGGAGCCGGGCGACGTCGTGGCGCTCAATCATCCCTATCGCGGCGGCACCCATCATCCCGACATCATGATTTTCCGGCCGGTCTTTCATCACGGCAAGCTGGTGGCGATGGCGGCGGCGCTCGGTCATCATATCGACGTCGGAGGACGGTCTCCCGGAAGCGTGGCGACGGATGCCCGCGACGTGTTCGAGGAAGGCCTCATCATCCCACCGCTGAAGCTCTACAAGCGCGGCCAGCTGGTCCAGGAAGTGCTCGACATCATCGCCGCGAATATCCGCGTGCCGCGCGAGACGCTGGGCGACATCCGCGCCGAGATCGCCGCGACGACGGTCGGTGAGCGGCGCTACCTCGAGCTCTGCGAGCGCTATGGCGGCGAGCGTCTGGACGAGATCGTCCAGGGGCTTCTCGATCATTCCGAGGCGATGGTGCGCCGCGACATCGCCGCCTATCCGAACGGCACCTATGCGGCCACCGGCTACATGGACAGCGACGGGATCAGCGAGGAGCCGGTGAAGATCCAGATCGCCGTGACCCTTCTCGACGGCAGCGTCACGATCGACTTCACCGGATCGAGCCCGCAGTTGAAGGGTCCCTTCAACGCATCGATTTCCTCCGTCGAGGCCGCCTGTTTCTGCGCCGTGCGCTACATGGTCAATCCGCAGATCCTGCAGAATGCCGGCTGCTACCGGCCGATCAAGTTGTTGCTGCCGCCGCGCTCCGTGGTCAATCCGGAATCGCCGGCGCCGCTCAGCGGCCGCTTCCATACGCTGGAGCGCATCGCCACCACGATCGTCGCGGCCTTCAACGGCGCGCGTGGGCCGGATGCCGTGGGCAGCGGGCATGGACACCTGACCAGCTTCTCCACCTCCGGCCGGATGCCGAGCACCGGAGAGACCTTCGTGCTCTTCGAGTATCACGGCGGCGGCTGGGGCGGGACATCGCGCACTGACGGACTGGACGCCACTTTCGGTCTAATGGCCAATTCCTTCGACAATCCGATCGAGGCGATCGAGCTGCGTTATCCGCTGCTGATCGAGCGTTACGAGTTCATTCCCGACAGCGGCGGCGCCGGCAAGTTCCGCGGCGGGCTCGGGCTGCGCAAGGACATCCGCTATCTCGAAGGCTCCGGTTATTTCACGAACCGGTCCGACGCGCAGAAATTCCCGCCGCAAGGCGTGCTCGGCGGCCAGGAGGGCAAGCCGTCGCGCCATGCCCTGGTGCGCGCGGACGGCACGATCGAGAGACTGCCTTCGAAGATCACCAATGTCACGATCGCCGCGGGCGACCTGATGGTCCTCGAAACCGCCGGCGGCGGTGGCTACGGTGATCCGCGCCAGCGCGACCGCCAGCATGTCCTGGACGATCTCCTGGACGGCAAGATCACACCCGGCGCGGCGGCGGAAACCTATGGTCTCGACAGCGCGGCGCAAAGCGCGCAGCCCGCTTCGGCCGCGCGTCGGGAAAAACTGCAATGAGCCCGAAGGCTCGTGACTTCATGCGGCCCGGGCGCAGCCACGCCCGTTCCACCCGGGCCATGGCCGCGACATCCAATCCGGTGGCCACGCAGACGGCGCTCGACATCATGCGGCGGGGCGGAAACGCGGTCGATGCCGCCATCGCCGCCTGCGCCGTGCTCTCGCTGCTCGAGCCGCATCAGACGGGCATCGGCGGCGACTGCTTCGCATTGATCGCGCCGCGGGGAACGGACCAGGTCATAGCGTATAACGGCTCCGGACGAGCCCCCGCGATGATCGACCGGGCCGAGATTGCCCGCCGCATGCCCGATGGCATAAGTCCCATGAGCGTAGCCGCGGTGACCGTGCCCGGCGCGGTCGAGGCATGGGCGCGCCTGTCCGCCGACCACGGCCGCCTATCCCTCTCGGAAGTCCTGGCGCCGGCGATCGACTATGCCGAAAGGGGCGTGCCCGTCCACGATCGCGTCAGTTTCGACTGGCATGTGGCCAAGGAGAAGATCGCGTCTTCGCCGCAGCTCGCGGCGCGCTTCCTGTCGGCGGGCGAGCCGCTCGCGGCGGGAACACTGGTGCGCTTCCCCGAGCTCGCTTGCACCTTGCGCCGCATCGCCGAAGCGGGGCGAGACGGCTTTTACACCGGCCAGGTCGCGCAAGCGCTCGTCGCGACGCTCCGGGCTCACGGCGGCGTGCACTCCCTGGAAGACTTCGCCGGCCATGCCGGTGAATATATGCCCCCCGTTTCGGCTACATTCAGGGGTTACACGGTCCATCAATGTCCGCCCAACGGCCAAGGCATCATCGCCTTGATCCTCCTGAAAATCCTCGAGCATCTGGAGCTCGATCCGGACGGGCCCCTGGGGCGCTGGCGCCTGCATTCGATGACGGAGGCGGCGCGCCTCGCCTTCGCGCTGCGCGATACCTACCTCTGCGACCCGCGCCATGGCGGCTTTGACTGGAGCGCCGTCCTCGACGAGGCGTCCGCTCGGCGGATGGCGGCGCGGGTCAAGGCCGATGCACGTCTGCCGGACAGTGCGCTGCTCTCCGGCCGCGAGCATCGCGACACGACCTACATCTCGGTCGTCGACGAAGATCGCACCGCCGTCTCGCTCATCAACTCGCTGTTCGAATCTTTCGGCAGCGCGATCACCGATCCAGGCTCGGGCGTCACCTTTCACAACCGCGGACTTTCCTTCTCGCTCGATCCCACCGCCGCCAACGCGCTCGCGCCCGGCAAGCGGCCGATGCACACGATCATTCCCGGCATGCTGACCCGCAATGGGCGGGCCGTCATGCCGTTTGGGGTGATGGGCGGTCATTTCCAGCCGGTCGGCCACGCGCTGCTTCTCTCGCACATGTTCGATTACGGGCTCGACCTCCAGACCGCCATAGACCTGCCCCGCCTCTTTCCGTCGGGGGGCAAGCTCTGGGTCGAATCCGGCATCGACGCCGCGACGCGCGCGCATCTCGCGGGCCTGGGCCATGTCCTGGCCGACCGGGTCGAGCCCGCCGGCGGCGCGCAAGCCATCTGGATCGACCACGATGCCGGTGTCCTCACCGGCGGTTCCGATCCGCGCAAAGACGGTGCAGCCATAGGATTCTAGCATCATGAACAGAGACATCTTCATCACCTGCGCCCTGACCGGAGCCGGCGACACCGTCGGGCGCAGCCCGCATGTCCCGGTGACGCCCGCGCAGATCGCGGCGAGCGGCCTCGATGCCGCAAAGGCCGGCGCCAGCATCCTCCATATCCATGTCCGCGATCCGGCGACCGGCAAGCCGAGCCGCGAGCTTGTGCTCTATCGCGAGGTTGTCGCCCGCATCCGGGAAAAGAACGACGATGTCATACTCAATCTCACCGGCGGCATGGGCGGCGACATCATATTCGGACCGCAGGATCCCTTCGACCTGCAGCAGGGGACCGACTTCGTCTCCGCCGAGGCGCGGATCGAGCACATTCTCGACATCAAGCCCGAGATGTGCAGTCTCGATTGCGGCTCTCTCAATTTCGACGAGATGGTCTACGCGACCAAGCCCAGCTGGCTGCGCCGGATGGCGAAGCTCATGCGCGAGGTGAGCGCGAAGCCCGAGCTCGAATGTTTCGAAATCGGCCATGTCCGGATGGCCCGGCAGCTGATCGAGGAAGGCCTGATCGCCGCTCCGCCCCTCTTCCAGCTCTGCCTGGGAGTCAAATGGGCGGCCGATGCCAGTCCGCAGACGATGACGGCACTCGCCGCCATGCTGCCGCGGGACGCCGTGTGGGCGGGCTTCGGGCTCGGCTCGATGCAGATGCCGATGGTGGCGCAGTCCGCATTGCTGGGAGGGCATGTCCGGGTGGGGCTCGAGGACAATCTCTTCCTCAGCAAAGGGGTGCACGCCACCAACGCGCAACTCGTCGAGCGAGCTGCCGCCATTCTGTCGCTGCTCGGGGTGAATGTCGCCGATCCCGCGACGACACGCTCCATCCTCGCTCTGAAAGGCCGGCAGGCATGACCATCCAGGCGCCCATGTCCAACAACGCCACCTTCTCGTCTTTGCTCGCCGATGTGCGGGACCGTTACGCCGAACGCCGGCCCCGCAGCCGCGCCGCCATGGCGCGGAGTGCGGCCTACATGCCCGGCGGCAACACCCGCAGCGTCCTTTATTTTCCACCCTTCCCGATCTTCGCCGAACGCAGCGCCGGATGCCGGTTGTGGGACATTGACGGGCACAGCTACGTGGACTTCCTGTGCGAATATACAGCGGGGCTGGCGGGACATGATCATCCGGCCATCCGCGCCGCCGTCGAAGGCGTTCTCGCGCGGGGCTGGGTCAACGGCGCCCAAACCGAGATGGAGGGCCGGTTCGCCGCGGCGCTCTGCGAACGCTTTCCGTCCGTCGAGCGGATAAGGTTCTGCAACTCCGGCACTGAAGCCAACCTGATGGCGTTGACCACGGCCCGGGTGTTGACCGGCCGACCCGCCATCATGGCGTTCAAGGGCGCCTATCACGGCGGTGTCCTGCTGTTCAAGAACGGACCGGCGCCGCAGAACGCGCCGTTCGAGACAGTGCTGGCCGACTACAATGACATCGACGCGACGCGCCGCCTGATCGGCGAACACGCGGCGCGGCTGGCGGCCGTCATCATCGAGCCGCTCATGGGCTCGAGCGGCGGCATTCCGGCCACGCCCGGCTTCCTGCGCATGCTGCGCGAGGAATGCACACGGCACGGCGTCATGCTCGTCTTCGACGAGGTCATGACCTCACGCTTGGCGCCCGGCGGTCTGCAGGAGAAACATGCCATCTCCCCGGACCTGACGACTCTCGGGAAATATGTCGGCGGCGGCTTCTCCTTCGGCGCCTTCGGCGGGCGCGCCGACATCATGGACCGCTACGATCCGAGCCGGCCGGACGCGCTGGCGCATGCCGGCACCTTCAACAACAACCCCTTCACCATGGCGGCGGGCCTGGCGGCCATGACCGAGATCTACACGCCGGAACGGGCGATCGCCCTCAACCAGTCGGGCGACCGGCTGCGCCAGCGCCTGCAGGCGCTGGTGAGCGAGCGGGAATTGCCCCTGGCTTTCGCCGGCATGGGCTCGATGATGGCGGTTCACGTTGCATCCGGGGCCGTGACGACGCCGGCAGACAGCCGGGCCGACGCCGAAGCGATGGCCGCCAAAGACCTGATCCATCTGGAGCTCATTGAACGCGGCTTCTACACGGCGCGGCGCGGCATGATCGTGCTGTCGCTGCCGATGACCGCGACCGAACATGACGGGCTGGTGACGGCTTATGCGGACATTCTCGATGCCTATGCGCCCGCATTCCGCCGCTCCTTCTCGGCGACGTGACGGGACGGGCCGACGATCAGATGCCGGTGCCTTGCGCCAGCGTCGGCGACGCGTCCCAGTCATGGCCGGCGGCGATGATGCAGCTCTTGCCGCTGGCCATGGTCACCAGCATGGTCCAGGTGCCTTTCTCCGACACATAGAGCTCGGCCGCGCCGTTGTTGGAGATGAGGCCGACGGCCTGGCGGGTCTCCTGGTATTTGGTCTTGAGCTGGTCGATGATCGCCGCGCGCTCGCCGCACATGGCGAATTGCGCGTGCGTGGGCGTGGTGAAGGTAAAAAGGACGGCGACGGCCATGAAAGCGGTGCGCCGGGCTATTCTCGGCAACATGCAAACCTCCATCTCGGTCCGAGACGCCGTTTGGCCGGAGGTCTTGCGCCACTGTCGTCGGTCAGGCGGGCCCCGGAGCATCAAGGCGACGCTCCGCGCTAGACTCATTAGAGTCGCACCTAATCCTTACCGAAGGATGAACGCGACGCCTCGCCGGGGGACAGTCAGATCCGTTTGCGACGGCCGAACCGCTTGGCATTCGCCTTGACCCGCCGCCGGGCGGGCCGTGCCGCCGCCTCGACGATGCTGGCGCTCGCGGCCTCGGCCGACACGCCGTGGCCAGCGAGGGCCTTCGTCCATTGGCCGAAGGCGGCAAGCGTCGCGGCGTTCAGCCCCTCCGCCACCGCCATCTGCTTTTCGACGATCATCCGCACCGCCTCGGCGCGGCGCGCGGGCGTCGGCGACAGCGCCATCGCCCACAGCATCGGCAGCCGGAAAGTGAGACCTGCGCCGCGGCGAAGGCTGTCTGGAGCTCCTTCACCTCAGCGCATCGTCGGGATGGAGAATTGCGCCCCTTCCTTGATGCCGGACGGCCAGCGCGACGTCACCGTCTTGGTGCGGGTGTAGAAGCGCACCGCGTCGGGACCATGCTGGTTGAGATCACCGAAGGCCGAGCGCTTCCAGCCGCCGAAGGTGTGATAGGCGAGCGGCACCGGGATCGGCACATTGATGCCGATCATGCCGACCTGGACGCGCGCGGCGAAATCGCGCGCCGCGTCGCCGTCGCGGGTGAAGATCGCGACGCCATTGCCATATTCATGGTCGTTGGCGAGGTCGAGGCCCTCCTCATAGGTCTTGGCGCGCACCACCGACAGGACGGGACCGAAGATCTCTTCCTTGTAGATGCGCATGTCCTTGGTGACATTGTCGAACAGCGAGCCGCCGAGGAAGAAGCCGTTCTCATAGCCCTGCATCTTGAAGCCGCGGCCGTCCACTTTCAGCTTGGCGCCTTCCTTGATGCCGAGATCGATATAGGACCTCACCTTGTCGAGATGGGTCTTGGTGACGAGCGGGCCATAATCGGCTTCGCGATCCGTCGACAGGCCGACCTTCAGCTTCTCGACACGCGGGATGAGCTTCTCGACCAGCGCATTGGCGGTGGCCTCGCCGACCGGCACCGCGACCGAGATCGCCATGCAGCGTTCGCCCGCCGAGCCGTAGCCCGCGCCGATCAGCGCATCGACCGCCTTGTCCATGTCGGCGTCGGGCATCACGATCATGTGGTTCTTGGCGCCGCCGAAGCACTGCACGCGCTTGCCATGCGCGGTGCCGCGCGAATAGACATATTCGGCGATCGGCGTCGAGCCGACGAAGCCGACGGCAGCGATATCGGGATCGTCGAGCACCGCATCGACCGCTTCCTTGTCGCCATTGACGACATTGAGAATGCCGGGCGGCAGGCCCGCCTCGACGAAGAGCTCGGCGAGCCGCATCGGGCAGGACGGATCGCGCTCCGAGGGTTTCAGGATGAAGGCGTTGCCGCAGGCGATCGCGGGGCCTGCCTTCCACAAGGGAATCATCGCCGGGAAATTGAACGGCGTGATGCCGGCGGCGACGCCGAGGGCCTGGCGCATGGAATACATGTCGATGCCGGGGCCGGCGCCGTCGGTGAACTCGCCTTTGAGGAGATGCGGGATGCCGGTGCAGAACTCCACCACTTCGAGGCCGCGCTGCAGGTCGCCCAGCGCGTCGGGAATGGTCTTGCCGTGCTCCATCGAGATGAGCAGCGCCAGCTCCTCGCGATGCTGGTTGGCGAGCTCGAGGAACTTCATCATCACGCGGGCGCGCACTTGCGGGTTCTTCGCCGCCCAGGCGGGCTGCGCGGCCTTGGCATTGAGCACGGCCTCGTGCATTTCGGCGGCCGAGGCGAGCGCCACCTTGGCCTGCAGCTCGCCGGTATTCGGGTTGAAGATGTCGCCGAAGCGGCCCGACCTGCCCTCGACCCGCTTGCCGCCGATGAAATGTCCGATCGTCTTGCTCATGAAAACCTCCGGGCGCCTCGCTACGCCATGTCGTTATGATCTTGGTCTCGCAACTTAGCGCTGGATCGGCCAAGTGGAAATCCGCCGCGATGTGATCGCTCTATAGACGCCTTATGCGACGGGGCCATGCGCCAAATCGCCATGACCAACTTGTCCAGTTGCGCAGTTTTTTGATCATGCACTGCACAAAATTTCTCCTTGATTTTGATGCAATGCAGCATAACTCTTGTCATCTAGGGGATGGACAGTCCAGGTCGGAATCACCGGCGCGTGCCTCGCTTTTCGAAGCGATCATACGCCCAACTGAATGCAGACCGGACTTATCTAATATGTACAAGACCTTACGCAAATTGTGGATCGGCGATCTTGGAGGACTCAGAGCCCATCTGAAGCGCCTCGACCCCGAAGCCCGGCGGCTGCGCTTTGGCGGGGTCACTTCGAATGATTTCATCGACGCCTATGTCGACACTGCTTTCCGGCTCGATGCCACGATCTTCGGCGTCATCATCGATGGCGAGATCCGGGCTTCGGCCGAATTGCGCAGCGTCTTCGGCGGTGTGACACCCGATGCCGAGGCCGCCTTCGCCGTTGAGGCCGGCTGGCAGGGTCAGGGCCTCGGCAGCGAGCTGATGGAGCGTATCCTCACCGCCGCCCAGAATCGCGGCATCGCCCGCTTGCACATGATCTGCCTCAGCGAGAATGCCCGCATGCGCCACATAGCCGGCAAGTTCGGGGCGCGCCTGACCTTCGCCGAAGGTGAGGTCACGGGCGAGGTCTCGCCGGCCGGCCCGACGCCCGTGTCCCTGCTCGATGAATTCGTTCACGACGCGCAGGGCTTCGTGACCGCGGTCTTCGACTGGCGGCGCTGATGTCGGGGCACTATTGGACAGCCCTGCGACCGGCTCATCCCGAGCAGGAACGCATACGCTTGCGCTGGACAGGCCACGCCTATCCGGCGGACATCATTCTATCGTGTCGGGAATACCGATGCCCGGCACCCAGGCATAGCCCTCATGGTCGAGGATGACGCATTCGCGTAAGCCATGCGGCTTGTCGATTGAGCCGGCGAGCACGGTGAAGCCTTGCGACCTCGCACGCGCTTCGGCCGCGTCAGGCGCGCAGCCATAGAGTCTGAGCTCGATGCCGGCGCCGCGTCCCTCCACGCCGTGCACCAGGCCCAGCGCCGCATTGCCGCGATAGGTGCGATCGTGATGCAGCATCCACACACTCGCGCCGAAGCGGATGGCGGCGAAATCCTCATTCGCATGCAGGATGGTGGCGCCGAGCACCTCGCGGGCGAAGCGCACGCCTTCGCCTACATCGCGCATCAGGAGATTGACGCCGAGGCCGGGGCGGAAGGATCGGCCGAATTCCGGCGCTGGCATGAAAGGTTCTTTGTCGCTCATGAAATCTAGGCGCGCTTCAGGACCAGCTCCTGACGCCGCTCCTCGTCCCACAGCAGGGTGCATGGGCCGATCTCATCGGGCGTCCGCACCCCGGCGCGGCGCATGGCGAGGAGGAACAGCACCGCGGCATCGCTCACCACGTCGGTGAGATCGGTGGCATCGATATTGTCCTCGAGCACCGCGGCCAGACGCGCGCCGGCCAGCTGGCTCATATCGGCAAGCGCCGTGGCCGACAGGCTGACGGCCGTTTCCCAGCTTTCGACGAGGTCGCCTTGCGCGATCTCGGCGAGGAGCCGGTCGTCGATCATCAGGGGCAGGTTGCCGCGCGCCCGGATCGCCCGGACCTTGAGGTCGGGGCTGTCCTTGGCCGGGCAGGTCAAGGTGAAGGCCGGGGCCTCCGGTGTGGCGTGGGACGGCATGGCACGGCACTTTCCTGGGCAGGACGCATGCAGCAACTCTGCGCTCATGACCTTGCCAAGCCGTTAACCATGTGAGTCTCCTCCACCCTCATGAGGGTGGGACGAGAAACATTACAATGTAATGACGCTGATCCCGGTACCGGCGAATTTGTCCATGGCCATGAGCGCTGCCGGCGCCTCGGCGAGGCTGATGGTCTTGCCGACGAGTCTGTCCGGCGCGAGCTTGCCGCTCTTGATCATCGTCAGCATCGCCGGATAGCGATGCGCCTGCATGCCATGGCTGCCGCGGATCTCGATCTCATGCGCGATGACCTTGTCCATCGGGATCTGGGCGCGCGCATGCTCGCCGAGCATCAGGCCCACTTGCAGATGCCGGCCACGCCGCCTGAGGCAGGCGATCGAGTTGAAGCTGGTGACGGGCGAGCCGAGCGCGTCCATCGCGACATGGGCGCCGCCTTGCGTGATCTCCTGCACTTCGCCGACCACGTCTCGGCTCTCGGCCGCGTTGATGCATGCCGCGGCGCCGAGGCTCCGCGCCAGAGCAAGCTTGTCCTGGGCGAGATCGATGGCGATGACATTGGCGCCCATGGCATGGGCGATCATGATCGCCGACAGGCCGACGCCGCCCGCGCCGTGGACCGCAACCCATTCGCCGGGACCGACGCGGCCCTGATCGACAATGGCGCGGAAGGCGGTCACGAACCGGCAGCCGAGGCTCGCCGCGGTGACGGAGGACAGTTCGTCCGGCAGCCTCACCAGATTGGTGTCGGCGAAATCGATGGCGACATAGCGGGCGAAGGATCCCCAGGCGGTGAAGCCCGGCTGGAATTGCCGCTCGCAGACCTGAGCGTTGCCGCTGGCGCATTCGGAGCAGGTCCCGCAGCCGCCGACGAAGGGCACCGTCACGCGCTCGCCGACGCGCCGGATTTTGACGTTCTTGCCCGTCGCCACGATGGTGCCGGCGAGCTCATGGCCCGGCACATGCGGCAGTTTGATGTCGGGATCATGTCCCATCCAGCCATGCCAGTCGCTGCGGCAGAGGCCGGTCGCTTCCACCTGGATGACAGCACCTTCGGCTGTGGGCGTTGGATCATTGACTTCGGTGACCACAGGCGGTTGTCCAAAGGCTTCGTAATAGACGGCTTTCATGGAGACGCTCGCGGATGAAAACGCGGACGATAGGTGGAGCCAAAACGGCACGCAATGTGTCATGCGCGCAATTCCCCTCCCTTTTGCCGGGAGGGGAACTAGCATTTCGTTCAAATCCCGAAGGTCGTATAGCCTTCGGGGCTCATCCGCCAGGCGGGATTCCAGCCGATCTCCCAGGCATGGCCGTCGGGATCGGCGACATAGCCACGCAGCCCGCCATGGGGCGGCGCATCCGCAGGCCTGAGCAGCTTGCCGCCGAAGCGCACCAGTCGATCGATCATTGGCGCGACCTCCTCCGCCGTCCCGACATTATGCGCGAGCGCGAAGGCACCCGTCTGCGCCAGGCCTTTGCGCTGCATATCGTCCTCGAGCTGAGGTGTCAGCCAGGTGCCGAAGACGAAACCATTCACCTGATAGAAGGTGATCTCGTCATTCTGGAACACCGGCGTCCAGCCGAAGCCTTCACCATAGAAGCGGCGCGAGCGCGCGATGTCGGCGATGCCAAGCGTGATGAGGGATATATACTGTTGCATGTTTCACGTCCTTTCATACGCCGGACAGCTGGTCCGGCGGTGCAGGTCGTGGGACTCCGTGGCCAGATTTACATGCCCGGCCATCAGGTCAGAACCTCCCGAAGGAAACAGGAGGCATCGGGCAAACCTACCGATGCGTCTTTTTCGACAGGCTGAGGCTACTGCCGCCGGGCGACAGCGGCAAGACCGGGAGTCCCTGCACCCTGTCAGATAATGTCAGCAGTCAATGCGACGAGACGAGGTCATCCAGCACCACGCCGCGGAACGGCTTCACCGCCTTGAGCACGATATAGGAGCTCAGGTTTCCGACCTTCGGCCCGAGCTTCAGGAGCTCGTCCGACAGCATCTGATAGGAGCCGATATCGGGGCAGATGAAACGGACGAGATAGTCGATGGTGCCCGAAAGCTTGGTGCATTCGACCACATGGCGCATGCCGGCCACCATTTTCTCGAATTCGGTGAAATCATCGAGCCCATGGCTGTTCAAGGTGACGGCAGCGATGACGTCGACATGCCGGCAGACCTTGTTGAGGTCGATCTGCGCCTGGTAGAGCGAGATGATCCCGGCCCGCTCCAGGCGCTTGACCCGCTGCAGGCAGGGGCTGGGCGACAGCCCCACCGCGTCGGCAAGCTCCTGGTTGGTGATGCGGGCGTCGGTCTGAAGCTTGGCCAGGATCTTGAGATCGAGATGGTCGAGCTTCAGGGAAGCATCGTTGTCCTTCATCTGTCCCCCCCTTGCCGGATCCACTGTGACATTTCCGGGCCGATCATGTCGAGTGCCGCAGCAGAAACCGCTTCCCGATGGTTGCCGCCCGACAGCTTCATCGGGCCGGAGGTGCAACAACGGCAGCACATTTCGGGTGTTTTGCGGTAAAAGCACCGTCAACAAAAAGAGCGCCCGAGCGCCGTCGAACGCCTAATTCCGGCCGCATCCCACCTTGCGAGACCGGTTGCCGCCACAGGGTGTTGGGAGGAACATAAATGTCAGAACAGCAAACGCTGGGCCTGCGCCTATTGCGCAAGAAGCCGGTCGAGAAATTGATCAGCGAGACGCAAGGGGCCGATCCCGAGCATGGTCATCTCGGCCGCTCGATCACCCTGTTCCAGCTCGTGATGTTCGGTGTCGGCGCCACCATCGGAACGGGTATTTTCTTCGTTCTCTCGGAGACCGTGCCGACCGCCGGACCGAGTGTTATCGTCTCCTTCCTCATGGCCGGCGTCGTCGCCGGCCTGACCGCGCTCTGTTATGCCGAGATGGCCTCGATGATCCCGGTCTCGGGCTCGTCCTATTCCTATGCCTATGCGACCTTGGGCGAGATCGTCGCCTATTTCGTCGGCGCCTGTCTGGTGCTCGAATACGGCATTTCGGCTTCGGCCGTCGCCATCGGCTGGAGCGGCTATCTCAACAAGTTCTTCGAGATCGTCTTTGGCTCGGGTCTTCCGGCGGCGCTCGCCTCGGCCCCCCTCATTGCCGACAACCACCGGCTCGTCGTCGGCGGTGATGGCTACATCAACCTGCCGGCCGCCATCCTGGTCTTCCTCTGCTGCCTGCTTCTGATCCGCGGCACCAAGGAATCGGCCAAGGCCAACGCCATCATGGTCCTGATCAAGATCGGCGTCCTGATCCTCTTCATCGCCATCGCCGCCACCGGCTTTACCGCCAGCAACTTCCAGCCTTTCGCGCCCATGGGCTTCGCCGGCATCAGCGCCGCCGCCGGCACCATCTTCTTCACCTATGTCGGTCTTGACGCCGTCTCGACAGCGGGCGAAGAGGTGGAGAACCCCAAGCGCAACCTGCCGCTCGCCATCATTGCCGCCCTCATCATCGTGACCTCGCTCTATATCCTGACCGCGGTGACGGCGCTGGGCGTTCAGCCGGCGGCTGCCTTCGAGGGCCAGGAAGCGGGCCTCGCCACCATCCTGCAGAATCTCACCGGCTCGAACTGGCCGGCGCTGGTTCTCGCCGTCGGCGCCGTGATCTCGGTGTTCAGCGTGACGCTGGTGGTGCTCTACGGCCAGACCCGCATCCTTTTCGCGATGTCGCGCGACGGACTGATCCCCGAGCTGTTCCACCGCGTCAATCCGCGCACTTTGTCGCCGGTCGCCAACACCATCGCGGTGGCGCTGTTCGTCGGCGCGATCGCCGCCTTCATCCCGAACGACATCCTGTGGGATCTGACGAGCCTCGGCACGCTCACCGCCTTCATCGTCGTTTCGGCCGGCGTGATGATCCTGCGCCAGACCAAGCCTGATATGCCGCGCGGCTTCAAGGTGCCGTTTTATCCGGTGCTGCCCATTCTCAGCATTCTCTCCTCGCTCTATCTGATCTCCAACCTCAAGGTGCAGGTCTATGAGCTCTTCGGCGCGTGGCTGTTCCTCGCGGCGGTCTTCTATTTCCTCTACAGCGTGAAGAAGTCCCGGCTCGAGCCCAAGGCTCGCATCACCAAGTCGTAAAGCGCGGAGGGTGCCATGAAGTATCTGGTTGCCTATTCGGCCGATCGCGGCGGGCAGGAAGCGCTTTCGCTCGGCATGATGCTGTCCCGGCGCGACAAAGCCAAGCTCGTCGTCTGCCTCATTCTGCCCAAGACCTGGGGCTATCCCTCGATGGCCCGTGTCGATGCCGAATATGCCGCTTTCCTCGACAAGCATGCGCAGAAGGCGATGGACAAGGCCAGGACCGTCGTCGGCGACACGGTGCAGGCGCAGTTCATCACCAGGAGCCATACCTCCGCCGAGGAGGGCCTGGTCGCCACGGCGGACGATCTCGGCGCCGACATGATCGTGCTCGGCTCCTCGCGCGGCGCCAGCGCCGGCAAGTTCCTGGAAGGCAGCGTCACCCGCAATCTCCTGCATTCCTCGAAGCTGCCGGTGGCGCTGGCGCCGCGCGGCTTCGATGCCGGCCCCAAGACCGTGCTCACCCGCGTGACCTGCGCCTATGCGGCGACCCGCAAGTCCAAGGCGACGGTCGACTATTGCCTGGGCTTCAGCCGCAAGTACCAGGTGCCGCTCCGCCTCGCCACCTTCGTGGTGCGCGACAAGCAGATGTATCCGACCGGCGCCGGCTATCAGATCGAGAACCTGGTCGCCAACCAATGGCGTGGCCAAGCCGTCGCCGCCCAGAAGGCGCTGCTCGCCGGGATCACCGCCGGCGGCGCGGTCAAGACGGCCATCGGCGACGGCCCGACCTGGAAGGACGCGCTCCAATCCGTCGGCTGGAAGCCGGGCGAGGTGCTGGTCGTGGGCTCCGGCCGCATCGGCCCCCTGGCCCAGGTCTTTCTCGGCTCCAACGGCAATCGCATCATCCGCAACGCGCCGGTGCCGATGATCATCGTGCCGCGCACCGCCGAATTCATCGACGAGGATTGAGATGGCCTTTGCGTCGGTTCCCCGTTACTGCTGCGGCCGCTGAGTCTTCAGGGAGGAACGCGCGTGCCTACATGTGGTGAATATCTGGTCAAGCTTCTCGAAGCCTATGGCGTCGAGATCATCTTCGGCATTCCGGGCGTCCATACCGTCGAGCTCTATCGCGGCATCGAGGCGACGAAGATCCGCCATGTGACGCCGCGCCACGAGCAAGGGGCGGGCTTCATGGCCGATGGCTACGCCAGAGCCTCGGGCAAGCCCGGCGTGTGCTTCATCATCACCGGCCCCGGCATGACCAATATCGCGACCGCGATGGGCGAGGCCTATGCCGATTCCGTGCCCATGCTGGTGATATCGAGCGTCAACACCAGGGCGCATCTCGGCATGGCGCAGGGCCGGCTGCACGAATTGCCCTCGCAGCGCAATCTCATCTCGGGGGTCGCTGCCTTCAGCCACACGCTGCTCGATCCGGCGCAATTGCCGGAAGTCCTGGCGCGCGCCTTCGCCGTCTTCGCCAGCGGCCGGCCGCGCCCCGTTCATATCGAGATCCCGCTCGATGTAATCACCGCCAGGATGGACGGCGCGGCGAAAGCCTGGCCTTTGCCGTCCCGGCCGGCGCCCGATCCGCAGCTTGTCGCCGCAGCCGCCGGGCTCCTCGCCAAGGCCAGGACGCCCCTGATCGTCGCCGGCGGCGGCGGCGCCGATGCGGCGACCGAGATCCGCAAGCTCGCCGAGACGCTCGACGCGCCGGTGTTCACGACCATCAACGGCAAGGGCATCTTGCCGAAAGGCCACAAGCTTGCCCTCGCCGGCAATCTCGGCATGGCACCGGCCCAGGACGAACTCGCGAAGAGCGACGTCGTCCTCGCCATCGGCACCGAATTCGGCGAGACCGAAATGTATCCCGAGCCCAGGGACATCGTGATCGAGGGCAAGCTCATCCGCATCGACATCGATCCCTTGCAGCTCGTCAATCAATTGCCGGCCGATGTCGCCATCTTCGCCGACAGCACGCTCGCGGTCGGGGCCCTCAACCAGGCGCTCGGCGGAACGGCGAGGGCCAAGCGAAACGGCGAAGAGCGCGCCGCGTCCTTGCGCCAAAAGATCGAAAAGGGCCTCTGGCCGCAATGCCGCACCCATGGCCGCCTGCTCGGCGTGATCGGCGAAGCCTTGCCGGACGTCGTCATCGCCGGCGATCAGACCGAGCCGGTCTACGCCGCCAACCAGACCTATGAGGCGCCGCAGCCGCGGTCCTATTTCAATTCGAGCACCGGCTACGGCACGCTTGGCTATGGCCTGCCCGCCGCCATCGGCGCCAAGCTCGGCCAGTTCCAGCGCCCGGCCGTCTGCCTCATCGGCGACGGCGGCCTGCAATTCTCGTTGCCGGAGCTTGCGTCCGCCGTTGAGGCGCAGGTGCCGCTCGCTGTGGTGATCTGGAACAACACCGGCTATGGCGAGATCAAGGCCTATATGCGCGACCGCCAGATTCCCGAGATCGGCGTCGACATCTATACGCCGGACTTCGTCACCATCGCGCAAGGGCTCGGCTGCCATGCGGTGCGCCCGGCCGACATCGCCGCTCTGCGTAACGAGCTCGCGCAGTCGGCGACGCGCAAGGTGCCGACCATCATCGAGATCCGCGCCGGCGACGCCCTGGCGCGCGAGCTGGCGGCGTGATGCGCAGCCCGCTCTATATCGACGGCCAATGGCGCGCGCCGCTGTGCGGCGGCACCATAGACGTCTACAATCCCTTCACGGAAAAGGTCATCCATCAGGTTGCGGCCGGGGGCCCTGAGGATGTCGACCTTGCCGTGAAGGCCGCGGCCGCCGCCTTCCCGGCCTGGAAACGGGCATCGGGTTCGGTGCGCGGCCGCTT
>JBFWNN010000014.1:0-98290 GCA_050251035.1 Parvibaculaceae bacterium
TCCTACTTATTCGTCATCTCGTTCTGGCGGGTGCGATCCTTCCAGCTGCATGTCGATGCGACGCTCGACCAGTATTACGAGGTGTTCAGGAGCTTCGCTTATCCGCTGGCCTATACCCTCGCCGTCGCCGCAGCGATCGGGCTCGTCACCACGCTGCTCGCTTTCGCCTATGCCTATTTCTGCCGGTTCAAGACACGGCGATGGGGAACCGCGCTCGTCTTCCTGGCGCTTTTGACATTGTTCGGGGGGTATCTGACCAAGATCTATATGTGGAAGACGATCCTTGGATCGGCGGGCCTGCTCAACTCGGCATTGCTCGGACTGGGCGTGATCACCGAACCGGTCACCATCCTTCTCTACAACATCGGAGCCGTTGTGATCACGCTCGTACACTATACGCTTCCCCTGGCCATCCTCCCGATCTATGGCGCCTTGCGGGGAATAGACGACGTCCCACTCGAGGCGGCGCGCGATCTCGGTGCCTCGCGCGCGCGCGTGTTCTTCGATATCGTCCTGCCGCAATGCAAGCTCGGCATTGTGTCGGCCTTTGCCCTCACCTTCATCTTCGCCGCCGGCGATTATGTGACGCCGCTCATGGTCGGCGGACCTTCCACCTCAATGATCGGGCTTTTCATCCAAAGCCAGTTCGGCGCCCGCCTTAACTCTCCGCTCGGCTCAGCGATCTCTTTCTCAGTCATTGCGTCCTCCGCGCTCGTCATTTTCCTGGCCGGCGCCTTGCTGCACGCTTTGGTCAAGCCGCGGGATTGAAGATGATCGACAAGCTCATCTGGACCGTCGCCGTTGCCCTGATCGCGCTCTTCATGGTGTCGCCCTTGCTGGTGCTGATCCTCTTCTGCTTCAGCGCAAGCCCGCTTCTGAGCTTTCCAATCGAAGGCTGGTCGCTCAAATGGTTCGCCAACGCCTACCACCGGCCGGGCTTTCAGGCAGCATTCACCAACAGCCTGATCGTCACCGCGAGTGTCGGCGTGATGTCGACCGTGGTCGGCACATTGGCGGCAATGGCGTTGTGCCGCCTCTCACCGAGGATTTCCGGGCCGCTCATGGCGCTCCTCGCGGTGCCGATCATGGCGCCGCCCTTGCTCCTCGGCGTGGCGCTCCTCACGTATTACACGTCGTGGCTCAATCTGCCGCTTGGACTCCACACGGTTATCGCCAGCCATCTCGTCTTCACGCAACCTTTTGTCATCCTGGTCATCGCGGCGCGCATGGCGACGTTTGATTTCGCCGCCCTCGAAAGCGCCCGCGACCTGGGCGCTTCGCCATTGCGGGCATTCTTCGAGATCACGCTTCCTCTCATCCGCCCGAGCATCGTCGGCGGCGCTTTGATCGCCATGGCGCTGTCGCTTGACGACTTCCTGGTGACCTTCTTCACGATCGGAGGCGCCAATACCTTGCCAACGCTCATGTGGGGCATGCTGCGCAAGGGCGTCGACCCCAGCATCAACGTCGTCGCCGTGCTCATCATGGCGCTTTCGGTCGGCGCGACTCTGCTTGGCTTTCGCCTGACCGGCTATCGCGGTTGACGGCCGGCTCGGGGCCCGGCAGATATTCGAGGAACTTGCGGGCGGCAAACAGCATGTTGGAATGCTTGTTGGTCACCAAATAGACATCGTCCGACAGACCTTCGATCGGTTCAGTCAGGGCCACCAACTCGCCGGAGCCGAGCTCGCGCTCGACGACCTCCCTGGGCACGAGCGCAATGCCGACGCCGGCGGAGACCAGCCGCTTGATTTCCGACAAATCCAGCGACTGACCGGCTTTCTTCCAGCCCCAGCCATGTTTGAGGCGGAAGTCGCGCACGGTGCGAGCTTCATCGGCGCCAGGCAGAACGAAAGCTTCCTCGCTCAGCGCATCCAGCTCGCCGAAGGTCCGGCCGGCGAGCCGGTGATGCTCGCTGCAGACGACCAGATGCTGCTCACGATAAAGAAAGACATAATCGAGATTGGGATCCATCCGGGGCTCGGGACAGACGCCGATATGGGCATCATTGGCGAGGACCATATCCTCGATCTGTGGATAGGGGGCAACCTGGATATAGAGCTCGGCGCGCGGATAGGCCTGGGAGAACTTATGGATAGCCGTGTCGAAGCGGCTGTTGACTACATTGCTGACGGTCACGATCTTGAGCTGGATCGACAGGTCGTTGTCGATGGCGTCGAACTCGCTTTGGAGCGAGGCGACGAGCTTGTCCATGCTGTCCGCGATGACGGCGAGGCGAGCGCCGTGATCGGTCAGGGCGAAACCACCGGGCCCGCGTTCACAGAGGTTGTGTCCGAGATAATCCTCCAGCCGCTTGAGCGAGCTGCTGACGGCCGGTTGCTGGCGGGAAATGGCCGCGGCCGCGCTGGTGATGCCGCCATATTTGACGATCTCATGGAATGTTTTCACGAGATTCCAATCGAGGTTGCGCACGAAGCGGCGATCGTCTCCTGCCTGCTGCGACCTGTCGATCTTCCTGATCACGTCTACGCCTCGCGCCACTCGCCACCCAATAGACGAGAATGTTTCATGAGAAGAATCTTTTGACAATCCCGCCGCACGGAATCTTGCGTAGGGTGAATAAGATTCTGAAAACGTTACATATTGTGCCCCGATGGAGGCGATCATCGGAAAACATCAATGGCAACGATGCGCATCATCCGGATTAGCCGGCTTTCTAGGGATGTGGGCTGCTTCTACTTCTGCAAATGGTGAAGTCGAATATGAGAAGGGGCTGAGGCCATGACCTATCCGAGCTGGGAGGAAATCCGCCAAGGTGCCATCACCAACACCTATTCCTTCATGAATCCTTGGTACTACCCGATGATCCGGGCGGAAGAGCCGACCTTCATGGGCAGGCCGCATGCGACGAGCGCCGAGGAACTCGAGGGCGCCGACATCGTGATCATCGGCGCGCCTTATGTGGCGGGCTGGGGCGGCTATATGGGGGTGAACGCCTCGGAATGGCTGGCCGCACCCAAGCGGATCAGGCAACAATCGATCCGCTATGGTTCGGGCTATATCCAGGAGTTCGACCTCGATGTCTTCGAGCACCTGCGGATGGTTGACTATGGCGACGCCGATATTCCGCCGGAATGCCTGACCGCGCCTACGGCAGCGAACGTGCTTAGAGCGCAGGCCGCCGTCGAGGCGAAAGTCAACGACGCCATGGCGGCCGGCGCGGTGCCGGTCGTCATCGGACAGAACAGTCCGTGCGGATCATTTGCCATTGCCAAGGTGGTTTCCGAGCGCACCAATGGTGCGGTCGGCTGTGTGTCGCTCGATACCCATTGGGACATAGCCCCCAAGGACAAGCTGACAATGGACCCGCGCATCGCCGGTTCCGATGCCTGGAAATACAAGACCTATGAGTTGCTGGGCAATTTCGACCAGAAGCATCTGATCGAGATTGGTGAACGCGGCATGCTGGAGAACAAGGAGATGGTGCGTGAGTTTATGCGCAAGGGAACACATTTCTGGCCGATGTGGCGGATCCGTACCGAGGGCGGCATCGAGGGTTTGATAAAGGACCTGAGCCATGCCTATGACGGAACCGAGTCCGTCTACTGCCATTGGGATATGGACGTGCTGGGGGGCGCCGGGCCGGCACCCGGCGACATCCTGGGCGAACTCGCCGAACCCTTTGGCATGACAGACTATGAAGTCGTCAGGCTGGCGCATGAAGTCGGCAAGCGGGGGCTTGCGGCCCTCTCCTTCATTTGCATACCGCCCGGTTCTCCGGCGATCTATCGCGTGCTTGTTTACGTGATCATGTATATGGCTGCCGGCATGGCCCTGAAGCGGCGGGAGAAGGCAAGCCGATAAGGGCCGCCAAGCCGGAAGCACGTGCCGGGAATCGTCAAGAAACCACGTCCGCCGCCTGGATCGCATGCGCACCAGTTCGTCACTTCCGTAAGCAGATCGCGATCCGGGGAAGGTTCGATCAGGCCACACGCATCCGGCGCAGGCAGAGACGCATGGCCGCCGGGAGCGGCTGTATGATGGCGTCGCCGAAACGCTCATGCAGGAGCGCGGCGCTGTCGCTGAGCGGCCCGCCGCCGATGACGACGGCTTCCGCACCGTCGATCGCAAACGAGTCCACACAGGCCGCGTAGAGGGCGCGGTGCTGGGCGGCCGGATCGTCGGCCAGGGCCAGCGGATCGCCTTGCGCAATGCGAACGCCCGCGAAGGTATCGGCGAGCGCAAGCTTCTCGACGCCCCTGATGATCGAGGCCTTGAGGCTTGGCGTCGTGGTGGCGATGCCGAACCGGCGTCCGCCCGCCGCCGCTTCAAGGACGGCAGCTTCGCCGATCCCGATGACCTCGCATGCGAGCCGGCCCCGCAATTCCTCCAGGCCGGGATTGCCGAACGCCCCGATCACGATGCACTCCGCGTCCTCGGCTTCCGCTTGCCCGATGCGGACGACCTCCCGCACGGCCGTCGCAATATCCGCATCGCTCAGGAGCATCGGGGCGCCCCTGGCGGCGGTGATCCCGCGCAGTTCGGCGCGACCGCCGAGCACCGGCCGGGCCGCCGCCAGCATCATCTCGGTCGCCCTCTCGGAGGTGTTCGGGTTTATGAGCAGGAGTGATGGCGGCATGATGGATGTTCGGCGCCGAATGCGATCAAGGGCCGGTGCCGGCGTCAAAATTCTCGGGCTCGACCGCCGGGGAGGATTTTCACCCGCCGCGGCCTGTTATAGAATGAGCAGGATATAGAATCAAGAATGTGCATATTTTTTGTGTTAAATGTGCCTGTTTCAACAATGGTCGCAACCGATGCCAGCCAAGCGAGTCCGTCAGCCGAGATCCCCAAGGGCAGGAAAGGCCAATCCGGCCGAAGACGAAGCCGTATACGAAACGCTTCTCAAGGCCATCATGGAGGGGCGCATGAAGGCGGGATCCAAGCTTGCCGAAAAGCCCCTTGCCGAGGTGTTCGGCGTCTCGCGGGACCGGGTCAGAAAGGCGCTCCATCGGCTGGTCGCGGAGCGGCGCCTGGACGCGGTCCCCAATCGCGGCGTGCGCGTGCCCAAGCCGACGCTCCAGGACATTCGCAGGGTCTATCAGGCTCATCGGGTCTTCGAAGCCGGTGTCCTGCTGCATCTGAAGGAGCATTTGTCCGAGGAGCTTTTCCGACGCCTGGACCGCAATCTGGCGCACGCGCGCGCGGCGGCGAGAACCGGCGACCGCTTCACCTCGATACGGCTGTCCGGAGAATTCCACATCATCCTGGCCGATGCGATCGGCAATGCGGAACTTTCGGGCTTCCTGCGCGACCTCCTCACACGGTCATCGATCATGGTGTCCGTCTATGAGCCGATGTCCGATTCGACCTGCGGCGTCGACGAGCATGCCGACATCGTCGAAGCGCTGCGGCGGGAGGACATCCAGGGCGCGATAAAGCTTTCCCAGCACCATTTCTTCCACGTGGAGAAGCGCCTGCTGGCCAAGCGGCCGGCATCGAAGGCAACCGATGTCATTGCCGAGCTCCTGAATCAACAGTGAACGGCTCTCCTTAGGCTAAGCAGCCGTCGCGCGCGCCTTCCGCCACAGGCGCTCGCAGGCGGCGGCAGCTTCGCGGCGGATCTCGTCCTCGTCCACCTGCGTCGACCGGCCGTCCTCGATCACGACCCTGCCGTCGACCAGGACATGCGCCACGTCGCCGCCCTGGCCGGCATGCACCAGCGTGCCAAGGGCAGAGGTCGCGGGCGTGAGATGGGCCTTGCGCAGATCGAACATCACCAGATCGGCCTTCTTGCCCACCTTCAGGCTGCCGATCTCGGCGTCGAGCCCCATGGCGCGGGCGCCATTGATGGTCGCCGCGGCCAGAACATGCTCGGGCTGCCAGAAAGAGGTTACCGCCTGCTCCTGCAAGCGCCCGATCGCCAGGGCCCAGCGCATCACCTCGAGCATGTCGCCATGCATGCCGTCGGTGACGACGCAGAGCTGCACGCCGGCGCGCCGCAGGGCCGAGGTCGGCGCATGAATGCCCGACATGAGGCTGATCTTCGAGGCGTGCGCCATGTTCACGCGGGCCTTGCCGAGGCGGGCGATGTCGCTTCCGGTGAGGATCAGGCAGTGCGCCGCCGTCAAGCCGCTGTCGAGCAGGCCCGTATCCTCGACGGTTTCCACGGGCGTTCGATTGTCGCGCCGCATCACCTGGTCGAACTCGGCCTGACTCTGCGCGAGATGGATATTGACGCGCAGCTTGTGCGCGTCGCGTGCCCTGGCGATCATTCCGAGAAGCCGCGGCGAGCAGGTGTCCGGCGCATGCGCCGACAGCTGAACGCCGAGCCGACCGTCCATCTTGCCGTGCCACTTGCCGGCGAGAGCGAGCGCTTCGGCAAGGGAAGCATCGGCCCGCTTGTCATCATATTGCCACACGCCCTGCGGCAGCGCCGCGAAGTCGACGTCATGGATCCGGTTGGAGGCATAGACGCGCAGTCCCACCTCGCCCATGCCGGGCAGAGCCAGATCCGGATAGACATAGCTGTCATTGATCAAGGTCGTGCCGAAGCGCACGAGCTCGAGGGCGCCAAGCCGGGCCAAGGCGCGCGCATCGTCGGGACTGAGCATCGGGCCCTGCGGGACGTTCGGCATGTAGGCCGGCGCAAAGCCCATGTCTTCCGACATCCCGCGCACCAGGGTGAGGGCCGCATGCGTGTGCACATTGACGAAGCCGGGCAGGATCGCGTGGCCGCGACCGTCGATGACCTTCTTCGCCTGGAATTCTCGGCCCGCATGTCCGGCGTCCAGGAGGACGATGCGATCACCGCGGATGCCGATCAGGCCGTCCTCGATCAGGGGCCGGTCGGCTTCCGCCGTCACGATGGTGCCGCCGCGGATCAGGATGTCATAAGGGTCGTGGTCGGGTTGCCGGCTCATTCCGCCTCCTTGTGCAGCGCGCATCCATCGCCGCCCGGATGGCGCGGAAAAAATGTGCGCATTATTATCATATTATGTTTACAAAAATCATCGACGGTGTAAACTTCTTTATTACGCACGCAGAGACGCGCGATGGGAGGAAATCAGCCATGACCAAAGCCCGCACCGGCGCACAGCTTCATACTCGGCGCAGCATCCTGATCTCGGCCAGCGGCATTGCCGCCGCCTCGCTTGTCGGGGCGCCCAACGTCCTGCGCGCGCAGGAGCGCGAGATCGTGGTCGGCGGCGCGGCCAGCCATCTCGCCTGGATGCAGAAGATCGTCATTCCGCATTTCCAGGAGAAGCATAAGGTCAAGGTCACCTTCGAGGGCGCTCGCTCGATGGTCAATCTGGAGAAAATGGCGAACAACAAGGGCAAGCAGTATCTGTCCGTGGTGCAAATGGACGATCCTGTCCTGATCCTCGCCATCGAGCAGGATCTCCTGGAGCGGATGGACCCGAAAACCATTCCGAACCTGACCCAGCTCAAGCCGGGGACGATCCATCAGGATGGCTACTGGGCAAATTATCTGCAGCCCTGGCAGGGAGTAGCCTTCAATTCCGATGCCAAGAAACAAGGCGTCCCGTCCTGGGAAGACCTCTGGGATCCGTCCAACAAGGGCAGGGTCATCCTGCCGTCGCTGCAGAACACCGAAGGCGTCGCCAATCTGTTCATGGCCGCCCACCTCGAAACCGGCAAGCCGATGGCAGAAGCAGTGATGGAGATCGATGCCGGGTTCGAGCGTCTGGCGCGCATGAAGCCCAACCTGCTCACCATTTACACCCAGATGCCGCAGGCCTTCAGCCTCCTGGAGCAGGGCGAAGCCTGGATTGTGGCGAGCGCCTTTTCGAGCTTCGTGCTGCCGCGCAAGGCGGAAGGCGGCGTCCCCATCGATCTCGCGGCGCCGAAGGAGGGCATATTCGCCAGCCCGTCGGGGATAGCCAAGGTCAAGGGCGGCCCGCAGCCCGACCTCGCCGATCTCTATGTCAATGAGCTGCTGAGCGTGGAGATCCAGTCGCAGCTCGTCGAACCGACCTTCTCGCTGCCCACCAATGCGCAAGTGCCGGCGACGGCCGGCATGCCCAAGGTGGAGGTGTTCCCGACCGATTGGGGCTATGTCGCGAAGAACCGCAAGGCCTGGATCGAAAAATGGGACCGTCTGATGGCGCTCTGAGCAAGTGCCGTTCGAGGGCCAGGCGCTCATGGATAACCTATTGCGGGTGGATTCGGTCGGCAAGAGATTCGGACCGTTCATCGCCCTCCGGCAGCTCAGCCTGGACGTCCGGCGCGGCGAATTCGTGTCGCTGCTCGGGCCGTCGGGATGCGGCAAGACGACACTTCTGCGCCTGATCGCCGGGTTGCTGAAAGTCGACGAGGGCGTGGTCCTCGTCGACGGCCGCAACGTCACCGACCTGCCGCCGCACAAGCGCAATATCGGCGTGGTGTTCCAGAGCTATGCGCTGTTTCCCCACCTCTCGGTCGCCGACAACATCGCCTTCGGGCTGAAGGCGCGGCGGCGGCCGAAAGCCGAGATCGACGAGGAAGTCGGCCGCGCCCTGGCGCTGGTGCAGCTCGACGACCATGCCGCAAAGCCGGTCACGGCGCTGTCGGGCGGCCAGCAGCAACGCGTCGCGGTGGCGCGGGCACTGGCCGTCAAGCCCAGTCTCCTGCTCCTGGACGAGCCCTTGAGCGCGCTCGACCGGAAGCTTCGCGAAGCCATGCGCATCGACCTGCGGCGCATCCTCAGGCATCAGAACATCACGTCGGTGTTCGTGACCCACGATCAGGAGGAAGCGCTCACCATCTCGGATCGCGTCGCCGTGATGAATAAAGGTTTCATCGAGCAATATGACACGCCGAGGACCATCTACGACCGGCCGAAATCGCCGTTCGTCCTGGAGTTCGTCGGTCTTTCGACCCGCCTGCACGGCACCGTCGTCGCAGCCCGGGCCGGTCAGATCGAGATCGAGACCAGATACGGCCGTCTCCTGGCGAACGCGGACCTCAAGCCCGGGGCGGACGTCCTGCTGGCGGTCAGGCCCGAGCGCATGATCGTCAATCGCCAGGATCAGCCGCATCACAACACGATCACGGCCCCACTGGCCGATATCGCCTTCACCGGGTCCAAGATCCAGCTCCTCTTCCAGGCGTCGGGGGCCGACAATGTGGTGGCCGAGGTCAATCCGGGCTCGGCCGCGTTTCCGGAATCGGGAATGGCGATGACCCTCAGCTGGCCGCAAGGCGAAACGCTCGTGTTCGAGAAGAGGGAACACTGAGGTGACGCAGGCGGCCGGCGACATCTCATCCCCCGGGATCCTCTCCCGCCTGAAAATCTCGGCCGGCGGCAACCGGTCCGGAGTCCTCGTGCTTCCGGCGGCCCTCTATCTTCTCGTCATCTATGCCATCCCCCTGGTTCTCCTCCTCATCAAGAGCGTGTGGACCCCGGAGGGCTTGAGCTTCGCGTCCTATCGCGAGTTTCTCGCCGATCCCTTCGGCTGGCACGTCATCGCCAACACCCTGTGGATCGCCGTCTGGGTGTCGGCGCTTGCCATCCTGATCGGCTATCCCATGGCGATCGCCCTGTCGCGCGCGCGCGGCTGGACCCAGGTTCTCCTGTTCGTCTCGCTGATCCTGCCGCTGTCGGTGGGCGCGGTGGTGAAGACCTTTTCCTGGCAGATCGTGCTGCGCCGCGACGGCGCGATCAACCTGGCCCTCCAGCATCTGGGCATCATCGACGAGCCGCTTCGGCTCCTGTTCACCGAGCCGGGCCTCGTCATCGGCGCATTGAACATCCTGCTGCCGTTCATGGTGCTGCCGATCTATTCGGTCCTGAAGCAGATCGACCCCGAGATCGCCAGCGCCGCCACCACCCTGGGCGCGGGGCCGGTCTACCGATTCCTGCATGTCAGCCTGCCTTTGTCGATGCCCGGCATCATCGCCGGCACGGCATTCGTCTTCTCCATGTCGGTCGCGATGTATGTGATCCCTTCGCTGCTCATCGGCGATCGCTATCAGACCCTCGCCACGCTCACCGGCCGGTCCTTCCTGTTCCTGCGCAACGAAAAGCTCGGCGCAACGACGGCGGTGATCCTGCTGGTCATCTCCATCCTGGTGATCTTCCTCAGCGACCGGCTCAACCGGAGACTCCATCAGTGACCCGGGTCGAACGCTATTGCCTGGCGCTGACATGGTGCATCACGGGCGCGGTGGTCCTGTTCCTGCTGACGCCGCTGGTGGTCACCGTCGTGGTGTCGTTCTCGTCCTCGAGCATCTTCACCTTGCCGCCGCCCGAGTGGTCGCTGCAGTGGTACCGGCGGCTGGCCGGGTATCAGGGCCTGGTGCCCGCCCTGTCGCTGTCGCTCCAGGTCGCGGCCATCTCGACGGCGGTCTCCCTGGTGCTCGGCACCCTGTGCGCCATCGGCATCGTGCGCGGCCGTTTCGCCGGCCGCGAGATCATCACGGCCTTCATGGTCTCGCCCCTGATGATGCCGCAACTCGTGATCGGCGTGGCTCTTCTCCAGTATTTCCGTGCGCTCGGCGTGGGCGATCCCTATGGCAGCCTGCTTGTCGCTCACGTGATCATCACCATACCCTTCGTCGTGCGCACCCTGCTGGGGGCGCTGACGCTCTTCGATTTCAGCATGGTCGATGCCGCGCGAACCCTGGGCCATTCCCACTTCAAGGCCCATCTCAAGGTCACCGTTCCGGTCCTCGCTCCGGCCTTCCTCACCGCCAGCCTCTTCGCCTTCCTCGCCTCGATGGACAACTATCCGATATCGATCTTCTTCACCGACGCCTGGACCAAGACGCTTCCCATCCAGATGCTGCAATATATCGAGGAAACACCGGACCCGACGATCGCCGCGATATCGTCGCTCCTGATCCTGCTCACCGCAATCGTCCTGATCGTCGCCGATCGCCTTGTCGGCTTGCGCCGGCTGGGCGACTTCTGAGGAATTTCATGCTGCAGCGGAATTTCATAGGTTACGGCGGCAAGCCGCCCTGCGTGCAGTGGCCGGGCGGAGCCCGCGTCGCGGTTTCGTTCGTGGTCAATGTCGAAGAGGGGGCGGAGTTCTCCATCGCGGACGGCGATGCCCGCAACGAAGCGATCTACGAGGTGATCCATCCGCTTGCCGGCAAACCCGATCCCTGCATCGACAGCCATTTCGAATATGGCACCCGCGCCGGCTATTGGCGCATCGCGGACGTCCTCGAGGAGCTGAACGTCAAGGCCACGTTCAGCACCTGCGGCCTCGTCGCCGCCCGCCTGCCGTCCCTCGTTGCCGATGCGGCGCGCCGGGGGCATGAGATTTCCGCGCATGGATGGCGATGGGAATCGCATGCCGATCTCGATGAGGCCGATGAGCGGGCGAACATCGAAAAGACCGTCGCGGCGATCAGGGCGGCGACCGGCCGGGCGCCGGTGGGCTGGCATACGCGTTCGGCGACCTCCATCAACACGCGGCGGCTCCTGGTCGATCATGGCGGCTTTCTCTACGACAGCGACGCCTATAATGACGATCTGCCCTATTTCGTGGAGCTACCGGGACGGCATCTGGTCCTGCCGTACAGTTTCGACACCAACGACATGCATTTTCACCACACGCAGAGATTCGTGCGCGCCCATGATTTCTCCGGCTATGTCTGCGATACGTTCGACTGGCTGTGGCGCGAAGGCGCGACCAGCCCGAAGATGATGTCGGTCGGCCTGCATCTGCGCATGGTGGGGCGGCCGGGGCGCATCGCCGCGCTGGAGCAGATCACCACCCATATGCGTGAGAAAGGGCATGTCTGGCTCGCGACCCGCGAGGAGATCGCCCGTCACTGGTGGAGCGCCTTCGGCCCGACGAAAGCCGCGTGACGGCGATGCGTGCGGCGCGCCAGACCTGAAAATCCATCCGGATCGCTTCTGCTCCGAGAGTTTGCGCGATTGGGCGGAAAACTTAGCGACTTGACGAAGTTTTCGCTTGCGCCACCGGCTATGAGGCGATAGTTAGCGACATGGCTAAGCATGATCCTGGTCTCTCGCTGCTCTTCCACGCACTCGCTGATCCGACTCGCCGGTCGATCCTGACCCGACTCGCCGAAGCACCTGCGCGGGTAACGGACCTGGCTGGGCCCACGGGATTACGGCTGCCCACGGTGATGCGGCACCTTTCCGTGCTGGAGGAGGCAGGGTTGATCAGCACGTCCAAGGACGGGCGGATACGCACCTGC
Source organism: Parvibaculaceae bacterium (assembly GCA_050251035.1). GTDB lineage: Bacteria > Pseudomonadota > Alphaproteobacteria > Rhizobiales > Aestuariivirgaceae > Taklimakanibacter. The sequence goes on from JBFWNN010000014.1 coordinate 12,142, forward strand.
GCCATCGTACCCGAGGCCCTGGATCCGGTGCGAACATGGCTCGATGAACAGCGGGCCATCTGGGAAGCTCGGCTCGACCGGTTGGACGCATTTGTGATGAATGTGATGAAGGAACGCGCGGAATGACACGGAACCTGGATCCAAGCAGCGAGGCCCGTACGACGCCTGATCGGAGGAACCGTTTTGCGACGCTGACCTTCGAGCGGGACGTGGCCGCGCCGGTGTCGGCGCTGTGGCAGGCTTGGACGGCCCCTGCCGCACGAGCGGTCTGGGCCGCGCCCATGCCCTCGGTAACTGTGGAGTTTTTGGAGGCCGACACCAAGGTGGGTGGACGCGAGGTCTCGCTCTGCAAGGTGGAGGGCCAGCCAGACATCCGCTGCGAGAATGGCTGGCTGGCGTTGCAGCCAGCTGTGTGCAGCGTGAACTACGAGGTGATCTCGTCTGGGGGCGTGACGCAATCGGCGGCGCTGGTGACGGCGGACTTCTCAGGCACGGGCGAGTGCAGCCGGCTGGTCGTGACGGTGCAGCTTTCCTCGCTGGCCGAGGATATGGAGTCGGGCTACCGACAGGGCTTCGGCGCGGGACTGGACAATCTCGCGGGCGCGGCCGAGCGGACCATGGTGCTGCAGCGCGTGATACAGGCGCCGCGAACCATAGTCTGGGGCGCGTGGATGAACCCCGAGACACTGCCGCAATGGTGGGGACCGGACGGGTTCTCCTGTCGGACGAAGAGGATAGACCTGCGGACGGGCGGCGAATGGGTCTTCGACATGATTGCGCCTGACGGCACGGTCTTCCCGAACCACCATCTCTATAACGAGGTCCGGCCCGAGGAGAGGATCGGCTATACGCTGCATTGGGGCGAGAACGGGCCGAAACATGCCGACGCCTGGGTCTCGTTCGAGGATCAGGACGGGGCAACGAAGGTGACGCTGGGCATGATGCTCAGCACGGCTGCCGAGTTCCGGGCGGCGAAGGACTTCGGTGCCGTGGAACTGGGACTGCAAACTCTGGGCAAACTGGACCGCTTCGTCGCATACCGCTGAAATGCCGCGACATCCCGTCGGCTCGAATCAGGGCTTGTGAACCAGGTCCTCATCCATGCCGCGCCCGTCCTCATCGGCGACGGCATCCGCCTCTTCAGAAGGAGGAGAATTCCATGAGAAAACTGATCATATGGGACATGGTGGCCGTCGACGGCTTCTTCGAAGGCCCGGACAGGGACATCAGCTGGTTCGTCTTCGAAGAAGAACTCGAGAATTACATTCGTAAGACCCAGGAAAACGCCGACACGCTGATCTTCGGCCGCGTGACCTACGAGTTCATGGCAGCCTATTGGCCGTCCGAGCAAGGCTGGATCGCGGACTTCATGAACAAGATCGAGAAGGTGGTCTTCTCGCGCACGCTGAAAGACGCCGACTGGAACAACACGAAGCTCTTCAACGGCAATGTCGCGGAGGAAGTCTCCAAGCTGAAGGCCAGGGACGGCGGAGACATCTTCGTGTTCGGCAGCGCCGACCTCACGGCGACCCTGATGGAGCACGGCCTGATCGACGAATATCGCCTCGGGATCAACCCCGTCATTCTCTGGAGGGGCACGCCGCTCTTCAAGGGCGGCCCGAACCGGATACCCCTGAAGCATCTGGAGACGAGAACGCTCAAATCAGATGTCGTCATCCTCCATTACGCGCCGCAGAGCGGACAATGACGATCGATCCGCCCTTTCCCGTCAACAGACTATCGGCGGCCAGGGGCGTTGTGCCGATACCGGCATGACGACCACTGGACGGGCCATACTTCACGTCCTGCACGCGACCTGTCCCACCTCGTGTCGCACTACATCAGTGCGGCGTTGATCCACAGATGGGTGAGGATGCTTGCCACATAGCCGAGCGCAACGGCCCAGGTCCATCGGAGATGGTTGAAAAACGTGTAGTGGTTGCGCACCAGCCCCATCAGCGCCACGCCCGCCGCCGTGCCGATGGACACGAGGCTTCCCCCGACGCCCGCGCTCAGGGTGACGAGCATCCACTGGCCGCTCGACATATCCGGATCCATGGTCAGCACCGCGAACATCAGCGGGATGTTGTCGAACGCCGCGCCCAGCACGCCGATGGCGATGTTGGCGGCGGTCGGGCCCAGGTCGCCATAGAGATAGTCCGAAAGCTGCGCCAGATAGCCGGCGACGCCAAGTCCGGCGACGGCGAAGATGACGCCGAAGAAGAACAGAAGCGTGTCCCACTCCAGACGCCTGATCTCGCGCAGCGAGTCGAACGCCATGTCCTGGTCGTCGCGGCGGCGTCCGATCTGCTGGAGGACGTAGCTGTACATTTGCAGATATCCGAGACCCAGCATCATCCCCAGCGCCGCCGGCAGACCGAGGAAGCTCTTGAACAAGACGGCGGTCGCGATGGTGGCGCCGAACAGCCCCATCACGACGATGGCGCCAGGCTTGAGCCTCCTGGTCTCGTTGACCGGCTCCGGCATTCCCTTCGGCACGCTGAAGTGCATGAGCATCGCCGGCACGAGGAAGTTCACCAGCGCCGGGAGAAAGAGATGGAAGAACTCCAGGAATTCCAGCTTGCCTTTCTGCCAGACCATCAGCGAGGTGATGTCGCCGAACGGAGAAATGACGCCGCCGGCATTGGCAGCCACCACGATGATGATGCAGCCGAGGACGATGAACCGGTAATTGCCCACGCCGACGGCCACCACCACGGCGCCCATGACGAGCGCCGTGGTCAGGTTGTCGATGATCGGGCCGAAGACGAACGCCAGCCCGCCGACCAGCCAGAAAAGCTGCCGATAGGAAAGCCGCCGGCTGACGAGCTTGACCCGCAGCGCGGCGAAGACCCGCCGCTCCTGCATCGTGTTCACATATGTGATCGCCACCACCAGGAACAGCATCAGCTCGCCATAGTCGAGGATCACGTGCTTGGCGGCGGCTTCGAGCGTGGCGCTCTGACCATTCGCGGCGTAGACCACGCCGAGAAGCGCCCAGATGAGGCCGGCGGCCAGCATGACGGGTTTCGACTTGCGCAGTTGAATGACTTCTTCGACCGCAACGAAACCGTAGGCGACGAAGAAGATCAGGAGCGCCAGATAACCTACCGGATGCCGGGTCAGGTCGATGTGCGCCGCCGCCTCTTCGGCATGGAGCGGCGCCGCGGTGGCGAGGAACGAGGCGAGCACCGCGACGGCGATCATCGAGAGCCTTCCAGCGAAATACACCATCGCCGGCCTCCGGCAAGGCAACTCCGACACCGTCATCATCCCATCCCTACCGATGAAGCCGATCTGAGCGGATTCGGCGGCGCAGCGACGACGCCAAGCCGAGGCGATTCCATGAAGGATGAAGTGGGTCATGCGCCTCGACCTTGTGGCTCTTCGCTAATGGATTTAAGTACCGTAAGCCCCGTTCGCAGAGCGCGGGGAGCCGTGCCTGCCGGGACAAGGCGTAGCATGTCGCGGCGCGGCATGCGCGCAGCACCGTGTAGGGAATAGTACCTACGGACTTATGGCGCGGATTACCTACGCGCTTGAAACGGAGGGAGGACGCATCTTCGCGGAAACGTAGGATCGTTCGCCCGACCACGGAGGAACTGAATTGGGCGACGTCGTCCGCAGATCAGGTGGCGCGGCCGAGGAGACACGATGGAGCATCCGCTGGGCGCGCGAACTGACGCCCATGCAGTATGTCCTGATCGGCGGCGTCTTCACTGCCGCCTACCTCGGCCTCGAATGGCTTACGCGCGTTCATGAGCTTGGAGCTCTCGGCATCACGCTGTGGAATCCGGTAAAGGCGCTGGGCCTCGGCCTGCTGCTGCTCAAGGGCGTCGTCTTCGTGCCGGTGCTGTTCCTCGCGGCTTTGCTGACCGACGTCTTCATCTACGGTACGGACAAGGGCGTCGCTTCGACCGTTACCACGAATGCCGTAGTGGCGATCGGCTATGCCGCGCTTGCTGCAGGCCTCACGCGAGGCGTCGGCTTTGCGTTTGGACGGTCCGACCCGCGCAATGTGATTGCGTTGCTGGTGACGGTGCCGGCGGGGACATTCGTCATAGCCTGTCTGTATTGCGGCGTCCTCGTATGGTTCGGTGACATGCCGGTGCGGCAATATTGGCAAGCGGTGCCGCATCTCTGGGTCGGAGACACCGTCGGCATCGTCATCCTCCTGCCCGTGGCCATGGCCGGGCTCGGATCGGCCCAGCGTCTGGGCGAGACAAGACCCGCAGTGCTGCTGATAGACGCGGCGGTCTTTCTGACAGGGGTCCTGATCGCATTGTGGCTGATCTTCTCCTTCGAGGAAGCCAAGGAATACCACCTCTTCTATCTTCTGTTCCTCCCGGTGAGCTGGATCGCGATGCGCACCGGCTTCGCGGGCGCGGCGGTCGGCGTATGTGTCGTCCATCTGCTGCTGCTGGCCTTCATCAGCCGAAGCGGCTATCCGGCGAGCACTTTCATGGGCTACCAGCTCCTGGTGCTGGCGCTCGCCTTCAACGGGTTGCTGCTCGGCGCCGTTGTCGACGAGCGCCGCAGATCGGATGAGCTCCTGCGCGAGCAGCATGCCGAGGTGGCGCGTATGACGAGGCATGCGACGGCCGGCGCGATGGGCGTCTCATTGGCGCATCAGATCAGCCAGCCGCTGTCCAACGTCGCCATGTATCTTCACGTCGGCCGGCAGCTCCTGGCTGACAAGCCCGCCGAACTGACGCCGATCGCGGCGTCTCTCGAGAAGGCGACGGGGCAGCTGCGGCAGGCCAAAGACATCCTCGAGCGTCTGAGAGATTTCGTCTCGCGCGGCACGCTGAGGCCGGCTTCCACCGACCTGGGCGCCCTGACGCGGAAGGTGGTGGCGCTGGCCGAGGACGACGCGAGGGCGCATGGCGTAACGGTGCGGCTCGAGGCCGCGTCCATGCCGCTGGTCACGGTCGACGCGCTGCAACTCGAGCAGGCCCTGATCAATGTGATCAACAACGCCATCGACGCCGCCGCCGAAGCCGACCAGCCACCCGGCAGCGTCACCGTCCGGGTGACGGCGATGGACCAGGGAGTGCGGATCGAGATCGCGGATAATGGGCCAGGCGTCTCCGAGGTCGTGGCCAAGCACCTGTTCGAGCCGTTCGTCACGACAAAGCCGGGCGGCATGGGGCTCGGGCTAGCGCTGTCGCGCGAGCTGATCGGGGCGCATGGCGGGACGATCGACTGGGAGCGCACCCGGCCGGACGGCGCGCGGTTCACGATCGAGCTTCCCTTGAACCCGGAGGCCGGCCATGGGGCATAAGCATGTCGTATACGTCATCGACGATGAGGCCGATGTCTGCGAAGCCCTCAAAGTGCTGCTGCAGACGGCGGGAATGGAAGCGCGTACCTATGCCTCGGCCGAAGAGTTTCTCGCCGAAGTCAAGCTAAGCCGGCCGCTGTGCCTGCTGGTCGACGTGCGCTTGCCGGGAATGAACGGGTTGGATCTCGTGCGGCAGCTGCAACAGGCGCCGGTGCGTCCGGTGGTGGTCATGATCACCGGACATGGCGACGTGCCGCTCGCCGTCAAAGCCATGCGGGCGGGCGCGCTGCACTTTCTCGAGAAGCCCTTCGAGCCGGCGGAACTGCTTCAGACTCTCGAGGAAGCGCATCAGCGTGTCGGTGAAATGGCTGCCGAGGAAGCAGCGGCGGCGGCCATCGAGGCCAGCTACCGATCGCTCACGCCGCGCGAGCAGGAGGTCATGGCACTTTTGGCTGAGGGGATGCCGACGAAGCTGCTCGCCACGAAGCTCGAGATCAGCACCCGGACAGCCGAACATCATCGCGCGGCCGTGTTGAAGAAGATGAGGGCGCGGACAGTGTCGCATCTCGCCCGCATGAGCATGAGCCTGCAAGCGCGCAGCACGCCCGCCCGGTGATAGGATGCACCATCAGGTCTCGACCGGCGCGCGCGGCTCGCGGATGACGAGGGCATCGCAGGGCACGTCGTCCATGATCATTTTCGCGGTGTTGCCGAGTAATATCTCCAAGAGGGTGCTCCGCTCATGCGTGCCAAGCACCAGCAGGTCCACCTCCTTGTCGCGGACATAGTCGCGCAACAGGAAATTTGGCGCGCCATCCTCAACCAGCACATGCGGCTGTTGCCAGGCGGGCGCCGATCTATCCACTCCGGCCAGGAACGTCCGCACCTCCTGCTCGACCTCCATGCGATACTGTCCAAGAGATGCCGATTCGGTCATCAGCCCGGACGGCGGGCGATACGCATGAAAAACTGTCAGCCTCTGTCCGGAGAAAAGGCGTCCGGCTGTTTCGAGAGCGTGGCGCGAAGAGTCGGAGAGGTCGGTCGCGAAAACGATATTCTCATACGGTTTGCGCGGGCGGTCCTTCACGACAAGCAGCGGAACCCGGGTCCGGCGGAATAGTCGATCCACCGTCCCGCCCATCATGAAATTTCCGAACGACTCGTCGCTTCCGACGCCGATGGCGATCATATCGCAGTTTTCCGAGTCGGCGCTGCGCAGTATGGCTTCAGCCGGGTTTCCCTTGGCGATCAGCACGGTGGGCCGGACCGGAAGTGCGTCGATATCGGCCAGCAGGTGCTTCTTGGCGATATCAAGCGGATCGAGAGGGCGTCGCCACGATGGAAGCCGGGGCCGAATCCGAGATGCTCGGGTCGCGATCCTCGAGGACATGCAGGAGGATCAGAGACCATTGCCACTGCTGTGCGAGCATGGCAGCGCGATAGAGCGCGCGGTCGCAGCGGGCGCTGAGATCTGTCGCCAGGAGAATCTTCTTTGCTGGCCCGTTCACCCGGCTTGGCGCATTCACCCCGCATTGCTCCTTCCGCGCGGGATGCGCCGGTTCGTTTTGGTTTCAGCGGCGCGCGGTAATGCTTTTGAATCGGAGTCGCGTGTCATATGTGATGAGGCGGGTTATCCCAGTTGCGAGCAGGACCTCCGGCTGCTGTTCCAGCGCGAAGCGGATCGCTGTCTCAGGGTGCTTGATGGACAACATCACAGCCTTCCTGCGTGATGAATATTATCACGCCGCGGCGCGAAAAGCTCCGCATTCCGACTGGGGATTAGTACTCACGGGCCTATGGTGAAAACTACCTACGGCTTGCTCAGGACTCCGCCGGATCGCGCTGCTCATCCGGCCCGGACGCGAAGCCCGCTGCCGGCATGGATGATCCGGCTTATGCCGGGCGGAAGACGTGGACATTCGAGCAGTCTCGGCAGATCCTCAGGGAGGTCGATATCGGCGGCAATACGATAATTCTCGTAAGGTTTCTGCGTGAATCCCTGCCGCCTCACTTCCTGCGAATGGCGCAGATAGCTGTCGGGACCGAAATGGAATTTCATGCTGGCCGGGCGAGGCAGGTAAATGGCATTCGTTCCCGTCCGGGCAGCATCGCGGCAGATGATGCAATACTCACGCGCTGCAGCGGACACCAGATCGGCGAAATCATCCGGCGTGACGAGCGGGATATCCGAAGCGGCGACGATGACGCCGCGGACGCCTTCGGCATATAATTGCCGGATGCCGTCTTCAACGGCGGCGTTCAACCCGCCATTGGTCAGCTGCCGCATCACGCGCGCGCCGCAGCTGGCGACGAAATCCAGCGTGTCCTCGGCGTCGGTGATGAACAGGGCCCGGTCCAAGCCAGGATAGGCTCCGGCCACGTCGATGGCGCGCCGGATGAGAAAACATGCCATCGCCCGGCGTTGCTCGTCCGTGAGAGCCGCCTGCAGGCGGCTCTTGCCAAGCCGGATCGACTTGACGGGCACCAGCAGCCATGGACGGTCAATGCCTGCCATGCCTGCCTTCCCGCAGTTCCGCCGCAAAGCGGAGGACCTCTTCCGCCAGGGCTTTTCGCCTGGGCTCACCATCCATGATCGTCTCGCTCGTCCTCACCGCAACGCCCAGAGCTTCGATCGGCGCGCCATGCTGACGGTCCTTCACATCGATGACGAGGCCGTCGATCAGATCGCGATAGAACTCGGCAATCGGGACCGGCGACACGCAGTGGCCAAACTCGCGCAGCATCTTCGCCAGCGGGCCCTTGACGGCGTCGCCTGCGACGATGGGCGACACCGCGACGACCGGCGCGCGGCTGCTCGCGAGAAGAGATCTCACATCGGGAACGGCCAGGATCGGCCCGATGCTCAAATAAGGGTTGGACGGGCAGATCACGATGGCCTCCAACCGGGGGTCGGCCAGCGCGTCACGGAAAGCGCCCGTCATCCTGGCGGCGTCCGCCCCGGAATATTCGATCGCCACGATCTTCGGCTCACATTTGTGGCGGACGAAATATTCCTGGAATTCGAGCCTGCCGCGGTCCGTCGTCAGGATCGTCCGCACCCGGTCGTCGGTCATGGGAGCGAGCCGATGCGCGATCCCCAGTCTCCGCGCCAGCAGCTCGGTGACGGCGGACAGGGCGGAGCCCTTGCCGAGATGAAGCGTGCGCACGACATGCGTGGCGAGGTCGCGGTCGCCCAGATTGAACCAATCCGGCTCCTGCAGCCGGCGGATCGCCGACATGAAATTCCAGCTTTCATCGGCGAGGCCCCAGCCTCGTTCGGTGTCGTTGAGACCGGCAAGCCAATACATGAGGCTGTCCAGATCCGGCGAAACATGCAGCCCCAGATGCTCGAAATCATCGCCGGTATTGCCGATGACCGTCAGCCGGGCCGGAGACAGTAGGCCGGCAAGACCGCTTGCGAGCTTCGCCCCGCCGACACCTCCCGCCAGCGCCAGAATCATGTTGTCCTCAGAAGAACCGGGTCAGCGAGCCGACGGGCTTTCGGCTCAAGGTTTTGCCCTCATTCGCGGCATGGCCGAGCGTGACCAGCATCTGTGGCTGCCAGGAGCCGGGCAGGTCGAGGCAGGCCCGAACCACGTCCGGGCAGAAGAGCGGCGCGCACATGACGCTGCCGGCCAGGCCCTCCGCGTATGCGGCGAGAAGAAGATTCTGAGCGGCCATGGCCGTGCTCTGGACGGCCATCTGATATTCGGCATGGCGCCGCCGCTCGTCGGGATAATGATCCATGTCGCTCATATCCAGGCAGACGACAATGACCGCCGGCGCGCCTTTGATCCGGTCTATGGAGTTGCCGGCGTCCTTTTCGATCAGCTCGGGCCTGTCGCCATCCAAAGCGCGATCCATCCGCAGGCGCGCCGCCATCTGGTGCGCCAGCTCCGACTTCTTCTCCGGGCCGGCGATGACGGCGAAACGCCAGGGCTGGCGATTATGGGCCGAAGGCGCATGCGCCGAAAGCTCGAGGAGACGCTCCATGAGGCCCGGAGGAATCGGCGTCGCGGTGTACCGGCGAACGGAGCGGCGCTGGGTGATGGCATCCACGAGCCGTGGCCCGCGAAACAGGTCCCTGGCCCGCGGCCGGATGAGGGAAGCGGCCGGCCTGTCCGCGCCCGCGGCTTCGATGCCGCGCACCAGGACAGCCGGTCGGCCTTCGCCGGCCTGGCCCATCATCAGCGACGCGGCCGCGGCGATCTCGTCGGCCAGAGCGACCTGGGTGGATTGCAGCCGCCTGCCGTGCCGGTCGAACTCGCCGCGCTTGTCGTTCAATGCCGGCAATCCGCTGGCGCCGATGGCGACGCCGACCGTTCCTTCACGGAAGGCGCGGCCATGGCTGTCATTGATGACGACCCCCACCGTGCAGCCGAGCCTTTCGCGAAGCTCCGTACGCAGCCGCGCGCAACTGGCATCGGGATCTTCCGGCAGGAGGAGGGCCAGCTCGTCGCCGGGCCCGGGCTGCTCGACATTGGAGAAATCGATGCCCGCATTGGCCATGATGAAGCCCGATCTGTGCTCGACGATCAGCACGTCGCGCTGGCAGCGCAGAACCTCCTTCGACTCGCGCAGCACCAGCTCGACGAGACGCGGATCCTTGCCGCACATGGCTGCGAGACGCTGCGCGCTGGGCGACGGTGCGATCCCGGCAAGCTCGACCAACCGGCCTTCCGATTTGGACACGATCTTCTGCGCCAGAACCAGGATGTCGCCGTCGCGCAGCTGGATCGCCGCCCGCTCGAGGGCGCGGATGAGGAGCGCTGCCAGATCGGATCCGGGAACGACCTCGCCCAGTCCCAGCACCGGAATCAGCGCCGCGCCGCGCGTCGCCAAGTCGATTCTCGCCGGGACGTTGTCCATGTGTCACATTGCCTGCTTCGCCGGCAGTCCGGTTATCCTGATGCCGGTACCCGCGCTCTTATAGCGGGCATTCAGCGATATGAGGATCGAGGTCAGCGCTTCCGCGGCCGCCGAATTGGCGATCGGCCCGGCATTGACGCCGCGCAGTCCGATCGCCGCGATCAAAGCCAGCACGGTGTCCTTGGCGGCGGCATCGTCGCCGCAAACCAGAACGTCGCATTCCACCTCATGGGAAAGATCCTTCAGATGATGAGCCGAGACGTTCTGAAAGGCCGAGACCACGCGAACCTTGTCACCCAGCAAGGCCTGGATGCCGGCGACGGCGGAGCCCTGATCGGGGAGTTGCACGCGCGACACTCTGGGCGGCACCAGGGGCACGGTCGCATCGATGAGTATCTTGCCGGTCAGCTGGTCGCGCACGTCTTCGATGGTCGTTCTCTGGGCCGCATAGGGAACGGTCAGGATCACGATGTCGGCCTGCTTCGCGGCGGTCGTGTTGTCGGCTCCGGAGAGATGGTCCGCATTGCACAGAGAGGCCAGCGCGCCGGCCGTAGCCGCCGCCTTGCCGGGATCGCGCGAGCCGATGACGACGCGATAGCCCGCATTGGCGAAACGCAGCGCCAGTCCGCTGCCTTCGTTCCCGGTACCGCCGAGAACCGCAATCACATGGTCTTTCGTCATTGGAAGGTTCCGTTATGCTCACTTGCCAGCTGTTTGTCGCACACCGCGCGGCCGCCGGGCGTCTGGACGACCGGCAGGAGCGGACCGGCGTCATAGGATGCCGCGGTCCGGTCCGCCGGCGGCGTCGCATAGAGTGTCGTCCGTTGTCGCGGAACTCGTCCCGCGGAGATTATGGCCTCATCCATCGACGATGGCGGCAGCTCCTGCCCGTGACGCGCCCCGGCCGCCCGCGAAATGCTTTCATTCATGAGCGTGCCGCCGAGATCGTTGGCGCCGGCCTGCAGACAGGCCTGGGCGCCCGCGATGCCCATCTTGACCCAGGAGACCTGAATGTTCGGAATGTGATCGTTGAGCACCAGCCTGGAGACCGCATGCATGAGGACAGCTTCGCGCCATGTCGGCCCGCGGCGCGCGCGGCCCTTGAAGTACATCGGGGCCTCCATGTGGACGAACGGCAAGGGAACGAATTCGGTGAAGCCGCCGCTGCGCTTCTGCAGGTCGCGGATCCGGATCAGATGCGTGGCCCAATGGTCTGGACCATCGACATGCCCGAACATGATGGTGGCCGTCGTCTTCAAGCCTATGTCATGCGCCGCCTCGACAGTCGACAGCCATTCGGCGCTGCTCAGCTTGTCGGGACAGATGACGGCCCGCACCCCGTCGTCGAGAATTTCCGCGGCCGTTCCCGGCAGTGATCCAAGCCCCGCCATTTTCAGGTCCTTGAGATAGTCGACGACCGGCAGACTCAGGGTCCTCGCGCCCTGGGTGACCTCCAAGGGAGAAAAAGCGTGAATGTGCATCTCGGGGCAGGTCCGCTTGGCGCTCTGCAGTATGGTGAGATAGGTACGGCCGGTGTAGCCCGGATGTATGCCGCCTTGCATGCACACTTCGGTCGCGCCGCGCCGCCACGCCTCGCGCACCCGCCGTCCGATCTCCTCGCCGGACAGATCATAGGCGCTCTCCCGGCCCGAAACCCGTTGTCCCTTGGAGAAGGCGCAGAACGCACATTTATATGTGCACATGTTCGTGTAGTTGATGTTGCGATTGACCACATAACGCACGACGTCGCCCGAGGTTCGGGCCCGAAGCTCGTCGGCGGCGGCGCACACCGCATCGAAGTCCGGCCCGCGGGCCTCGAACAGCCGGATGATGTCGGTCCTCTGCAAAGGGATGCCGGCGGCGGCCTGTCCAATGATGTCCCCGAGTGGCGCCGAGGCAGGCCGGGCCGACCGTCGCAACGGCGGATGCCGCGCGCCATCGGGCTGGCCGGCGATCCACAGCGAGTCACGGGCGTAGAATTCGGCGTCGCTCGCCCGCGCTATCGCAGGCCTGATCTCGGAGGCGAGCCAGCGCTCGGGATCGCGGGCGAAGCGGGGATATACCGGCAACCTCTGGACCAGCGTCTTTCCCAGGGCGTCCATTGCCTCGGACAGGGCATCTATGTGGGGCCAGGGGGCTTCCGGATTCACGTGATCGGCGGTGACCGGCGATATCCCGCCCCAGTCGTTGATGCCGGCCTGCACCACATCCGCGATCAGGCCGGGCGCCAGATTGGGCGGTGTCTGGATGCTCATCTCCGGCCCGAAAATGATTCGCGCCACAGCGATGGTCCATAAGAGGTCGTCATCCGACGCGTTCGGCGCCGATGCCATCCGCGTGCCCGCCTTGGCCCGGAAGGGCTGGACGATGATTTCCTGGATATGGCCATGAGCCAGATGCAGCTCGCGCAACGCCAGCAGGCTCTGAACCCGCTCGAGGCGGGTCTCGCCTATGCCGATGAGGAGGCCGGTCGTGAACGGCACCGCGGCCTCGCCCGCGTTGCGAATGCACTCGAGCCGCACGGCCGGCTTCTTGTCGGGCGAGCCGAAATGGGCGTGGCCCCGATCTCCCAGCCGCTCGGAGACGGATTCCAGCATGAGTCCCATGGAGGCCGATACCGGCCGCAGCAGGCGATAATCCCGGGGTGTCAGCACGCCGGGATTGAGGTGCGGCAGGAGAGCGGACTTCTCGAGAACGGCGGTGCAAATCGAATGGAGATAGTCGATCGTCGTCGCGAAGCCGAGATCCGCGAGCTCGGCCGCGGCGCTGCGGTATCTGAGCTCCGGCTTGTCGCCGAGCGTGAACAGCGCTTCGGTGCATCCGGCCGCTTCGCCGCGACGGACCACATCGAGGACGTCGTCGAGCGACATGAACACTTTGCCGCCGCGGCCCGACTTTCGCGAAAACGTGCAGTAATGGCAGTGGTCGCGGCACAGATGCGTGAGGGGAATGAACACCTTGCGGGAATAGGTGATCCGCCGGCCGAAACCTGCATCGCGTCGGCTTCCGGCTCGGTCCATCAAGCCCCGCGTGTCGGTGTCCCGCGCCAGCTCGAGCGCTTCAGCGGCGGAAATCCGGTCCGCAGACCCGGTATGCAAGCGGCTAGAGGTCATTGCCGTCCAATATCTGATTGAGCGCGACCTTGTAGGCGATCTGGGGCCGTCCGGCCTTGTCGCGTTTCTCCAAACCGCTTTCCTCGAGGAAGCCTCTTTCGCGCAAGGTGGAGATGAGCCGCCTCGCGCTGCGCGGAATCACGCCATAGACGGAGGCCAGCTCGTTGGCGGTGAAGTTGGTCGGGTCGAGCTGATGAAAGGCCAGCCTGAGCCGCTTGATCAAAGTGGGGGAGATGTTGAGCTTGCGGGCAGCGCGCAGATTCTGCGCGCGCTGCGTCCGGACATCGACTGGCGCCGCGAGCTCGATGGATGTCAGCGTCCGTTCGTCCAGGGAAACGACGACATTGCCGCGCGAGGCGTCGGCCTCGATCGCCCGGCGGGCGTTCTCCTCGGCCAGGGACGGCGAGGAGCCGAAGCCGAATCCGAGCTTGAGATGTTCGCGGACCTCGGTCTTCATCGTGGCGGCCGGGCCGATCACATCGGCATGCAGCGATCGCTCGACCGCGCCGCGGGTCGCCAGTATGACCAGCTCGTTGGGCGTATTGCGGATTATGCGGCCGTCGAGGGAATCCGCATAACGGCGCCCCACCGAGGTCAACAGGCGCTGGGACACCTTGCGGGTCGCGTTCTTCTTGCTCGACTGCACCTGCAGCAGGCATATGGCGACCTGCGACGCCTGCGCCCGGCCCAGGTCGCCCGACAGCTTGGTCCGGATCAGAGCCTCCCTGACCACTATCCGCGAATGGACGATGCGGATCACCGGTGTTCCAAGAGTCTTCAGCCGGCGATAGACATCATCGATGCAGGTCAGGCACAGCTCGACCTCGCCTTTGGAGAACAGGCTGTGATGCTGGTCGGCGATGGGGGCGACATCGATGCTGTCGCCCTCGATGCTCTCGAGCGGGATGATGTGCTGGGGAGGGGCCAGGCCCAGCTCTTGGAACGCCTCGGATATCTGCGCGGCATCGATCGAATCGAAGCTGACTTTCGGCAAGCGGCCGGCGAACTGCGGCAAGAGCAGGACGCTGGCGATCGCCCGGAAGAGATCGGTGCCTTCATGCGGGATGTATTCGGTACGGATATCGAGGCTGCCGGCAACGGCGGCGTGCAGATACGGGATGCGGCCGGTGAACAGGATCACCGAACAGAGTGCCTCGATCTCCTTCGCCAGCGTTATCGCGTCGCGGGCGCTCTCATAAGTCCGCACGATCAGATGCGGCTCGAGATCCAGTTCCTTCGCCACGCGCCGGACAAGGTCGACGGAATCCCTGGGACCGATGACTCCAATCACTTCAACACCTGGCGCAATGGCAACATTGCGCACCGTCTAGCACAGCGGATCGGACGGCGGAAGCAAATTGTCCGAAATAGGACCAAAAAAACCTTTGACTTGAAGAAATGTCCCTAATAAGACCGTTATTCAAACAACGGTGACGAATGGACGAGATGGATTCGATTGTCGCGATACGCCGGGACCTGCACCGCCATCCCGAGCCTGGCTGGTGCGAGTTTCGCACGGCTTCGAAAGTCGTCGAGCTTTTAAAAGACTTAGGCTGGTCGGTGCGCTGGGGCAGCGACGTGGTCCGGGCGGAGGCGCGCATGGGCCTGCCCAGCCTGGCGGAGCGCACCGCTTTCTACGACCGCGCGGCGCGGGCCGGCGTCGAGCCCGCGATCCTCGAGAAGATGAAGGACGGGCTGACCGGAGTCGTCGCGACCCTTGCCGGAAGCCCCGGCGGACCGACCATCGCGCTTAGGTTCGACATGGACGCCAATCTGGGTGCGGAAGCAGAATCCGATGATCACTTTCCGGCCCGGCATCATTTCAAGTCCGATACTCCCGGCGTGCATCACAATTGCGGACATGACGGTCACACGGCAATCGGGCTCGGCGTGGCGAGGGCGCTCAGCGAAGCCGGGAGCGGGTTCAACGGAACGATAAAGCTCATCTTCCAGCCCGCCGAGGAGGGGTTGCGCGGCGCAAAGGCCATGGTCGCCGCGGGCGTGCTGGACGGCGTCGACTATCTCGTCGGCGCCCATATCGGCGTCCAGGCCCGAAAGCTGGGCGAGATCGTGATCGGCTATCGCAACCTCCTCGCCAGCACGAAAATCGATGCCGTGTTCCGCGGAAAGAGCGCGCATGCCGCCATTTCACCACATCTCGGCAGCAACGCCCTGATCGCCGCCTGCGCGGCGATGCAGAACCTGCTGGCTCTGCCGCGGCATGGCGACGGCGAGACGCGCATCAATGTCGGACTGCTGTCCGGGGGGCAGTCGCGGAACGCCATCCCCGCCTACGCGACCTTGGCGGCGGAACTCAGGGCGGATACCACGGAGATCCTGCGGGATATCGAGAGATGGGCCGACAATGTGTTGACGGGAGCGGCCCTCATGCACGGCGTCAAGGTCGAGGTCACGCAAGCCGGCTCGTCCTGCGCGGCGAGCAGCGACATGGAACTCGCCAGGCTGATCGAACAGGTGGCGCGCCAGGTCGCGCAGGTCGAAAGCGTTGCCCCGATCCAGGACTTCAAGGCCAGCGACGATATCGCCGTCATGATGGACGCGGTCCAGTCCGCCGGCGGCAAGGCGGCCTATTTCGGTCTTGGCTCGCCACTCGCGGAAGTGCATCACAATCCCTTCTTCGATTTCGACGAGAAGGTCCTGGGAATCGGCATCGAGATGTTCGTGAGGCTCGTTCGGCAGCTGGGCAGCGGCAAATGAAAACATTCGATACCATCATCGGCAATGGCCTCGTCGCGGTGAACGGACGTCTCGAGCGCATGGACATCGCCGTCAGGGACGGCGCCGTGGCCGCTCTCCTCGAAGCCGGCAGCGCCGCGGGCCACGAGCATCACGACGCTTCGGGCATGCTGGTGCTGCCGGGCGCCATCGACATGCATGTCCATTTCCGCGAGCCGGGCTTCACCCACAAGGAAGACTTCCTGCATGGATCCGCCGCGGCCGCCTGCGGCGGCGTCACCACCATATGCGACATGCCGAACACGCGTCCTCCGGTCGTCAGCGCGGAACGGCTCTCAGAAAAGATCGCTCTCGTGTCCGAAAAGTCGCATGTGGATTTTGGGCTGTGGGCCGGCGGAACGGATGTCGCCGAGTTCCCCGCCATGGCGGCGGCGGGCGCCATCGGCCTCAAGGTCTATATGAACCGGGCGGTGCGGGCTTCCGATCCCTATGCCGGCGAGCTCTCGATGTCGGATGACGGCCGGTTTCTCGAGGTCCTCGAGGCCGCGGCACGGCTCGACTGGCCCGTCGCGGTGCATGTCGCGAATTCGCCGATCGACGAGCTGGCGCGCACGCGGTCGCAGGCGGCTGGAAAGGCGCATGCGATGGATGTCTGCTGCTCCTACAGAGCGCCGGCGAGCGTCGAAGCCCTGAGCCGGGCGGCGCTCTTCGCCAGAGTGGCCGGCGCCCGCCTGCACATCGCCCATATTTCGCTGAATGCGATCGAAGCGGTTGCCGCTCTTGTCGAGGCGCGCCGGCAGGACTGCCGCTTGACCGCCGAGGTTGCCCCGCCGGCATTGAGCTTTGCGGAACTCGACCGCCTGGGCCCCAGAGGCGTCCCGTTCGCGCATCCGCCGCGCGACCTCGATCTGTACTGGGAGGCGCTGGAAAGCGGCACCATAGACGCGATCGCCACCGATCACGCGCCCCACACGGCGGCCGAAAAGGATGCGGGCCGTGACAATCCCTGGGCGGCGCCTCCGGGATATCCGGGCGTCGAGACATCCCTCGCGCTGGCGATCGATGCCATGATCGCAAAGAAGCTCTCCTTGGCGAGCCTGGTGAAGGTCTGTGCGGAGAATCCGGCCCGAATCCTCGGATTGCAGCATAAGGGCGCGCTCCTTCCGGGCCACGATGCCGACATCAACATCGTCGATCCGAATGGCGACTGGGTGGTCGATGAAGGAAAGCTGCACAGCAAGGCCGGCTGGAGCCCGTTCCATGGGCGCAGGCTCAAGGGCCGCATCGCCAAGACCTTCCTGCGTGGCAGGCTGGTGGCCGAGCGCGGCGAACTGGTGTCCGAAAGCCTCCCTGTGGGCCGTTTCCTGAAGCGGCCCGATCAACCACATCCCGATGGAACGGAGCAGCCGGCCGGACGCCGGATTGGAGGCCGCGCATGACGAGCACCTTGACCCGCAGGATGCTGCTTGCCGCCGCCGCATTGGCCGCGCCATCCCTTCCCGCCATGGCGAGCGCGGAACAGGCCGGGACCGTGACCGTCGGCTGGGTCAAATCGACGGCGAACCTGATGATGGTCCTGGCGCCGGAACTGGCAGGCAAGCACGGGCTCGCCATCGAGACCATCAATTTCAATACCGCCGTGGACATCTCGACGGCGATGATCAGCGGCGAAGTCGACATCGGGCTGCTGACGCCGATCCACCTCATCCGGGCCATCGAGAATGATCTCGATTTCGTCCAGTTCGCCGGCAATACCCGCGGCAACACGGGCATCGTCGCGAGCTCCGGGCTGCAGCTGAAGGAGAACGACTGGGCAGGCCTCAGGGCCAAAGCGAAGGAGAAGAAGCTGACGGTTGCCTCCTCGCGCGGCTCGATCAACGAGATCCTGTCCATCGGCGAGTTCGCCGGAAACGGCATCAACGTCGGCGGCAACCTCGACCTCGTCAACCTGGCGAACTTCAGCCAGCATCCGCAGGCGCTGCGGTCCGGCGACTTCGACATGATCATCACCCTCGAGCCGCTGGCGAGCCTCGCCGTCGCGGAGGGAACCGGATCGTTGTTTTCGCGGCCCTATGGCACCGGTGCGGGCGATCTCAATACCGGCTATGTGGCAAAAGGCGACTGGCTGGGGAGCAACGCCGACAAGGCGGCGGCCTTCGTGCGCACCCTGCACGAGGCGGCCGGCATCCTGGCCGCCGACAAGCCCAGGGAGCTGAAGCTTGCCAAACGGCTGACGGGCATGAGCGAGGCGGTGCTGACGGCGGCGCTGGCCAACAACAGATACGAGCTGGACAATGGGCTGGCGCAGATGCGCAACCTCGCCCGGCTTGCCTTCGAGCAGAAATATGCCGGCCGGGATGTATCGCAATCCCTGGCGAAGCACGTCGAGCAGCGGTTTCTGCACGCTGTCGGCATCGGGAACTGAGGATCGGTGAAATGGCCAAGGCAAGCGACACCGCACGCCATGCAATGGCGCTGGACGGCAATTCGATGGTGAAGCGCGGCAATCCCGCCACCGGTCCGAAAGCCGCACCTCCGGGCTGGCTGCTGTTCTCGGCGTGGAATTTCGCGCTGGGCCTGATCGGGCCGCTCCTCTTCCTGGCGGTATGGTGGCTCGTGGTGGCGATGGAGGTGTTCCCGCGCGCCATTCTTCCCAGCCCGGTGAGCGTCGGCGCCTCTCTCTATGA
The DNA here is from genome assembly GCA_050251035.1 of Parvibaculaceae bacterium. Lineage (GTDB taxonomy): Bacteria > Pseudomonadota > Alphaproteobacteria > Rhizobiales > Aestuariivirgaceae > Taklimakanibacter. The sequence goes on from JBFWNN010000014.1 coordinate 30,792, forward strand.
CTGGGCGTTCGGCAATCCGGAGGACGGCCCCTATTCGGGAACGCTGCTGCAGGCGATTGCCGCCAGCGGCAACCGGGTGCTGGCAGGCTATGTGATCGCCGGCCTCACCGGCGTGCTGATCGGCGTTCCGACCGGCTTCTTCCGGATCGCCGGCAAGATCATCGACCCGCTCATCACGCTCTTGCGTCCCATTCCCGTCACCGCCTGGGTCCCGCTGTCGCTCGTATTCTTCGGCTTCGGTTTCAAGGGCGCCATCTTCCTGGTCGCGCTCGGGTCGTTCTTCCCGATCGCCGTCAACACGATCGAAGGCGTCAGAGGCGCCAGCCGGACGCTCATAAGGGTGGGGCGCATGCTGGGCGCCAACAAGCTCGAGCTTCTGTGGCATTTCATACTGCCGGCCTCGCTGCCGTCCATCTTCGTCGGACTTCGATTGGGGATGGGCCTGGCCTGGGTGCTGGTGATCGTGGCCGAACTCCTCAGCGTCAAGTCGGGCATAGGCTACACCCTTCTCGATGCCTATTCGTTCAACCGCTATGACGTGATCATCGCGGCAATGATCATGCTGGGGCTGATGGGCTTCATTTCCGACCGGATCATTCTGCTGATCCAGCGGATAGCGCTGCGCTGGCACACGGAGATGAGCATCCATGCCGAGTGAAGATATCATCCTGTCCTGCCAGAATGTCGGCCGCACCTTCACCTCCGAGGGGCGCGAGAATCACGTGCTGCGCAACATCTCGCTCGATGTGCGCAAGGGCGATTTCATCGTGCTCATAGGGCCATCGGGATGCGGGAAGTCCACTCTGCTCAACCAGATCGCCGGCTTCGACCGGCCGAGCACGGGAACGGTGCGCATTCGCGGCGCGTCGGTCACGCGGCCGGGCCCCGACAAGGCGATGGTCTTCCAGGACTACGCCCTGCTGCCCTGGCTGACGGCGCGCGGCAATGTGGAAATCGGCCTTCGCCTGCAGGGGATTCCGGCCGCCGACCGCCGAAGGCAGGCGGGCGAGTTTCTGGCCCTCGTCGGCCTCGCCGAGGCGTCGGAGCGTCCGGTGTACAAGCTGTCCGGCGGCATGCAGCAGAGAGTCTCGATCGCGCGCGCGCTCGCCCTCAAGCCGGACGTTCTCCTGATGGACGAGCCGTTCGGCGCGCTCGATGCGTTCCAACGCGCCATCATGCATCGCGAACTGGCGCGGATCTGGGAAATAACCAGCACCACGATCATTTTCGTGACCCACAGCCTGGAGGAAGCCATCATCCTCGGCCGCCGGGTCATCGCCATGACGCCGGGCGCGGTCGGCATAACGGGCGACCTGGAGATCGAGCTGGCGCGGCCGCGCGACCCGATGTCGTCCGAATTCACCGACCTCAAGAGAAAGCTTTACGCCATGCTGACCGCCGGCATCGATCATGATGTCGAGACTTTTTCAGACTGAAAGGTGCGCAATTGAAAATAGGACTCCATTACAGCTTCCAGGTCGGCAAGGGCGACAAGGCGCGCGACATCATTCATCAGGGGCTGGAGGACATAGCCGCCGCCGACCGCGACGGCTTTTCCTCCGTCGTCTTCGCCGAGCATCATTTCCTGGAGGACGGATGGATTCCGCGCCCCCTGCAACTGGCGGCGGCGGCTTCGGCCGTGACCCGGAACATGCGGGTGGGGACGGACATCGTCATCCTTGCGCTTCACCACCCGGTCGCCGTCGCGGAGGAAGTCGCGGTCAACGACATTCTGTGCAGCGGCAGGTTCATCCTCGGCGTGGGGCTCGGCTGGATCAAGGAGGAGTTCGAAGGCTTCGGCGTGCCATACAAGGAGCGGGCCCAGATCTATGAACGTTCCCTCGGCCTTGTGAGACGCCTGCTGGCGGGCGAAAAGGTCAGCAACGAGGACGCGCCCTACAAGTTCAGGAACGCCCAGGTCCGGCCGCTCCCGGTCAACCCGAAGGGGGTTCCGCTGTGGATGGGCGCGCTCGGCGATGCGGCCTTGCCGCGGATCGCCAGGCTGGGCGACGCCTGGGTGATGCCGCCGGGAACGAGGCTTCCGGAACTGGTGCGCCAGCAAAGGCTGCTGCTCGACGCCCGCGCGGCGGCGGGATTGCCTCCGTTCCCGGAATTTCCGCTCCGGCGCGAAGCGTTCGTCGCGGAAACGGATGAAAAGGCCTGGCAGCTCTTTGCGCATGGCCTGCGCCACGAATATGGCGACGTCTACAGGCCTCTTCATCCGACCTATCCCGACAACGACACCATCGACAACCTGCGCAAATGGGGCGAGGACATGTTCGTCGTCGGGTCGCCGCGAACCGTGGCCGACGAGTTGGCGCGATACAAGGACGCGCTGGGAGCGACCGAATGCCTGGTCCGCTTCCAGCTGCCCGGCGTGCCAGGCGAAGCGGTTCGCGAGTGTCTTCAGGGCTTCCGCGAAGTGCTGTCCCTGACGGGCGGCGCGGTGCGGCTGCCCGCCCTTTCATGAGATGCCGGCGCAAATCGAATGATCGACGCGGCGTCCAGGATTGATCGCGATACGATGGGGGAGGCGAGCGTTCCCGCCGCCGCGCTTTATGGGCCGCATACCGCGCGCGCCCTCGGTAATTTTCCGATTTCCGGGCGGACACTGTCGGAATGGCCGTCGTTCATAGCCTCATTGGCGCGGGTGAAGCAGGCTTGCGCCTACGCCAATCATGCCCTGGGACGTCTTCCCGATCACAAATACCAGGCCATCGACCAGGCTTGCCGGGAGATATGCACCGGGGAGCATGACGACCAGTTCGTCGTCGACCTGTTCCAGGGAGGCGCCGGCACGTCGACGAACATGAATGTGAACGAAGTCGTGGCGAACCTGGCAGCCCGGCGACAGGGTCATTGGCCGGGCTCCTACGGCGTGGTCCATCCCATCGACGACGTGAACATGTCGCAATCGACGAACGACGTCTATCCGAGCGCGACACGTCTCACGGTCCTGCTCGGGGCCGGCGCGTTGGTCGCCGCGCTCGAAAGCCTGACGGCCGCCTTCGCCCGGAAGGCGGCCCAGTTCTCGACCATCGAAAAGCTCGGCCGAACGCAGCTGCAGGACGCCGTGCCCATGACATTGGGGCAGGAGTTCGCTGCCTTCGCCGCGACCCTGGCCGAAGACCTCAAGAGGATGCCCGATATCCATGCCAGTTTCGCGGAGATCAATCTGGGCGGAACGGCCATCGGCACCGGCCTGAATGCGCCGCCAGGGTTTGGCGCGCTCGCCACCCGCCGCCTCGGCGAGATATCCGGCATCGAGCTGGTCCAATCGGAGAATCTGGTCGAGGCCGCATGGGACATGGGAGCGTTCGTTCTCTACTCCGGCATGCTCAAGCGCACCGCGACCAAGCTGTCGAAGATAGCAAACGATCTGCGGCTTCTGGCGAGCGGGCCGGTCGGCGGTCTGGGCGAGATCACGCTGCCCAGGCGACAGCCGGGTTCTTCCATCATGCCGTCCAAGGTCAATCCCGTCATTCCGGAAGTCCTGAACCAGGTGTGCTTTCATGTCATCGGCAATGACATCACCATCACGCTCGCGGCGGAGGCCGGGCAATTGCAGCTGAATGCGATGATGCCCGTGATCGTCCTGAAGATCCTCGAGTCGCAGCGCTACCTGACCAACGCCATCAGAGTATTCGCCGAGCTCTGCGTCAAGGATATCGAGGCCAATGCCGGCGCCTGCGCGCGTCCATTGACCTCGCCGGTCGCTAGAGCCACGGCGCTCGTGCCCGTTTTGGGCTACGAAGCCGCCGCCCGGATCGCCGCCTTGATCGACCAGGGCATGAGCTTCGATGACGCCGTGCGTCAGCGCGAAGCGCAGTAACTGCAAGGTGATCATGCCGCGAACGGCACGCAGGTTCGGCGTTGAGGCGCTCGCCGTGGAGTGAAGCATCAGCGGTCGGCGGCAAGCCCGGTCCACGAACTCCGCGCGGGGCCCGCCGGCGTGCCGGCGTCGCGCGCTCACATGCAGAAAGCGCCGGGGCTCATCATCCGCGCGGCGAGAATTTCTCGGCAATGACGTTGACTTTTCGGCATCCTCACGATAACGTCCGAAATAAGACCGTAATTATAAGTGCATCTTCCGAATTAGGACCTTAATTAGGGCGACAGACATGAGAAACTTCGAGGAAACACCAGCCGGCAAACCGATCAAACTGAGCAAACGGACATTCCTGAGCGGCGCTGCCGCCGTGGCCCTGGCCGCGAGCCTGCCGCGCCGAGCCCGCGCGAGCAGCGGCGTTTCGCTGGGATGGGTCAAGTCCACGACCAACATCGCCGCCTTCCTGGCGCCGAGCTACAGCGAGAAGAACGGACTCACGATAGAATCTTCGAATTTCAACAACGCGGTCGATATCGCGACGGCGATGGTCAGCGGCGATCTCGATATCGGGCTGCTCACTCCCATACATCTGGTACGAGCGATCGAAAGCAACATCGACTTCGTGCAGATCTGCGGGAACTCCCGCGTCGATTCGACGATCGTCGCCGCGCCGAAGCTGGGTCTCAAGGCCGACGACTGGGCGGCTTTCAAAGCCATGACCGGACAGCGCAAGCTCAAAGTCGCGTCATCGCGCGCCTCGATCAACGACCTGCTGGCGATCGCCCGCGTCGCCAAGAACGGCATAGATCCCGACAAGGATCTGGAGATCTCCAACATCCCGAGCTTTGCCCAGCATCCGCAAGCCTTGCGATCGGGCGAGTTCGACATGATCTTCACCATCGAGCCCATGGCGTCGATGTCGGTGATCGAGGGCGTCGGTTCCATCTTCGCGCGCGTCAACGAGCTCGATTCGGGTCCGGTGAAGACGATCTATGTCGTGCGCCGGGATTGGCTGGAGAAGAACAAGGACAAGGCCGAGGCCTTCGTCAAGACCTTGTCGGACGTCATGGGCGTGCTGTCGAAGGACAAGGAGCTGGAGCTGAAATCCGGTCTCAAGTTCACCGGCCTCAAGCCCGACGTTCTCGAGATGGCGGTCTCGATCAACCAGTACGATCTGAGGAACGGCCTGCCGCAGCTCGCGGAGGTCGCCGCGATCGCCGCGCAAAGGCGGTATACGGAACGCGACGTCTCGGCGGACGTGAAGAAGCACGTCGACGACGCCTTCACCAAGGCGATCGGCATCACCGAATAGACCGCAGGCCTGTTTTGCGATGCGTAGCGGCCTCGACATGCCGTTGATCGGACGAAATCACCGGCCGGACCTTGCGGCGACGGGCATCTGGCTGCTGCTGGCGGCTTCGGTGCTGTCGGCCGCACTGGCCGTGCCGGCGTTTCGCGATCCGTCCAACCTGGCCAATATCCTGCGCCAATCGAGCGTTCTGGGCATTCTCGCCATTGGCCAGACCTTCGTCGTCATGGCGGGCATGATCGATCTCAGCGTCGGAATGATCGCAGGCCTCACGGTCGTGCTCGCCTGCTCGCTGCTCGGCGCCGATCCGTCGCTCACTCTCGCCGTCGGCGGCGCGATGCTGCTGCTCGGTGGCGGAATAGGCCTTGTCAACGGCGTCCTCGTCAATCGCCTGCGCATTCACCCCCTGATCCTGACCTTCGGCATGCTGTCCATCCTGCAGGGGGCCATCTTCACCTTTGCCGACCGCAGCGTCGGACGCGCTTCGCCCCTGCTGCAAGCGATCGCCAATGACGACCTCGCAGGGCTGCCGCTCTCGACCATTCTCCTGCTGGCCGTGCTGGCGGCCGCCCATGTGATCCTCACGCGGACGCCCTACGGCCATCATCTGGTCGCGGTCGGCGGAAACGCCGAGAGCGCCAGGCGTGCCGGCATCGATGTCGAGGCCGTGCGGCTGGCCTGCTTCATCTGCTGCGGCTTCTGCGCCGCGCTCGCCGGTCTGCTGCTCGCCGGACGATTGGGCACCGGCTATCCCCTGGCGGGCACCGGCCTGGAGCTCGATTCCGTCGTCGCCGTCGTCCTCGGCGGGACGGCGCTCGCCGGCGGCCGGGGCAGCGTCATCCGCTCGGTCGGCGGCGTGCTCGTGCTCGCCATCGTCTCGAACCTCCTCAACCTGCTCGAAGTCTCGGCCTTCGTGCAGATGTTCCTCAAGGGCTTGATCGTCATCGCCGCGATCCTGGCGCATCAGATGGGGCGCACGCACGAATGACGGCGCTGCAGCACAGATCGAGCAACACGGCAAGGAGTTTCGCGGCTCATTACGCGATCTTCGCCGTGCTGGCGCTGCTCTATTGCGCCGCGGCGGTTGTCTCCGACGCGTTTCTGCAGCCGTCCTATCTCTGGAACATCCTGCGCCAGGTCGCGCCGGTCGGCATCGCCGCGATAGGCGTCACCTATGTGATGATCCTGGGCGGTGTCGATCTGTCGGTCGGCGCCGTCATATCGCTCGCCTCCGTGCTGTGCGCCGTGCAGATGAACGGCGATCCGTCCAATCTGCCCGTCGCCCTCCTCAGCGCATGCGCCGCCGGTGTGCTGATCGGCGCGCTCAACGGCGCGGCGGTCGCCTTCACGCGCGTGTCGCCCTTCATCCTGACCCTCGGCACCGGCATTGCGGTGCTCGGCCTCACCCAGATCTATTCCGGCGGCACCGCCCGCGGCATCGTCGCGCCCGGCTTCCGCGAGTTCTTCAATCATCGGATCGCGGGGGCGGTCCCCGTCCTGGCGGTCGGCCTGATCGGCCTCGCGGGTCTCGGCCTCGTCATCCAACGCCGCACGGTCTTCGGCCATCGGCTCTATCTGATCGGCAGCAACCGGCGCGCCGCGCTGCTCTCCGGCCTCCCGGTCGCCGGCACCACCGTGTTGGCCTATGCGCTTTCAGGCCTGTTCGGCGCACTGGCCGGGATTGCCCTGCTGGCCCGCTCAGGCGTTTCGAACACGCTTTCGGGGCAGGGGCTCGAATTTCAGGTGCTGGCGGCAATCGTCCTCGGCGGCACGACCTTCGAAGGCGGGCGCGGCGGGATCGCCGGCACGATGGCCGGCATTCTCGTCCTGGTCATCGCCTTCAACCTGGTCAACATCGGCGGGCTGCCATACCACCTGCAACTGGTCGTCATGGGGGCCATTATAATCATCGCATCGTTCATGCACGGCCGGATCAGCGCCGGTGCCCGGTAATGCGGATTGCCTCCAGTGAAGGTCATAAGCAAAGGGAGATGAGGAAATGAAGATTGCCCGACGCCAGTTGCTCGCGCTCGCTGCCTGCGCGGCCGCCAATCGCGCCGTCGGCCCCGCCTGGGCCGATCAGGCCGCCGACAAGGCGCAGGCCGCCAGCGCGGCCGAAATCGTGGTCACGAGCAAGTTCAAGAAGGACGGCCCCTACCGGATCGGCGTTTCGGCCGGCTACCTGTCCAATTCCTGGGTCGTGTTCGCGCTGCAGCATGTGCGTTGGGCAGCCTCGAAGCATCCCGAGATCAAATCCGTGGTCGTCACCGACGCCGCCTTCTCTCCGGCAAAGCAGGTCGCGGATATCGAGGACCTGCTGCGCCAGGACATCGACCTTCTGATCTATTGGCCGGTCGATGACAAAGCCATCGCCGAGGTCCTCAAGCGTGCGGTCGATGCCGGCGTCCCCACGGTGCAGGCGGGGGGCGGCTTCACCAACGAGCCGGGCACGGTTTCCAACGCCTATATCAGCCAATGGACGCTCGGCGAGATGGTGGCGCGGCAGCTCATGGCGAGCCTCGGCGGCAAGGGCAAGATCTTCGCCATGCTGCCGATTGCCGGCACCACGGCGGCCGTCGATCAGCTCGACGCTCTGCAGGCCGTGCTCAAGGAGTTCCCCGACGTCGAGCTCCTCAGCGCGGAGTATGGCGACTGGAATCGCGCCAAGGCCAAGCAGATCACCGAGAACCTGCTGCAGCGCTTTCCCCGGATCGACGGGGTCTTCTCGCCGGCGGGCCAGATGTCGATCGGCGTCGCCGAAGCCTTCGACGAGGCCGGCCGGCTCAATGAGGTGATCATGTCGCCAGGCGATGAATACAATGGCTGGCTGAAATGGGTCGCCAAGAACGGCCAAGGCGGCGCGGTCACCATGCCGACGAGGGTCGGACAGGTGGCGGTGGAGATCGGCATGAAGATACTGAAGGGCGAAACGGTGACCCGCGGCACCGTCGTGCCTTCGGAATATGTGGCACCTGCCGACATCGCCAAGCATGTCATTGCGGATGCGCCCGACGACTGGTGGGCGAGCAACCTGCCGGCCGAGTATCTGCCGAAGCAATGACGGAAGCGAACACGCCGCCCAGGCTCGCGGTCTCGGACCTCGCCAAGCATTTTCCCGGAGTCGCGGCACTCTCGGCTGTGAGCTTCGCCGCCGAAGCGGGCGAGGTCCACGCTCTCGTCGGAGCAAACGGCGCCGGAAAATCGACGCTCATGCATATCATCGCCGGCGCCCAGCCGCCGAGCGCCGGCGACATCCGCATCGACGGCAAGAGGGTGAAGTTCACAGGTCCGGCCGCCGCCCAGGCGGAGGGTATCGCGACCGTCTATCAGGAATTCAGCCTGGTTCCGCAACTCTCGGTCGCCCGCAACATCTTCCTGGGGCGCGAGCCCAGAGGCGCGTTCGGCCTGGTCGATCGCAAGCGGCTGAACGATGCGGCGCGCGAATTGCTGCGCCGGCTTGGCCTCGAGGTCGACGCCGGCGTCGAGGTCGGACGCCTCAGCGTTGCCGAGCAGCAGCTCGTGGAGATCGCACGAGCGCTTTCCTTCGAATCCAGGATCCTGATCCTCGACGAGCCGACGGCCGTCCTCTCGCTGGCCGAGCGGGACAAGCTCTTTGCCATGATCAGACGCCTCAAGGCCGAAGGCCTCCTCATTCTCTATGTCTCCCACCATTTGCAGGAAGTGCTGGAAATAGCCGACCGCATCACGGTGCTCAGGGACGGCAGGAAAGTGGCGACGCGCACCGCCGCGGAACTCTCGGTCGATGACCTGGTCGAGCTGATGATCGGCCAGAGCGGCGCCTTCACGCGGCCGGCGCGACGCAGCGGCGGCGCCGTCGCCGGCGCATCATATCGCATCACCTATCGGACCGATAAGGCCGAGAGCCGCCTCGACCTGCCCGCCGGCGAGATCGTGGGCATAGCGGGCCTCGTCGGCGCCGGCCGCACGACCTTCGCGCGGGCGCTCACCGGCAGCGGGCTGCCCACGGCATCGGCCATGATCGAACACGATGGCAGCGTTCTCCGCTTTTCCTCGCCGCGTGCCGCCATCAGCCGCGGCGTCGTCTACATCACGGAAGACCGCAAGCGGGACGGCATCTTCGGCGAGCTCGGCATCGTCGCCAACGCGACGGCGCTGGCCTTGCCGTCGTTGGCATCCGGCCCCTTCCGCGCGCCGCGCCGGGAGCGGCAGGCGGCAGCGGACATGCTTTCGCGCCTGCGCCTGGTGGCGAGCAGTCTCGATGTCCCTATTGTGACGCTGAGCGGCGGCAACCAGCAGAAAGTCCTGATCGGCCGAGCGCTGCTGTCGGCGCCGCAGATCCTGGTCTGCGACGAGCCGACACGCGGCGTCGATGTGGGCGCCAAGGCGGAGATCCATGATATACTGCACGACCTCGCCGACAAGGGTGTCGCCATCATCGTCATCTCCTCGGAGATCGAGGAGCTGCTGGCGCTGGCGCATCGCATCGTGGTCATGCACGAGCGCCGATTTGTCGTCGAAATGCCGGCCCGCGAGGCCGATCAAACCGCAATATTGAAGGCGGCGTCGGGCACCAGCCCGGTTCGACGGGAAATGCTGCTGATGTGAAATTCTACTGGTGAAAGGAAGGAATGTGAAATCTGGCGGAATACTCATCGTCAAGGGCGGCCGGGTCTATGATCATGACGGCGACAGGGACGATCCCCCGGTCACCGACGTGCTCATCGTCGATGGCCGGATAGCCGCCATACGCCCGGGAATCGCCGATGCCGCGGCTCACGGCGGCCCGATCGCGGAAGCCGGCAATCGCCGCGTCGAGGAGGTCATCGATGCGACCGACAAGCTCGTCATGCCGGGTTTCGTCAACGCGCATTACCACTCGCATGACGTGCTGCTGAAGGGCCGGTTCGAGACGATTCCGCTGGAACTGTGGTTCCTCAACGCGCTGCCACCCGGCTACGGCAAGCGGAGCCGGGCGGAAATCCGGGCACGGACTCTCCTGGGCGCGGTCGAATGCCTGCGCGGCGGGATCACCACGGTTCAGGATTTCGCCACGGTCTACCCGTTCTCCGAGGAATATCTCGATACCATTCTGCAGGCCTATGAGGACATCGGGATCAGGTGCATTTTCGCTCTGCAGATCGCCGATATTCCGGCGCTCGAATCGGTTCCGTTCTGGAAGGAACTCGTTCCGGCGGAATATCATCCCGCATTGCTGGGGGCCGCCGCGCCGCAGAAAGGCGTCGATCCGGTGAAGCTGATGCGCGAGGCGGTCAGGGCGCATCGCAACCGCAATTCCCGGATATCCTGGGCGCTCGGCCCCTCGAGCCCGGAGCGCTGCAGCGAGGCGCTGCTCCGTTCCATCGGCGAGCTCGCGGGCAGCGAGGACCTCCCGGTCTATACGCACCTGTACGAGTCCAAGGCGATGACGCTGATCGGGCGGCAGAAGTTCGTCCGCGACGGCGGCTCGCTCGTCAATTATCTGAAGCGCGTCGGCCTGCTTTCGCCTCGCATGAGCCTGGCGCACAGCGTGTGGATGTCGCGCGCGGAGATCGATACGGTGGCGGAAGCCGGCGCCAATATCGTGCTCAATCCGCTCGGCAACCTCAAAACGAGGAGCGGCGTGCCGCCGATCCGCTCCTATATGGAGCGCGGCGTCAATACGGCGCTCGGCTGCGACAACTGCAGCTGCGGAGACGCTCAGAACATGTTTGAATCGATGAGGTTGTTCACGGTGCTGGCCGCCGTGTCCAACCCCGAGCCGGGGCCTCCGACGGCGGCCGACGCCATCCGTTCGGCGACTATCGCAGGCGCCCGGACGGCGGGCCTCGAAAGCCGCCTGGGCGCCCTGAAGGCGGGGATGGAAGGCGATCTGTCCATACTGGACCTGAGCGATCCATCCTTCGTCCCGCTCAACAGTGCGGCGCGCCAGTTCGTATTCACCGAAGCGGGCCGGTCCGTCGAAACGGTCGTCGTCGGCGGGCGGGTGGTCGTGCGCGATCGAAAAGTCACGACGATCGACGAGCAGGGGCTGCGCGAGGAGATCAAAGGCCTCATGCGCATTCTGTCCAAGGACATCGATGCCGTCATGGCGCGCAACGAGCTTGTCCGTCCCCACATCATGGAGGCGTGGCGGCGGACATGGGCCGCCGATATCGGACTCAACCGCTATGTCGGCGACGGCAATGATTGATGAGGTGATGCAATGTCGGCGTTGATCATTGACGCGAAACCACGGCCAGTTGAGATCGATCCCGCGCGGACGGCGTTGATCATCATCGACATGCAGAACGACTTCGGCGCGAAGGGTGGGATGTTCGACCGGGCCGGTGTCGATATTCTCGGCATCCGGGAGGCCATCGTTCCAACGGCACGCGTGCTCGCCGGCGCGCGCAAATCGGGGCTGCTCGTCGTGCATCTGAAGACGGGCTATCGTCCGGACCTTTCGGATCTCGGCGGCGAGGACGCGCCGAACCGGACCCTGCATCTGCGGATCTTCGGCGTCGGACGGGAGATAACGTCGCCGGACGGCGTGGTTGGCCGGATCCTGGTCCGCGACACATGGGGAACGGATATCGTTCCGGAGCTCCGGCCTCGGGCCGGCGAAGTCGTCATCACCAAGACGCGGTTCAGCGGCTTCTACCAGACCGAGCTCGAGGCCGTCCTGCGGACTGCGAACGTCAAGCATCTCATCGTGACCGGCTGCACGACCAGCGTATGCGTCGAATCGACCATCCGCGATGCCTTCTTCCGCGATTTCCATTGCCTGCTGCTGACCGATTGCACGAGCGAGCCGATCGCCCGCGACACCGCGCGCAGCAACTACGACGCCTCGCTCGCGCTCGTGGAAAGGCTGTTTGGGTGGACGTCGACTTCAGCCCGCTTCCTGAGGGCCGTTGGAGGCGATCCGACGCAATAACGTGCCGCCGCCCGCGGAGAGCGGCGCATCGAAGCCGAAGTCTGGGAATCGCGCCTGCGCCGCACGTCTCATACCCAGCCCATTGAAATACTGTACCATGGCCAGCCGATTTCGATTGCGGGAGCGGAGGTCGCCATGAATCTGCACAGGTTGCTGGTCGAACGCGAGGCCATGGGCAGGCTGTTGCGTGTCGGCATGATCGGCGCGGGCAAGTTCGGATCCATGTATCTGGCGCAGGCGCGACGGACGCCGGGCATCCACCTCGTGGGGCTCGTGGACCTCTCCGTGCCGAGGGCGCGCGCCGCGCTCGATACCACCGGCTGGGCGGCCGAGCGCACGTCCGCCAAGAGCCTCGATGAGGCCGCCAGGACAGGCGGCACCTATGTGGGCGACGACGCGGAGGCCCTGATCTCGCATCCGGCCATCGACATCATTGTGGAGGTGACCGGCAACCCGCTGGCCGCGGTGCGCCATGCGCTCGAGGCCTTCGCGGCGCAGAAGCATGTGATCAACGTCACGGTCGAAGCGGACGCCTTCTGCGGGCCGCTGCTGGCGCGCAAGGCGTCGCAGGTGGGCGTCGTCTACAGCCTGGCCTATGGCGACCAGCCGGCGCTGATCTGCGACCTGGTCGACTGGGCCCGCGCGGCCGGCTTCGAAGTCGTCTGCGCCGGACGCGGCCACAAATGGCTGCCGCATTATGCGGCATCGACGCCGGACACGGTGTGGGAGCACTATGGCCTCACCGAGGAGCAGGCGCGCCAAGGCGGCCTCAATCCGCAGATGTTCAATTCGTTCCTCGACGGATCGAAGCCAGCCATCGAATGCGCCGCCGTCTGCAATGCGACCGGTCTCGCCGCGCCGCCCGACGGGCTCGACTATCCGCCGAGCTCGTTGACCGGAATTCCCACCGTCTGCCGGCCGAAGAGCGAGGGCGGACAGCTCCATGGCAAGGGACAGGTGGAAGTGCTGTCCTCCCTCGAGCGCGACGGACGCCCGATCGTCGACAACATACGCTGGGGCGTCTTCGTCGTGTTCGAGGGCGATACCGACTATGTGCGCCGCTGCTTCACCGAATACGGCATGGTCACCGACCCGGACGGCAGATATGGCGCGCTCTACAAGCGCTGGCATCTGATCGGGCTCGAGCTCGGCATATCGGTCGCATCGGTGGGCCTGCGCGGCGAGCCGACCGGATGCGCAAGCCGGTTCCGGGCCGACGCGGTCGCCGCGGCGAAGCGCGACCTCGCGCCGGGTGAGATGCTGGACGGCGAAGGCGGCTATACGGTGGTGGGCAAGCTCCTGCCGGCCGAGACCAGCCTCGCGCTCGGCGCGCTCCCGCTGGGGCTCACCCACAAAGTGAAGGTGCTGAGGCCGGTCAGGAAAGGGACGGCGCTCACCTGGCGGGACGTCGAGATCGACCCGACGCTCGACGCCGTCCGCGCGCGCCGTGAGATGGAGGCGCTGCCGAAGGTGGACGGCCTGGCCTGAGGTTTGCAAAAAATAGTTCCTTATTGAACTTTTTATGCTAACGTGCTTCCGTCTTGGGAAGGAGAAGCACAAATGCGAAGGACAGTTCTTGCGATCATTGCGGCCGCCATTCCGTTTGCCCCGGCGGGGGCTGCGGAACAGACTCTGACGGTGGCACTCTATGGCGGACAATGGGGAGCGGCATTGCAGAAATGCGTGCTCGATCCGTTTACGGCCGCGACCGGCGTGGCAACGGTGCCGGAGCCCGGCTCCTCGCTCGTCACCATGACGAAGCTCAAGCAGCAGAAGGATGCACCGACCATCGATGTCGCCTGGATGGATGGCGGCATTTCGGAATTGGCGCAGGCCGAAGGGCTGACGGCCGAAATCCCGGAGGCGGACATCGCCGACATCAAGCAGCTGGCCAAGGGCGCGGTCTATCGCGATGCCGCCGGCGCGATCTTCGCCCTGAGCACCGGCTTCTATTCGACGGGTATCGTCTACAACACGTCCGTCATCACCACTCCGCCCGAGTCCTGGACGGATCTGTGGAAATCCGAATACAGCGGCAAGGTGACCATCCCGAGCCCCAACAATGCCAACGGGATACCCTTTTTCCTGACCATGGCGCAGGTCAATGGCGGCAATATCGACAATGTCGAGCCGGCGGTCGATAAGCTGCGTGACTTGTCGGTGGCGCTTTATTGGGACTCGGCCGGCGCCGCGGACAATGCCTTCCAGTCGGGCGAAGCCGTGATCGGCGCTCTGCACAGCGCCAATGCCTGGGGCATGAAGGACAAGGGCCTGCCGATCGCCTATGCGGTGCCGAAGGAAGGGATTCCCGCCGCCGACATTCGCGTTCATATCGTGAAAGGCAGCAAGAACCTGGAGGCCGCCCGGAAGCTCGCCGCCTTCACCACCCGCAAGGAGGTTTCCGAATGCCTGAGCGAAACCCTCTATGTCGGTCCGGTGCGCGCCGACGCCCAGCTGTCGGCGGAGGCATCCGCGCGCATGCCGTGGGGTGTTTCGGGGTCAGTTGACAATCTCATCTTCATGGATTGGAAAGCGCTGAACGCCAAGCGCGAGGCGCTCACCCAGATCTGGAACGAGCGCATTCTGTCGCGTTGAGGAACAGGGCACGAGAAGGACAAGATCCATGATTAAGCTGCGTATTCTGGCGGCCACCGCCATCCTGTTGGGCGTTTCCGCCGCCGTCGCGACGGCGGGAACCCTGGACGACGTCAAGAGCCAGGGCAAGCTGGTCGTCGGCGTAAAGGCCGACTATCGGCCCTACGGCTATCTCGATCCCTCCGGACAGATCGTGGGGCTCGAGCCCGATCTGGCGCGCAACGTCGCCGATCGCCTGGGCGTCGGCCTCGAGCTCGTACCCGTCATCGCCTCCAACCGGGTGCAATTCCTGCAGCAGGGCAAGGTCGATCTCCTGATCGCCACCATGGCCAATACCGAAGAACGGCGAAAGGTCATGAATATTCCGCAGCCGGATTATTATGCCAGCTATGCCAGCCTGATGGCGCCCAAGGACAGCAGGTTCACCGCATGGACGGAACTGCGCGGCGAGCCTGTCTGCGTCGTCACCGGAGGCTTCTACAACCAGATGCTGGGTGAGACCTATGGCGCGAACCTGGTCGCCTTCAAGGGAACGGCCGAGGCATTCCGCGCTTTGCAGATGGGGTCCTGCGTCGGCTTCATGTATGACGACACGTTCCTCGTGTCCGAGTTGCAGAAGCCGGAATGGTCGGGCTACAAGCTCGTGCTGCCGTCCATTCAGCCGGTCAACTGGGGGATCGGCGTTCGCAAGGGCGATGACGCCTTCACGGCCTATATGTCGGAGGTGATCAGCGCCTGGCATAAATCGGGAGTGATCGCCGAGCTCGAGAAGAAATGGCATATCCCGGCGACGCCGTTCGTGACGGAGATGCACGAGAAGCTGAAATAAAGGCGGCCCCGGATGCTACAGAAAGGAAGTCGCCTTGGACTATTTGTCCGAGCTTTTCAGAGGCCTCTACGACACCACGGGCTTCAACTTCTCGGTCCTTTACGATCCCTATGACCGCGATCGCTGGCTGATCGGCATGAAGACCACGCTGCTTCTGGCAGCGTGGTCCGTCGCCCTCAGCCTGATCATAGGTCTTGTCGGCGCGATCCTGCATCAGACCGGCAATCCGCTGCTGCGCTGGCTGATGAGGGTCTACGTCCATGTGTTCAGGAACACCCCGCCCCTGGCGCAGCTCTACTTCTTCTATTTCGCGGTGTCGCCGATGCTGTCCGGGCCAGCCAGCGGGGGCGGGGCGCATCTGCCCGTCTTCGGGAACTTCGCCTGGGCCGTCATCTCGCTCAGTCTCCTGCAGGGCGCGTTCAGCCTCGAGATTTTCCGCTCCGGCTTCGATGCGGTTCCCGATCAGATGCGCGAAGCGGCCGATGCCTTGGGCATTTCCCGATCGGTCCAACTTTTCAAGATCAAGCTGCCGCTCGCTTTCCGCCTGTGCCTGCCAGCCCTGCAGGGCAACATCGTCAACAGCATCAAGACGACGTCTCTCGCCTATGCCATCGCCGTTCCGGAAATGCTCTACGCCGCCAATCAGATCTGGAGCGATCGCGTCAACGTCGTCGAAATGATGCTGGTGATGCTGCTTTCCTATGTGGCGCTGGTCGGCCTCGCCGGTTCCGGCCTGAGCTGGCTGGAGCGGCGGCTCGCCTTGCCGGGCTTCGGCGGACGATGACCGGTCTCGGCGACACGTCGCGGATCGGCGCCCTGCGCCGGCGGTTCCTGCTGGCGCTGCCGGTCATAGCCTTGTCAGCCACGCCCGCCTGGGCGGACGAGCCGGCCAATGTCCTCATCGTGCTGTGGAAATGGATTCCACTGCTGATGTCGGGCTTCCTGCTCAATATCGTGATGAGCGTCATCGCGATGGCGATCGGCACGGTCGGCGGGGTCTGCCTCGGCATCTGCCAGTTGTCACCGCGCCGCATCGTGGCGCTGCCGGCATGGGCCGCCACGCATTTCTTCCGCAACGCACCCTGGCTGGTCGTCCTGTTCTTCATCATGTTCCTGATCCCGTTCCGCTTCACGCTTTTCGGCCAGACGATCCCGTTTCCGGACTGGATCAAGGCGACGGTCGGCCTGTCGATCCCCGTCATCGCCAACATCTCCGAGGTGACGCGCGGCGCGCTCCTGTCGATCCCGAATGGCCAGTGGGAATCCGCATCGGCGCTCGGCCTGTCACGGCTGCAGGCCTTCCTGCTGGTGATACTGCCGCAATGCGTGCGCCGCATGCTGCCGCCATGGATGAACTGGTATGCCATTCTTCTCATGGCGACGGTGCTCGCTTCGATTCTCGGTGTCGCCGAAATCATCACCCTGGCGGAGCGCGTCTCGAACGCCGAATCCCGTCAGGATCTGCTGGTGCCGCTCTACGGCTTCGTCATGGCCGTGTTCTTCGTCTTCTGCTACCCGATCGCGCGGTTGTCGCAGTATCTCGAGACGCGCGCCGACTTCGGTCGCCAGGCGCGGACACCGTGAGCGATGGAGATTCATCCATTTTATAGTTCCATATAGAACTTTATATGCTATGAATCCGAGGTCAGGCAAACGTGGAGGATCGGATGTATTACGAGTATCGCCGTTATGAAGCCGCCGTGAGCAAGGCGGTGGCCCTCGACCGGAGATTCGAGGAGGTGACGCTGGGCCTGTTCAAGCGGCATGACATCGACGTCGTCGGCCTCTGGCACACCTATGTCGGCGATCGGGCCCTGCACTATATCCTGCGCTGGCGGTCGCTCGAGCACATGGAGAAGGCCTGGGCGGCATTCGACGCCGATCCGGAATGGCAGAAGGCGAAGGCGGAGTCCGAGCGCGATGGCCAGCTCACCCGCACTGTGGCCAACGAGATCTGGACCAGAGCGCCATATTCGCCCGCCATATGACCGCGCCTCGCACCGATGACGGTCCGTCCGGCTCCGACCTGCGCGATGTTTCGGGCAGGACGGCGCTCATCACCGGCGGCGCCCGCGGGCTGGGGCGCATGCATGCGCTGACCCTGGGCCGGCTCGGCTGCCACCTGGCGTTGATCGACACCAATGGCGACGGCCTGCGACAGACCGCCTCCGAGATCACGGACCGCGGCGGTCAGGTCGAGATTTTCACCGGCAGCGTCGATGACCGGGCCTTTGTCGGTGATGCCGTCGACAGGGCGACGGCCCGCTTCGGCGGCATCGATGTGCTGGTCAACAATGCCGGAATCAGCGGCCAGTATCTTGCCATCGAGGAGATCGATGCCGCTCACCTGACCCGGATGTTCCAGATCCATGTGCTGGGCGCCTTCAATTGCACAGCGGCGGTGATTCCGGGGATGAAGCGGCGACGCAGCGGCCGCATCATCAACACCTCTTCGACCTGGGGCACGACGGGCAACGAGATATCGTCGCATTACTGTGCGGCGAAAGCGGCCCTGCTCGGCGCGACCAAGGCTTGGGCGAAGGAACTGGCACCCCATGGCATCTGCGTCAACGCGATCGCGCCCGGCTGGATCGACACCGACAAATGGTCGCCGGAAAAGCGCGCCGCGGAGGCCGCCAAGATCCCCATGCAGCGCTTCGGCAGCCCGGCCGAGATCTCCCAGCTTGTCGCCTTCCTGGCTTCGCCGGCAGCGGGCTTCATCAGCGGCCAGGTGATCTCGCCGAACGGCGCGCAAACCATTACATAGGACGTCCCATGCGAACCGATGAAGGTGCTGAGTTTGCCGACCAGGTGGCGGCCGTCACTGGCGCCGGCAATGGTATCGGCAGGGCCGCGGCGCTGCTGCTGGCGCGCCGCGGAGCTTTCGTCATCTGCATCGACCGCGACGAACGCGCCCTCACCGCTCTCAGCGCCGAAATAGAGGCGGCGGGAGGCGGCGCGTCGCCGGTCACGGGCGATGTCACGCGCGAGGAGACCTTCACCCAGGTAAGAACGATCGCCGAGGACCGCTTCGGGCGGCTCGATTGCCTGGCGAATGTCGCGGGCGTCTGGGAGACGCGGCCGCTTGCGGACATGACTATCGACGCCTGGCGGCGGCTGTTCGAGATCAATGTGGAGAGCGTGCTCTTGTCCATTCAAGCACTGACGCCGCTTCTGAAGAAGTCCGCCAACCCGCGCATCGTCAATGTTTCGGCGACCGACGGCTATCGCGGCAGCGCGACGATGCCGCATTACGCCGCCGCCAAGGCCGCCGTGGTCAACCTCACCAGATCCGCGGCGCAGACGCTCGCCGGCGAGGCCATCCTGGTCAATTGCGTCGCCCCCGGCGCCATCGCCACGGAGCGAGCGACGGAGGATGCCTGGCTGGAGGAGCGCCGCAAGCTGGTGCCGCTCAGGCGCCTCGGCACGCCCGAGGACGTGGCCGAACTGATCGCCTATCTGGGCTCGCGCCGCAATACGTTCACGACCGGCGCCGTGGTGCCGGTGAATGGCGGGCTTTATATGCCCTGATGGAAGCAGCATCTTCCGTTTGCGAGGGGTTCTTCAAGGAAAAGCCGGTGAGATGGCCGGGTCGAGCCCATGGGCGCTATGTAACATGCACGACATCTCCCTCCGCCGCGCGTGCCGCGCGGCGGAGGGAGGAAATGGCGCTTTTGCGGTCAACTTATCTGCCACCTATGGGGCTGAGGCCGGCCACGGACTTTCCTGGATCATGGGTTCGTCCTTTGCGCGCCGGCGCGCGGCAATAGAGCTGCCCCTTGTTGCCCTCGGGATCCATGAAAGTGAGCGTGCTGCCATGGGCACCCATGTCGCGCGTGCCGATGACGCGTCCGCCCGCGGCTTCGATCCTGGTCCGATGAGATCCGAGATCGTCGACCTCGAAGACGAGCACCGCCCCTGCGATCCCCTCCGGCGCTTCGCCGGGCGAGCTCAGGGAGAAGTTGGCGGGACCAGCGTCATATTGGGTCCACCGTTCTCCATCGGCGAATTTGAGCCTGAGATCCAGCACCTGGTCGTAGAACCGGCGCAGGGCCGTCATGTCGCGGGCGACGAGATAGGCATTCTGGAGGCGGGGAAGCTGCATGATGGCACTCACATGAGGTCGGTGATCGTATGGTAGTCGCCCGCCTGGTAGACGAGCGGGCGTTGGTCGGTCGATATCCGCACCGCCCGCACGCCGCCGATGAAAATGGCGTGGGTGGCGCGGTGCACGGTTTCGACGAGCTCGCAGTCGAAGGAGGCGAGGCTGCTGGTGAGCACCGGCGCGCCAGTGGCCAGCAGGGTCCATTCGATGCCTGCGAAGCGCTGCACCCCGCGCAGGCCGCCTTGGCCGGCGAACCTTTGCGCCAGCGCCTTCTGCTCGGCGGCGATGATATTGACGCAAAAGCACCGGTTGCGCTCGATCGCGGCAAAACTTTCGCCATGGCGGTTGACACAGGCGAGAAGGCTCGGCGGCTCGGTAGACAGCGAGCACACGGCTGTCGCGGTGATGCCGCGCCGATCCGACTCCTCGCCGGTGGTGATCAGGGTGACGCCGCTCGCCAGCTGCCGCATGGCCAGCCGGAAGGCGTCGGTCGGCACATAGCCGTTCGGGACGGGATTGCGCTCCATGTCGAACTCCATCCTTGCCGTACCGGCCATCTCATGCGGCCGCGGTGACGACGACCTCGATCAACACGCCGGCGCCGAGCTCGGCGACGCCGATCGTCGCGCGGGCCGGCAGGATGTCGGGGCTGAGCCAAGCGAGCCAGGCTTCGTTCATCTCGTTCTTGGCCGCGAAGTCGGTGACATAGATCTGCGCCGTCAGCAGCTTGTGCTTGCTGGTGCCGGCCGCGGCGAGCACCCGGTCGAGCTTGGCGGTAATCTGCTCGGTCTGCTCCTTCATCGACAAAGTGAGGTCATCGGCGATCGCGCCGCTCACATAGACGATCCCGCCATGCTTCACGTAGCGGTGCATGACGGTGGTCCTCTCGCCTCTTTCCATGGGTCCTGCCTTTCTTGGATTCATCGGATCAGTTTCGCGATACCGCCACCTTTTCGAGACCGATCGTGCGGTCGACGACGATGACGGCGAACAGAGCGACATAGATGGTCAGCGCCGACACCGCGGCGATCAGCGGATCGACATTGTATTGGACATAGTTGAACATCTTGACCGGGATCGGCATCAGGGCCGAGGTGGTGCTGAACATGCTGACCTCGACGTTGATCCAGGAAATGATGAAGGCGAGCAGCAATCCAGCCATGACGCCGGGCTTGATCAAAGGCAAGGTGACGAGCAGGAAGGTCTCGGCGCGGCTTGCGCCCAAATCGTCGGCGGCGTCCTCGAGCCGGGCCAGATCGTCATCGAGCGCCGCGAGCGTCGTGCGCACCACATAGGGGGCGCAGATCACCGAATGACCGACGAGCAAGGCCCAGAACGTGCGCCCGAGCCCGATCTCGGCGGCGAAATGGAACAGGGCGGCGCCGATGACGATGCCGGGGAGCGCCAACGGGGAGAGGAAGATCATCTGCAGCACGGCCGACAGGCGTGAATCGGATTTTCTGAGGCCGATGGCCGCCGGAACGCCGATCAGCGCCGAGGCGGCCGCCGCCGCCAAGGCCAGCCCGGCGCTCAGCAGCATGGAAGAGATATAGGAGCTGTCGGCAAGGAAGCGTCCGTACCATTCGAGGGACAGGCCTTCCGGAGGGAAGCTCAAATAGCCGCTCGCGGTGAACGAAGCCGCCACCACGATCAACAGCGGCAAGGAGAGGAAGGCGAGCGTCAGAAGGGCGACGACTCTGACCAGCAGCCCGCATCTCATGCGAGGCCTCCATAGCGCAGCGCCGCGCGCCGGCGCCGCAGGGTGCGCAAGGCTGCCGCCATGACGACCCCGATGCCGAGCACCAACAGGGTCAGGACGAGGAGGACCATCGACAATGCCGCGCCGACACGCGCATCGAAGACCACCGCATACTGCTGATAGATCAGCATCGACAGGACCGTCGACTTGCCGCCGCTCATCACCATCGGGGTGACATAGGCGCTGCCGGCGAGGGCGAATACGATGACGCAGCCGGAAATCACGCCGCGCTGGCTCAGCGGCCAGATCACCTGGAAGAACCGGTCGAAATTGCCGGCGCCGAGATCCGACGCGGCATCCAGGAGCGAGCGGTTGATGTTCTCGAGCGATGCATAGATGCTGAGGATCATGAAGGGCAGCATGACATAGACGAGGCCCACGCCGATGCTGAAGTCATTGTAGAGCAGCGC
Organism: Parvibaculaceae bacterium; assembly: GCA_050251035.1. GTDB lineage: Bacteria > Pseudomonadota > Alphaproteobacteria > Rhizobiales > Aestuariivirgaceae > Taklimakanibacter. The sequence goes on from JBFWNN010000014.1 coordinate 52,526, forward strand.
CAGGGGCGCGCCGGTAATGCCGATGCCGAGGAGCGCGTCGTTGATCACCCCGTTCCGGCCAAGAAGCATGATCCAGGCGAATGAACGCACGATATTGCTGGTGAAGAGCGGCGTGATCATGAGGATGATCGCGAACCTGCGGGCGAGCGGGTTGCGCAGCGAGCTGATGAAATAGGCGGTGGGATAGCCGATAAGCAGGCAGATCAGCGTGACCTGGCCGGCAAGGATCATCGTGTAGACGATCACATTGGCGTAATAGCCGGTGCGCAGCAGCTTCGCATAGGGTGTGAAATCGAGACCGCCGTCGGCCCCGGTCACGCTTTGCTGCGCGACTTGCACAAGCGGGATGACAAAGAAGATCGCCATGAAGGCAACAGGCCCCGCAAGCCACAGGAGCGGACCACCGGCCGGCCGGCCTATCGCGGCGAAGGACTTCATCATGTGGCCGCGAACCGGCGCGCCGAGCGGGGATGCCAGGAAAGATAGACGTCCTCGTCGACGGCGCATTTGGCGTCGGATACGGCCTGCGTGACCGCGATCTCGCCGCCGGCCGGGGTGCGGCATATGTACGAAACGAACGGCCCCTTGAACACCTTCTGCACGATATGTCCGCGCAGGAACTGGAACACGGTCTCATCGGGCGCCTGGGCGGCTATCTGTATGCTTTCCGGGCGCACCATCAGTTGCGCAGGCGAGGGGGAGCGTGTTTCCGGGCCGCGCAGCGCCTCGCGCGGCAAGTCGATGAAATTCGCCTCGCCGATGAAGCCGCCGACAAAACGTGTGGCCGGCTCATCGTAGATCTCGCGTCCGCTGCCGACCTGTTCGATGCGTCCCTGGTTCATCACCACGATACGGTCCGCCATGGTCAAGGCTTCATCCTGGTCATGGGTGACGAAGACGAAGGTCATGCCGAGATGGCGTTGCAGGGACTTGAGCTCGAGCTGCATGCGCTTGCGCAATTGAAGATCGAGCGCGGCAAGGGGCTCATCGAGGAGGAGCACGGCAGGCCGGTTGACGATGGCGCGGGCGAGCGCGACACGTTGCTGCTGGCCGCCGGAGAGTTGCGCCGGGTAACGCTCGGCCAGTTCGCTCATGCCGACAAGCTTGAGCGCCGCCTGAACAGCGTCGCGAATCTCCTGGGCGGGCAATCTGGCGCGACGCGGCCCGAAGGCGACATTCTCGAAAACCGGCATATGCGGGAACAGGGCGTAGTTCTGGAAGACGGTGTTGACCGGACGCCGATTCGCCGGCACCGCCGTCATGTCGCGGCCGTCGATCCGGATTTCTCCGCCGGTCGGCTCTTGCAGGCCGGCGATGACCTTGAGGAGAGTGGTCTTGCCGCATCCCGATGGTCCGAGCAAAGCGAGGAATTCGCCGCGCTCGATGACCAGATCGATGTTGTCCAGGGCCGTATGCGCGCCGAAGCTGCGCGTGATGCCGACCGCGGCCAGGATTTCCCGTCGCGCGCCGGGGGAAGGGCGGTCGGGCGTTGCCCCAGGCGCATGGCTGCGCGCAATGGTCATTGGGCCGTCCATGCGCCGTCGATCGGCAGCGCGGCGCCGTTCACCTGCGCCGCCGCCTGCGTGCACAGGAACAGGGCCAGGCCCGCGACCTCCTCCAGTTCCGCGAATTCGAGCGAGGGCTGCTTCTCGATCAGAAGGTTCTTCCGCGCCTCTTCGAAGGAAACACCGGTCCGCTCGGCGACGGAGGTGATCTGGCGTGCCGACAACGGCGTCATGATCCAGCCCGGGCAAATGGCATTGCAGGTCACACCGAAGCGAGCGCCCTCGAGCGCAGCGACCTTGGTGAGACCGACGATGCCGTGCTTCGAAGCCACATAGGCGCTCTTGTCGGGAGATCCGACCAGGCCGTGAACCGACGAGATGTTGATGATGCGTCCCCAACGGCGCTCCTTCATGGCGCCGATGAGGCCGCGGATCATGCGGAACGGCGCCGTCAGGTTGACCGCCAGCACCCGGTCCCATTCCGCCAAGGGAAAGCTTTCGAGCGGACAGATATGCTGCGTGCCGGCATTGTTGACCAGGATGTCTATCGTCGGATTGTCCCGGACGGCACGGGCGAGAAGATCGGCAACCTGCTGCGGGTCCGTCACATCGGCAGGATAGAAGGTGACCTTGCCGCCGTGCTGGCGCATCTCGTCGCACTGCCTTTCGATCGCGGCCGCATCGCCGAGTCCGGTGACGATGATGCCGGCGCCCGCTCTGGCCAGCTTCTCGGCAATGGCTTTGCCGAGGCCGCTGGTCGAGCCGGTCACCAAAGCTGTCTTACCTTCGAGCTCCACGTCGTTCTCCTTCACACCATGACGTAGCCGCCGCTTGCCACGACGGTCTCGCCCACCACATATCTGTTCCGGCTGGAGGCCAGGAACGCCACGATCTCGGCGATCTCCTCGGGCAGCGCCGCCCGGCGCACCGGTATGCGCGGAATGCGCTCGGTCAGCCAGTCGGCCTGCGCCGACGCTTCGGTCGCGATGTTGCCCGGGCTGACCCCGTTGACGAGGACCTCATGCGGCGCAAACTCGACGGCGAAGGTACGGATGACACTGAGCAGGGCGGCCTTCGCGGCGGCATAATGCGGCAGCGTCGGATTCGGGCCATAAGCGCCGGAGGAAACGATACAGACGATCCTGCCGTAACCGCGCCCGATCATCGCTCGTCCGAAGGCGCGCGTGCACAGGAAGGCCGACTTCGTATTGACGGCGAAAACCTCGTCCCATCTCTGCGCGGACACGGTCATGATCGATTCGAAAGGGAAGAAGCCGGCGTTGTTCACCAGGACATGCGGCGCCCCTTGCCGGCCGATCAGCTCCGCCGCGGCCGCTTCGACCGCCGCCTCGTCGCTGACGTCGACATCGCGGCCCGAGGCCGCGTGGCCGTTCGCGCTGAGCTTCGCCACCGCCGCCGCCAGGGCATCGGGATTGCGGTCGAGAATGTGGACGCTCGCGCCGCGCTGGGCGAGGAGGAGCGCGGTGGCGAAGCCCAGGCCCTGGGCACCGCCAGTGATGACCGCCAATTGCCCGGCGAAGGGCGTGTCCTGGGAGCTCTGCAGCACTCTGTATCGGCTTTCTGGCATCTCAAAAATGGTTCACTATTGAACAGCTATATCGGGCGCGGCGAATGTTGCCGCCGTCACGCGGCCATGGCCTTGCGCACCGCCGGGATGACGGCATTGCCCATCTTTTCGATCGAACCCGTCACTTTGGCCGCATCGAGTCCGCCGACGCTCATCATGCAGGCATAGTGGCTCGCCCGCAGCGCGCGCGCTTCAGCGACGATCTTTTCGATACAGGTCTGCGCGTCGCCGATGATGGTGTTGCGGACGATGTCGTCGAGCGTGGGCTCATCCTTGGCCGGCAGGTCCATGGGGGCGTTGCGGTCGAACTGGGCGTAGTTGAAACGGAAGGCGGCGGCGGCGCGCGTCGAGTACCGGAAGGCTTCGGCGGCGGCGAGCGCGTCCTGCTTCGAATCGGTTACATGGACGAAGCGCATGACGGTCATCGGCAGGCTTTTCGGGTCGACCCCTTCCTCCCGCGCGATAGAGTCGTAGAAGGCGCGCTGATCGACCACTTGCTGAAACGGGCTCCACCCCGGCGACAGCATGGGAATGTAGCCGCGCCGCGCCGCCATGCGGGGAAATGTCGGGTGTCTGAGGGCCGCCGCGGCGAAGATGGCCGGCGTCTTCGAATGGGCGTGAACCGCTATTCCGGTCTCCGGAATGTCGTAATACTTGCCGCGATAGGCCACTTTGCCGGTCTCGATCGCCTGATGGAACAGATCCATGATCTCGATCGTGCGATCACCGGCCTCGGCGATCGGAACCCTGTAGCGTTCGAATTCGTAGCCCTGATAGCCCGTGCCGATGCCGAAATCGATGCGCCCATCGGTCATCAGGCTCAGCATGGAGTATTCCTGGATAAGCCGCAGCGGATCGTAGAGAGGCAATACCAGGACGCCGGGGGCGAAGCGGATGTTCGTGGTTTTTCCGGCGAGCCAGGCCGCCGTCATCAGCGGCGAGACCGAGAGACCGTAACTCGAGAAATGGTGCTCGGCTATCCACACCATGTCCATTCCGACCGCTTCGGCCAAGCGGACCTCATGCAGGAGCTGTTGGAACGTGCCGGCTGCGGAAGCCTGTGGATCGCGCTTCTGGACGAGATTGAATGTACCGATCTTCACGGCGTCTCCTGACAATAATAGTTCTATATGGAACTATAATTCAATCAACCTCGAATGCAAGGACTTTCTGGGCAGGCGCGGCGAGCCAGCCTGGACGATTGCCGGCTGGCGATTGCAGTCGGGACAGATCGCGGTGTGACGCTGCAGGCCGAGCTTGTTTGCGGAGGCTCGTCGCATGCGCTATGCATGAAAATCCCGAATGGTTGATCAGAGGCGGATGAATGCGCAATCCAACACGTCGCTCGGATTCGAACGCGAAGGCGTCCCGCAAGCGCGCGTCATCGCCAAAGAGGGCGGAGGAATCGAACGATCGCGCGACGGACTTCCAGGTCCTGAACAAGGATCCAGTGAAATTCGGCTACCGCATCGCGGTGCTGCGGAACTGGTATGGCGGCCCGGCCTACCGGCAGCTCGAAATGGACAACGGCATCACCGAGTCCGAAGCGAGCGTGGTGTTCTTCCTCGGGCGCCGCGACGGCAGCCTGGCTCAGGACATCGCCGATACGATCGGGCGTCCCAAGAACAGCATCAGCCGAGCCGTGCATCTTCTGCTCGCCAAAAAAATGGTGCGCCGCGTCGCCGGCAAGGTGGACCGGCGGCAGAAGCAGCTCTATCTGACGGACAGCGGTTGGGTCGCCTACCAGAAGATCGTGCCGATGTTTCTCGCCCGCGAAAGCCAGCTCGTCTCCACCTTGTCAGGTCCGGAGCTCGCCTTCCTCGACGCCGTCCTGACCAAGATGGTGGACCATCTTCCGGACTGGGCCAGGGGCTATTAGCATCGCCGGTTTTGCGGGCCTGCGCCCGCGGCGTACGGAGCGCGACCATAAAAATGGACACTCTCTAGGTATATCAATCGGTTAATCGTGCCCGTGGGGGCGCGCTCGGAGAAGCTGCGGGTGGCCGGGCAAGCACTCTTGACAGTTTGGCCTATATCATCATCATTGATGATGATAAGACGGCAGGCAAGACAGCCTCACGGGAGGGACGGCCCCATGCATGAACGAGATCGCCCTTCCCGGGGCGGGACGGCGCCGAATCCGGTGCCGGCGGCCGGCCGGCGCGTCGCGGGACCGCTCACCACGCTGGCCGACGGCATCAACGGGATCATCTACTGGCTGCTCGCCGCCCTGATGGCCGCGATCAGCATACTCACCTTCCTGCAGGTGCTGGTCCGGCTGGCGCTCAATGCCTCCGGGATCAACCTGTCCGTGCCGTGGAGCGAGGAGCTCAGCCGGTCGCTGATGATCTGGCTGATCTTCCTGGGCGCCGCCTATGCCTGCCGCCGCGCGCAGATGATCGCCCTGACCTTCGTGGTGGACATGGTCCCGCGGCGTCTCATGCGCGTCATGGACGGGCTCGCCGCACTCCTGTGCATCCTCTTCTATGGGCTCCTGGTGGCCGTGGGGCTCAAGGCGACATCCTTCGGATGGATCGAGATGAGCCCGGTACTGCAGTTCCCGAGGGCCTATGTGTATCTCGCCATGCCGGTCGGCATGACGATCATGATCCTCAACACCATCGCCTTGCTCTGCGAGCGCGGGATGTTCGCCCGCGATTACCGCCGCGAACCGGCGGTCGAGGAGGGGGCCGCCACATGATCGTCGCGCTCGTCCTGCTGCTCGCGCTCTTCGCGATCGGCGTGCCGATCGCGCTGGCGCTCGGCATAGCGCCCGTCTGGGCGATCTGGGACCGCGGCATATCGCTGGTGATCCTGCCGCAGATCATCTTCGAATCGCTCGATTCCTTCGCGCTCATGGCCATCCCGTTCTTCGTCCTGGCCGGCAAGCTGATGCAGGCGGGCGGGATAGCCACCCGGCTGATCAACCTCGCCGTCGCCCTGACCGGCTGGATGCGCGGCGGTCTCGCCAGCGCGTCGGTCCTGACCTCGATGATCTTCGCGACCATGTCGGGGTCGTCCTCGGCCACCGCCGCCGCGATCGGCACCACGCTCATCCCGTCGATGGAGCGCAACCGCTATCCCTATCCCTTCGCCGCCGCGACCGTCGCCGCCTCGGCCGAGCTCGGCGCCATCATCCCGCCCTCGGTGCCGATGATCGTCTATGCCGTCGTCGCCAATGTCTCGATCGCCGACCTGTTCCTCGCCGGCATCATTCCGGGCCTGCTCATCGGCTTTTCGCTGATCTTCTACGTCACTGCCGTCTCGTGGTGGAAGAGCTACGGCACCGTCACGCAAGTCCGCCTCGGGGCCTGGCTGCGCGGCGTCGGCACGGCGTTGCGCCAGGCCAGTCTCTCGCTGGTCATGCCCCTCATCGTGCTCGGCGGCATCTATGGCGGCCTGTTCACGCCCACCGAAGCCGCGGTCGTGGCCGTGGCCTATGCGCTGGTGATCGGCGTCTTCATCTACAAGGAGGTCAAGCTGCGCGATCTCCCGGAGCTGTTCTTCTCGGCCGCCCTCACCTCCGCCATCGTCCTGGTGATCGTCGCCTTCGCTTCCGTCTTCGCCTATGCGCTGTCGATCTATCAGCTGCCGCAGACGGTCGCGGCGGGCATCCGCTCGATCACCGACAATCCGGTGGTCTTCCTGCTGGCCGTCAATATCCTGCTTCTGGTCGTCGGCATGTTCATCGAGACCCTGGCGGCGATCGTCATCATCGCGCCGATACTGGTTCCGGTGGCCATGGCGATGGGCATAGATCCGATCCATTTCGGCGCCATCATCATCGTCAACCTGGCGACGGGCATGGTCACGCCGCCGGTCGGCGTCAACCTGTTCATCGTCTCGCACATCGCCGGCATCAGGATGGAAGCCATGATCAGGCCGCTGCTCGGCTTCCTCGCGATCATCATTCTCGATCTCCTGATCATTTCCTATGTGCCGGGCTTGAGCACATTCCTGATCCGCTAGACCGCCTCAATGAAAGGGAGGACCAAATGAAACTGACACGACGCCTGATGATGGGCCTGACGCTGGCGCTGGCCGCGGCCGGAACAGCCCACGCCCAGACCTATGAGATGAATGTCGGTCACGTGCTGAGCGACAAAAGCTCCTACCAGGCGGGATTGCAATATTTCGCCGACGAGATGGCAAAGCGGACCAACGGGGCGTTCAAGGTGAACATCTTTCCGTCCGGCGGGCTGGGCGGCGAATTGCGCCTGGTCCAGGGCGGCGCCTCCGGCACGGTCGACGCCTTCATCGTCGGCCAGCCGTCACTCGAAGCCACGATCCCGGAATACAAGGTCCTGTCCTTGCCCTATCTGTTCGACAGCGAAGCGCATGCGGTCGCGAAGCTGCGCGGCGAATTCGGCCAGAAGCTTCTCGATCTTCTCCCCGCGCACAACATGATCGGTCTCGGCTGGGCGGGCGTGTTCACGCGCGGCGTACCCGCGACCAAGCCGGTGGAGAAGGCGGCGGATCTCGCCGGCCTCAAGGTGCGCGTGATGCAGTCGCCCGGCTACATCAGCACCTTCGAGGCCTTCGGCAGCCAGCCGACGCCGATCCCGTTCGGCGAGCTGTTCATGGCGCTGCAGACCGGCGTCGTCGACGCCACCGATCTCAGCCCGGACCTGGTGGTCTCCGGCCAGTTCATCAAGGCGATCTCGCATTATTCGCAGACCGGCATCCATCAGCTGCCGTCGGTCTTCGTCATGTCGAAGGCGAAGTTCGACTCGCTGCCCGAGGACGTCAGGAGCATCGTCCTCGAAGTCGGGCGCGCCGCGGCCGAAGTCGCGATCAAGGCGCAGGAGCGGATGATGGCGGACGGTCTCGAGGAGATGCGCAAGGCCGGCATCACGATCATCGCGCCGGACGTCGCCACCTTCCGCGAAACCGCCCTCAAGGTATGGCCGACCATCCTTTCGGGCGTTCCCAACGCGGACGAGTACGTCGCGGCGGCGAAGTCCGAATAGGCATTCGATCGATACCGCGCCGGGACGTTGCCGATCACGACAGGCGCAACGTTCCGGCCCGACAAGACACAAGAAAAGACAACCTGAAGAAAAGAGAGACTGTTCCCATGAAGCAAGCCGTGCAGACCCCGCTTCTCGCCCCCATCGACGCGCCGCTCGAATGGGCGGTCACCGCCGACGGCATATTCTACGGCGCCTTCATCGCCACGCGGCCCGACGGCTCCATGGACACCGGGGACATCCGGTCGCAGACAACCCAGACGCTGGAAAACATGAAGGCCTGCCTCGCAGCTGCGAATGGCAGCATGGACGACGTCACCCAGATCCTCATCTATCTGACCAACCGCGGCGACGCGAAGGTGATGAACGAGGTCTATGCCGGCTATTTCGGCAGGCCTTATCCCAACCGGGCGACGGCCGTCATCTCCGAGCTCTTGATGCCGGGGTGCATCATCGAGATGGTCGTCTATGCGCATATCGGCTCGTCCACGCGCTAGCGCGTGCCATTCGGGGCGGGGGCTGCTATAGCATCCCGCCAACGAAAAGACGGAACCCGTGAACGGGACTAAGAGGAGCGCTGATCAGTCCGGACATGATGGAGCTTGATTCGAAATCAGCCATAGACCTCGTCGCGCTCGAGCTGCTGCACGAGAGCGACGAGCCCGTGGGCAATCAACGCCTGATGTCCGCCCTGCAAGCCGAGGGGATCGTCATCGCCGAGGCCACGGCGGGACGCGTCCTGCAGCGGCTGGTGGCGCAGGGGCTCGCCCATACGATCGGCAAGCGCGGCCGCGTGCTGACGACGGCCGGCCGGACGAAGCTCGCCAGCCTCAGGAGCGACCTGTCGCGGCAGAAGCGATCGGCCCGGCTTCTGGCCGTGTCCAGCATCGCCGATGTCGAATCGCTGCGCGACATGCTGCTGGTCCGCCGCGCCATCGAGCCCGAGGCGGCGCGGCTCGCGGCCACCAAGGCGACAGCGGAGGACGTAAGGCTGCTCCATGACTATGCCTGCGCCCATTGCCTGGCATCCACCGACGACGGCCAAAGGGTCGATCCGGCCATCTCGTTCCATTGTCAGCTGGTACGGGCGTCGCATCACGCGCTCCTGACCGAGATCGGGCTTCTCGTGCTCGAGCAGACCAACACGGCCCTTCTCGACAGGATATCGCATGATGCCGCCATGGCGTGCCTGACGCGGGAAGACATGGAGCGGGACGCCGCCGCTCTGGTGACGGATCACGAAGGCATCACGGAAGCGATCAAGCGCGGCGAACCCGAAGAGGCGGAAAAGAGGATGCGGCGCCACATCGACCGCTTGCTGGCCAAGACGACCGCCTATATCGAGCTGATCAGCCGCGAAAGCGCCGAAGGCCGGAAGCGACAAGACAAATCCTGATCTTCGCACGCGTGGGCTCGCGAGCGCCGCCGCCACGCCGCCTGGCGGGCGATCCGCCGCCAGCCCCCATGAGTTCCTCGCCATCTCTGTTGTAATTTCTTGCTAATAATCAGACATTCCGCTGAAGCCCGCGGACGTCAAGCCGTGATGACCAATTCACCGACATTGGTGGGTTCACCGCGGGCGACCGGAGCGCAGCCCGTTTTACCGCCGTGGAAGGGCTGTAATCGTCGTGCCTCGACAGTAGCGACGTTTAATTCCTATTAGTTTGTCTATTTTTCAAACAATAAAAGTTGACAATATTTGCGGACGCACCTAGCCTCTGCGCCAACAAGACCGGTCACACATACAACGGCTCAGGTCATTCGAAGACATCGGCGGGCGGCGGCGCCCGGCCGTCAGGGAGGAGAAAATATGGCGAAGACATACGATCTGGCCGTCATCAACGGGAGCGTCATCCTTCCCGGCGGCTCGACCGTGGCGGCGAATATCGGGATCAGCGACGGCAAGATCGCCGATATTTCCTTACGACCGATCGATGCCGGCAAGACCATCGACGCCGCGGGCAAGACCGTCATTCCGGGTCTCGTCGACCAGCATTTCCACTGCTGGTGGGGATTCGGCGTCGAGACCCACGAGATCGCCACGCGCGCGGCGGCCAAGGGCGGCGTGACCACGATCATCGAAATGCCGCTCGACAAGCCGGCCACGCTTTCGAGCGAGCTGTTCCATGCCAAGATGGCCCAGGTCGGCGACCAGTATCACGTCGATTACGCCCTCATCGGCGGGTATGACGCGGAGCGCCCGGACGAGGTGCATGCGATGGTCCGCGACGGCGCCGTGGCCATCAAGATCTTCACCGGCGACGTGGCGCCTCCTGGAATGTTCCCCGGAACCTCCGATGCCGAGCTCATGGACCTCATGCGCCGCGTGAAGAAGGACAACGTCACGCTGATGGCCCATTGCGAGAATGCCGGCATCGTCAGCGCCGAGACCGCGCGGGTGAAGGCCGAAGGCAAGTCGGGTCCGGCGGCATGGGACGAAGCCCGGCCATGGTTCGCCGAAGTGGATGCGGTGCAGCGCATGGCGATGCTGGCCAAGGCGACGGGCGCCCGGGTCATCGTCGTCCACGTCTCGACGCCGGAGGCCATCGATGTCATCACCGCCGCGCGCCATGACGGGGCCGACATATGGGCGGAGGTGCTTCCGCACCAGCTGTGCCTCGATCTCGATTCCGCCGGCGACGACACCCGGTTGAAATGGAATCCCCCGCCGCGCCGGCGCACGGCCGTCGACGGCCTGTGGCAACGCCTGGCGGCCGGCGAGATCCATTCCATCGCCTCCGACCATGCGCCGCTGACGAAGAAAGCGGGCGCCGACATCTGGACCCAGGGTCCGGGCGCCGGCAACGTGCTGGAGACGATGCTGCCGGTCGTCGCGGCGGAAGCCGCCAAGCGCGGCATCGGCCTGGCGCCGCTCGTCGACGCCTTGTGCGCGACGCCCGCGAAGATCCTCGGCCTCTATCCGCGCAAGGGCGCGATCCAGGTCGGCGCGGACGCCGATCTCGTCGTGCTGGAGACGAACGGGCATCGCGTGATCGACGGCCAGGCGCTGGAGTTCTTCAATCAGAAGGCGAAGTGGTCTCCCTATGACGGCAGGGTCGTGACCGTCTATCCGGACCGCACCATTCTTCGCGGCAAGGTGATCTACGAGAACGGCGAGGTGGTCGGCCCTCTGGGCTACGGCAAGTACGTCACCCGCGCGAACTAGCGGGGCATCGGCTGCGGAAGCAGCCGTCGAGCCGTCGCCACGGCCTTGCATATTCGTCGCAGGGTTATCGGGTCGCAGCCAAGTTGATGGTCGTTCCGGCGGACGTTAGACAAGCCGTGCACGATATGGAGCCAGCGCATGACGAACACTCTGAAGTCCATCCCCGAACTGCGGATCGGCGAGGCGGATCTGGCCCTGCTCGTCCGGATGTCGGGCCTGCGCGTGCCCGCGGGCGATCTCGCGCGGCTGAGAATGGCCCTGAGGGATCACATTCTGGCGACCGAGATCCTGCTCGCTGCCGATCTGGCGCAGCATGCCCCCGCCGTCGGAGCCCGCTGGCATGTCTGAGTTGGCTGCGCTGACGGTCGGAGAAGCGTCGGGCCTGCTCGCCGCAGGCGAGGTGACGGCCGTCGAGCTGACGGAGGCCACGCTGCGGCGGATCGCCGAAACCGAGCCCGCGGTCCACGCCTATGCCCATGTCGGCGCAGAGCAGGCCCTGCGCGCGGCGCGCCGCGCCGATGCGGAGCCGCGGCGCGGACCGCTGCATGGCGTGCCGTTTGCGGTCAAGGACGTGCTGCTGACCAGCGACATGCCGACGGAAGCGAATTCGCGCGTCCTCAAGGGGCATCGCGCCAGCGCGGACGCATGGGCGGTGGCCAGGCTGCGCGCGGCGGGCGCAGTCCTCATCGGCAAGCACGTCACGCATGAATTCGCGACCGGGCAGGATGTCCCGCCCACTCGCAATCCCTGGGACCTCGAGCGCTATCCGGGCGGATCGAGCGCCGGCAGCGGCGCCTCGACCGCGGTCGGCAGCTGCTTCTTCGCCCTCGGCACCGATGCCGGCGGCTCGGTGCGCAAGCCCGCGGCCGTGACCGGCGTGGTCGGCTTCAAGCCGACTTATGGACGGGTCAGCGCCGGCGGCACGGTCCAGGGCGCGTCGGTGCCGACCGTCGAGCATGTCGGCATATTCGCGCGCCGGGTTCGTGACACGATGCTCGTCCTCGATGCGATCGCGGGCGAGGATCCCCAAGATCCGAGGACGTGGCTCGGCCCACCGCCCGATTTCACAGTGCCGCTGGACGGCGATCTCGAGGGAACCCGCATCGGCGTGCCCCATCTCGCCGGATTCGGGCCCGCTCCCGATGCCGCGGTCGCCGCGGCGTTCGACCAGGCTCTCGACTTCCTGCGACGCCTGGGGGCGGAGCTCGTCAAGATCGAGCTGCCGCATATCGAGCTGGCGCTGCCGGCCGCGACCGCGATCATCACGGGCGAGATCGGCTTTGCGCACCGGCAATGGATATCCGAGCGGCCGGAGCTCTACACCGACGACGTCAGGCGCTTCCTCGAGCTTTCCCTGATCGCTCCGGCGTCGATCCTCCAGGCCGGGTATCGCGCCCGCCGCGTCCTGCAGCAGGCCATGGCCGAACTCTTCGGCACGGCCCGCATCGCTGCGATCGCGACGCCGACGGTGCCCTGCACGGCGATGCGCCTGGCGGACATGGTGGTCGAGCGCGATATGGCGCGTCTCATTCAATATACATGCCCGTGGAGTCTTGTCGGGCAGCCGGCGGCGAGCGTTCCCTGCGGCCTGTCCGGCGACGGTCTTCCGATCGGGCTGCAGATCATCGCCGCACCCCTGGACGAGCTGACGGTGGCGCGCATCGCGCACCGTTTCGAGAATGCAACCGGCTGGCACAAGCGCCGGCCGCCGTTTTCGGCAGAAAGTCCCGCACAATGAAGCAACGCGGGCACAACATGGAGGAAACCAGCATGAAAAGTAAGCCGACGAAACCCGGAAAATGGGCCAGAAAATACCTGGCGCCGCTCCTCTGCGCCTTGTCGATCACCGCACTGGCGAGCGCCAAGGCCGCCGTGGCGAACGAGCTCTGCCCGGAGGGCGAAGTGCAGGCGCTGATCGTCAGCGACATCGCCGGCAAGCTCGGCGTGCTGGGGCCGAGCCAGTCCAATGCCACCAAGGTGGTCGTGGACATGATCAACAAGGACGGCGGCCTGCTCGGCTGCAAGATCAATCTCACCATCAAGGACGAGCAGCTCGATCCGGCCGTCGCCGTGCGTGAACTGCGCAAGGCGATCTCCACCAACAAGCCGCAAGTCGTGTTCGGGCCGACGCTCAGCAGCAGCCTTTTGAGCATGTCGCAGGTCGCGAATGCCCAGAAAATTCCCGTCTTTTCGGGAACCGGCGGGGATGGGGCCTTCATCATGGACGATCGCCAGCCGGGGAACTACACCGCCATCACCACGCTCTATCAGGACGGCAGGGCGGCCGCTAAATATCTCGCCGACAGCGGCAAGTGCAAGAAATACGGCTTCCTCTATCCCGACATCGTTTCCGGGCGCAACGCCGTGCTGGCGTTCCGCACCGCGCTGAAGGATGCCCAGCCGGACGCCGAGATCGTGGTCGACCAGCCCTACAAGCTCGACAACAAGGATTTCGGCTCGATCGCCCAGGTCATCTCGAACGCGCAGGCGGACTGCGTGTTCGGCAATGTCCTCGGCGCCGATCTCGGCACGGTCTACAAGGTCTGGAATCAGCGGAAGCTCGAGATCCTGACCATGTTCATGCCCGACTCCGCCACGCTCGCCGCGATCGGAAACGGCAACGTTCCGCCCAACGCGCATGGAATCATGCGGGCCAACGTGCAGCGGATGACCGAACTGCCGCTCGGCGGGAAATTCGCGGCCGCCTATAAGGCGGAGATCGGCTCGGATGCGGACGAATGGGGCTTCGCCGCCGCCTCGGCGGTCTATATGTGGGCCGCGATCGCGAAGGCGGCGAACAGCTTCGACTACGACAAGCTGGCCGCGGCCGCGGGCAGCGGCACGCTCACCTTCGATTCGATCTATGGCGACAAGATCGAGATCTGGGCGAACCATCAGGCGAATGTCTGGAGCAGCATCGGACCCCTGGCCGACAACACGACGCTCGGCTATCCGTATTGGACCGCCGAGGCCAAACAGATCTGGACCAGCGACGTCATCTCCAAGCAGCTCCTGGAAGATATCCTGTCCGGCAAGGTCTCGACCGTAGCCGCCAAGCAGTAGTCCGCCACGGCGCGCGCGCGGCCAGGGACGGCCGCGCGCTCACGCCCAGCTCATGGATCAAGCATCATGAACGAGATCTTGTTGCAGGCACTCTCCGGGCTTGCCAGCGCCGCCGTGCTGTTCCTTGTCGCGTCCGGCTTCACGCTCGTGTTCGGGGCATTGCGGATCGTCAATTTCGCGCATGGATCGCTTTATATGCTGGGCGCGTTCATCGCCATGTCGCTCTCCGACTATCTCGGCCCCGGCAACTGGACGTTCTGGCTGGCGGTGATCGCGGCGGCACTGGCCGTCGCGGTGGTCGGCGCCCTGATCGAATGGCTGTGCCTGCGCCATGTCTATGACCGCGCCATCGTCATCCAGCTCCTCGTGACCTTCGGTCTGGTGATGATCATTGGCGGCTTCGTGCGCGGCGTCTGGGGCTCGGCGCCGCGGCAGACGACGATTCCGCCCTTCCTCGACGGTGGCGTGCCTCTGCTCGGCCACTTCTACCCGACCTATTCGCTCTTCCTGATCGCGGTCGGCGCGCTCACGGTGGCCGTCCTCTGGTTCATCATGAACCGCACGTCGCTGGGCCGCCTCATCAGAGGCGCGCTCGACGACCGCAAGCTGCTCGAAATGGTGGGCGTCGACGTCCCCCGGCTGTTCACCGGCGTCTTCGTGCTCGGCGCGTTCTTCGCCGGCCTCGCCGGCGCGCTGGTGACGCCGCAGCAGACGATCGCCGTCGGGCTCGATCTCGACGTCATCGTCAGCGCGGTCGTCGTCGTGGTGATCGGCGGCCTCGGCAGCATCGCCGGCGCCCTGGTGGGGGCCTTGATGGTCGGTGTCACTACCGCCGTCTCGCTCATCTGGCTTCCGCCGGCATGGTCTCCGATCATCATGTTCGGGCTGCTCGTCGTGGTGCTCGCGGTCCGCCCGCAGGGCCTGTTTGGAAGGGTACGGTAATGGACCAGACTGAAAACACGGCAGCCGGCGCAGCGCCCACCGACCTCGCGGCGGTGTCGCAGGCCATGTCCGAACGCAAGCTCCGCCCGGTCCTCGTCGGCCTCAGCATCTTCGCGTTTGTGCTGCTCGCCGCCGCGCCGATGCTGGTGCCGCCCTCCCTGATCCTGGTCCTGGGCTCGGCCTTGATCATGGGGCTGTTTGCCCTCAGCCTCAACCTGCTCCTCGGCAGCGCCGGCCTGATCACCTTCGGCCACGCCGCATATTTCGGTGTCGGCGCCTATACCGTGGCGCTGTTCGTGGACCGGTTGTCCTGGTCGCCGCTTGTCGGTCTCATCGCCGCACCCTTCGCCGCCGCGATCGCGTCGGCGATCCTGGCGCCCATCGTGCTGCGCGGAAAGGAGATCTATTTCGGTCTCCTGACGCTCGGCACGGCGCAACTGGTCTATTCGATCGCTCAAAGCGCCCCGGCGGTGACCGGCGGCGACGAAGGGCTGACCGGCATGTTCCAGCCGGACTGGGCTTTCGACCTGACCCTTCTCTACTACTTCATCTTCGCCTGCGTGGCGCTGGGCGCGGCGGCCATCTGGATCATCACGCGCTCGCCCTTCGGCGATGCGCTGCGCTGTCTGCGCGAGAACAATCTGCGCTCGCAATTCATCGGCATCTCGCCCAAGCGGTACGAGTTCGCCGCCTTCGTCATCGCCGGTTTCTTTGCCGGTTTCGCCGGCGGCCTGTTCACCATCTATGAAGGCCACGTGCAGGTCGGCCTGTTCTTCTGGCAGATGTCGACCACGCCCCTGATCGTTTCGCTCCTGGGCGGCTTCGGCTTCTTCATGGGGCCGGTGGTCGGCGCGGTCTTCTACACCGTGCTCACCGACCAGCTCGCTTCCACGACGGCGTTTTGGGACGTCGGTGTCGGCCTCGTCGTGGTCGTCGTCGCGATCCTCCTGCCGGAAGGCCTGATCGGGGCGATCATCGCGGGCGTGCGGCGGGCCGTCAGCCCCTATATATATGTGCCGGCCCAGCGCCAGGGCCATGATGCGGCATCCGCGATGCCCGCCGCCGCGCCGCAACCCGGCGCGCCGGCAGAGGCAAGAGCGGAGGACGGCGCAATATTGCTCGACGTCGCGGGCCTGTCGAAGAGCTTCGGCGGACTGCATGCGACGCGCAATGTCGCCCTCAAGGTCAGGAGCGGCACCATCCACGCGATCATCGGGCCCAATGGCGCCGGTAAGACGACGTTCTTCAACCTGATCACGGGGGCTCTGTCCGCGGACTGCGGAACCATCATCTTCGACGGCAAGAACGTCACGCAGGCGCCGCCATGGGACCGGGTGAAGCTCGGCTTGGGCCGAACGTTCCAGCAGCCCAATGTCTTTCCCGCGCTCACGACCCTCGACAATGTGGCGTTGGCGGAGGCCGGCGTGCGCGGCGACACCGCCCGCCTGATCGGCACCTTGCCGGCGGAGGTGAGAGAACGGGCCCAGGCCATATTGCGCACCGTGGGACTGGACGGCGTGGCGATGTTGCGGGCCGCCGAGCTCTCGCATGGCGATCAGCGCGCGCTCGAGATCGCCATGGGGCTTGCCGTCAAGGCGAAGCTGATCTGCCTGGACGAGCCCACCGCCGGTGTCAGTCCCGGCGAAACGCGCCAGGTCGTCGAGGCGATCAGGAGAATCGCGCGGAGCCAGGGACTGACGGTTCTGTTCGTCGAGCACGACATGGAGATCGTCTTCGGCATCGCCGATCGCATCACCGTCCTGTGCGACGGCGCCGTCCTCGCGGAAGGCACGCCGGAGGAAATTCGCAACAATTCCGATGTGCAGACGGCCTATCTCGGCGTGCACCATGATGGCGGGAGCAAAGCATGACCAATCCGGCCGCCAATGCCCGGCAGACCGCGCTCGCGGTCGAATCGCTCGACGCCTATTACGCCAAGTGCCAGGTTCTGTTCGGGGCGCAATTCAGCTTGCGCCGCGGCGAGATCGTCGCACTGCTCGGCCGCAATGGTGCAGGCAAGACGACGACGCTGATGGCGATCGCCGGCTTCGTTTCCGTGAAGCGGGGAAAGATCAGGCTCGGCGACCAGGATATCGTCGCCATGGCGCCGTTCCGCCGGGTGCGCTCGGGCCTGGCGCTCACGCCGTCAGGCTCGCGCTCGTTCGGAAGCCTGACCGTTCACGAGAACCTGCAGATGAGCGCCAACATAGAGGCCCGCGCGCCGCGCTGGACCATCGACAAGATCTATGAATTGTTTCCGAAGCTGAAAGTGCTGACCAATTCGAACGGCTCGCAGCTTTCGGGCGGCGAGCGGCAGATGCTTGCCGTCGGCCGCGCGCTGCTGTCGCAGCCCGACGTGCTGATGTTGGACGAGCCGAGCGAGGGGCTGGCGCCCATGATCGTGCGCGAGCTGGGCGTCATCCTGCGCCGGCTGCGCAGCGAGGGGCTGGGTGTTCTTCTTACCGAGCAGAACCATGTGATGGCGATGGACGTGGCCGACCGCGTGCTGTTCATGGAGAAGGGGCAGATCCTGTGGGAAGGGACGGCGGCGCAGGCCGCGGCACCCGAGGTGATCGGGCGCTATCTGGCGGTATGACGACATGAACGAGAAGTACGGGAAAGACATGGCCAATCTTGGAAGCTGGAGCATCGACCGGGACGCGGTGAAAGGACTGATCGGCGATATCTGCGCCATCGGAAACCGCTTTGTCGGCACGGCGGGCGAAGCGAAGGCGCGCCGCTTCGTCGAAGAGCGCTTCCGGCTGGCCGGGCTGCATGACGTGCGCTGCGAGCCGGTCGAGATCCTGAATTATGAGCCGCAGAAGGCCGTCTGCGAAGTCGCCGGAAGCAGCAAGAGCTTTCGCTGCGTGGGCTTGCAATATACGGCGAGCGCCAGCGTCGAGGCGGAGGCCCTCTATCTCGGCCGTCCGACGAGCCTCGATGACCTCGAGGCGATGGAAAGACGATTGCCCCCGCTCGCGGGCAAGGTCGCGATCCTGCATAGCTACTGGCCGTGGCTGTTCGCCGACCATCTGATCGCGCGCGGCGTCGCGGCGATCGTCGTGATCTCGGAAACGCCGGGCGGCACCATCTCCCATCTCTCCGCCCAGCTCTATCCCGTCAATCCGGGACCTGCCTTCGAGGGACGTCCGCTGTCCGTTCCAGGCGTTACGATGGACCGTGACGACGGCGGCCTGCTGGTCGGATTGATCGCAAGCGGCGAGACGCGCCTCCGGGTCGTGCATGAGGCGGACTACAAGCCGGTCAAGACGGCAAACGTCATCGGCGAGATCAAGGGCGAAGGCTCCGAATGCATCGTCCTGGGCGCCCATTACGACACCCAGTTCGAAGGCGAGGGCGCGCAGGACAATGCCACCGGGCTCGGCGCTCTCATCGCCATCGCCGAGCGCTGGGCGACGGCGGGCGACAGTCTCCACCGGACGGTCAAGTTCGTTGCCTTCTGCGCCGAGGAGCAGGGCATGTGGGGGGCCACCGAATATTGCCGGTCGCATGCAGGCGAGCTCGGCGCGACCGTCGCCATGGTGAACATGGACGCGCTCGCCTGGGGGATTCGCGGCCAGCGCGCTTTGCTGGCCGATCCGAGCATTGCGGACTATGCCGAGGCGCGGGCGCGCGAGATCGGCTGGCCGGTCGAGATCACGACGAATGCCAGCCTGCTGCGTGCGGCCGATCTGAATCCGTTCATCGATTCGGGCGTGCCGGCCTGCTGGTTCTGGCTGTTTCCGCCCCAGCACCCTTATTACCACAGCGCCGGCGACGTGATCGCGCTGCTCGACATCGATGCCGTGGCCGAGGTCGCCAATGTCGCGGCCTACATGGCGCATTGCCTCGCCAGCGACCGGTCGCTCGACCTCGGGCGCGCGGTCGGCCTGCCCGATGCCGTCGCCCAGCCGGACGGGAGCGATGCGCTGGCGAGACTGGACGAGCGGCTGGAGCAGCTGCGGCGCGGGCTTTCGGTCATGCGGGTCACATTGCGCCTCGACGTCGCGGGGAAGAATTTTCCGGCATTGGGCGAATCCGTGGCGGAGGGCGCCGCGTCGATACGCCAGGATGAAAGCCTGGATCAGCGCGGCGCGGCGACGGCGCAATGGGTCATGCGCAACCGCAAGATCCTGGTGCAGCCGGATTTCACGACGTCAGGGGTCGACGCGCCGGGGCCGTTGATCAAGGCCTATGGCGTCAAGGCACAGATGCTGGCGCCGGTCCTCAGCGGCGGCGAGGTCGTGGGATGGGTTTCGATCCATTCGGCGCGCCCGCGCGACTGGACCGCCGCCGACGAAAAGCTGGCCACCATCGCCGCCAACCAGTGCGCGGCCGATCTCGACCTTCTCGCCGATGCGGTGCGCGCGAAATCCGGCTGGACGCTGGTGTACCGATCCGACGTCAAAGCGTGATGGCTTCAAGTGGAAGCACCATCACGCTTTATCTTTGTTGGCGCATGATCTTTCCGGAAAACCGCTGCGCACTCTTCCGGATCATGCTTTAGCGCTTCTTCGAATAGCGCTGCAGCGTCTCCTCGAGCGAGGGCTCGTCGCGGAACTTGTCGTCTGAAAAGGCGCGATCATAGAGCGCCTCGAGGTGCTCGCGCATCACGCGTCTGGCGGTTTCCACGTCGCCTGTCGCCAGCGCATCCAGGAGCTTGGTGTGCTCATCCGAATTGCAGCGCGTCCAGCGCGGCCGCCCATGGGTATAGAAGACCAGGGAGCTCTGCGACAGCAAAGGGTTGAGGTACTTCAGCAGGATGTTGCTTCCGGCCATCTCGGCCAGGCAGCTATGAAAGGCACTGGTCTGCCCCTTGTAGGCGGCATGGTCCTTGTCGACATACTGATGCTCCAGCTCGACCGAGTGCCGCAGTTTCTCGATGTTCTCCTTGGTCAGCTTGCCGGCAACGGATCTTATGACGACATCCTCGAGCTCGATGCGGACGCGCAGCACGTCCTTGCCGTGCTCCTGCGACGGTTTGGCGACCGTGGCCCCCTTGTTCTGACGGATGACGACGAGCTCGTCCGCCGCCAGCATCTGAAAGGCGGTGCGGACGGCGTGGCGGCTGACTCCCAGCTGCTTGCAGATGAGCTCCTCGGGCAGCCGTGTCTCAGGCGCCAGCGACTGCTCGACGATGGCCTGAGTCAGAGTGTCATATACGAATTGCGCGTCGTTCTTTGCTTTCTGCACCGGTCTCATTCTCCAAGCCACTCTTCCCAACCGACTCTCCGGCCCCGTCCGGCAATAATAATGTCAAGGCATGAACATCGGACTCGGGACCGTGGCATGATCACGTTCACGGCGGCGGTGTGTCCGTTCAGCTACTGACCAGGGCCGGCATGGCCGACAAGGAAGCGGTCTCGCATAACACAGATTGTTCGCTAATCTACAGAGAAATATCAACGATAAAAGCAAAAAATCGTCATAGAACTCAACCCCTCACTCCCGTAGCGCATTGCCCTGAGCGTAAGGCCTCTGGCCAGGAAGTATGGCTTTCGTCAATTAATTCGACCGGTATTCCGACGAAGTGCCTTTACCGGCCGGAAGGTCGCCATGAGATACATAGGGCTCCGGCCAGGTCGGCCGGCAATCGACCGGCTGCTCGCAGGAAGGCGAGAAGGCCGTCGTGGCGCGTTATCGGACTGCCGCGTCAGCCGGCGGTCTTCTTGGTAAAGTGGGAAAGCGCCTCGTCCAGCACGTCGACGATCGCGTCCGCCTGGGCGGTGGACAGAATGAGCGGCGGCGAGATGATGAAGGTGTCGTAAAGATTGCGGATAAGGACCCCATTGTCGCGGCACCGCCGCGCGACCTTGTGACCGAACTGCTCGCCATCGGCGAATTTTTCCTTGCTGCGCTTGTCCTTCACCAGCTCGACGCCGATCATCAGTCCTTTGCCGCGGGCTTCGCCGACATGAGCCTGCCTGTCCTGGAGGCTCTGGAGCTTCGCGAGGAAATGGGCGCCGACCCGGCCGGCATTGTCGACCAGGCCGTCCTTTTCGATGACATCGAGATTGGCGAGCGCCGCGGCGCAGCCCAGCGGATGGCCCTGATAGGTGTTGCCGTGCATGAAAGCGCCCTCAGGGTGTTCCTTGAACGCGTCCTCGATGCGGTCATTGAGCATGATGGCGCCAAGCGGAACGTAGCCGGAATTGATGCCCTTGGCGAACACCATCATGTCGGGCTTCGTGTTCCACATGCGCGAGCCGAAGATGTGGCCGCATCGGCCAAAGCCGGTGACGACCTCGTCTGCGATCAGCAGGATGCCGTGCTTGTCGCAAACCTTGCGGACGAGCGGCCAGTATTCCTTCGGCGGCACGATCAAGCCGCCGGCGCCCTGGATCGGTTCGGCAATGAAGGCCGCAACCGTGTCGGGACTTTCGTTCTCGATCAGCCGGTCGAGGAGCGTCGCGCAGATCGAAGCGACTTCCGCCGGGTCGTTCGAGAACGGGTTGCGATAGACATAGGGTGTCTCGACGCGGAAGAAGCCACCCATGAGCGGTTCAAACGCGTTCCGGAAGGCCGCGGTGCCATTCGCTGAAAGCCCGCCGAAGCACACCCCATGATAGGCGCGCTGCAGCGAGATGATCTTGAAGCGATGAGATTGTCCCTTCAATCTCCAGTATTGGCGGGCGAGCTTGATGGCGCCCTCGACGGATTCAGATCCTCCGGATGAGAAGAAGGCGCGCTTCATGCCTTCCTGGCGGGTGAGATCGACCAGGAGCTTGGAGAGCTCGATCGCCTTTGGATGGGTCGTCCCGGCGAACAGCGAATAATATTGAAGGGTGTCGAGCTGAGCCTTGATGGCTTCGATGATTTCCTTGCGGCCATGCCCGGCATTGACGTTCCACAGTCCACCCTGGCCATCAATGTAGCTTTTGCCGTCAATGTCCGTGACGACCGCGCCCTTGCCGCCCTCGATGATCAGCGGCCGATCCTTTTCTATGACATTGGGGTCGGCGAAAGGATGAAACTGATAAGCGCCGTTCCAGCTCTTGAGATCGGGGGCATTGCCATGCATGTTCATGTGACTTTCCTCCTGGTTCGGCGCGCGGGCGCGGTTGACCGAATAGGAGATCACCGCTCGCCATGGCAGGCTCGCCGCCTGCGGAGCAAGGCGTGAACGCCTTCCCGGTCCCTCGTGTTGTGAGTGTCCAGCTTTTATGCTGGTTTCCCTTATTCCGGGACCATGTTACACAAAAGAATAAGTCGGTCAACCGACCAAATTATGGACGACAAGATGGCTAAAGCAGGCGGTACACGGGCCAAGCTGATTGCGGGGGCCATGGAGGTTTTGTGCAAAGAGGGCGTATCGGGGACGACGACCCGAAAGATTGCCGACGCCTCCGGACAACGGCTGGCCACGATGCACTATCACTTCAAGGACAAGGACGACCTGCTTTTTGCCGTGCTGGACGAAGTCGCGCTCGTTCTCAATCGCCACCTCGAGGCGGAGCTGACGCCGGCTCCCGATCTTCCTCAGCGGGTCGAGACCCTGATCCGCGCCGTTTGGAGCCTGATGGTCAGAACCCGGGATCTGCAGATTCTTCAATTTGAGATGACGTTCTATGCGGTGCGCAACCCCAATGCCGCCTGGCTCGCCGAGAAGCAATATAAGGGGTTGTTCGACCTCTATGAGCGTTTCTTGTCGGACTTGGGCGCCAGCCGGGTCGATCCGGCAAAGATGAGACGTCTCACCCAGTTCGTCGTCGCCGGGCTCGATGGGGTCCTGGTTCAGGAACTGGCATATCCGGACGAAACGCGCTCCAACGTCTTGATCAGCTGCCTGATCGATGCCGCCCAGGCCATGGCAAGGAAGGCGACGTCGACCGGCTGACGGTCGGGACGAGTGTCTGGCTTGCATATGTCCATACGCATCGCATCTGCGTCTCGCAGAAGGACACTCTCATCCGTAAGCCATCCGTAAGCGCGCGCCCGGCAGTCTCCGGATCGAGAGAGCAGCAACACGTTGCGACAGGAGACTATCATGCCAGAACAGCTCAATCCCGCCCGAGTGGTCGCCTTCACGGTGCCGCCTCGCTGGCTGAAGCGGGTTTTCAGGGCCCAGAAGAAGTTGATCACGCTCGAGGCGGCGCGGCCCAAGAAGGGGCTGATGCAGACCGAAATCGAGCCTCTTGCGCGGGCTCCGTTCTTCCATCACATATCGGTGAGCGGAACGACCGAGTTCCACGACTACGAGACCTTCGGCGACGACGAGCACGGCATCTTCGGCTTCCGCCAGGAAACGACGCTGTCGACGAGCGACATCGGCGCCACCTTCCTCACCTGGCGCAAGGGCTTCGGCGGCGAAGAGCGGGTCGAGATCGACATCGACGGATCGCTGCGGGCGGATGGCGTGCTCGCGGCGAACATCAATCTGCGCTTCTATGAAGGCGCCACGGAAGGCACCACCGAACTCGAGGACTCGCGCGCCATCCAGGCGATCGTCCCGCAGGGCCAGACGTCCAACTTCGACATCCACCTGCGCAATGACGAGGATGACTGGGCCACCATCCGCGGCAGCATCGGCAATCAGCGGCTCTGATCCGCTTTTGCCATTGGGCGCGGGGCTCCTTGATCCCCGCGCCTTCCGAAATCAAAGGCCGGCAGCCAGACGAGACCCGGTACGGGTGTCGCGCGCCAGCACGCGCGCCCAGCCACCGCACGGCTCGATTCCGACACCGCCGGCCGCAGAGTTTCCCTGAATCCAATCCAAGGGATGGTGCAAGATGTCGATGCTCTCCGGACGAACCGTCGTCATTGCCGCAATGCTGCTGCCGTTTCTGGCCATCGCCGCCGCCGCGGTCGATCTGCCGCCCTATGCGCGATACCAGGTCGATCTGGGAAAGCCGTCCGCAAACGCTTTCGAAGCGTTTCAGTCGGTCGCGAAGCGCGCCACGAGCGTGAAACACTGGAACGCCTGCGGCGAGGAGATGGAGTTCCTGGCCAATGAGGGGACGCGGAACGCCGAGAACCAGCGCAATGGCGACATCCTGCCCATGGTCCTCGGAAAGATCGCCTTTCTCGGCGAGCGCGGCAATGTGCCCTGCGAGGCCGAGATCGACTATATCGATGAAGAGGTCAAGCACTGGAAGAACTGGCCGAGAGAGGACAACCGTCGGCACACGGATGGCGAAATCCTCAGCTGGCCCGATCACGTCGGCATCGAATCGCCTGATCCGGTGGCGCTGATCAACGCGGCCTTCAAGCGCAGATTCGGCGAGGCGTGCAACGATGTCCTCGACACCGCGGTGATTGCGCCGGACCGCCCCGACGGCCGCAAGGCCTACAGGCTGAAATTCAATGTCAGCGCCAATTGCCTGCGCGCCGAGATCAACGAAGCCTTGCTGAAGCGTGAGGTGGTCGGCCATCCCGGAACGACCGGCCTGCCCTGCCGGGTCCTCGGCAGCGCCGGGGAGGGCGACTGGGACATGTCGCTCATCGGCCTCGTCCGCATGCTCTATGTCGACAGGCAGACCGGCGCCAATGCGATCGAACCGAAAACCCGGGACTATGTGATCGCCAATCTCCTCACCGTGAGCGGCCCGCTGGAGCCGGAGAGCTACGGGATGTTCCAATGCGGCAATCAGGAGCGCGACACCGGCCCCCCGCAGGAGCGGGCCGACGAAAGCGCGTTCTATGACGACGGTCTGTGGGACGATCTGGGCGACCTGCTCGACTGGTTCAAGAACTTCCTGATCGTCCTGGCCGTGGTGGCGTTGGCGCTGCTGGCGCTGTTCGTCGCGATCGGCGCAAGCGCCGTCGCGCTGTCCGCGGCCATCCTCGTGTCGGCGCAGGCCGTCATCCCGCTGTCGCAGATCCGGATTCCCGAAACGGAAAACCATCTCCTGATGATCAATAGCTCGCGCTACCTGACCAACCAGCTCATCATCGAGGCGATCACCGACGAAGACGACAGGCAGGACGCGGAAGACACCCAGGAAGAAGTCGAAGAGTGGCTGCTGCAGAGGTTCCGCAAGATCACCCGGGAAGATTTCATCGAGTATAATTCGAAGCCCTATCAGCGCCTGAGCATCGCCGCGATCCTCAACGTCCACGACTTCGTGGCACCCGAGGACGTCGAGCTGCGCCAGGGCGCGCGCATCGTCCTCGAATTCGCTTCGGCGAAATTCGCGGCCGGCAGCAACCAGGCGCGCCGGATCGTGCCGTTCCGCCGCCTGATGGAGGCGAACCGCCACGAGATCTGGGGACCTGGCGCCGAAGGCCTGGCGCCGCGCCGCATCTTCGATGTCGACTCCGCCAGCGATCACCAGACGCCGGCGATGCTCTTCTATACGGGGCTGACCCAGCAGCTGCCGCAGACGGAAAGCGGGTCCGGAGAACTCACCGACCGGCGATGGCTCGCATCGACGACCAGCGTGAACCAGATGATCTGGGAAGCCACGTCGTCCTTCATTCCACACGAGATCATCCTCGACCTCGCGATCAACAAATCCGTTCCCTATGAGCAGCGGCTCCATCACAATGGCTTCGAGATCTATTCGAGCGGCAAGGGCTATCTCATCACCGCGGGCGGGATCGCGACCGACTATGCCTATGGCGCGCTCTATACGCCGTTCGAGATCTCCGGCGGGGTGCCGTTCAACATCAAGCTGAAGAACTCGGATCGCGGGACGGGCGTTCCCACGACCCTCATGCCGGCATCCCCGCAGCGCCAGGACCGCAGAAGCGACTTCCTCAGGATCGAGGGCGTCCTGCGCGAGTGGAACCACGAGGACCGCGACGAAGACTTCGCCAGCAATGCCGAATGCGAGCAGAACAAGGACAAGGCCGGCAGCCCGAAATGCCGGCGCAATGTCGGCAACGACAATAATCTTTGCGTGCGCAAGGGTTTCGCGTGCGGAACCGATCTGGTCGTCCCGCCGGATCTCGAAGCCTGCCTCAAGACCACTCCAGGCGCGCCGGATGCCTGGCGGTTCATTAATTCGGAGGAGTGCGCCGCCTATGCCGGAGCGCCGCCCTTCTATGTCGTGATCATGCGGCGTCCATGTCCGGCGGATGAAGAAACCTGCCACGGCCAATGGGGCTTCTTCGAAGCCGTCGACAAGCCGGCCGGTCTCGCTTTCGCGGATTTCATGAAGCAGACGGTGGAGCGCAATCCGTTCACGCTGGTTCCCTCGCCCAATTCGATGGTGGGCGAATACAATTCCTGGCGGAACGAGAGGGTCACCTTCAATGCGAACGGCCATGAGGAGGATGACGACGAGTCGGGCATCAGCGGGATAGACGGCATCGACCAGGAGGACATCGACGACTGGCCATTGGCCGAAGGCGACGCGATCACCGCCGATGGCGATGGACGGCTCACGATCCGCGCGCCCGGCCGCCAGCCCGCGCCCGGACTCTCCACCTCGATCAAGATCGATTTCACCGACTGGGAACACCCGAAGTATGAGGTTCTGCCATGAACAGGAAACTGGGTTTTGCGTTGGCCAGCCTGCTTGCGTTCAGCGGCGAGGCTCTGGCGGCAGGTACGGTGACGCTGTGCGCCCAGGACAACCAGGCGCCCGCCGGCCCCGGCCAAGTGAACCTCGTCGGCGCGCTGTCAGGCGGCGGCCGGATCACCTTCAACTGCCCGCCCGGCACCGTGATGAGGATGACGCGCGCCCATACCGTGGTCGTGCCGACCGAGATCGACGGCGAAGGGCGGATGGTCTTCGACGGCGAAGGCATATCGGCGATGTTCGTGCCCGAGACCGGCGCCGCCCCGCTCACCCTTCGCAACATCACCTTGCGTCGGGGAGCGCTCCGGGAATCGAGTGAAGCGAGCCTAGGCACGTCCTTTGCCGGCCTGGTGTTCGGACCCGGACAGCTCGTCCTCGCGAATGCGATTGTCGAGGCGACACGCTCGCCCTTCGCGGTGGGCTCGGTGCAGGTCGCGGGCGGCAGGTTCACCGGCAACAGCGGGACCATCCTGAAGAGCAACAGCGTCACAATCGACGGTGCCCAGTTCATCGACAATGACGCGGTACCGTTCTCGCCGGTGCGGCAGTCGTCCGTGCCGGGTGTCGACGGCCTCGCCACCGGCATGCTCGCGCGCGTGAGCAACGCGCTGTTCACCAACAACCGCCAGATCGCCTGGAAGGGCCGGATCGAGATCAAGCGGTCGGTCTTCGACCGCAACGGGCGCGGTGCGGCCAATGGCGGCGCGCTGTGGCTCCAGGGCGACGGTCTCATCGAGAAGAGCAGCTTCACCGGCAACCAGGCCACCCATGGCGGCGCCATAGGACTGGAGCAGGGGGTGCTCGCCATAAGGCGCGGCATGTTCACGGGCAACCAGGCCCAGAACAGCGGCGGCGCGATCGCCATCGGCATCGGTCGGCAGGGTCAGCCCAGCCCGCCGCAAGGATCGCAACTGAGCCTCAGCTACTCGAAGTTCGAGCGCAACTCGGCCGCCTTCGGCGGCGCCGTCTTTCTCGCCTTCCGCCAGTCGGATCCGAACCGGCTGTCGGGCAGGGTCAATCACTTCGCCGGCAACACGGCCTCGGCCTCGGGCGGCGCCATCGGCAGCCTGGACGGGACGATCCACCTGCGGCGGGCCATATTCGTCGGCAACCAGGCCACGGTCGCGGGCGGCGCGATCGATGCCGGCGACGGGCTCAGGCGCGACAGCACGGCGTTGGGCAGCTCGCTCGTCGTGCGCAACGCGGCGCCCCTGGGCGGCGGCTTCCGAGGATCGTCGCTAGAACTCGTCAATGCGACCGTCGCCGACAACGGCACTGCGGGCGTGCTGCTCACGCGTCCGGTCAATGGCGAGCAAGGCCAGCAGCCGGGCAGGCTGCGCCTCAAGAATTCGATCGTCCTCAACAATGCGGGCGGAAATTGCCGCGGCGAAGCGGCCGATGCCGTCATCGAGGACATGGGCAACAACCTGCAGCATCCGGGTGCCGATTGCGGCGCGGGCCTGCCGTCCGCAGATCCGCAATTGGACACGTTCTATGTGCCCTGGCATGTGAGCCCGGCACGTAATGCCGGCGACAACGAGACCTGCATCAGGCACGACCTGGTCGCCGGCCGCGACGTCTATGGCGACAGCCGGCCCGAGGGCGAACGCTGCACGATCGGCGCCGTCGAACGTGACCTGGAGAGCCATACGCTGGTGGCGTTGCGCAAGAAGCCGTTCTACGACCTGGAGCGCCCGTTGCGCGACATCCTCTCCACCCTGGGCATCGAGCGCTATCCGCAGCCGGACTATTACGAAAAATAGTGCGTCGCCGGCGAATCTTGACGGCAGCCCTCTCATGGATTCAAGCTTCGCGCCGCGGTCGTCCGAAAGGTTGCACGATGCTTGCGCGAATGGTCCTGTCCGTCCTGGTAACGCTGATCCTCCTGAGCTCGCTTGCGCGCGCCGCCGAAGGCGAGCTGTTGAGCTTCGGGGCGCGCGGCAAGCCCGTGGCGCAACTGAGCCTGGCCGAGATCCGGCAGAAGGTCGCCGCGATGCGGATCACCGTCTGGGAGCCACATGAAGACAGAAACGTGACTTATGAAGGCTTCGCTATCGGCAAGCTGTTCGACGCCGTCTATGGCGAGCGCTGGACGGAGATCGACGAAGTGCTGTTCACCTGCGTGGACGGCTACCAGCCCGTCCTCACCATGGACCGCTTCAAAGAGCATGCCGGCTATCTCGTCTATCGCCGCCTCGACCAGGATGTGTTCAATGTCCAGAACCGCTTCCAGGGCGAAAAGGACGTGCCGCTCGGCCCGTTCTACCTCGTCTGGGACAATCTGCGGTCCGACGCGCTGCGCGCCGCAGGCGCCGATGGCTGGCCCTATCAGGTCACGGGCGTCGATCTCGTGACCTTCGCCGACCGTTTCCCCAGGCTCAGCCCGCCCGCGACCGCGTCGGATGAGGCCAAAAAGGGGTTCGTCGCCTTCCGCGAGACCTGCATGGCCTGCCACGCGATCAACGGAGAAGGCGGCAACAAGGCGCCCGAGCTCAATTATCCGGTGAGCGTCACCGAATATCTTACGGACGACTGGATCCGCAAATGGGTGATGGACCCGCGCGCGGTGCGCTACAACGCCACCATGCCCGGCTTTGCCGCGCATCCGGATCCGAACAGGCTGGTGGACGACGTGCTCGCCTATCTGAAGACGATGGCGCAGCACAAGCAGAAGCCGAGATAGACCGCCAGGAGCATCGGCCCCCGGGTCGGAAGCGGCGCAATTGCGGGACGTGTGCGATGACGGTTTAAGATGTCTTGCGCGCGGCAGATCGGGGAAAACGGCAGGTGGGTGCGATGCCGAATTTTTGCCGGTAGGCAATCCGCAGCTTGTTGGCGGAGCGAAAGCCGGAAGCGACGGCTATCTCCGTAATCGACATGTTGGTTTCGGTCATGAGGCTGTTGGCGTGCTCCAGTCGTATCCGACGAAGCGTCTCGCCGGGAGATACGCCGAAATTCTTCTGAAACAGCCGCTCTAATTGGCGGCGCGACAGACCGCTCGCAGCAGCAAGCCCCTCGATGTCGATCTCCTCGGTAAAATCGGTCTTCATTCTCTGAAGGACATGCACCAAGGCCGGATGCCGGACCCCGGTCTCCGCGGCCGTCGACACGCGTTGACTGCTGCTGCCGACACGAGGGCCGCCATGGAGGCACATCGCCGCGACTTTTGCCGAAAGAGCGGCGCCATAATGCTCTTCGATCAGCGACACCATCATATCGACGCCCGCATCGCCGCCGCCGCAGGTGATGATGGCGCCGTCACGGCAATAAAGCTGCTTTTCGATCGGCAAGTGAGGGAAGAGCTCCTCGAATGCCGGCTGGTTTTCCCAATGCAGCGTGAACCGCCGGCCGGCAAGAAGCCCGGCCCGCGCAAGACTGAAAGCGCCGGTACACAATCCACCAATTGTCCGCCCATGGTGGGCCTGTTCTCGGATCCAGGCGATCGTCTTTCGCGTGGCCGCCAGATAACCGTCCACGCCGGAACAGACGAAGACCGTGTCGTCACGCCTGGTGCCGGTCAGCGCCAGATCAACGGCAATCGAAACTCCATTCGAACACCTTACCGGCAGCCCATCCGCGGACAGGAGAAACCACCGGTACAGGCATTTGCCGGTCAACTGGTTGGCGATGCGCAAAGGCTCGACCGCCGCGGCAAAGGCCAGCATGGTCATCTTCGGCAGCATCAGGAAATAGAAGTCGCGCCGGGCAATGTCCGCGTCCAAGGCATGGAATGCCGCACCTTTGCTGACGAAACGCTGGAGGTCGTCGTCAGAAGCGTTGCTCGCCGTGCCATGGCGCTCGGGTAATATCATTGCATCAGCCACGTCATTCAGCTCGCCCGCAGCAAAGCGGATTTGCGCCGTGCCGTTGGACGCCATCAGTACAATATGGAAGCTCTCCGGCAAAGAGCGAACCTGGCTGCGACAGCAACGTGCCGCGCCGCCCGGCAAAAGGAGCTGGCGCCCGGCCAGCATGGACCGGGAGCGACAGGGCAGGCACCCCTGGTCTCCGCCCCGGGCCGGCGATTGATGATTTCCATGCAAGTATCATTGTCGTCTTGCCATTTGAGGTCGCTGCCAAACTCCCTTGTTATCGGCCCGACGCGGAACGGCGCAAAGCCCCGCACTGGTGTTGATCGCGAACCGATCCGGTTCGCTTGGCAGGGAGATTGGAATGAGCGGCGTGGACGACAAGGAACTGGACCGCATGCTGAACCAGGCATTCGAGGCGTCGACCCGCATCTATCAGGAGCGCGGTTTCCAGCGCCGGGTCGGTTTCGGCAAGCGGCCGGCGCTGATCAGCGTCGATCTGGCCAATGCCTGGACGCGCCCGGGCAATCCCTTCACCTGCGACCAGGAGGCGATGAACGGCAAGATCATTCCCGGCATGCAGCAGCTGCTCAAGGCCTGCCGCGCCAATGGGCATCCGGTGGTGCATGTCACCACCGCCTATGAGATCACCGACCGCGACTCGCCCTTCACCGACATGGGGCTATGGCACTGCAAGATCCCGATCGACGTCGTCAATCTCAAGGACAAGGAGCTGTGGGCGATCGATTCGCGCATAGCTCCGGTCGCAGGCGAGTATACGATGCTCAAGAAGCGGGCGAGCGCCTTCCACGGCACCGGGCTTGCCGGACTGCTGCGCGCCGCCGGCGTCGACACCGTTCTGGTCACGGGCGTCACCGCCACGGCCTGCGTGCGCACGACGATCTGCGACGGCCTTGCCGACGGGTTCCGCACCATCGCGGTGCGCGAGTGCATCGGCGACCGCGTGCCGGGCGCCGTGGCCTGGAACCTCTATGACATCGATGCGAAGTTCGCCGACGTGCACAGCGTCGAGGAGTGCGTGAGCTACTTGAATACGGTCAATGCGGCGCGCGCCGCGGCGGAATAAGTGAACAAGAACGAAAGAATGTCCCGCCACGCACGGGACATCGTCTGTCAGGGAGGTCGAAAATCATGGCTCGGATTGGCGTCGATGTCGGCGGAACCAACACAGATTTCGTTCTCGAATGCGCCAGGGGCGTTTTCTACCACAAGGTGCCGACCACGCTGAAGAACCAGTCGATCGGCGTCGTCGATGGCGTCAAGGGCGTATGCGCCATCGCCGGCATCGACGTGGCGGAAGTCGACGTCATCGTGCATGGCACCACCACCGCGACCAACATCACCATCGAGCACAATGGCTCGGAAGCCGGCATGCTGACCACGCGCGGCTTCCGCGATATCCTGCACATCGGCCGGCACAAGCGACCCTATAATTTCTCGCTTCACTTCAACGTGCCGTGGCAGAGCCAGCCCCTGGTCAAGCGGCGCAACCGGATCGCCATCACCGAACGCATCCTGCCGCCCGACGGCAGGGTGGAAGCGGCGCTCGACGAGCAGGAGGTGCGCAAGGCGACGCGGCTGTTCCGCAAGCGGGGCATCGGTTCCATCGTCATCGGCTTCATGTTCTCCTTCCTCAACAACGCGCACGAGCGCAGGGCGCGCGAGATCGTCCTGGAAGAGATGCCCGACGCCTATGTCACCCTGTCGAGCGAGGTCGCCAACGTGATGCGCGAGTATGAGCGCTTCTCCACCGCGGCGATGAACTGCTTCGTCGGGCCAAAGACCTCGTTCTACCTGCGCGATCTCGAAACCAAGCTGCGCGAGGCGGGCGTGCATTCGAAGCTGCGCATCATGCAGTCGAACGGCGGCGTCTCGACGGTCGAAGCCTGTTCGGCGCGGGCAGTACGCATCCTGATGTCGGGTCCGGCCGGCGGCGTCATCGGCGGAGCTTCGGAAGGCGCCATGGCCGGCGAGAACAATATCATCACCGTCGACATCGGCGGAACCTCGGCCGACATCAGCACCATTCCCGACGGCCGCCTCAAGATCATGAACCCGCGCGACACCTATGTCTCGGGGCATCCGGTGCTGACGCCGATGATCGATCTGGTGACCATCGGCGCCGGCGGCGGCTCGGTCGCCTATGTCGACGAAGCGGGCGCTTTCCATGTCGGCCCGCGCTCGGCGGGCTCGGAGCCCGGACCCGCCTGCTACGGGCGTGGCGGCACGGAGCCGACCGTCACCGACGCGCAGATCGTCCTCGGCCGCCTCGATCACGATCATGCGCTCGGCGGCGACCTCAAGCTCGATCCGCAGTTGTCCTTCCGGGCGATCGAGACCAGGATCGCCAAGCCCCTCGGCATGTCGGTCAAGCAGGCGGCGCTCGGCATCGTGCGAATCATCAATTCCAACATGGCGCTCGCCATCCGGTCCAATTCGGTGGCGCGCGGCATCGACCCGCGCCAGTTCTCGATCCTGCCTTTCGGCGGCGCCGGGCCCCTGCACGGCGTGGCGCTCGCCGAGCTGATCTCGGCTCGAGACGTGATCGTCCCGGTGGCGCCCGGCATAACCGCGGCAGTCGGCCTTCTGAAGACCGATCTGCAATACGAGCATACCGAGGCGGTGATCGTCGAGCTCAATGCGGCGAACGACACGCAGATCGCGCGCATCAATGCCGCCGCACAGGCCTTGCGCGAACGAGTCGGCGCCGAGCTCGACGACGACGGCATCCCGACGGCGCGGCAGAGCATCGAGGTCGTCGCCGAATGCCGCTATCGCGGGCAGGGCTTCGAGTTGCGCGCACGCATGCCGGACGGGCCGGTGACCCGGGACAACACGTCGGTCATAGCGTCGAGCTTCCACGACCAGCACCAGCTGGACTACGGCTACAGCTACCGCGACGCCGAGGTCGAGCTGATCACGCTGCGGGCGATCGGACGCGCGGCAGTGGAGCGTCTCGCCATCCCCAAGATCAAGGCGAGTGACGGTTCGAATATCGACCGGGCGCTCATGTTCGTGCGTCCGACCACGTTCGACGACGGCCGCGTGCTCGAGACGCCGCGCTACGACCGCGGCAAGCTCCTGGCCGGCGACCGGGTGCACGGGCCGGCCATTCTGATCCAGCATGATTCGACCACGCTCGTACCGCCCGGCTATGTGGCCGAGACGCTCGATTACGGCAACACGCGCATCCGCGGCGCCGGCGC
This sequence comes from Parvibaculaceae bacterium, assembly GCA_050251035.1. Taxonomy (GTDB): domain Bacteria; phylum Pseudomonadota; class Alphaproteobacteria; order Rhizobiales; family Aestuariivirgaceae; genus Taklimakanibacter. The sequence goes on from JBFWNN010000014.1 coordinate 86,261, forward strand.
CATCTGACCACAAGGGAGAATTATTCAATGGCCATCGCACAAGCGGTCGCGACCGTCCCTCAGGAAATCGACCCGATCACGCTGCAGGTCATCCGCGGCTCCTTCGAGACCATCGCCGAGGAGATGGCGCATGTGCTCTATCGCATGTCCTTCTCCTCGATCATCCGGGAATCGGAAGATCTCGGCGCCGGGCTGTTCGATACCGACTTCAATACCTTGTGCGAATCCGAATCGACGCCCATGCATATCGGCTCGATCCCCGGCTATCTGCGCGGCATCACCAGGACGCTCGAGGACGGACAGTGGTTCGAGGGCGACGTCGTCGTCCACAACCATCCCTATCACGGATCGAGCCACACGCCCGATCTCGCCATCGTGGTGCCGGTCTTCCATCGCGGCCGCCTGGTCGGCTTCGCCGGCAACACCGCCCACCATGTCGATATCGGCGCGGCGACGCCCGGCCTCATCATCGACGTTCCGGACGTCTATGCCGAGGGCATGCTGTTCGCCGGCACCAAGCTCTACCGCAAGGGCGAAGCCAACACCGCCATGTGGAACTTCATCCGCAACAACAGCCGGGCGGCGCAGCAACTGGTGAGTGACATAGAGGCGCAAGTGGCTTCGGCGCGCCTGGGCGCCCGCCGCTTCGTCGAGCTTCTCGAAAAATATGGCGAGGCGACCGTCTTCCAGGCGGTCAACCAGCTCATGGACTATGCCGAACGCATGATGCGCCAGCGCATCAGCGAGATACCCGACGGCGAATACTCCGCCGAAGGCTGGCTCGACGACGACGGCCGCAACCGCGACCGCAAGCTCAAAGTCAAGGTCACGGTGCGCGTCAGGGGGGATGAACTCGACGTCGACCTCACCGGATCGGCCGAGCAGACGCCGACCGCCTATAACGTGCCGTTCGAAGGCTCGACCAAGGTCGCCGCCTATGCCGCGTTCCGCAAGCTCCTGCTCGATGCCTATACGAGCGAGGCTCGGGTGCCATCGAATGAAGGATCGTTCCGGCCGATCAATGTCATCGCGCCGGAGGGCTCGATCTTCAATCCCAGGGCGCCGGCTTCGGCCGAGGCCCGCTTCACCCAGTGCAACCGGATGATCGACCTGATCATCCGGGCGCTCGCACCGGTGATGCCGGACAAGGTCATCGCCGGCAGCTCCGCCTCGATCTCCTTCGCCGCCTATTCAGGGGTCAGACCGAGCGGCGACTACTGGGTGTTCCTCGAGGTCAATGAGGGTGCCTATGGGGGACGGCCGCGCTCGGACGGCCCCGACAGCATCGACAATCTCATGGCCAATACCCGCAACAATCCGCTCGAGGACCTGGCCATGCACATCCCGATGATCTGCGACCGGTATGAACTGCGCGACGACGAGCCGCCGGGCGCCGGCCAGTATCGCGGCGGACTGGGCGTGGTGAAGGCGCAGCGTGTCCTCACGTCCGGCTTCATCACGCATGAATCCGAACGCCACAAGGAGGCGCCATGGGGCGTCTTCGGAGGCGGTGACGGCACGGTCGGCAAGTGCCTGATCTACAATTCCGCCAATCCCAAGAGGGCGCGCGAGATGTATTCGAAATTCTCCGGCCTGGAGGTCAAGGCCAATGACGTCATGGCCTATTACAGTCCCAATGGCGGCGGCTATGGTTCACCCCTGAAGCGGCCGGCGCAGAAGGTTCTCGAAGACGTGCTCGACGGCTTCTATTCGAGCGAGCATGCGCGTGCGGCCTATGGCGTGGTGGTCAACATCAAGGACGAGACGGTCGATATGGAGGCGACCAACCGGCTGCGCGCGCGTCGGCAGGCAAAGAACGGGAAGCGTTCGCCGCCACGTGCGGCCAAATCGAAGAAGGCGCGCCGGAGCGGGAAATCGTGAAACCACCGATCTTCGAGCACCATCTGCCGACGACGCTGCAGGAGGCCCTGCGCGCCATGGCGGAGCTCGAGAACGCCAGGCTCATCGCCGGCGGCCAATCGCTCATGCCGATGCTCAATTTCAGGCTCGCCCAGCCCGATCACCTGATCGATCTCAATGCCATCGCCGAGCTGGCCTATATAAGGGAAGATGACGGGGAGATCGCCATCGGCGCGATGACGGCGCAGCGCGAGATCGAGTTCTCGCCCCTCGTCGGCGAGCGTCTGCCTCTCCTGGCGCGGGCGATCCTCTCCGTCGGCCACCGTCAGACGCGCAATCGGGGTACAATCGGCGGCAGCCTATGCCATCTCGATCCGTCGGCCGAGTTGCCGCTGATGGCCTGCACCATGGAGGCGACCATCATGGTGAGCAGCCGCGACGAGGTGCGCGCCGTCAAGATGGCCGATTTCGCCGAAGACATGATGACGCCGTCGATCGCGCCCGACGAGATCGTGACGGAGATCAGATTCAAGCCGTGGCGCAGGGGACATGGCTGGGGCTTCACCGAATATGCCCGGCGCAAGGGCGACTTCGCCATCGTCTCGGCCGCGGCCCTCCTCGATCTGCGCCCCGACGGCCGCATCGACCGTGCCGCGCTGGCGCTGGGCGGCGTCGCTCCGGTTCCGATCCGCATCGTCGCGGCGGAAGCCGAGCTGGCAGGCCGTGCCCCCGGGACGGCGCTCTTCGCACGAGCCGCAGAGCATTGCGCGGAGATCGAGCCGCTCGACGATCCCTTCGCGCCCGGCTGGTATCGCCGCAAGCTGTCCGTGTCGCTGGCGCGACGCGTGCTCGGCGAAGCCTGGCAGCGCGCCGGCGGCAGGATGGAGATCTGACATGCCGGCAGGCGAACCCACCCGTGCAGTGACGGTGACCGTGAACGGCTCGAGCCATTCGCGCGAGGTGGAGCACCGCCTGACGCTCGCCGACTTCCTGCGTCATACTCTGGGTCTCACCGGCACCCATGTCGGCTGCGAGCATGGCGTCTGTGGTGCCTGCACGGTGCTGGTCGACGGTGTAGCCATGCGCTCATGCCTCATGCTGGCCGTGCAGGCCGCCGGCAAGACCGTCACGACGGTCGAAGGCCTGTCGCCGAAAGAGGGATTGAGCGACCTGCAGACCGCGCTGTGGGAAAGGCACGGGCTGCAATGCGGCTTCTGCACGCCGGGAATTCTCGCGAGCCTCACCGAGCACCTCGACAACAACCGGCCCTGCAGCGAAGAGGCGATCCGCGACGTCCTGTCCGGGCATTTGTGCCGGTGCACCGGCTACCAGAACATCGTGACGGCCGCGCTCGACGTCGCCAAAGCGAGAGGCGGGTCATGAACGCTCCCGATCTTCGCTATATCGGCCGGCGGGTGCGGCGCGTCGAGGATCCGGCGCTGCTGCGCGGCGAAGGCAAGTATCTCGACGACATCAAGGTGTCCGGCCTGCTGCATGCCGCCTTCGTGCGCAGCCCCCATGCCCATGCCGCGATCGCCGCGATCGACGGCAGCGCGGCGCGCGCGATGCCGGGCGTCGTCGCCGTGTTCGACGCGTCGGACCTGGGCACATCGCTGAGCGACGTCAGGCTGCCGCTGCACTTTCCACCCGGCAGGCTCCAGGCCGACGCCATGCCGTTCGTGCTGGCGCCGAGCGAAGTCTGTCATGTCGGCGAGGCGGTGGCGCTGGTCGTCGCGACATCGCGTTACCTGGCGGAGGATGCGGCGGATCGCGTCGAGGTCGAGTATGACGTCCTGCCGGCCGCCGTCGACGCGCGCGACGCCATGGCCGCCGGCGCGCCGGCGGCGCGAAACGGCACTGGCACGAACCTCTTCACGACCATCAAGATCGACTATGGCGACTGCGCGCGCGAATTCGCCGGCGCGGCTCACGTGCTGAAGGAGACGTTCTTCCAGCATCGGGGCGCGGCGCATCCCATGGAAGGCCGCGCGGTTCTGGTATCGGTCGATCCGGGCAGCGGCGCGCTCACGGTGTGGTCGTCGACGCAGGTGACGCACGAACTGCGCAACAACATCGTGGAGATGATGAATCTCCGCGCCGACGAGGTGCGGGTCATCCCCTGCGACGTCGGCGGCGGGTTCGGCTGCAAGTTCATGGTCTATCCGGAAGAGGTCGCCGTTGCCGCCGCCGCGCGAATGCTCGGGCGCCCGATCAAGTGGATCGAGGACCGCCGGGAGCATTTCCTCAGCGCCATTCAGGAGCGCGACCAGTTCTGGGACGTCGAAGTCGCCGTCGACAGCGACGGCCGGCTGCGCGGCGTGCGGGGGCAGCTCATCCACGACCAGGGCGCCTATGCGCCGCATGCCATCACCGTGCCTTACAACAGCGCCAGCAGCCTCATCGGCGCCTATATGCTTCCCGCCTATCAGCTCGACGCCCATGTGGTGCGCACCAACAAGCCGCCGGTCATCCCGGTGCGCGGCGCGGGCTATCAACAAGGCACCTTCGTGATGGAACGGCTGCTCGACGGAGTGGCCAACCTCCTGAAAATCGAGCGGGCCGAGATCCGCCGCCGCAACCTGATACCGGCGGAGCGCATGCCTTACAAGATCGGTCTCGCCAACCGGGCGGGCAAGCCCGTCATCTATGACAGCGGCGATTACGCGGCCTGCCAGGAGCTGGGGCTGCAGGCTGCCGACTATGCCGGCTTCCCCGCCCGCCAGGCGGCAGCGCTGAAGCAAGGGCGTCATATCGGCATCGGCTGCGCGCATGGCGTCAAATGCACCGGGCGCGGCCCGTTCGAGTCGGCGACGGTGCGCGTTTCGGCGACCGGCCAGGTCAGCGTCTATACCGGCGCCACCGCCATCGGGCAGGGGACGCAGACGACGCTTGCGCAAATCTGCGCCGATACGCTCGGGGTCGGCATCGCGGATGTGCGGGTCGTATGCGGCGACACCGCCTTCGTCCAGTATGGCCTCGGCTCTTTCGGAAGCCGCCAGACGATGGTCGCCGGCAGCTCGGTGGAAATGGCCGCGAAAGTGGTGCGCGACAAGGCGCTCGCCGTCGCGCGGCAAATGCTGAGCGCCGAGCTTGGACCGCCTTTCACCAATGCGGAGAAGGAGCTGTTCGTGGCGGACGGCAAGGTGCAGGTGACGGACCGGCCCGATCTCGCCATATCCCTGGCCAAGATCGCCCAGGCCTTGCGCGGCGCCGCCGGCTATGCCTTCCCGCTCGGCGTCGACGTCGGGCTCGAGGCCACACAGTATTTCCGCACCGACGAGATGGCCTATGCCAACGGGTTCCATGTCTGCGAGGTGGACGTGGACATAGAGACGGGACATGTGACGATCCAGCGCTATATCGCCGTCCAGGACAGCGGCAAGATCGTCAATCCGCTGACCTCGGAGGGGCAAGTGTGCGGCGGCGTTGTGCATGGCATCGGCAACGCCCTGCTCGAATGGATGCGCTACAGCGAAGACGGGCAGCCGATCACCACGACATTCGCCGATTACCTTCTGCCGACCGCCACGGATGTGCCCAATGTCGAATGCATCTTTCACGAGACATTGTCGCCGCTCAACCCGATGGGCATGAAGGGGGTGGGCGAAGTGTCCATCGTCCCGGTCCCGGCGGTGATCGCCTCGGCGGTCGAGAATGCGCTCAAGCCCTTTTCCATCCGCATCCGCGACGTGCCGATAACACCTATTCGACTGCTTGAGCTCATCGAGCGAGCGCAAACGGACGAAGTGGCCGAGGTCCCCGAGATGATCGAGGCTTGAATGAGTCAATGCGAACAACCAGTCAACAGAAACGAAAAGGGAGTGGAGTGATGTTCAGGAAAGCACTCATCGGTTTGCTCAAGGCGGCATCGCTGTCCATTGCGGCGCTCGCCTTCACGGGCAGCAGCGCGATGTCAGAGCAACTCAAGCTCGTCAGCGGCTCGGTCGGCGGCGGCTACTACCAGGCGGCGGCAGTCCTGTCGGAATATGTCGCCACGGAAGTGCCTGATCTCAGGATCACGGTGATGCCCGGCACCACCTGGGCCAATGTCGACCAGCTCGACAGCGGCGCCGTCGACCTCGCGATCATCGAGAACATCACGTCGACGCTGGCCTGGAAGGGTGAATCGCCGACCGGACAGAAGTATGATTTTCGCATGATGGCCGCGGTGCGTGGGCCCAGCGTGGTGCAGGCCTTCATTCCGAGCGATCGCGGCGTCACTTCGTTCGAGCAGATCGTGCAGGAGAAGCGGCCGATCCGCATCGCCACGTTCGAGCGCTCGCAGGCGGTGACGCCGATCGCCCTCGATGTGCTCGCCGCCTATGGCATCACCAAGGAGGCGGTCGAATCCTGGGGCGGGCAGCTCATCTTCACCTCGATCAACGAAGGATTCCAGATGATCGGCAACGGGACCGCCGACATGTGGATCTCGGGCGGCTCGTACTATCCGCACCCTTCCGCCATCGAGCTCGGCGTCAAGGGGCCGTTCCTCCTGCTGCCGCTCAACCAGAAGGTCGCCGACTCCGTCGCCCAGAAATACGGCATGACGGTGGGTACCGTGCCCGCCAATGCCTATGGCGACAACAACGGGAAGAACGAGGCCTATCCGAGCCCGGTCCTGATCCTGGCCTTCGCCGCGCGCACCGGCCTCAGCGACGACACGGTCTACAAGATCATGGATGCCCTGTGGAAGCATCGCGACGAATTCCGCGCGGTGCATGAGCAGCACAAGGTCTATGATCTGCCTTTCGCGGCCAAGAATGTCGGCGAGGCGCCGCTGCATCCGGGCGCCGCCGCCTGGTACGCCGAACACGGCGTCAAATAGCCGCCGGCCGGCGGCGCCGGACGCGCAAAAGCGCGCCGGCGCCGCTTCGACGCGAGCCCGCGCCGGCGGATAAGACAAGAACACAAGGGAGGGAAACATATGTCGACATTGCGCATAACCGATCTCATCACGCGGGCGGTCGCGATCGGCCTGTCGCTATTCGCGATCTACACGGCCTATTTCGGCACGTTCTATCCCTATATTCAAAGGTCCGTACCTCTCCTGCTGGCGGTTGCCCTGGCGTTACTGACCATTCGAGCATCGCCCGAAAAGAAAGATGCACGCGTGCCGATCTATGATTGGCTGCTGATCGCCGCCGCGGTCGTGGTCTTCGGCTATGTGGCGCTCTACTCGGACTATTTCGCCAACCGCTGGCCGATGTCGCGCATGTCCGAGCCGACCACATATGAGATCATCTTCGGCATCGTGGCGGTCGGCCTCACGCTGGAAGCGGTGCGCCGCACCATCGGCTGGACGCTGGTCGTCATCACAGTCGTGATGTTCGCCTATATCCTGCTGGGCGACAGGATCCCCTGGCAGGCGATGAGCCACGGCGGCTTCACGCTGACCAACACGGTCGACTATTTCTATATGACGATCGAAGGCATCTGGGGCGAATCCCTCGCCATCGCGGCGACCTATATCACGCTGTTCATCATATTCGGATCGTTCATGGAGAAGGGCGGGGCGACCGGGTTCTTCCTCGACCTGTCCAACGCCATCGCCGGTGAATCGCGCGGCGGACCGGCCAAGGTCACGATCTTCGGCTCGGCTCTCGTCGGCTCGGTGACCGGATCGACCGTCGCCAATGTCTATGCGGTCGGGCCGTTGACGATCCCGCTGATGAAGAAAGTGGGCTACCGTCCGAGCTTCGCGGCGGCGGTCGAGGCACTGGCGTCAAATGGCGGACAGCTGATGCCGCCGATCATGGGCGCGGCCGCCTTTATACTCGCCGCCAATGTCGGCATGCCCTATTGGTCCGTGGCGGTGGCCGGCATCATCCCGGCCCTGCTCTATTTCGGCGCTCTGTTCTGGTACATCCATCTCGAAGCCGTCAAACGCGGGCTCAAGGGCCTTCCGAAAGGCTCAACGCCCAGAGTGCTCACCGTCCTGGTCCAGCGCGGCTATCTGCTGCTTCCGCTTTTACTCCTGATGTATCTCCTGGCACGCGGCTATTCGCCCATGCTGGCCGGCTTCTATGCCATCGTCGCCCAGGTGGCGGTGAGCTGGCTGCGCAAGGAGACCCGCATCGGACCGAAGGCGTTCCTGGAAGCGCTCGAGGCCGGCGGCAGAAGCTCGGTCATGATCATGGTGGTCTGCGCCGCGGTCGGCGTCGTCATCGGCACCTTCACCCAGACCGGGCTCGGCCTCAGCCTGACCAGTGTCATCCTGAGCGCGTCCGGCGGTAGCTTCATCATCCTGACGATCCTCGTATTCATCGCCGCGCTCATCATGGGCACCGGCCTCAACACTGTCGCTTCCTACATTCTCGTGGCGGTGATCGGCGTTCCGGCCATGCAGGCGCACGGCGTCGATGCCTTCACGGCCAATATGTTCGTCTTTTATGTCGCGACCCTGTCGCACATCACGCCGCCCGTGGCGCTGGCCTGCTTCGCCGGCGCCGCCATCGCGGAAGCCGATATCTGGGAAACGTCCTTCCTGTCGATGCGGCTCGGAATCGTCGCCTATCTACTGCCGTTCCTGGCGGTGTTTGCGCCGGGCATGCTGCTCGTCGGTTCCGGCACGACCATCGTCGTCGACACCGGCGCGGCGGTCGTCGCCTGCGGCCTCCTGGTCTCGGTGACGCAGAACTGGATGTTCGGAGCCATGCCCCTGCTGCTGCGGGGGCTGGCGCTCGGTGCTTCGGTGGCGCTGCTGTGGCCTTTGCTCACGGTCAAAGCCGTCGGTCTTGGGCTCGCCGTCCTGACCGTGGTCATCGCCTGGGCGATGGCGCGGCGCCGGGGCGCGGCGGCCGGCACCGTCGCGGTCGCGAAGGAGTCCGCAGACGATGGCAATGCACGGCGTGCCCAGAACACGGTTTGAGGAGCTTCACCGACCATGTCCATGAAGATGAAGGGCGTGTATACGCTGCCGGTCGATCAGGACGCCGCATGGGCGGCGCTCAACGATGCCGAAATCCTGGCCGCCTGCATCCCCGGTTGCGAGGAATTCGAGAAGACCGGCGATACGCAGTTCCGCGCCGTGGCGCAGGTCAAGGTCGGACCCGTCAAGGCGCGCTTTCGCGGCGAAGTCTCGCTGTCGGAGATCGACCCGCCCAATAGCTATCGAATCTCGGGCCAGGGCGAAGGAGGCCTTGCCGGCTTCGCCAAGGGCGGGGCGATCGTGCGTCTGGCTCCGGCGGCGGAAGGCGGCACCGTGCTCACCTATGAAGTCGATGCCCAGATCGGCGGCAAGCTGGCTCAGATCGGCCAGCGCCTGATCAACGGCGCGGCGAAAAAGACGGCGGACGAATTCTTCGAGAACTTCCGCACGCAGATCAGCCTGCGGTCGGCGGCCTGAACACGAAGTTTTACGGCATTCAAGGAGTTGCCATGCGCAAGATAGTCGATCTCACTTTGCCCATCTTCACCGGACTGCCCAAGGTTCCAGGAACCGACCGCACGATCAGGGTGGAGCCGGACATGACCTTCGACACGCCCTACAAGCGCAATACCAGCCGGCTGTTCTTCCACAGCCATATGTGCAGCACCCATATCGACGCGCCCAAGCACGCGCTCATCGACGGCTTCGGCATCGACAAATATTCGCTGGAGAAGCATCTTACCGGCGAGGCCTATATGCTCGACTTCCGCCATGTGCCGCCGGGCTACCGGATCACCATCGACGACTTCAAGCAGGCGGTGGAGAAGACCGGCAAGCCTTTCCCTCGCGGCTGCATGCTGGGCATCAACACCGCCTGGACCGACCGCAGCTGGGGCAAGCCGGAATTCTTCGATCAGATGATCAGCCTGGCCACGCCGGGCGTCGGCGACTGGCTGGCCGAGCAGGGCCCGAAGGCCATCATGTTCGACTGCTACAACGACAGCTGGGAAGGCTTCATGACGGCCGATTGCTTCTTCAACCACAAGCCGCTCCTGCGCAACGAGATCCCGTTGATCGAGTTCTGCTGCAACATGGGCGAGCTCCATGGCGGCAAATGGGAAATCTTCGCCTTGCCGCTCAAGATCGTGGACTGCGACGGCTCTCCCGCGCGGGTGATCGCGGTGGCGCGCGACTAGGACCCGGCGCGCGTGGCGAAGCTCCCCATCACGCTGGCCACCTGGGACTATGACCGGGTACGGCCGCTCATCGACGGGCGGGTCCGTATCGAGGGCTGCGCGGTCAAATATCTGGTGTTGCCGCCCGAAGAGTGCTTTTTTCGCGCCTATGAGCTGCGCGAATTCGAGGTCTCCGAGATCGGCTTCGTTCCCTATATCATCGCCAAATCGCGCGGGATCGCCCCCTACGCGGCCCTGCCGGTGTTCCTGTCGCGCATGTTCAGGCATTCCGCCCTGTATGTGAGGACCGATCGTGGCATCCGCGCGCCCGCCGACCTCAAGGGCAAAGTGATCGGCGTCGTCGAATACCAGATGTCGGCGGCGATGTGGTGCCGCGGCATGCTGGCGGACGATCACGGGCTCGCGCCGCGGGACATGATCTGGCGCCAGGGCGGAGTCAATGTGCCCGGACGCAAGGAGAAATTCCCCCTCAACCTGCCGCAGGGCTTTCCGCTCCAGCCGATTCCGGAAGGCCGGACACTTTCGGAGCTCCTGGCGGAAGGCGAGCTCGATGCGGTGATCTCGCCCGAGCCGCCGCTCTGTTTCGGCAAGAGCGGCGTTCCGGTCGAGCGCCTGTTCCGGGATTACGAGACGGCGGAGAGGGAATATTTCGCACGGCACAGGCATTTTCCGATCATGCATGCGCTCGGCGTGCGCAACGATATCCAGACGCAGCATCCCTGGCTCGCGGCTCGCCTGTACGGCGCGTTTCGTGAAGCCAAGGAGATTTCCGACCGCGATCTCACCGACATGCGCGCTCCCAAGATCGGGCTGCCGTGGATCGCGGCGCATGCGCGCGCGACGCGCGATCTCATGGGCGATGATTTCTGGCCTTACGGAATCGAGGCGAACCGGCCGACTCTCGAGCTCATGACCCGTTACGCCCATGAGCAGGGCCTTGCCACCCGCAAGCTCGCGGTGGACGAACTGTTCGTTCCGCTGGCGGAAGCATGAGGCGGCCGGGTCCGCTCACCAGCGCGTCGGCAGGTTCTTGGCGATCTCGACGAATTTGCGCACCGCCTTGGTGCGGTTGGTCGACTTCCAGGCGAGGACCGTCTCGATGCGGAAGGCCGGATGCACGATCGGACGTGCCTCGATGTTGCGGCCGGCAAATCCGATCAGGCTCTCGGGATATATGGTGACGCCGAGGCCGACGGAGACAAGGCCAAAGAGTCCCAGCGTGTTGGAGGCTTCCAGGACGATCTTGAGCGAGACGCCTTCGCTCGAAAACAGCTCCGTCAGCCGCCAGCGATAGGCTTCCCATTCGACCATGTCGCCGAGGATCATGTCCTCGCCGGCGAGATCGGCGGGGCGCACCTCGCGAATACGGCTCAAGCGGTGGTTCCTGGGCGTGACCACATAAAGCGGATCGGATTTCAGGGTCAGGCAATGGAACTCGCTGTGCTGGAAGGGGCCGATCATGTAGCCGAGATCGATCTCGTCGCGGGCCAGTGCGATCTTCTGGCCCTGGGTGCGGATATATCGGAGCGTCACGTCGACATAGGGATGGGCGCGGCGGAAGCGGGCGACCGCCTGCGGCACCAGTTCGGTCGTGGCGAATGCCATGTAGCCGATGCGCAAGACGCCCGTCTTGCCGGCGGCGACGCGCCGCGCCGACTCGACCGATTGCTCATAGCCTTGCACCAGACGGGCATTCTGCTCGTAGAAGACGCGCCCCGCCGGCGTCAGCGAGACTTCCCGGGTGGTGCGCTCGAACAGCGCGAACTGCAGGATGTGCTCGAGCTTCTGGATGCGCCGGGTGAGCGCCGACTGGTCGACATTCAGCCTTTCGGCGCTGCGCCGGAAGCTCAGCTCCTCCGCGACCACGATGAAGGAAGCGATCAGATCCAGGCCGGCAGGACCATCCATGAGCGCAACTCCGGTAAAAGAGACAGCTTATTTATTATTGCGTTCTATGCAAGAATAGTACCCTCGCGGCGTTGGCCGAGGATGTTGCGGCGGCGGGTGTCGTCGTCGGCGAGCCGCATTGGTGCGTTTTTCAGGGGAGGCCGATCTGGAACCGGCTCGGGCAAAGGAAGCGTCGGACCTGTTGATCCGGCATTGGCG
>JBFWNN010000015.1:0-92324 GCA_050251035.1 Parvibaculaceae bacterium
ATGAGGGTGTCTAATCGATGACCTTGATCCTGTGCACCACTGAGCCAGTCTGTCTCGATCAAGCATGTCATCTGTGCCGCATTCTCTCATCTACCGGCAGTTCTCTTGTCGCGAATTGCCGCGCATCATCGCTTGACTTACACCCTCATCCGGCCTTCGGCCACCTTCTCCCGCAAGCGGGAGAAGGGAAACCCGGCAACGATCACGAGAGGTTGCACAGCCCGGCCGGGAGGACGTGGCCGGGCTGTGCGGTTGAAGCAGTCTGAGGTCTAGCCGAGACCGGCATCCTTCAACTGCTTGTCGACATTGGCGGCGAGCTGGTCGAGGCCTTCATCGACCGGCACTTCCTTGGCCACCATCTTCTGCAGCGTCTCGGCCCACTGGGTGGTGAGGTCGAAGAACAGGGGTTGCGCGGTGAAATAGATCTTCGCCCCCGGCGCCGACGTGTCATGCTGGTTGAGATAGCCCGGATAGGACTTGTCGATGCGGCTCCTGAACTCCTCGTCCTTCCACACCGAGGCGCGGACCGGATTGACGAAGTCCATCTTGCGCGCGCCGAAGAGGTCGTGCTCGACCGAGGACGCCCACTGCATGAAATACCAGGCGGCATCCTTCTGGCCCGAGAAGTTCGACAGCGCGAGCGACCAGATCCACACATTGGGCGTGGGCGCGGAAGCCTTCGGATCGGCGGCGAAGGGCGCATAGCCGATATTGCCCTTCTCCTTGTTGTCGCCGCCGTTCATGAAATAGCCGAGGATGTCGGCGTCGAAGATCATGGCGGAGGCGCCGGCGCCGAGATCGGTGCCGACCTGGTACCAGGTATAAGTCGACCAGTTCTTCGGCCCCGATTCCTGGATCATCTGCACCCACTGCTTGTGGAAGGCTTTCGATTCGGCCGTGTTCATCGCCGCGGTGAGCTTGCCGTCGGCGACGGTGAAGTCCTTCTGGCCGAAATTCGAGTAGCCCGACAGGAAGCCCGGATGGATCGTGGCCCAGGAACGCGAGCCGCGCACGCCGACGCCATAGGGTCCGCCCAGGTCCTTGGTGAGCTTGGCCGCGGTCGCAACCAGCTCGTCGAGGTTCTTCGGCGGCTGGACGCCGGCCTTCTCGAACATCTTCACATTGTAGGACAGGTTGTTGAGCTCATAGCCCCAGGGAATGCACCATTGCTTGGCGTCCGCCGAGCCGAGCTCGCCACCCGGCACGCCGTTCCAGGCGGTCGAGGCCCTGAGGCCCGGCAGCACGTCGTCCCAGTTGTAGGTCGGGTTCGTCTTCGCCGGATCCTTGATATATTCGTTGAGATCGGCGATCCAGCCGGCCGGGCCATAGGTCCAGGTCATATAGGCGCCGGTCATGAAGGCATCATATTCGCTCGAGCCCGACGAGAGCGCCGCCGTCACCTTGTCGAAATAGACGTCTTCCGGAAAGACGTCATAGGTGACGTCCATGCCGGTCATATCCTTGAAGGTCTGCAGGTTGGCGATCATCGCATCGGCATAGGGATGCTTGTTGAGCAGGAGCTTGAGCTTGGTGCCCTTATGCGCCATCCAGTCGAACTCCGCCGCCATCGCGCGGGTCTGCGCCTGGGTCAGCAGCATGCCGCCGGCCGCGGCCGAAATTCCGAGCTTGGCCGATGTGGCGAGCAATTCGCGCCGCGAGAGCTTGCCGGCGACGAAGGCGTCGAACAGCCCTTTTTCTTTCTCAGACATTCCCATTTTCCTCCGTTGGTTGAACGATCGTCAGGCGGATGTGTTCTTGCTGCCGGGTTCTGCGCCCGCTTCGTCTGCCGTCAATTGCCGGGCAGTGGCTTCGTCGGTGATGAGGCCGGTGAGCAGCTTGGCTCTCAGCACCGCGCGAATGGCTGTCGTCTTGCTGCGCCCGCCGGCGATGGCGACCATCTCGCGCCCGCGCAGCGTCTCGATATCGGGGGCGAGGGCGCGGTCGGAGAGATCGTTCGGCACGCGCCGGCCCTGATCGTCGAAAAACGAGCCCAGGACCTCGCCCAGCGCGCCGGCCGCGGCCACCCCTTCGATCTCGGCCGGCGCCACCATGCCGGCGGAGGTGATGAACCCCTGATTGTGGACCTCGCCGATGCCGACGAGATGCAATGTCGCCTCGCGCGCCAGCGCCACCACATCGGCGATGCCGAATTGCGCGAGCAGCACGGCCTTGTCCTCCACGCTGTTGGCGAAGAACGGCACCGGCAGGAGATAGGCCTCCGAGCCGGTGCGCTCGGAGAGGCGATGGATCACGTCATAGGGATTGGCGGCGAAGCGGCGCGTGAGGCCGCCGAGCAGCGAGACGAATTTCACCTTGGGCGCCGGCGAGCTGGGCAGGAAATCAATCGCCGCGGCGAGGGTGCGGCCATGGCCGACGCCGATCGTCTGGTGCAGCCCGCGGTCGAGAACATTGCGCAGATAGCGCGCCCCCGCCATGCCGAGGGTGCGCAAGGGCAAGGCGCCTTCGTCGATATTGGGCACGACCTCACAATGGCCGAGACCGAATTTCGTCTTGAGCTGCTCTTCGAGCCCGACACAGCCGGCGATCGGGCCGTCGACGAAGACGCGGATCAGGCCGTCGCGGCTCGCCCGCGCGATGAGGCGATGTGCCTTGGTGCTGGGGACGTTGAGCTTCTCGGCGATCTCGCCCTGGGTCTGGCCCCCGGCGAAATAGAGCCAAGCGGCGCGCGCCGCGAGCGTGGCCTCCTCGTCGAGGTTGAGATTTGACCGTGGCTGGTCCAACGCTTCCATCCGTCTGCAAATTTTTTCGTTATCTGCAATATTTTTCAATCGCAGACATGAGTCAACGAAATTCGTCGCTGCAGCGCATCAACCGCGTGACGAAGGAACGCACAGGAAACAGGGAATATCTAGAAATCCCAAGGAGATATAAGATCCAGCCCCGTCGTCTCGAAGTCCGTCAGATCGCGTGTCGCGAGACGCCCGCCATTCACCTGGGTGATTGCGGCGATCATGCCGTCTTGTGCCGACATAGGGCGCCCCTGCCTCGTCGCAGTGCCCATGATTTCCCCATAGGCGAGTGCTGCATCTTCCGTCAGTCCGAAGATGCGGGGGGCGAAGCGACGCCGCCATTCGGACAAGCCTCGTTCCAGCCGAAGGGCGCGCTGATCGGGTCGTATCTTCTGAATGCGGAACGCGATCTCGGCGATGGTGACGGTGGGAAGCGCAATCTCCGCGTCATGGCGCTTGAGCCAGGCGATAACCGCCTCGTTTGGCTGCATTCTCAGCGATTCGGATACGACATTCGTATCGAGGAAAATCAAAGGTCGATGCCCGTATGTTTCTTCCGGCCTTCCGTGATGACGGCTTCAAGGTCGATGTCGTCACCATCACTCCCGGCGGCCAGGCGGGCATAGAAAGACGCGGCCGGCTCGCGGCCAGCCTCACGAATCTCATAGGCTTCCAGAGCCCGTTCGACGATATCGGCGATCGAGCGGTTCTCGCGCCGGGCCAAGCGGTGCGCAAGGTTGCGCGCTTTGGCGCTGCGAACGGAAAGCTGGGGTTCTGCCATGAGGATCTCCTCCAGGAACCAATATAGGAAGCAAACAAGACGCCATCAAGATGGCAGCTGCCGGCATGATAGCAATACCTAGATCAAGCCTTCGAACCCTTGGAAATTGGGAAGCCTTGCCCCAATACTACCCAGCGTAAGAATTGGCATGGAGGGATCAATGCACGGGCGCTGGCAGGTTCATCAGGAGAACAACTACAATCCCATCTTCGACATCCAGCTCCATGGCGACCATTTTCATGGCACCGCCTCTTTGAACCAGGAGGAAGGTTTGCGTGCCGGATATGGTGGTGCCGTGACCCAGGGCTTTGACGGACATTTCCATCAGGGTGGAGAAGTCCATATCCGCATCAACTGGCCCCCCAAGCGCGATGGCTCAAAATCCATCGGCGGTCTATAAGGGCACCTTCCACAACAATCAGATCGACGGTCACTGCCACGACGAGGCGGACCCCAGGCACCCGGTCTATCATTGGAAGGCGACCCGGATCTGACGCCGGCGGCCTAAGCCGGCGCCTGGCAGCGCGTATAGCGGCCGGTCTTGAAGTCGAAGATGACGCCGTTGCGCTCGAAATCGGGGCTCAGCATGGTGAGGATGGCGGGCGTCAGCGCCTCGGGCAATGGCACCGTGTCGGGGTCTTCATCGGGCCAGGCTTCCACGCGCAATTCAGTGCGGATCGGTCCTGGGCTGATCAGATTGGCCCTGACCTTCGTGTCCTCGACCTCATGCGCATAGACACCGACCAAAGCTTCGAGCGCGGCCTTGCTCACCGCATAGGGCGACCAGCCGGCATGACGCTTCCAGGCCACACCCGAGGTGACGAACAAAGCGCGCCCGGCGGAACTGGCCCTCAGCATGCGATCGAGCCCATGCAGCAGCCTGAAATTGGCGGTGAGATTGATGGTGAGCGCCGCTTCGAACTCCACCGGCGACAGGTCGCCCACCGCCTGCTTCAAGCCCAATATTCCGGCATTGCCGAACAACCCGTCGAGGCGGCCGAAACGGGTCCGAATCAATGCGCACAGACGGTCGATATCGTCGGCGGCGCTCATCTCACAGGCGATGAGAGTGGCTTCACCGCCTGATGATTTCGCATCCGAATCAAACCCCGCGAGCGCCGTCAGACTGCGCGCTGTCGCGACCACATGGGCCCCGGCGCGAGTCAACGCCTCGAACGTCGCGCGGCCGATGCCGCGCGAGGCGCCCGTCACCAGGATGATGCGGCCTTCGAGATCCGCCAAGGAGCCCTCGCTCATCATTGCGCGAGGCTGCATCGTCAGGCGATGCGCTGCCCCGCTTCGTCGAAGAGATGAGTGTGGCCGAGCGTGGCGGTGAGCGTCACCGCCTGACCCGGCTCGCCGGTCTTGCCGCCTCTCACCTCGGCGATGATCGGCCTGCCCGATCCGGTCGAGACATGCGCATAGCCGGTCTCGCCCAGCCTTTCAACGATGTCGATGCGGCCTTCGAGCTTGACCTCGCCTTCGCCGCCGATACCGAGATGCTCCGGCCTGACGCCGAGCGTCACCTTGTGACCCGCCTTGACGCCGTTACCCGCGAAACTCACGGTGCCGCTGTCGGCGAGCTTCACCGCATAGCCCTTGTCCGTCACCCGGGCGACCTCGCCTTCGATGAAATTCATCGCCGGCGAGCCGATGAAGCCCGCGACGAACATGTTGGCCGGCTTGTAATAGAGATCGAGAGGCTTGCCCGCCTGCTCGATGCGTCCCTTGTTCATGACCACGATCTTGTCGGCGAGCGTCATGGCCTCGACCTGGTCATGCGTCACATAGACGATGGTCGCCTTCAGCATCTTGTGCAGCTTGGCGATTTCGATGCGGGTGTTGACCCTGAGCGCCGCGTCGAGATTGGACAAGGGCTCGTCGAACAGGAAGACCTTGGGCTCGCGCACGATGGCGCGGCCGATGGCGACGCGCTGACGCTGGCCGCCGGACAGTTCGCGCGGCCGCCTTTTCATCAGCGCCTCGAGCTTGAGGATACGCGCCGCCTCGGTGACGCGGCGGTCGATCTCGGCCTTGGGGGTGCCGGCAAATTTGAGGCCGAAGGCCATGTTGCCATAGACATCCATATGCGGATAGAGCGCATAGGACTGGAACACCATGGCGATCCCGCGCGCCGCCGGCGCCAGCTCGTTGACCGTCCTGCCGCCGATCCGGATCTCCCCGCCCGACACCGTTTCCAGTCCGGCGATGGTCCGCAGGAGCGTCGACTTCCCGCAGCCCGACGGCCCGACCAGCACGACGAAGCTGCCGTCCGCGATGGTGAGATCGATGTCCTTCAGCACCTCGACGCTGCCGAAGGACTTGCTGAGATTGTCGACCCTGACTTCCGACATGGGGAGCCTCGTTATTTGACCGCGCCCGAGGTCAGCCCGCGAATGAGCTGCCGCGAGAACAGGGCATAAAGAATGAGCACCGGGACGATCGCGACCGAGAGCGCCGCCAGCACCGCGTTCCAGTCGGTCACATACTGGCCGATGAACTGCTGGATGCCGAGAGTGATCGTCTGCTTCCCGCCGCCAGGGGCCAGCAGCAGCGGGAACCACAGATCGTTCCAGATCGGGATCATGGTGAAGACGGCGACCGTCGCCATCGCCGGGCGGATGAGCGGCAGGACGATGCGGAAGAAGATCGTGTATTCGCTGACCCCGTCGCAGCGCGCCGCTTCGCGCAGGTCCTTGGGGATCTGGGCGATGAACTCGGACAGGATGAAAATGGCGAGCGGCAGGCTCTGCGCCGTATAGACGAGGATGAGGGCGGTGCGCGTGTTGACCAGATTCATGTCGGCCACGAGCTTGAGGATCGACACGCTGCCGAGGCGGATCGGCACCATGATGCCGACGGCGAGATAGAGGCCTAAGAGCGTGTTCCAGCGGAAGCGGTATTCGGTGAGCGCCCAAGCGGCCATCGCTGCGATGAGGAGCGTGACGAAGATGGTGGTGACGGTGACCGAGACGCTGTTGAAATAATAGAGCGGCACGGCCGAATCGGCGAACACCTTCTGATAGCCGATGAGCGAGAAGCTCTCAGGTCCCGGCAGCGCCAGGGGCGCGCCGAAGATCGCCTTGCGCGATTTGAACGAATTGTAGAGCACCAGCAGGATCGGGAGGATCGCCAGCAGCGTATAGGCGCCGAGCACCAGATGGACTGCGAGGGGACCGAGCTTGCGTCGCATGGCCGTTCCCTCAGAAACTGTAGCGCTGGATGCGGCGCTGGACGACGAAAAGGTAGAACATGACGCCGATCAGGATGATGATGAACATGAGCGTGGCCACCGCCGAGCCCATGGCGGGATCGCCGACCTGGAGCTGATAGCCGAAGAAGGTGCGGTAGAAGAGCGTGCCCATGATGTCGGACGCGAAATTGGGCCCGGCAAGCGCGCCCTTGACCGCATAAATGAGGTCGAAGGCGTTGAAGTTGGCGACGAAGGTCAGGATCGAGACGAGGCCGATGCTGGGCAGGATCAGGGGCAGTTTCACATAGAAGAACGTATGGAGCTGGTTGAGGCCGTCGACCGTCGCGGCATCGGTCAGGTCGTCGGGTATGGCGAGCAGCGCCGTGTAGATGAGGATCATCGGCATGCCGACGAACTGCCAAACCGAGATGAGTGACAGCGTGATGAGGGCGCTTTCCTCCTGGCCGAGCCACGGCGCGAACCAGGATCCGAGGCCTAAGGCGCCGAGGAGACCTTTGGAGATGCCCCACAGGGGCGACAGGATGAGCTGCCAGATGAAGCCGATGATGACGACCGACAGCATGGTCGGCATGAAGATGAGGGTGCGGTAGGCGGTGCGGAATCGCAGCTTCGGCAGACTGAGCAGCGCCGCCAGCGCGATGCCGACCGGGTTCTGCACCAGCATATGGATCAGGAAGAAGATGCAGTTGTTGGCGAGCGCGTTCCAGAACGGCTTCGACCACAAGGGATCGAAGAGCAAGGTGCGGAAATTGTCGAAGCCGATGAAGGCGCGTGCCCCGCCTTGGCCTGCATCGAAGGTCGACAACACGATCGTCGCGATCAGCGGATAGATGGAGAACAGGGTGTAGATCGCGACCGCCGGTCCGAGGAAGAACAGCAGCATCAGGGCATGCGAGACCCGGGACGCGCCGATCACTTCGCTGCCGCGCGGTGCCGTCCCTCCTCCAGCCATTCTCGTCACCCTTCCCGTCAGGCCCATGACCGGGACGCCGCCGGGCTTGTCTGCCCGGTCGTGCCGCTCCCGCCCGCAACGAGGGCGCCCGTGCCTGGTCAGGCACCGGCGCCCCGTTCAGTCTGCTCTATTTCTGGTGCGGCGCATACCACTTCGCAAGCCCGTCTTCGAGCTGCTTGGCGGCATCCTCGGGCGAAAGCTTGCCGTTCAGGACCTGCGCCGAGACGTTCCACATCTCGTTCTCGAGATTGGGCGTGCCGCGCGACAGGATCTGATAGGAGTTGCGGATCGTCGACTTGCATTCCGCGCGCCAGTTCACGAATTCCTGCGCCACGTCGTCCTTGATCGAGATCTTCGCATTGGAGAGCGGATAGAAACCCGGCAGCTCATTGGCGAAGATATTGGCGAATTCGTCCGAGGCGAGCCATTCGAGCAACACCTTGGCGTCCGCCTGATTGGCCGACTTGGCGTTGATGCCTATGCCGATATCGGTATGGTCGGAGATATAGCACTCGCTGGCACCCTTGGGCAGCGGCGGCTTGAACGCGCCGAAGGGGAAGTCCGCCTGGGCGCGGAAGGTCGCGATGTCCCATGAACCGGCTGGATAGATCGCCGCCTTGCCGAGGGTGAAGAGGTTCTGGCTGTCGGGATATTTCTGCGCCTGGTAGCCGTCGCCCATATAGGGCGCCCATCTGGCGAGCGACCTGAAGGTCTCGACATATTCGGGATCGGTGAGCTTCGCCTCGCCCTTGATCAGCTTCTGGCGGCCTTCCTCGCCCTTCCAGTAATTGGGGCCGATATTCTGGAAACCCATGGTGGCCGCTTCCCACTGGTCGGCGGTGCCGAGATCGATCGGCACATAGGTGCCGTCGGCCTTGATCTTGTCGAGGGCGGCGAAGAATTCGTCTTCGGTCTTGGGCACCGCCAGTCCGAGCTTCTCGAAGGCTTCCTTGTTGTAGATGAAGCCGTGGATGACCGAGCCCATGGGCAGGCAGAACGTCGTCTTGCCGTCATCGGTCTGCCAGGCGCTCTTGGCGACGTCCGAGAAGCCGTCCATGCCCTTGAGGTCGTTGAGCGCGACGAGATGGCCCTTGTTGAAGAGATCGAGCGAGGCGTCGAACGGCCGGCAGGTGATGAGGTCGCCCGCCGTGCCGCCTTCGAGCTTGGCATTGAGGCTGGCATTGTATTCCGCCGGCGGCGAGGGCGAGAAGGTCACCTGGATGTCCGGGTGCTTGGCATTGAAGGCCGGGATGATCTTGTCCTTCCAGATCGTCGCGTCGTCGTTGCGCCAGCTCTCGATGGTGAGCGAGCCGGCGAGCGCAGCGCCCGTCATGCCGGCGAGCGCCGTCGCAGCGAAAAGCATCTTTTTCAAAGCGGACGTCATCATTGACATTCTCCTTCCTCTTCTCCCTGTGCCGCGGGGATGCGGCATTGAATTCCCGGTGCAAATCCTTCTCGCCAAAGCCTTCAACTTTAGCGGGATGTGCTCATGACCCGGCCAGATGCTCGAGCGCGAGCCGCAGATTTCCTTTCGCCTTGGCGAGCAGTGCTTCGGCGGCGACGAAGTCCCTGGCTCCGGCGCAAATGAGTGCCGCCGGGGCCACATGACCATCCGTCTGGCTGAGCGCGCGTTCGGCCGCGGCCTCGTCCACCTTGGCGATGTCGGCGACCATGCGCTGCGCGCGCTGGCGCAGTTTCGCATTGTCGGCCTGGAGCCGGATCATCCAGCCGTCATAGATGCAGCCGAGCTTGATATGGGCGAGCGTCGAGAGGAGGCCGAGCGCGCATTTCTGTGCCGTGCCCGCTCCCATCCGGGTCGAGCCGACGATCACCTCGGGCCCGGTGTCGAGAAGGACGGGATGATCCGCGATCGCGAGCAACGGCGCCGAAGCATTGTTGGCGATGGCGATGACTTTCGCTTTCGCCGCCTTGGCGGCGCGGGCGGCGGTGAGCGTGAACGGCGTCGACCCGCTGGCGCTCAGCGCGATGACCGTGTCTTCGGGCGTGAGCGCGAGCGCCGTGATGCCGGCAAGTGCCGCTTCGACGTCGTCCTCGGCTTGCGCGTCGATATCGAGGAGCGAGGCTTCGCCGCCGGCGATCACGAAAACGATGCGCGATCTTTCGATCCCGAAGGTCGAGGGCAGTTCGGCGCCGTCCTGGACCGCGATGTTGATGGAGCTTCCGGCCCCCGCATAGATGATCCGTCCGCCGCGGGCGAGACCCGTGGCCAGCGCTTCGGCCGCCCGGGCGAGCGCCGGGAGCGCGCCTCTGACCGAGGCGACCGCGCGCGCCTGTCCGTCGGCGAGAGCTTCGAGAATCCGGGCATCGTCCCAGCGATCAAGGCCGCGCGACAAACTGCTGACGCCCTCGGTGAAATTCATTCCGCCCACAACCTGAATGTTTATTTTATGGAGGCGGACAATACCAAAATACTACCACATGTCCAATAGAATCTTCATACTTCCCATAAGGTATTATTTTGGTATTCTGATTCCAAGGAGAATGGCGTGACGGACAGGCTTTTTCTAGGGATCGATGGCGGCGGCACCAAATGCCGCGCCCGCATCAGGGCGGAAGATGGCGCGCTGCGCAGCGAGGCCATTGGCGGGTTTGCCAATATCTATTCGGATTTCGATGCGGCGCTGAGCACGATCCTGGCCACGGCGCGTGAGGCTTTGCGCAAAGCGGGTCTCATCGGGGCCGGGCTTGAGCGGCTGCATGTGGGTCTGGGTCTGGCGGGGGTCGTTACCGAGGAGGCGGCCGAGCGCGTGCGCCGCGCCGGCCTCCCCTTCGCCGCCTTCAGCGTCGATGTCGATGCCTATGTCGCCTGTCTCGGCGCCCATGACGGCCGCGACGGCGGCATCGTCATCGCCGGCACGGGCTCGGCGGCCTTGGCCCTCGTCGGCGGCAAGCGCCATTGGCTTGGGGGGTGGGGCTTTCCCTTGGGCGATGACGGCTCGGGCGCCATTCTCGGCCGCGCCGCCTTGCGCCGCGCCGCCCTCGCTTTCGACGGGATGATCGAAAGTTCGTTTTTGCTCGACGAGCTCCTCGCCGAATTCGGCCACGACCGCCAGGGTTTCGGCGATTGGGCGCTGACCGCCTTGCCGCGCGACTATGCGCGCTTCTCGCCGCGCATCTTCGCCGCCGCCGCGGCGGGTGATCGGCACGGCCTCGAGCTCGTCAGGGAAGCGGCCGCCGGCGTTGCGATGATGGTCGAGGCGCTCATCGCCAAGGGTGCGCCCTCGATCGCGCTCATTGGCGGCCTGGCGCGGCCGGTGACGCCCTATTTGCCGAACGGACTGCGCCCGCACCTGATCGAGCCGCATAGGGATCCGCTCGACGGCGCCATCATGATGGCGCGCCGCGCCGCGGGCCTCGAGGACTGGAGCTCATGAGCGATCTCGATCCGATCTTCGACCGCGCCCGTATCGCCGACGAGAACCCGGCGCCGCTCTATCACAAGCTCAAGAAGCTGGTGACCGAGGCGATCGCGCAAGGCCGTCTCGCCAATGACGAAGCCATTCCGGCCGAACGCGACCTTGCCCGCATGCTCGGCATATCGCGTGTCACCGTGCGCAAGGCCTTCGCCGATCTCGTGGCCGAAGGTGTGCTGGTGCAGCGCCAGGGCTCCGGCACTTACGTGGCGCCCAAGCCCGAGCGCATCGAGCAGCCGCTGTCGCGCCTCACCAGCTTCACCGAGGACATGCGCCTGCGCCGCATCACCACCGATGCCGACTGGCTCGACCGCTCGACCGGGCTGCCGACGCCGGAGGAAGCGCTCGTGCTGGCCTTGTCGCCGGGCGAGAAGATCACGCGGCTGCACCGCTTGCGCCGCGCCGACGGCAAGCCGCTCGCCATCGAGCGCGCCTCGATCCCGCATCGCTTCCTGCCCGACCCGGAATTCCCCGGCGCGTCGCTCTATGCGGCGCTCGAGGCGCGCGGGCTCAGGCCCGTCCGGGCCCTGCAGCGCCTCCATGCCGTGGCCCTGACCGCGAGCGAAGGCGAACTGCTCGGCCTGGCCGAAGGCAGCCCGGCCCTCTTCATCCAGCGCGTGTCCTATCTGGCCGACGGCCGTGTCGTGGAGTTCACGCGCTCCCACTATCGTGGCGACTCCTATGATTTCGTCGCCGAGCTTCATCTGGCCAAAGGATCATGACCCAGAACGAAACCCACATGGCGCGCGAGATCGCCGAAGCCCCCGAAGCCGTGGCCCGCATGCTCGCCACCAATGCCAAGGCCTTGGCCGAGCTCGGCCGGCTCTATGCCGCGCGCAAGCCCAGCCACATCGTCACTTGCGCAAGAGGCTCGTCCGACTGCGCCGCCTCTTATTTCAAGTATCTGATCGAGATCACGCTCGGCCTCCCCTGCTGCTCGGTCGGCGCGTCCGTCGTCTCGGTCTATGGCGCCCGGCTCGCTTTGCGCGACACGCTGCTGCTCACCATTTCGCAATCGGGCAAGAGCCCGGACATCCTCGCTTTCCAGGCGGCGGCGAAGCGGGCGGGCGTCCCCACCCTCGCGGTGACCAACACCGAGGATTCACCCTTGGCCCGCGAGGCCGATCTCTGCCTGCCGCTCTGCGCCGGCATCGAGCGGAGTGTCGCCGCCACCAAGAGCTTCATCACTTCGGCCGCCATGGCGGCCGGGCTCGCCGCCGCGGCGAGCGGCGATGCCCGGCTGTCCGACGCCTTGCAGGCCCTGCCGGATGACCTCGCCAGGGCCCTTGCTTTGCGCTGGAGCGAGGTCGAGGACATGCTGGCCCAATCGCAGTCCTCCTTCGTGCTCGGTCGCGGCCCCTCTTTGCCGATGGCGCAGGAAGCGACCCTGAAGCTCAAGGAGACGGGCGGCCTCCATGCCGAAGCCTATTCCGCCGCCGAGGTGCTGCACGGCCCCATGGAGCTCGTGACCAAAGGGTTTCCGGTGCTGGTTTTTGCGCCGGACGACCAGGCCTTGGCCACCACGCGAGAGACGGCCCGGCGTCTCGGTGAAGCCGGCGCCCATGTGATCACGCCTGATTATGCTGCCACGCGGCATCCCCTGCTCGACCCCATTTCGCTGATCCAGACTTTCTACGGCAGCGCCGAGCGCATCGCCCGGCGGCGCGGACGCAATCCCGACAAGCCACGGCTGCTCAAGAAGGTGACGGAGACAAGATGACGCGCTTCGCTCTCAAGGGCGCCCGCCTGTTCGACGGCGAGGGCTTCCACGACCACAAGGCGGCGGTCATCGCCGATGGCCGGATCGAGACGGTCGTGCCGCTGGCCGAGCTCGACCATGGCATCACCGTCACCGACCTCGCGGGCGGCGTGCTGGCGCCGGGTTTCATCGATGCCCAGGTGAATGGCGGCGGCGGCGCTTTGCTCAATGATCGCCCCTCGGTCGCCGTCATCCGCCGCATGGCGGACGCCTTTCGCGCCTTCGGCACCACCAGCATGCTGCCGACCGTCATCACCGACAGTCCCGACATCACCCGCCAGGCGGCCGATGCGGTCGCCGCGGCCCGGGCGCAAGGCGTTCCCGGCATCATCGGCATTCACATCGAAGGTCCGTTCCTCGATCCGCGCCGCGCCGGAGCGCATCCACCCCAGCATATCCGCCCCATCACGCCGGAAGACATAGCCTGGCTCAAGGGTCTCGATTGCGGCATCGTGCTCCTGACCGTCGCGCCTTCGCATGTGACGCCGGCGATCGTCGCCGACCTTGCGCAAGCCGGCATCATCGTGTCGCTCGGCCATTCCGAAGCGACGGCGAAGGAGGCGCAAGCCGCGCTCGCCGCCGGCGCCCGCGGCTTCACCCATCTCTTCAATGCGATGAGCCAGTTGCAGAATCGCGAGCCCGGCATGGTCGGAGCGGCCCTCACCGACCCGTCGAGCTATTGCGGCATCATTGCCGATGGCCATCACGTCCACCCTCTCGCGCTGCAGGTGACGCTCAGGACGAAGCCCAAGGGCCGGCTGTTCCTGGTGACCGACGCCATGCCGCCGGCCGCGGGCGGTCCACCGCGCTTTGCGCTACAGGGTCGCGAGGTGATCGCCCGCAATGGCCGCCTCGAGCTCAATGAGGGGACGCTGGCCGGCTCCATCCTGACCATGGACGAGGCGGTGCGTTTCTGCGTCGCGGTGCTGGGCCTCGACCTCGCCGAGGCCTTGCGCATGGCTTCGCTCTATCCGGCCGCTTTCCTTAAGGTCGATCGCGAATTGGGTCGCATCGCTCCGGGCTTCCGGGCTAATCTCGTCCATCTGACGGACGCGCTCGCCGTCACCCGCACATGGATCGACGGAGAAGTCTTTTCCCGATGAAACTGAAACTTGCCGGCCGCATCAGCCAGGGCAGCGGCCGGGTAAACGAGGATGCCGTTGGTTTCATCGGCGAGCCCGACGATGTCCAGGCGGCCTGGGCCCTCGACGGCGTGACTGGCATCAACACGCAGAGCCTCGGGCTTGCCGGCAGCGACGCGCAATGGTTCGTCACCCGCATCGACGCACATTTGCGCATGCTGTTGCCGCAAGCGCGCGACATCAAGACGGCCATGTCCGATCTTATCGACCGCCTGATCGCCGACCAGGCCGAGGCGCTGCGGCGCACGGCCATGCCGGATGACTATGACCCGCCTGCCGCCTGCATCGCCGCGGTCTGCCGGATCGGATCCGGATGGCATGCCGTCCGCCTCGGCGATTGCCGGCTCCTGGCGCGGGACCGCCACGGCTTTCGCCGCATCGTCGATTTTGCCAATGACGATTTCGACCATTGGATCACCGCCGAGGCTCAGCGCCTGCGCGCCGGCGGCCTGTCGGACATCAAGGCGATCGCGGGCCAGCTCCAGCCCCGGCTCTTCGCCAATCGCCGGCGCCGCAATCGGCCGGGCGGCTATGGCGTGATCGAGGCGGACCGGGCCTGCCTTGCTTTCCTCGAGCACATGCCGCTTGCCGACCCGGATCGCGTGTTGATGGCGAGCGACGGCTTCTTCCGCCTCGTCGATCACTACGATGCGGCATCGGAAGAAGAGCTCCTGGCGCAGGCCTCCGGCGAGGGCGGGGTCGCGAACCTTTATGAGAAGCTGCGCGAGATCGAGCGCGGCGATCCGGACTGCCGGACGTTTCCACGCTTCAAGCCGGCGGACGATGCCAGCGCCATCGCGCTCGAAGCCTGAGCCGGAGCGAAGTCCGATCAGGCGCCGCCGGTCATCAGCGGCCGCAGGACCTGGCGGCCGAGGCTGTGATAGATGAAGGGTGTCTTGGCGATATCGGTGATGGAATAGAGATTGCGCAAGTCGATCATCACCGGCTCGCGCATGCTGCGCGCCAGCTTGACGAGATCGAGGCCGCGGAATTCGTTCCATTCTGTGAGCACGATGACGGCGTCCGCCGTCTCGGCGGCGTCATAGGCGGTCTTCGCCCATGCGATATCGGCAAAAGCGCTGTTGCCGTTGCTGCGCACCACCGGATCATAAGCCACGACCGAGGCCTCGGCCGCGGTCAGGGCCGGAATGAGGTCGAGAGCCGGCGCGTCGCGCAGGTCGTCCGTCTCCGCCTTGAAAGCGAGTCCCAATATGGCGATGCGCTTGCCCGCGACGCTGCCGCCGAGCGCCTTGGCGACGCGGGCGAAGAGCGCCGCCTTGCGCTTGTCATTGGCGCCGACCACCGCCTCGATGAGGCTGAACGGTGCCGCCGCCTCGCGCGCGGTGGCGGCGAGGGCGCGCGTGTCCTTGGGAAAGCACGAGCCGCCGAAGCCCGGTCCCGGATGCAGGTAGTGATGGCCGATGCGCTTGTCATGGCCGATGCCCCTGGCGACGACGGCGATATCGCCGCCGACCTTCTCGCACAGGTCGGCGAGCTGGTTGATGAAGGCGAGCCGCATCGCGAGATAGCCGTTGGCGGCATATTTGATGAGCTCGGCCGATTCGAAATCGGTGAAGATGAGCGGCGCGCCGCTCATGGTGATCGGCTGATAGATCTTGCGCAAGGTCTCCTGGGCGCGTTTCGACTCGCTGCCGACGATGATGCGGTCCGGATGCAGGAAGTCTTCGACCGCCGAGCCCTCGCGCAGGAACTCCGGATTGGCGGCGACGTCGAATTCGGCGTCGGGCCTGAGCTCCCTGATCTGCGCCTTGAGCTTGCGCGCCGTGCCGACCGGCACGGTGGACTTCGTGATGATGACGGAATAGCCGTCGAGCGCCTGGGCGATCTGGCTGGCCGCCTGCTGCACATAGGCGAGGTCGGCGGCGTCATCGCCGCGCCGGGTCGGCGTCGAGACGGCGATGAACACCGCTTCGGCCTGGGATACCGCCGAGGGGAGATCGGTGGTGAAATGCAGACGCCCGGCGCGCGTGTTGGAATGGACGAGCGTGTCGAGGCCGGCCTCGTGGATGGGGATCCGGCCGGCATTGAGCTCGGCGACGCGCGTCTTGTCCTGGTCGACGCAGAACACATCGAAGCCGAATTCGGCAAGGCAGGCGCCGGAGACCAGCCCGACATAACCGGCTCCGATGACAGCGATTTTCATGTGGTTCGACGCCCGTCCCTGTGATCCCTCCTCGTCCCTAGAGCAAATCCCGTCAAAGTTGAAGACTTTGGCGACAAGGATTTGCTTCAGGATATTGGACTGGCGCGCGCCGGACCGGGCGCAAGTTTCACGCCGCCGCCATGGCCTTCATGTTGGCGGCCGCCACGGCATAGCCTCCGGCCGCCCCGTCGATGAAATGGAAATGGTTCCGGGCGAAGGGGTTGGGAACGAAGCAGGTCATCAGCGCCGAATTCTGGCGGTGCAGGCCATAGCGGCAGAGTCCCTGTCCCGCGGCCTGCTTGAGGCGCTCTTCCAGCCGGGCGAAACGCTCGGAGGCGATATCCACGGTGAGCTTGAGCCCGTCGTCGAACTTGCGGAAATCGGTGTTCTGGGCAACGTCCGTCTTGTAGGCGGCGGCATCGAACCCGCCGACCTTGCTATTGGTCTTGAAGACCAGCCATCCGGCAAGGCTTTCGGCCAGGATATAGAGCTTGCGCGCCATGAGCGAGCCGCGCCGCGAGGCGAGCGCCTCGTAATTGAGGCCCTTGGGCGGAAAGCCGAATTTGCGCGGCACCGGCAATCCGGCTTCGGCCTCGCCGCCGACGATGCCGATGATGTCGTCGATCAGCTTGGAAAACTCGGCACCGCGGCCTGGGCCGGCCGGCGTGACGATGATCGAGACGATCTCGCCGTTCTTCGCCGCGATCGGGTCCCAGCGGCAGGACAGGCCGGAGAGATCGGGACGCGACTGGGGCGCGGCCGCCGGCACCGCATATTTGCCGGCCTTCATCTGGCCCTCGGCCCAGTTGGCGCCGCCGCCGGCGAACATCGCATAGGTGACATGGGGGCTCGCCTGGAAGCGGGCGACCCGCACATCATGTCCCTGTTCGCGGATATCGCTCATCGGCACGAGTGCGGCCCTGAGGTCGAGGCCCAGATCCTCCTTCACCCAGACCTGGGTCGCCGCCAGGGCTTGGCGCGTCTTGGCGACCGCATCCGGAGGGATAGCCAGGAGCGCGCCGTCGCCGCCGAACACGAAGGGGATGCGGCCATGGCCCAGCGCATTGAGCACGGCCGAGATCACGCTGACGCCCGCCATGTTGACCGCCTTGTATTCGCCGCGCTCGATGGCGCGCGTCGAGCTCACGATATCGGCGGTCGCAAGCAACCAGTCGGCGGGCAGTGGCGTGTAGTTGCGCTCGTCGGCGACACCGGAGAATTCCTTGAATGTCGGCAGCGTCGCGAAGAAGTCCTGCCCGGTTCCATTACTCATCGCCAGACGCTAGCATGCCGCCGATGGCTTGGCGATAAAGCAACCGTGATCGCCGCAAGCTCATGATTGACCTCACAGCGGAAGGCCGCCATAGGCAGACAGGTGAAGATCGCCTTCTATGCGCCGCTCAAGTCTCCCGATCATCCCGTCCCGTCCGGAGATCGGCAAATGGCGCGCTTGCTCATGCAGGCCCTCGTCCAAGGCGGCTTCGATGTGGAGCTGGCGAGCCGCATGCGCGCCTTTCGGGCCGAAGCCGGGTCACTTGATGATGTGCAGCGCGAGGCCCAGACCGAGAAGGCCCGGCTCAGGCAGGAATGGGCGCGCGGCAAGAGACCGGATCTGTGGTTCACCTATCATCTTTACTACAAGGCCCCCGACCTCATCGGCCCCGACCTCGCCCGTGAATGGCGGATCCCCTATGTGACGGCGGAAGCTTCCTACGCCGCCAAGCGCGACCGTCAGGGCTGGGCCGACGCTCAGGCGCTGATCCGCGACGCCGTCGGTCTGGCGCAGGTCAATCTCTGTTTCACCGATCGCGACCGCCCCGGGCTGGAAAGCGTGGCGCCGCAGGCGCGCTTTGCCTCGCTCTCACCCTTCATCGACACTTCGGCCTATGAGGGCTTCACACCCCTCTTGCCGGATGCCAGGCTGGTGACGGTCGCCATGATGCGCAAGGGCGACAAGTTTGCCAGTTTCACCATGCTCGCTCGGGCGCTCGGGCTCATCACCGACCTGCCCTGGCACCTGACGGTGATCGGCGACGGCCCGGTGCGTGCCGAGACGGCCGCGCTCTTCGCGGGTCTCCCGCCCGGCCGCATCCACTGGCGCGGCGAGCTCCCCGCCGAGTCCGTGCCGGCGGCACTGCGCGACGGTGGCATCTATGTATGGCCGGGCTGCGGCGAGGCCTATGGCATGGCCTATCTCGAAGCCGAAGCCGCGGGCATGCCGGTGGTGGCGCAGGCGACCGCGGGCGTTCCCGCCGTGGTTCGGCATGAGAGAACCGGGCTCTTGACGCCGGAAGGCGACGTGGCGGCCTATGCCACGGCGATTCGCGATCTGCTCGCCAACGCTGCCAAGCGCGAAGCCTATGGCCGGGCGGCGCGCACTTTCGTCTTCGAGGAGCGCTCGCTGCGGCTCGCCGCCGTGAAGCTCGGCCTGATCCTCAGAGGTGCCGAATCGTGACGGATGTGCGGATGTGGCAGCCGGTCCATGACGAGCTTGACCGCTGGCGCGATCTGGGCCTCGCCGTCGAGCTGTGGCTGCGCGACGACGACGCGGTCGAGCCGACGCCCGCGCTCGACCGGCTGATCGCCTTGACGGCGGAATTCGCGATACCGGTCGCTCTGGCGATCATTCCGGCGCGCTCGGGGCCGGCGCTCGCCGTTCGCCTCGTCGCGGCGCCGCATGTCCATCCCGTCATTCACGGCTGGTCGCATGCCAATCATGCCCCGCCTCCCGAAAAGAAGCAGGAGCTCGGACCGCATCGGCCGCGGGCGGTGATCCTCGACGACCTCAGGGTGGGACTTGCGCGGTTGTCCGGGCTTTATGGCGAGCGTCTCGCGCCCATGCTGGTGCCGCCATGGAATCGCATCGATCCGGCGCTGCTGGACGACCTGCCGTCCCTGGGATTTGCCGCGCTGTCGGCCTTTGGCCGCAAGCTGCGGTCGCTGCCTGGGCTGGCGATCGTCAATACCCATGTCGACATCATCGACTCGCATGCGGGCAATGCCTGTCGCGATCATGCCTGGCTCATCGCCGCCCTCGCCAGGGAATTGGCGGAAGCCCGCATCGCCGGCGGAAGACCCATCGGCATATTGAGCCATCACCTCGTGAGCGACGACGCGGCTTTCCGTTTCCTGCGCGATCTGTTCACGGCGGCGCCGCCGGCGCGCGTGCGCTGGCGCGCACCGGGCGAATTGCTCGCCACATGACGGATCAGAGCTCGACCACTTGTCCCTGGCGCACGACGAAGGCGCCGGGAAATTCCGCTTTCGCGTCTTCTCCGATCTTGTCGAGCTCGTCGTCCTCGCGCAGCGGCGAATGATGGAAGATGGCGAGCTTCTTGGCCTTGGCGGCACGGCACAACCGCACTCCCTCTTCCCAGCTCGAATGTCCGAAGCCCTTGTAGCGCGGCATCTCCTTCTCGACGAAGGCCGCGTCATAGATGACGAGGTCGGCATGATCGATGAGCCTGAGCACGGTCTGGTCGAGCTTGCCCGGCACATGTTCGGTGTCGGTGATGTAGCAGGCGCATTTGCCTTGGAATTCGACGCGATAGCCGACAGCGCCATTGGGATGGTTGAGGCTGCCGGTGCTGATGACGATGCCGTCATGCGGCTTCAGCACGTCGCCCGGCTTGAAATCCCTGTAGTCGATATCGGCGATGAAGATTTCCGGCGCGATCGGGAAATACGGCGCCTTCATGATGCCGGCGATCATCTCGCGCGTCGTCATGACGCCGGCGAGATGGCCGGACCAGATGCGCGCCTTCATGCTGCTGCGATAGAGCGGCATGAAGAAGGGAATGCCGAAGATATGGTCCCAATGGCAATGCGAGAAGAACATGTCGATGCGCTTGAGGCCTTCCTGCTCGATCTGCAGGCCGGCGCGCTTGAGGCCCGAGCCCGCATCGAACATCAAGAGATGCTCGCCGCAGCGCATCGCGACGCAGGAGGAATCGCCCCCATAGCGCGCAAAGCCCGGTCCCGAGACCGGGATGCTGCCCCGGGCACCCCAGAACTTCACAGTGAATTCACGCTTCGCCATCAATGACTTGAATCCCTCGCTCGGCTGCTATGGTAGCAGGTCTTACGCGCTATGCTATTCCAAAGCTGGCAGCTCCGTCGCCCGCTTTACCATGACGACCTCGATGGGCTGGGCCCGGCCCCTGATCTCGATGCGCTGTGTCGGGAGCACGGCAGTGCCGGCACCGGCCTTGTCCAGGACCGCTTTAGAAATGATGGCCTGCATATTGAGCTCCTTGCAGGCGCCTTCGAGCCGGCTCGCCGTGTTGACCGTGTCGCCGAGCGCGGTCACGGCCCCGGCGGCGCTCGATTTCCCCGCCGCCCCGATGCGGCCGAGGATGGCGGAGCCCGCATGGAGCCCGATCCCCATTTCCAGTTTGCCGCGCAGCTCTTCATGCAGGCTCTGATTGAGGGCGTCGAGCACGCCTCCCATGGCGCGGGTCGCCTGCAGCGCCTCGATGGCGCCGGTCTCCGCCCTCTTGTCCATGCCGAAGATCGCCATGATGCCGTCACCCATGAACTTGTCGACATAGCCGCCAGTGTCGGTGATGACCTCGCTCATCCGGCCGAGATACTGGTTGAGCAGGAAGACGACGTCATAGGACAGGCGCTGCTCCGACAGCTTGGTGAAGCCCCTGAGGTCGCAGAACATGACGGTGACCTCCTGCTCGACGCCCCAGAAATATTTGTCGGCAAGCCCGCCGACGGCATCGGCCGTCACCGCCGGCAGCAAGGTGGTGATGGTGATGTCGTTCACGGGTCTGAACTGGCAGGCGAGCCGGACATTGGCGGGCGCGCCGACCCGCTGCAGGATGCGGCGTTCATTGGCGCCGGGCGGCGGCTGATCCGGCGGGCCTTCGATGACGCGCACCCGGCAGGTGGAGCAGCGGGCCCGTCCGCCGCACACCGAAGCATGCGGGATATCGTGGAGGCGGCTGATCTCGAGGACCGAGAGGCCGCGCCTGGCCGACACCTTCTGCCCGCCGGTATAGGTGATGGTGATCCGGCTGCGATAATGGTCGAGGACGCCGAGACCGATGCGGGCCGCCACGATCAGGACGAGGAGGCCGATATAGCCATAGACCTCGTAGTCGATGATGCCCTTGAGGAACGCTCCTTGCTCCGCGGTCAGCGGGCTTTCGAAGTCCGTCTCGTAGCGGATGGCGCGGGCCGCCGAGGTGAAGCCGGCGAAGCCCAGGGCCGGCACCAGCACCGCGATGGCGAGCCACAGCCATTTGAGATCGCGGTACCAGCTCTTGAACTGCAGCCAGTGGTGCAGCCCGATGCAGCCATGCACCCAGACGAGAGTGATCAGCGCGGCCTGCGTCCAGGCCTCTCCCGGCCACATGATCCACAGCGCGTAATAGTAGTTGTCGTCGACGCCCGCATAGACATGGGCGCCGCGGAGCGCCGTGGCATGGCGCAGGAGGAGGAGCGGGATGAGGAGGCCGAAGGCCAGTTGCACCCATTCATGCGGACTGATCCGCAAGCTGCGGCGGCGGATGAAGATGGCGACGCCCAGCGCGAAATGGAGGAGAAACGAGATGAGCAGGATCGCCGTGCCGGGTGCGCTGCGGGTGACGGCGACGCGCCAGCTGCGCACCGCCTCCATGGCGTCGATCGACACGAGGCCGACCGCGTGGTTGAGGAGATGGGTGAGCGCGAAGGCGAAGAGCACAAGGCCGGTCCACAGCCTGAGCTGCCGCAAGCTGGCGCGGCGGGGCGGCGCGGAAGGCAAGGCGACGTCGGAAGGAGTCATGCCGGTCCCTGGGGACGTGCGGAAGTCCTAATTCGCTTTACGCCTGAGATTGCTGCGCGCTTCGCTGAGCTCGGCCGTCGTATGGCTCAAGCGGTCGGCCAGCACCCGCATGATCTCGACCGCCATCTCCGGAAACTCCGCCAGAAGCCTGAGGAAATGATCCTTGCGGATGCGCAATGTCTCGAGTGGCGCATTGGCCTTGACCGTCGCGGTGCGGGCAACGTCGCAGAGTATGGCGATCTCGCCGACGATCGAATTGGGCTCGAGAGTCGCCACCTTGATCTCGCCTGACTGCGAATTGACCAGCACATCGGCCGAGCCCGACAGCACCACATAGGCGGCATCGCCCGGATCGCCCTGCTTGAACAGCACCTGTCCGGAATCGAAGTTGACCCGGTCCGAGGTGAAGGCCAGAAGCTTGAGCTTGGCCGGAGCCACACCGGCGAAGAGCGGCACGCGCCGCAACAGCTCCACTTCATCCCTGAGCTGCATGGCTTAATTCTCCTTTTTCAATCCTACCCATTCTACGACGCCAGGAGCCCCGCGAAAACGCCCTTTCGCGCCATGAGATGATCATAATTCCCGTCTTCTACGGCCATTCCGCGGTCGAGCACCACCACCCGGTCGAACAAGCGTGCGAGGTTCGGATTGCTCAAGACCCACACGACAGCCGGCTTGCGGCCGTCGCGCTGCGCTTCACCGAGAACGGAGCGCACCAGGTGCTCCTGGGTGCGCTGCTCGACCGACGACATCGCCTTGTTGAGAATGATGAAATCGCCGCGCTTGAGCAGGGCGCGGGCGACATGGACCTTCTGGCGCTGCACCGTGGTGAGGCGGCGGCCGCCGACGCCGACATTGAACTCGAGGCCGATCTTCACCACGTCCCGGGTGAGATCGAGGTCGTCGAGCACCGAGCGCACGATGCCGCGGATGCGCTCCGCGGCATCGGCGTGGCGGTGCCCGATGCGGCCGAACAGCACATTGTCGAGGATGCTCGCGGACTTGTTGTAGCCTTCCGGGTCATAGGGCTCGATCGCGCCCTTCAGGCTGTCGGGCAGATTGTCGTGGAACGTCATGCGCGCTTCGACGATGCGATCCGTCATGTCCTGGTCGAGCAGGCCGAAGCGGTAGCGCGGCTCGACATAGGAGAAGGTGAGCCGCATCATGCGCTGGCGATCCGCTTCCGCGACCTGGGCGAAGGGCTTGTCCTGCACGCGCTGCAGCAGCGCCTGATAGTCCGGAATCTCGTCCGCCGTCATGAAGATGAGCTGCTGGAAGAACGGATGATCCGGCGGCAGGTCACGAAACAGCTCGACGGCGTTGCGGGCGATCTCGACGCCCATCCGGTAGAGTGCCTCGTCGAGTTGCGACTGCGCCAGGATGGAACGGAAATAGCCGTTGGACGCGAGATTGGCGTTGGACAACTGCGGGCCGACCGGCGTGCCGAACAGCAGGTTTTCGGCGACCGTCGCTTCCATGTTGTAGAGCCCGAGATCGAAGGAGACGACGAGGCCGGAAAGCCCTTCTTCCTCGAGCCTCGCCTGCAGCGCCTTGCGCGCCTCCACGATATGCTCGGGGATCGCCGGATGCTGCTCCTCGTCGACCGAAGCCCTGAGCCCCAGATCGAACACGTCATCCGAGAAGGAGACGGCATCGAGAACCTGATCGATGGCGGCGAAGAGATCCTCCGGCCCCTTGGCGCCGATGGTTTCGTAGTCCACCCAATCGCTGCGCACGTCGTGATCGGGATTTCCGGCACGCAAGGCTTCCGTCACCTCCCATTCGCGCTGGCTCGCCTCGTCTCCCTCATAGGTCTTATGGTGGACCGGAAAATGCTTGAGCACATAAACCAGGTTGTCGAGGATCGTGCCCTGGGAGAGATAGCCGTCGCTCGACGCATAGGCGATGCGCCGTCCGGTCACGGCTTCCGGGATTTCGAGAAGGTCCGCGCCATTGATGGCGACGCGGCCGCTGTCCGGCCAGACCAGGCGGGCGATCGCATCGGCGAGCGCCTCGGTGCCGCCGCCCGCGGTGCCGATGATGGCGACCTTCTCCCCGGGCTTGATGTCGAGCGTGACATTCTCGAGGAGCCTTGCGCCGCTGTCGTCGCTCGCGGAAAAATTCACCATCTGGATCGGCGTGGCGATCGGCGCCACCGCATCCGGAGTCAGTTCCTGCAGCTTGGGATCGAGAATCTGATCGACATGGAACTGCTCGTAGACCTGGGCGTATTTCACCTGCACGTCGACGCGCTGCTGGTCCCAGTCGATCAGGTCCTTGATCGGGCTCGGCAGGTCCTTGTAGGCCGAGATCACCGCGACGAGCTGGCCGATATCGAGCTCGCCCTTGAGCGCCAGATAGCCGCCGATCGCGTAGAACAGGAAGGGCGTGAGCTGGGCCAGGAAGTTGTTGAGGAACTTGACGAAGAATTTCCACTGATAGATGTCGTAGCGGATCTTGAAGATGCGGCCGAGCCGCGCGGCGATGTCGGCACGCTCATAATTCGACGTGTCGTGGACATGCACCGATGAAATCCCGTCGACGATCTCGCCGACGCGTCCGGCGAGCTGGCGCGCGGTGAGCTGGCGCTCCTTGCCGAGGCGGATGAGGCGGCGGCGCATCTTCGGGATGATGATGCCCTGGATGCCGACCATGAAGGCGGCGAGGATGCCGAGCCAGAAATTCTGCAGGATGATGAAGAACAGCGCGGTCGCCGCCTGGAGGCCGAGGAAGGCCGGCTGCACGAAGGCATCGCCGATGAAGCCGCCCAGGGGCTCGACCTCGTCCTTCACCATGGTGGCGACTTCCGCCGATTTCAGGCGCTTGAACACATTGGGCGGAAAGCGCAGCACCCGGTCGATGAGCTGGAAGCGCAGGCGGCGCAGCATGCGCTCACCGAGCCGGCCCTTAAAAGTATTGATATAGAGCTTGAAGACGCCGTTGACGATGACGAGCACGAGGAACGCGCCCGACAGCGCCATCAGCATGCCGAAGCGGTCGAACTCGAAGCCCTCGAACAGGACGATGGGCTCACGCGGGCTGATCCAGTCCGGCAAATCGATGGAGATCTTGAGGAAGGTCTGGAGCGCGCCCGGCGTGGTGAAGCCGTCGCCCTGGATCGGCCCGTTGACGATCTGCTTGGGCAGATCGAGCGACAGGAAATAGGTCGGCATCGACAGGAGGATGATGAACAATATCCACAGCTGGTGCCGGCTCGTATGCCGCCAGATATATTTGGCGAGATTCTTATCCATGCGGACCAGTGTGCTCGCAGGGCGGGAACAGTCGGGCTGGGGAGAGGTTGTTCATGGCGGCCGTCGCAGCATACAAAATCGCCCCTTCCCCCGCTACTGGCAATAAACCATGTGGATCAATGCTTAAGACTGCCTGAAGGCGCTCTCCCGCGGGCCGCGAGCCGCGCCAGGAGCAGGCGGGCCGTCTGGCCGGCACCGGCGAGATCGATCCGATGGGATGCCGGTGCCGGCGCGGCCCGCATCGCCTGGGCGAGGCTCTCAGGGGTGAGACGGTCCTCCGTCACGATGGCGGCCAGCCCGAGCCTTTCGAGCCGGCCGGCCCGTTCGCTCTGCTCGGTCTCGCCCCCTTCGGCAAAGGGGATGAGGACGGCGCGGCAGCGGGCGCGCAACAGGTCGCACACCGTATTGTAGCCGGCCTGCGAGATCGAGATCGAAGCCCTGGCCAGGAGGCCGGGGAAGTCCGGGCGGAACGTCTCGAGCTTGACCCCCGCTGGCAGCCGGGCGGCAAGGGCCGCCTGCTCGGTCTTGGGGAAATTGGGGCCGGTGATGATGCACCAGTCTGGCCACCGTTCCATGAGACGAGGGGCGGCCGCGGCCGCGGCCTGGATGAGCTTGCGGCCGGCGACTCCGCCCCCGGCCGAGACCACGACGTCGAAGCGGTCAGGCGTTGCCCCGGCCTCGCCGGCCACAAGCCCGGTATGGACGACGCGCTCCGCGATCTGCCGGGCCAGCGGAAACGTATCCTCGAGGCGCGCGAAGCCGGGATCGCCATGGACGAGGACGAGGTCGAAGAACTGCTCGACGACGTGCACCGTCTCTTCCGCCCGGCCCGGCTTGCGGTTGTCCTGCAGGATGTCGCGCACCGAGCTGGCGATGATCGGCGGGTGCGGTCGCGCCTTGGCCTGCTCCAGGAGGGGAATGAGCTCGAAGCGCATCTGCCGCCGGCCGAAGGGGAAAGCCTCGGTGATGAGGACGTCCGGCTGAGCCGTCTCGAATGCGGTGAGAAGGCGGTCGCGGCGCAGGGCCTTGAACGCGTCGCTCAACGGATTGCCTTCGGCATCGATGAGCTCGGAGAAGGAGGCGTCGCGCGCTCGGATCGGCGGCAATTGGACGAGCTTGACCTGGGCCTTGGGGAAACCCGCGACCGGCGCGCCGCCGCTCACCAGCGTGACGTCGATCCCGGCCTCCGCCAGCGCCGCGGCGATGCGGCTGACCCGCGCCAGATGGCCGATGCCGAGCAGATGCTGGACGTAGACGAGCGCCTTCACGGTGAATGTCTCGGACCCGCGGGGCCGCGGGCGGCCGCGAACAACTGGCCGAGCTGAGCGATGCTTGCGGTATGATCGAACGCTTGGCGCACGCGTTTCTCCGCCGCATCGCCGAGCCGCCCCCTGAGGCCGGGCTCGCGAATAGCGCGCATGAGCGCCGCGCTCAGGCTCTGTGGGTCGTCCGGCGGCACCAGGAGTCCGTCGATGTCATCGCTCAGGAGCTCGGGCACGCCCGAGATCGTGGTCGAGACGCAAGCGAGCCTCTGGCTCGAGGCTTCGACCAGCACATTGGGCAGCCCGTCGCGGTCACCGTCGCTCGCGATGCGGCAGGGCAGCACGAAGAGATCGCTGGCGCGGTACTGGGCCAGCACCTCGTTTTGCGCCCGCGAGCCGAGCCAGTCGATGCGCCGGGTCAAGCCCAGGGCTTCGGCTTCGGCCTTGAGCTGGCCGAGAAGCTCGCCGCCGCCGATATGGACGAAGCGCCAGGCAAGGGTCTCCGGCAGGAGCGCCAGCGCCTGGAGAAGCACCGAATAGCCCTTTTTCTCCACCGCGCGTCCGACGCTCGTCAGGATCACCGGATGGGCCGGATCGGAGCCGTCGCGCGCCGGGCGCTCGCCCGTGAACCGGCCGAAGCGCTCGAGATCGAGCCCGTGATAGCTCAGATGGATGCGCGCCGGATCGGAGCTGAGGCTCCTGAGTTTGTCGAAACCGGCCTTGGTGCAGGTCGCGACGAAGCGGGCATCGCCGAGCTTGTCGGCGAGGTCCCAATCGGGCGAGGTCCAGATATCCTTGGCATGCGCCGAGCAGCTCCAGCCGATGCCCAGAGCCATGCTGGCATAACGGGTGACGGCGGCCGGCGTATGGAGGAAATGCGCATGCAGCCAGTCGGCATCGGCCGGGAATTCGGCGGCGAGCACCAGCGCCTGGCCGAAGCGGCGCCAGCGATTGCGCGTCGGGTCGCGCCTGAGGTCGGCGAGGAAGGCATTGCGCGCTTCGGCGTATTTGGCGAGCCGGCGCGCCCTCCACCATGAGCGCAGGATCCGCCACGGATCGTCATGGAGATATTCCGGCAGATAAGCCACGCGCGCCTCG
Source organism: Parvibaculaceae bacterium (assembly GCA_050251035.1). GTDB lineage: Bacteria > Pseudomonadota > Alphaproteobacteria > Rhizobiales > Aestuariivirgaceae > Taklimakanibacter. The sequence goes on from JBFWNN010000015.1 coordinate 27,587, forward strand.
ATCTCGTCATGGACCGGATGGCGTTTCTCGTCGGTCGGCTGACGCAGCGAGACGAGGAAGAGCTCGAGACCGGAGAGCTCGAGGCCGCGCAGCTCCTGGGCGATGAACGTCTCCGACAGGCGCGGATAGCCTTTGAGCACGATGACGATTTTCTTCGTCAAGTGCCGCCTTCGACGACGGAGAGACGCTTCTGCGAGCCGGGCTCCAGCCATTCGCCGACGAGATCGGTGATGTTCTCGAGACCGTCCAGCCTGAGCTTGGACGTCACTTGCGAGGGCGGCGCGCGATCGGGCAGCCGATTGAGCGCCCTGGCCATCAGCACCGGGTCTTCCGCTTCCTGCGGCAGCAGCATGTCGATGACGTCGAGCTCGGCGGCGCGCCTGGCGCGGATGAGCTGTTCCTCGCGCGGCGTGACGCGCGGCACGATCAGCGCCGGCTTGTCGAAGGACAGGATTTCGCAGAAGGTGTTGTAGCCGCCCATGCCGACGACGGCGCGGGCGCCGGCGATGAGGTTCTCCATGCGGTTGTCGAATTCGATGATTTCGACGCCGGGAAGCGCCGATCCCTTCTTGACCAGCTTGCGCCGCTTGCGCGTCGGCATGAACGGCCCGAGCACCACCAGCATCCGGTGGCGCAGCGTGTCGTCATGGCGATAGGCATCGAAGATGTTATGGATTAGGTCGGCGCCGTCGCCGCCGCCGCCGGTCGTCGCCAGGATATAGTTGCCTTCGACCTCGCGCACCGGCACGTCGGCATGGGGCAAGTGGCGTTGCAGGAAGCCGACATAGTCCATGCGCGAGCGGATCGCCTGGGGGACGTCGAAGCCGGTGAGCGGGTCGTAGAAATCGGCGGGTCCGTAGACCCAGATCGAATCGTAGAACAGGCCGATCTTGCGCAGCACGTCGCGATTCGCCCATTCGGCCTTGAGCAGGTGGGGCGCGTCCATGACCTCGCGCAGGCCGAGGACCAGCGTCGTGCCGCGCGTCTTGAGATAGGACAAGGTTTCCTCGAGCTCGCCGCGCAGGCCGAGCGGCTCCTTGTCGACGATGAACATGTCGGGCTGGAACGATTCCGCCGTATGGCGGATGATCGCCTGACGCATCTCCAGCGTCTCATGCAGGTCGGTATGCCGGTCGATGGATGTGTACTCGCCGTTGTGCAGCTTGATGATCGAGGGGATCTTCACGAAGTCGACGCGCACCCGGTAGTCGAAGGCGCCGGCGATGGTCGAGCCTGAGATGATGAGGACGCTCAAGCCCCGGTAGTTCTCGACGAGGGAATGGGCGATCGTCCGGCACCGCCTGAGATGGCCGAGGCCGAACGTGTCGTGGCTGTACATGAGAATGCGCGCGTGTTCCAGCCGCCGCATCGTCAGTCCCCTCTAGTTGTTCTTGCCCGGCCCGTTTGCGGCGGACTATGCCACAGGGCCGAAGCCCGGCCAATTCCCGCCTTCGGCGGGCTCCAGCCGTCACTTGTACGGATCGGCCGCATCGCGCAGTCCATCGCCCAGGAAGTTGAAGGCCAGTATGACCACGATGACCGGCAGGACCGGCAGCATCAGCCAGGGATATAGCGCCACGACATTGATATTGGTGGCCTCCTGCAGCAGCACCCCCCAGCTGGTGATGGGGGGTCTGAGGCCGAGGCCGAGGAAGCTCAATGCGGTTTCGCCGAGGATCATGCCGGGGATGGATATGGTGGCCGAGGCGATCAAATGCGACATGAATCCGGGGACCAGGTGCCGGCCGATGATGCGGCCGCCTTTCGCCCCCATGAGCTGTGCCGCGAGGACATAATCTTCCTCGCGCAACGCCAGCAATTTCGAGCGCACGGCGCGGGCGAGGCCGGTCCAGTCGAGCAACCCCAGGATGAAGGTGATGCCGAAATAGACGAGCAGCGGCGACCAGGTGACCGGCATGATCGCGGCAAGGGCGAGCCACAAGGGAATGCTGGGCAGCGATTGCAGGACTTCGATGAGACGCTGCGTCACGAGATCGACCACGCCGCCGCGATAGCCGGCGATGCCGCCGATGACGATGCCCAGGATGAAGCTGACCGCGACGCCGAGGAGGCCGATGGTGAGCGAGATGCGCGCCCCGTAGATGATGCGCGAAAGCATGTCGCGTCCGAGCCGGTCGGTGCCGAGCAGGAACATCTGGCCGTCCTTGGCCGGGCAGACGAGATGGGCGTTGCTTTCGATCACGCCCCAGAACTTGTAGGCATCGCCCCGGCAAAAGAAGCGCAGCTTCTGCACGTCCGTGGTGTTGTCCGTGTATTCGCGCTTCAGGTTGTCCATGTTGAGCCGCATGGTGCGGCCATAGACGAAGGGCCCGACGAACTGGCCGTCATGGAACAGCCTGAGCTTCTGCGGCGGCGCATAGATGTTGTCCATGTTGCGCGTGGCGAGATTGTAGGGCGCCAGGAACTCGGCGATCACGATCATCCCGTAGAGGATGGCGAGAATTACCCCGGAGATGAGGGCGACGCGGTGGCGCTTGAACTTCCACCACATGAGCTTCCATTGCGAAGCCATGTGGATGCGCTTCTGCTGCTCGCTCATCACCTCGGCGGCGGCGGGGTCGAAGGGCGCCGTCGACACATAGTGCTGGAGCGGCTGGCCCGGCGGCGGCAGCGGTGTGGCGTCGTTCATTTCGTGCTTCCGCCTTGCAGCCTTATGCGCGGATCGAGCACCGCCAGCGCCAGGTCCGAGATGAGGACGCCGATCACCGTCAGGAAGGCCAGGAACATGAGGAACGAGCCGGCGAGATACATGTCCTGGCTCTTGAGCGCCCGGATCAGCAAGGGGCCGGTGGTTTCAAGCGACAGCACGATCGCGGTGATCTCGGCGCCCGAGATGATCGCCGGCAGGATCGAGCCGATATCGGCGATGAAGAAATTGAGCGCCATGCGCAGGGGATATTTGACCAGCGCCCGGAACGGATGCAGGCCCTTGGCGCGCGCCGTCACCACATATTGCTTCTGCAGCTCGTCGAGCAGATTGGCCCTGAGGCGGCGGATCATGCCGGCGGTGCCGGCGGTGCCGATGATGATCACCGGGATCCACAGATGCGCCAGGATGGACTTGACCTTGTCCCAGCTCATCGGCTCGGCCATGTATTGCGGGTCCATCAGATGGCCGATCGAGGTGCCGAACCACACATTGGCCAGATACATGAAGACCAGCGCCATCATGAAATTGGGAATGGCGATGCCGAGCAGGCCGAGGAAGGTGAGTCCGTAATCGCCCCAGCTATACTGATGGGTCGCCGAATAGATGCCGATCGGGAAGGCGATGAGCCAGGTGAAGATGATGGTGATGAACGAAACCATGATCGTCAGCCACAGTCTGTCACCGACGACATCCATGACCGGGAGCTGATATTCGAAGGAATAGCCGAAGTCGCCGGCGAGCATGCCGCCGACCCAGTGGAAATAGCGGATGATCGGCGGCTTATCGAAGCCGTATTCCTTGCGCAGCGCCTCGATCTGCTCGGCATTGACGCTCTCGCCCTGGGCCTGGAGCTCCGCCACATAGCTTTCGAAATAGTCGCCGGGCGGCAGTTCGATGATGGTGAAGACCAACGCCGAGATGATCGCCAGCGTCGGCACCATCATCAAGATGCGCCAGAGGATGTAGCGCAGCATCCTTTAGGATCCCCCCTTGTCGAACCAGAAGGTGTCCATGCCGTAGATGCCGAAATAGCAGGTCGGGTCGAAGCTATAGATGACCTTGTCGGGTACGTTGCGCAAATTCGTCGCGGCGACGATGGGTTGCAGCGTCGCATTCACGATGCCGATGGTGAAGACCTGGTCGGTATAGGTCGCCAGCATGCGATGCCAGATGACCGCGCGCATCTCCTTGTCGGAGGTCTCGCGCCATTGCGCGTAGAGATCGTAGAGATCTTTGGCTTCCTTGAGGTCGACTTCCGAGCCCTTTTCGCCGCCCGATTCGACGAAGATGCCCCATTGCGACCATTGCAGCTGCTCGTGGCTGGTCGGCGCCAGCGCCTTGGGATTCATGTCGGCGGTCGGGATGCCGTTGTCGAGGCCCGACGCCATGGCCATCATCACCTTGCCGCCGATGATGCGGCTCCTGAGCACGTCGGTCTGCGAGGCGCGCACCAGGAGCTTGATGCCGATCTTGCTCCAATGGTCGGTGATGAGCTCGAGCACGTCCGTCTCGACCAGGTCCTCGCCCGCCGTCTCGATGATGATCTCGGCCGGCCGGCCGTCGGGCAGGAGCCTTATGCCGTCGTCGTCGCGCTGGATGAGCCCCATCTGATCGAGCAGGATATTGGCCGCCGTCGGGTCGAAATTGGTATAGGCCTTGGCATACTCCTCGCGATAGAGCGGGCTGGCCGGCAGCACCGTGTCGGCCGAGGGCTTGCCGAGCCCGAAGAACACCGCGAGATTGATCTCGCGCCGGTCGATCGCCAGCGACAGGGCGCGGCGGAAGCGCACGTCCTGCAATATCTTGCGCCAGCCGGCGTCCTCATAATTGAGGTTGGGGAACAGCGCGATGCGCGATCCCCTGCCGTTCTCCCACAATTTGACGCGGATCGGATGCGTGAGCTCCGCTTCCTTGAGGAACGTATAGTCGCCGAAGCTGATGAAGTTGCCTTGCAGGTCGGCCTCGCCGGCGCCCGCCTTGGCCGGGATGAGCGAGGACGAGCTCACATTGAGGACGAAGCGGTCGATATAGGGAAGCTGGCGTCCCTGGTTGTCGACGCGGTGAAAATAGGGATTGCGCTCGAACACGAACTGCTCGGCCGGCGGCTTGGTGGTGTTGCGCCACGGATCGAGCGTCGGCAGGTCGGGGTTCTCCGGGCGGTATTGCCGCGCCTTGTTGATGTGAAGGCCCGTCCACTTCTTCTCCTTGTTGGCCTTCATCAGCTCCTTGAGCTTCGCTTCGTCCTGGTACTTCTTGTGGAATTGCTTGAGGTAGTGCGCCGGCATGACCATGCTGAGCGCCTGCGGCGCCGCCAGCTGCGCCAGGAAATCGGGATTGGGCGCATCCCACGTGTAGCGCACCGTCAGGCCGTCGACGATCTCGAATTTCGGCGGTTTGCCGTTGACCAGGAGATAGGGCGAGACGATCCCCTTGGTGAGGTCGTCGTCGAGCTGCACGTCCTCGAGCGCATAGCGGAAATCCTCCGGCGTCAGGGGCGTGCCGTCCGACCATTTGTGGCCGGGCCTGAGATGGAAGGTGAAGATCCGGTCGTCCTGCGCCTCGTAGGATTCGAGCACGTCCGGCTTGAGCTCGAGCTTCTCGTCATAGCGCAGGAGGCGGGTATAGCCCGAGACCGTCATCAGGCTGATATTGCGCTGGCCGCCGATGAGCATGCGCACCGTTCCGCCATGCACGCCCGGCGTCTTGCCCGTCTGGGCGAGATCGACGACGAGCGGATGCTGCGGCAGGCGCTGCTCGACCGGCGGCAATTCGCCCTTGCCGACCTTGTCCTTGAGCGTTTCCGTCTCGACATAGCCGGCTTCTGCGGCACCCGACCAGATGACGAACGCCAGGAGGCTCAGGAGAAGACGCGTGCTCATTGCCTTAGCTCCTCGATTTCGGCGCTGCGCTGCGCCAATATCCAGTGCGAGCCGCCGAGGTCGCGATAATCAAGGCCGTCGCCCTCGTCGCGGAACACCTTGCCCCAGGCGCTGTTGTCGGACGCGCCGCCGAGCTTGAGTGTCGTGAAGTCGAGCGGCCGTCCGAGATCGGGATAGGGCACGGCGGCGAGAAGTGCCCGCGTATAGGGATGCACCGGGTTGCGGAACAAGGCCTCCCGGGGGGCGATCTCGACGATGCGGCCGCGGCACATCACGGCGATGCGGTCGGCCATATAGTCGACGACCGCCAGGTTGTGCGAGATGAACAGATAGGTGAGGCCGAGCTCCTTCTGCAGGTCCTTCAACAGATTGAGGATCTGCGCCTGCACCGAGACGTCGAGCGCCGAGACGGGCTCGTCGCAGATGAGGAGATCGGGCCCGAGCGCCAGGGCGCGGGCGATGCCGATGCGCTGGCGCTGGCCGCCGGAGAAGCTGTGCGGATAGCGCGACAGGAAGCGTGGGTCGAGGCCGACCGCCTGCATCAGCGTCTCGACGATCTCCTTGCGCTCGGCCGGCGTGCCCACCCGATGGATCTCGAGCGGCTCGCTCAGGATGTTCTGCACCGTCATGCGCGGGCTCAAGGAGCTGAACGGATCCTGGAACACCATCTGGATGCGGCGCCTGACGCCTTGCAGCTTCTCGCCTTCCGCCTTGAGGAGATCGATCTGGCCTTCGGCGCAATCGAATGTGATCTCGCCCTCATCCGGCGTCAAGGCGCGCATGATGATCTTGCTGACCGTGGTCTTGCCGCAGCCCGATTCGCCGACCAGTCCGAAGCATTCGCCGTGCTTGATGTCGAAGCTGACATTGTCGACGGCGCGAATCTCGCGGACGTCGCTCTTGCCGAACCAGCCGGACTGGCGCGTCGAGAAGGATTTGCTGACGTTGCGCACGTTGAGCAGGATGCCGCCCGACTTGCGCTGGCGCTTGCCGCCGGCGCCGAGCAGCGCGCCCGCCTTGACCGGCACGTCGCGCAGCGCCTTCAGCCTTTCGCCGGGCTTCATGTCGAAATGCGGCACCGCGTTGAGCAGCGCCTTGAGATAGGGATGGGCGGGCCTGGTGAAGATGTCGGTGACGGTCCCCGCCTCCATGATCTCGCCGCGATAGATGACGACGACCTCATCGGCGATGTTGGCGACGATGCCGAGATCATGGGTGATGATCAGCACCGCCATGTTGAGCTTCTGCTGCAGCTCCTTGAGGAGCTGCAGGATCTGCGCCTGGATGGTGACGTCGAGCGCGGTGGTGGGCTCGTCGGCGATGAGCAGCGCCGGCCGGCAGATCAGCGCCATCGCGATCATGGCGCGCTGGCGCAGGCCGCCCGACAATTCGAACGGATACATGCCAAAGGCGCGCTTGGGATCGGGGAAGCCGACCAGGCCCAGCATTTCCTCGGTGCGGGCGTGGACTTCCTTTTCGGTGGCCTGGAAATGGATGCGATAGGCCTCGCCCACCTGGTCGCCGATCGTGTGCAGCGGCGACAGCGACGTCATCGGCTCCTGGAAGATCATCGAGATGCGGCCGCCGCGGATGTGGCGGTATTTGTCGCCGTCGACATCGAGGCTGGCGAGGTCGGTCGCCTGGTTCTTCGCCGGGTCGGAGAACAGGATCCGTCCATGCTTGATGCGGCCGGGTTTGGGCAGGATGCCCATGACCGCCTGGGCGATGACCGATTTGCCGGAGCCCGATTCGCCGACGAGCGCTGTCACCTTGCCGGGCAGGACCCGGAAGCTCGCACCTTTGACCGCATCGAAATCCCAGGCATGCAACGCGAAGGCAATGCCCAGGTCCTCAATGCGGAGAATGTCACCCACCGCCGTCATTGCGGTCCGGACTTAGACCTTACGGACATCGCCACCAAAAACCTTCCCCAAACTTGCAGGGGAGCCTAGCCGCTTTTCGGTCCTTAGGGAAAGGGGCAAATCTCGGACTTGATAACATCCGCGCAACGGAGGCTGCGGCGGAAATCGTCGTAGTAGAGAGCCCACACGCCCGGACCCCCGGCCCGATACGGTCCGAACTTGAAATATTGCTTCTCGCCCAAGCCCTTGTCGTTGTGGCCTATGCGGCCCTTGACGGTGATGATCCATTTGCCATTGGCGAACAGTTCGATATGGCCGGTGCCCTCCGGGCCGGGCTTCGAATAGACGGCGAAATCGATCCAGCCGGTGTCGGGAGCCGGCAAGTGATTGCCGCGGTCGATGACCGTGATCTTGTCGGTGCAGGCGGTGAACTCATCACCGTTCTCCGGCCCGAAATTCTTGTCGAAGGCGACCAGCGCCCGCGCCTGGTTGGTGTCGGGGCGAAGCCAGACCGGTGTTTGGTCCTTGCCGCATTGCGCCCGCCTGCCCTTCACGACCTCCCGGCCCGGCACCAGATTGGTCTCGACGGTGACGAAGAACTTGCCCTCATTGTAGCGGAAGGCCAGGAACGGGCTGAAGTCGCCCTCCGCCCCGGCATCGATCTCACGCTTCCACTGCGCGATCAGATAGCGATGATCGTCCTGCGGCAACGGCTCCTCGAACTTGACCGCGAAGCCGAACCACACACCCTTCTCATAGGGCACTCTGAGCTTGGTGCGCTCCCAGACCTCGGCTCTCTCGCTGCACAGGGGCTGGCTCACGGGGCATAGCGGCTTCACGGACAACCGCAGGGCGCCCTTGCCGCTCTTCACCACCTTGTCTTGGAATTCGACCGTTCCCGCACTCTGCTCGTAATTCTTCTTGTAATAGAGGCCGCCCTCGGGCGCGAAGTCCTTGCCTTCGAAGCCGTCGACCAGCGTGTTTTCATAAGTGAGCGTCTGGCTGGCGGAGGTGGGCGACGCGCCGGCCAGGAGGAAGCCGGCCAGGACGCAGCATCCGATCGTCGTCCGCGCCGCCATCAGCTCGCCTTGCGCCGGTTCATGAGGTACTTGTCGCGATGCAGCAGGATGAGTTGCTCGGCATCGGTGAGCTCGCGCGCCGTGTTGGCCGGCACATATTCGGTGACCGTCCCCTTGCCGCCTTCGATCGGCGCATGGACCTTCATGTCGTATTCGGTGCCGCGCAAGGTCTCCGTCCCCAGCATTGTCCAGTTACCGCCGCTATAAAGGGCAAATTCGTCGCTGGCAATGATCGGCGTCTTATATTTCTTCGACAGGTTCTCCAGCCGCTGGACCTCGTTCACCGCCTGGCCGAAGGCCGAGAAGGTGAGCCGGTCGCGCAAGCCGACATTGCCGAACATGACATTGCCGACATGGAGGCCGATGCCATAGCCGATCGCCGGGAGGTTTTCGCTGCCGCGCTGCTCGTTGAGCTGGGTCATGCGCGCCACCGCGCCATGGGCGGCGGCCAGCGCCTGGCGGCAGGCGATCTCGGATGGTCCGCGATGGCGGGCGCAGGGGATGACGGCCAGGAAGCCGTCGCCGAGGAAGCTCAGGATCTCGGCCCCGCCCTCGCCGAACGGCGTCGCGATGGCGTCGAAGAACTGGTTGAGCGTGTCGATGAATACCTGCCGACCGGCCTGCTCGGCGATCGCGGTCGAGCCGCGCATGTCGGCCATGATGAGGGCGGCCCGTATCGTCTCGCCGTCGCCGCGCTGCACTTGCCCCGAGAGCACCCGCTGGCCGGCGCCGGTGCCGAGATAGGTGGTGAGCATGTTGCCGGCGAGCTGGCTCAGGACCGCGACCCGCGTCGCGACCGCGAGCCGCCCCTGGATCCTGAGCAAGGCCGCGATGTCGCTCTCATTGAAGCCGCCGGGCCGATCGGTCGACCAGGAGCCCAATATGCCTTGCGTCCATTCCTCGTCGAAGCCCGATACGAAAGCGAGATAATCGGTGATGCCTTCCTTCTTGAGGTCTTCGAAGATCGGGAATTCCGGCCCCGTGTCGCCATCGATGCGCCGGCGCATATGCTCGAGGCCGTGGCTCAGCAAGTGGAAATAGGGCGACTTGAGGAAAAGGTCGCTCTTTTCCTGGCCGGGCTCGACATGGCGGTAGCCTTCGACCTTGAGCCCTTCGCCGCGCCGCCAGGTGAAGCCCATGGCGCGGTAGAGCGGATGCAGCATCGAGAGCGAGATATGGATGCGCTTCAGCGGGATGCCGGTTGCCGCCAGCCTCTCGCAGCAGCCGCGCACGACCGTCTCGAGATCGGTGTTTCGCAGCGATGCCTGCTTAAGCCAGTCCGACACTTTGTCGATGAGGATCTCGGACGTGTCATAGGCGGCCGTCATGCGATGCTCCTGTCGCGGCGCCTCCCGCCCAGGTTGCCGGCGGTCACAGCGCGCTTTCACATATAACTAAAGAGCCTTTGGCCTTTCGGATCAGGGCGACCCGGAGCGCGGCTCATTGGCCAGCTAATGTGTGGTTGTCGCGGCCGGATTGCAACGGGGGTTCGGGATTAAGGAAAAGGACATCCGCTCCCTTGGGACAGGGCCTGAAGGCGACGCCCTGGGCGAGATAGGTGGCAAGGCCCGGGAAGATGCCGACACTTGGCGCGCGCTCGAGCCGCCGGTAAAGCCGGGCCAGGCGCAAGGTGGCAAAGAGCGTCCTGACGCGGCGGAAGAGCGGAAAGCCGCCGAGGCTCTTCTCATAGAGAGCAGGATGGAGGGCGAGCTGGACGCCCTTGACCGCGGCCGCGTCGAGCCGCCTGAGCTCGTCGGCGATCTTGTACTCGTAGCCCTCGATATCGATCTTGACGAAGATCGGACCGGACACGGCCTGGTTCAGCAAGTCGGTCATCGAGCAGCCGGGCACCTCGATCGAGCCGCCGTCGCCGATGGCGAGCGCGCTCGTCTCCGAGCTGCCGAAGCCCTCGACCGCATTGAGCGTCAGGCAGGCCTTGGGCGAAAGGGCGCATTCCGTGAGGGTCACGTTGGGGTAGTGCGGCAGCAACGCCTTGAGGATACCGCGGCATTTGGGATCGGGCTCGACCACAATGACGCGCTTCGCGCGCTTGGCCGCCCAGAAGGGCGTGACGCCGATCCACCCGCCGATGTCGATATAGGTGACGTCGGGGCCGAGCTGGTCGCTCAGTGCACGGAAGGTTTTCGGCTCCCAGGCGCCGCTTTCGAGCTTGCGATAGAACTTCCGGTATTCTGGGAGATCGGCAAGCGTAACTGTCTCGCCATGATAGGTGATGTCGAAGACCTTCATGGAGCGCTATGTGCGCCAATTGCCATTTTGTTTCAATGCATATGACGTAAAGGTGAAGCGCGTCCCATGCATGAATATCCGTGAAATTTAGATGTCTTTCGCCATTTCCCGCAGCTTGAATTTCTGGATCTTGCCGGTCGAGGTCTTCGGCAATTCGGCGAAAACCACGTGCTTCGGCACCTTGAAGCGGGCGAGCCCCTGGCGGCACCACTCCACCATCTCCTCGGCGGTCGCTGCCGCGCCAGGCTTGAGCTCGATGAAGGCGCATGGGCTTTCACCCCATTTCTCGTCCGCCTTGGCGACGACGGCGGCAGCCTGCACCTTGGGGTTCTTGTAGAGCACCTCTTCGACCTCGATCGAGGAGATGTTCTCGCCGCCCGAGATGATGATGTCCTTCGAGCGGTCCTTGAGCTGGATATAGCCGTCCGCATGCAGCACCGCGAGGTCGCCGGAATGAAACCAGCCGTCCTTGAAGGCCGCCTCGCTCGCCTGCCGGTTCTTGAGATAGCCCTTCATCACGATATTGCCGCGGAACATCACCTCGCCCAGCGTCTCGCCGTCGGCCGGCACCGGCGTCATGGTTTGGGGATCCATCACCGTCAGCTGCTCGAGCGGGATGTAGTTGACGCCCTGGCGCGCTTTCCTGGCGGCGCGCGCCGCGGGCTCGAGCGCGTCCCAGGCGGGGTGCCAGTCATTGACCACGGCCGGGCCATAGGTCTCGGTCAGGCCATAGACATGGGTGACATTGAAGCCCGCTTCCGCCATGCGCTTGAGCACGATCTCGGGCGGCGGCGCCGCCGCGGTGGTGAATTCGACGACACGCGCAAGCGTCGTCTTCTCCTCCTCCGGCGCGTTGAGGATGGTCGCCATCACGATCGGCGCACCGCAGAGATGCGTGACCTTGTGCTCGGCCAAGGCCTGCCAGATCGCCTTCGCCCTGACCGCGCGCAAGGTGACATGGGTGCCGCCCATGACCGACAGCGACCAGGGATAGCCCCAGCCATTGCAGTGGAACATCGGCAGCGTCCACAGATAGACCGGATGCTTGCCCATTTGCTGGGTGAGAACGTTGCCGGTGGCGATCAGATAGGCGCCGCGATGATGGCACACGACCCCTTTCGGGTTGCCGGTCGTGCCCGAGGTGTAATTGAGCGAGATCGCGTCCCATTCATCGTCCGGCATGCGCCACTGGAAGTCGGGATCGCCATTGGCGATGAAGCTCTCGTAATCGAGCGCGCCGAGGCGCTGGCCGTCGGGAACGAACTCCTTGTCGTGGTAATCGACGACGATCGGCTTCGGCCCCTTCATCAGCGCCAGCGCATCCTTCAGCAGGCCGGAGAATTCCGTGTCGACCAGGACGAGCCTGGTCTCGGCATGGCCGAGAGAGAAGGCGATGACTTGCGCGTCGAGCCGGGTGTTGAGCGTATTGAGCACGGCGCCCGTCATCGGCACGCCGTAATGGGCCTCGAGCATCGGCGGCGTGTTGGCGAGAAGGGCGGACACCGTGTCGCCGCGCTTGACGCCGGCTTTGACCAGGCTCGATGCCAGCCGCCGGCAGCGGGCATAGAACTCGGCATAGGTGACGCGCTGCCGGCCATGGATGATGGCGACGTGGTCGGCATAGACCGCGCCGGCGCGGGCGAGGAAGGACAAGGGCGTCAGCGGCTGGTGATTGGCCGAGGTTTTCGGCAGGTCGTTGTCATAGATGGACGGGCTCATGGCGCCACGTCTTATTATATTCGCCGTCGCGACGGAAGCCGCTCTATTCTATGGCGGCCCGGCCTTCCGCCGGTTCTCCGAAAAGCGCGATGGTGATTCGGCGAAACGTCATCGCGCTTCAGTAACCGACCTCAGGCTTGCGGAATTCGCGCTCCCAGTTTTCGCCCGTGGCGGCCAGGCAGGAAATCCCTTTGGGCGAGGTGATGAGGATCGTCCAGCTCCGGGCCTCGGAGACGAAGACCTCGAGCAGCATGCCGTCCGGCATGATGCCGTTGGCTTCGGGAGCCTCCTTGAAGCGGAGGGTGAGTTCGTTGACGACGTCGGCGCGCGGCGCGCAGGCGATCTGCGCCTCGGCAATCGTCGGGAAGAGCATGAGGAGAGCGGCAGCCAGTCCGCTCAAGCCACGCCGTCTGAAAAAGCGAGCCATGTGAGCCACTCTGTTTGTGAGCGCCTCCTGCCCGGGACAAAACTCTGGAAGGGCGAAACAAGGCGCCCGATTGGGAAGATGGTTTGTGCCGGGCTTTTGCCAGGCCAGGGAATTCATTGTTCCCACCCATCATGTGGTGAGGCGATGGCCGTCCCGCAAGGGGATGGTCAGGCCGTCGCCGGACGGGGCTCGGCCAGGGATTTCGGTGGCGCCGGCTTGCGGCCGTCGAGGAAGAGCGCCAAGAGCCCCATCAGCGCGAGGCCGGTGACGATGATGAGCGTGTCGTGGACGAAGCTGCCGCCCCATTCATGACGCACGATGGCGCCCGTCATCGACAAGAGCGAGCCGACACAGAATACCGGCAGCGAATGGCGGCCCATGGCGGTGAGGAAATTGCTCTTGGGGATCTGGTGCATGAGACGGCCGAGCGGTGACATCATCACCACGTAGCCGAGCGCCAGCACATGCAGGAGGCGCGTCCAGGCGACGAAGCCCTTGTCGAAGCCCCAGACCGTCGCCGGCAGCTTGACGCCGGAGAAATTGATCAGCCAGTCGAAAGGCACCCACCAATAGGCGAGCGCCAGATAGAGCGCGGCGAGGCCGTAGAGCCATGGCGAGAACGGCATGGGCTTCGCCTCGCGCTGGCGCTGGCCGAGGATGAAACCGATGACGAACAGCAATTGCCAGGCGAAGGGGTTGAAGAACCAGCCGCCGGGCAACGGATAGTTCGGCAGGTCGAGCGCGAACATGCCAGTGAGAAGCCACAGCGTGACCGACACGGCAAGGAGCAGCGTGAGGCTGAGCCGGGCCAGCACCATCATGGCCGGCAGCATCACGAGCAGCACCATGTACATCGGCAGGATGTTGAAATAGCCGAGCTGGTGGCCGAGGCTGACGAGGCCGACGAAGCCGCGCACCGGGTCGTCCATCAACGGCTTGATGTCCATATAGACGATGGTGTCGTCGAGATAGCCCGGATGCATGAAATAGAGCGTCGCGAAGCAGAACAGCGCGATGCCGATGATCGTCGTCACCACATGGCTGACATAGAGGGTGCCGGCGCGCCGCCAGGCCTTGGCCGTCGCATCCCAGAATTCGCCGCGCTCGAAGCGCGCGAAATAGGCATAGGCCGAAGCGAAGCCGGCCAGCAGGACGAAGATCTCCGCCGCGTCGGAGAAGCCGAAGTTCTTCGGCGTCAGCTTCTCGTAGAAATTGCCCGGCACGTGGTTGATGAAGATGATGGCGAGCGCCAGCCCGCGCAGGAAATCCACGCGATGATCACGGCGAGAGGGTGTCTGGGCTGCGGTCATGGGACGTGCTTGACGGATGCGGGTGGCGAGATCAAGGCATGGTTTTGCGGCATTAGGTAGCAAAGCTGCAAGAGGTTAACGCCTTGATGCGCCGAACGTTCCGGCATGGAAGACCATCGCGCGCCGCATGACGCGGCGATGCGGCGGCGAGGCTAGCCCGGCTTGAAGTCGCGCGCGCGTTTCTCGCCTTCCGCCTTGGCGGCCTGCGGCAGGCGGGCGGTGAAGTCGTCGAGCCAGGCGTCGCTGCGCCCGCCGCTGCGCGCGAGGATATGCCATTTGATCGCCTCTGCCGGATCGACCGGGAAGACGCGTCCCGTCGCATAGAGGCGCGCCACCCGGTTCTGCGCCACCGGATTGCCGCGCTTGGCCGAGACCAGGAGCCACTGGGCGCCGACCTTCTCGTCCTTCTTCACCCCGTCGCCGCGAAACACCATGATGCCGTAATCGAGCGCCGCGTCGGCATGGCCCTTCATCGCCGCCCTGGCGAACCATTCGCCAGCCTTGATCTTGCTCTGCTCGACGCCCCTACCCTCGGCATAGAGGACGCCGAGATTGTATTGCGCGTCCGAATAATCCTGCGCCGCCGCCTTGCGGAACCAGTCGGCCGCGGCCGTCCAGTCGGGCGGCGTATCGCCGGCGGCAAGGAGGCCTAGTCTGTGCTCGGCCTCGGGCCTGCCCTGGGCGGCGGCCTTGATGAGCCAGTAGCGGCCGCGCTCCACGTCGGCTTCGCCAAGGGCGCCGCCGAGATAGATTTCGGCCAGCGCATATTGCGCGTCGAGATTGTTCTTCTCCGCGGCCTGGGCATACCAGTCGACCGCCTTGTTGAGATCGGCGGCGACGCCGAGGCCCTTCTGATAGAACAGACCCAGCATCGTCATGGCGCGCGCATCACCCTTCTTGGCCGCGGCCTCCGCGATGTCGCGGGCGCCCTTGTAGTCCTTGTCCTCATACAGCAGCACGGCCTCCTCATAGGAAGGCTGCGCCAGAGCCGGCGCCGCGGCGAGGAGGCAGAGAAGCAAGGCGAGAATGCGTGTCATGGCCCTTGTTCCGAAATCGCCCGCATGAGCTCGGTGACGATGCGCCGGGCCTCTTCGGGCGATGTCCAGATCGAATCCGGCGGGCGGATGAAATCCGGCTGTTGCGTCAACAATTGGGCGACGCCTTCGGGTCCCACCGGATCGGCGGCGACGCAGGGCACCTGGAACAGGCTCGACCACCATTGGATGATCGGCTCCTCATGCGGCTTGAGCCGGGCCTGGTGGAAGGCGACATAGTCGGCGCCGGCCTCGGCCAGATCCATCGCCACATGGCGCGAGATCCCGACGAGCGCGCCGATGATCTTGTCGGGGCCCAGGAGCTTGCGGGCATGATCGTAATCGGCGCGCGTCGCGACCTCGATGCCGTCGCAGGCGCGCGCATGTTTCTCATCGGCGCTGAGCAGAGCCACATTGTGCTCGACGGCACAGGGCACCAGCGCCGGCACCAGTTCGCCCGGCGCCAGCGCGCTCGCCACATCGCCCGCGGCGCAGATCGCCGTGAAACAGCGGATCGCGTGCTGGCCGGTCGTCTCCGGCACGACGAGGTGAAGGCGGGGCGGCGTCATGTCTGATTCGAGGCCTTCTTCTCCTGTTCGACCGGGGATGAGGTTAGCGCATCGGCCCGAAAAAGCCGATGCGCAAAACACGGACGACCTTATTTCTTCGGCGAGTAGGCGATCGCTTCGATCTCGACCTTGATCGGGATCATGAGACGGCTTTCGGCGGTCGAGCGCGCCGGCGGCTCCTTGGGGAAAAAGGTGGCATAGACCTGGTTGAAGGCGCCGAAATCGCGCGCGTCCTCGAGCCAGACGGTGGTCTTGACGACCTCGTCCATCGTGGCGCCGGCGAGCGCCAATGCCGCCTTGACGTTCTCGAGCACCTGGCGCGTCTGCTCCTTGACGCCGCCCTGGACGATATTGCCCTGCGCATCGACCGGGACCTGGCCCGAGACATAGACGAAGTCGCCGGCCCTGACCGCGGGCGAGAGCGGCACATGCGACGTGCCGAAGACCTGTTTCTTCATGCTTTTTTCTCCATTGGTTATTTCAGCAGGATGCGGTTGATTTCCTCGGCGATCGCCTTCAGCGTCGTCTCGATCTCGTCGCCGAGATAGATCTTCTGCAGCGCGTCGGCTGTCCTTTGCGCCACGATCTCCCAGCCGGCGATGGGCGGCGCGAAACGCGCCACGGGCAGAAGCTCGACGAAAGCCTTGCGATCGGCGTCATTCACATAATGCTCGCTCTGCGCCTCCTCCACGGTGACCGGGAGGACGCCCTCGCCTTGGGTGAACTGGACGCGCAGGTCGGCGGTGAAGAGATAGTCGAGGAATTTCCAGGCCTCCTCCTTGGCCTTGGACGTCTTGAACATGACGGCGAGGTCGGCCTCGCCATAGGTGCCGCGCGCGCCCGTGGGGCCGGCCGGAACCGCAGCGACGCCGTAATCGACGCGCCGTCCCTGCTCCCTGATCTGTTTCGCCAGGAGCGGGTCGGCGACGACCATGCCGAGCTTGCCGTCCTTGAACAGGTTCTCGACGCCTTCGCGCGGGAAGGAGGTGACGGCCGGCTGCGTGGCGCCCTTGTCGATCAGCTCCTTGGTGATCTTCGCCGCCGCGATGGCGCCGTCGCTGGCGAGGCCGGACCGGCCATTCTCGTCGATGACCTCGACGCCCTGCCCCCACATCACATAATAGAAGGAGATGTCGGCCTCGACGCCTTTGCCCGCCAGGCCGTAGCCATAGTGCCCGTCGCCCAGCGCGGAGATCTTCTCCGCCGCGAGTTTGAGCTCGTCCCAGGTTTTCGGCGCCTCGGCGATGCCGGCTCTCCCGAACAACTCCCTGTTGTAGTAGAGCGCCCGCACCGAGGCGGTGAAGGGCAGGCCGTGGATCTTGCCGTCCATCATGGCGGCCGACAGGAACGGCGCGATGAGACGGGCCTTGAGACCGTCGGTGATGAAGCCGTCAAGCGGCTCGACGGCGTCGAGCTTCACGAAATCGACCAGCCAGCGAGCGCTGATGAGAGCGAGGTCGGGATTGGTGCCCTCGCCCATCTCGGTGGTGAGCCTGCGCCGCAGCTCGTCGCGCGGCACGATATCGATCTGGATGTCGATGCCGGGATTGGCGGCCTCGAAGGCGTGCTCGGCCTCGGTGAAATAGGGCTTAGTCCGGGCGCTGTATTCGGGGACAGCGATCCGGACAGTGCCTGCGAACGCCGCGCCGGCAAGGAAAAGCAGGCTCAACCCCATGGCGAGGCTGGTCTGCAGGAAACGGCGCCGCATAGATCCTCCACTGTCAGGCCATTGATTCATAAGCTCATTCCGGCAGACGGGCTAGAAAGATTGCGCAGTGTGCGCTTCCGTACACCAACGCGCAAAGGAAAATAAGCACAAATCTTGTTGCCGGGGCGCTTCCCGGCGAAGTGGTATCACTTCGCCGAAGAGGATTCGCGCCAAATCAATATGTCGGAGCAAATCCTTATCGCCAAAGTCTGCAACTTTGGCGGGATTTGCTAACGCTCCATTTGCAGGTCATCTTTCCGTGACAAGCAGCGAGGCGCCATGTTTGGACTTAAGGGAAAGCGGGTGGTGATCACCGGAGCCGGCGGCGGCATCGGCGCCGCCTTGGTGAAGGCCTTTGCCGATCAGGGCGCCGTCGTCATCGGCTGCGACAAGGCGGCCGATACCGACGAGCCGATCGCGCCCGATCATCTCGAAGTCTTCGATCTCCTGGCGCCGGCCTCGATCGGCAAGGCGGCCCGCAACATCGTCGACCGTTTCGGCGCGCCCGACTGTCTCGTCAACAATGCCGGCTGGACGCGCGCCGAGCTCATGGACGATGTGACGCCCGAGGTGATCGAGCGCGAATTGCAGCTCAATCTCGCCGGCGTCATGCAGTTCACCCAGGGGCTTCTGCCGGCGATGGTCGAGCGCAAGGTCGGCAGCATCGTCTTCGTGAGCTCGGTCAACGCGATCCTGCATTTCGGCAATCCGGTCTATGCCGCGGCCAAGGCCGGCATCGAGGCCTATTCGCGCGCCATCGCGGTCGAATATGGCGAGCACGGCATCCGGTCGAACGCCATCGGCCCGGGCTCGACCCGCACCCATGCCTGGGATCACCGCCTCGCCGCCGAGCCGCAGCTCCTGGCGCGCGTCACCCGGCTCTATGCGCTGAAACGCATGGTGACGCCGGAAGAAGTGGCGAACGCCGTGGTCTTCCTCGCATCGCCTTTGTCGAGCGGCATCACCGGCGTCACCTTGCCGGTCGATGCCGGCGCCTCCGCGGGCTTCATTCCTTTCATCGACACGGTTCTCAAAGGTCTTTCGTGAGGGCGGTCGTCACTGCACCAGGCCGCGGGCATCGACCTTGACCGCGCCCAGCACGTCATTGCCCCTGACGAATACGACGCGGTCGTAGAGATTGGTGACCGGGCAGACATGGTTCGGCGTTATCCGCACCAGCTCGCCCACTTCGGGCTTGCGGACGAGAGCGGAAATATCGAGGAAGCCATGCTCCTCGCTCATCGTGTAGATCTGGGCCTTACCCAGCGCCGTCACCACGCCATAGCCCTTGAGGCCGAGGAGATCACTGGTCAGCGCCTTGCTCCCGGCATCGAGAAGGGCGCGCTCGCTCGTCGGCCGGCTCACCACCGTGGCCAGCACGTTGAGCGCGCAATCGTCATATGAACAGGTGCCGCGCTCGGCGAGCGAGCGGTCGAAATAAATATAGGTGCCGGCGCGATATTCGCTGGCGACGCCGAGCCCCTCGTCGCTCCACATGTCGGGCGAGCCTCCGGTCGAGACGACGCGCGTCTCGAGGCCGGCTTTCCGCGCGAGGTCGCGCGCCTCGCTCAGGAAGGCTTCCGCCTGCTTGCGCGTGCCCGGCACGGTATAGGTCATGAGCCCGCCATAGCTGACACCCTTGGTGCGATCGATCACCCGGGCGAGCTCGGCCGCGGCCGCAGGCGTCTGCACGCCATTGCGCGCCCCACCCGTGTCGCATTCGACCAGGACGGCGATGTCGCGTCCGGCCGCGACGCCGGCGGTGCCCAGCCCCGCGACCACCGCGTCATTGTCGGCGACGACGGAGATGTCGGTGCGCCTCGCGAGATCGGCCAGACGCTTGAGCTTGGGCGCCCCCACCACATTGAAGGTGAGCAGCAGGTCGCGGATCCCGGCATCGGCCATGACTTCCGCCTCGCCCAGTTTCTGCACGGTGATGCCCTTGGCGCCGAGCGCCAGCTGGTATTTGGCCAGCGGCACCAGCTTGTGGGTCTTGATATGGGGCCGGTTGGCGATGCCGATCTTGTCGCAGCGCTCCTGCCAGCGCTTGAGATTGCGCTCGACCACGTCGATATCGATGATGGGGATCGGGGTCTCGAGATCCTCGATCCGCTTCGGCGCCGGCTCGAAGCGGAAATAGCTGGTGATGTCTCTGCTGCTCATGTGTGCCCTCAAAAACTCGCAGGCTTTTAGAGGATTTCGCCGCCAGAGGGAAATCAAACGATTCCCGCCGAGGCAAGGCCGGAGGGCGGGCGCTCCCTGGCCTTGTGGCTGCGGTAGCCCGAGGCGCGATAGGTCTGGATCGGGCTGATGGCGCCGCCCTTGCGCCGCCGGGCCTCGGCAAGGATCGGCGAAACGTCGGTGGTGAAGGCCTGCTTGACGAGGAGGTGGCCGCCCATGACGTCGCTCTCCCCTTGCGCCTGGGCGAGGGCCGCCCGGTCGACGAGCGCGGCCTGGACATAGGCGCGCAGGATTTCGCCCGCCGATTGCATCAGGCTCTCGATCGGATCGGTGACGTTGTGCGACTGGTCGATCATATAGGCCGGGTTGAAGCCCGGTGCCTGGCGCAATTCGGCATCGACCAGCTCGTTGAAGACGAGGAACAGCCGAAACGGGTCGACCGAGCCCGAATCGAGGTCGTCGTCGCCATATTTCGAATCGTTGAAATGGAAGCCGGCGAGCTTCTGCGCCCGGATCAGGCGGGCGACGATCTGCTCGATATTGGTGTTGGGCGCGTGATGGCCGAGATCGACCAGGCATTTCGCCCTGGGTCCGAGCTCCGCCGCCGCCATGAGGCTCGAGCCCCAGTCGGAGATGACGGTCGAATAGAAGGCCGGCTCATAGAGCTTGTGCTCGAGGAACACCGACCAGTCCTTGGGCAGCGCGTCATAGATCTCGCGCAGCGCGGCCATGTAGCGGTCGAAGGCGGCATTGAGGTTCGACTGGCCGGGAAAATTTGAGCCGTCGGCGATCCACACGGTGAGCGCAGTGGAGCCCAGCTTGCGGCCGATCTCGATGCAGTCGAGATTGTGCGCCACCGCCTGCGCGCGCGTCGCCTTGTCGGCATGGGTGAGCGAGCCGAATTTGTAGGAGCGCGCCTGGCCCTTGGCGTCTTGGAACGTGTTGGAATTGACTGCGTCGAAGGTGAGCTCATGCTGGGCCGCCTTCTGGCGGAGCGCGCTACAATCGTCGACCTTGTCCCACGGGATGTGCGGCGAAACTGCGGGCGTCGTCCGGGTGAGCTGGTGAATGACGCCGCAATCATCGATCTTCTCGAAGACGTTGCGCGGTTCTCCCGGACCCGGGAACCGCGCGAAGCGGGTGCCGCCGGTGCCGACCCCCCAGGTCGGCACCGCGACGGCATAGGTCATGGCGCGCCGCGTCATGGCCTCGATGTCGATCCCGCGCCGTTCGAGCTGCCGGCCGAGCACGGCGTAATCCTCGGCGAGCGCCTCTTCGTCCTTGCGATTGACCTCGGCGATGAAATCGGCGGAAATGGAAAAGGTCATCTTGTGAAGCTCGTCGCATTGCCGGCATCGACATTGAGGAAATTACCGGTCGATTTGGCCGACAGGTCAGAGGCGAAGAAAAAGACCGCTTCCGCGATGTCCTCGGGGTAGACCGAGCGCTGCAGCAAGGAGCGCTTGCGGTAGAACTCCTCGAGCTCCTCCTCCTTGATCTTGTTGGACTGGGCCCGCTGCTGGCGCCATTCGCCCTGCCAGATCTTGGAGCCGCGCAGCACCGCATCGGGATTGACGACATTGACGCGGATGCCGAGCGGCGCCCCTTCCAGCGCCATGCAGCGCGCCAGATGCACCTCCGCCGCCTTCGCCGTGCAATAGGCCGAGGCGCCGGCCGAGGCGGCAATGGCGTTCTTCGAGCCGATGAACACCATCGACCCGCCGAGGCCTTGGCGTTTCATCAGGCGATAACCTTCACGCGCCACCAGGAAATAGCCGGTGGCGAGGATCGCCATGTTCCTGTTCCACAGATCGAGCGTCGTGTCCTCGACCGGGGCCGCCGACGAGATGCCGGCATTGTTGACGACGATGTCGACGCCGCCATAGCGCAGCACCGCCTCGCCCATCGCCGCGATGACCGCGTCTTCCTGGGTGACGTCGAGAACCGTGCCATGCACCTGGTCCTTGCCGAAGCGGGCGCTGAAGCCGTCGACCGTCGCCCGCAGCGCCGCCTGGTCGATATCGGCGAGGACGACGCAGGCGCCGTCGGCGAGGAGCCGGTGCGCGATCGCCTGGCCGATGCCGCCGGCGCCGCCGGTGACGAGGGCGACGCGGCCGGCCAGGCTCTTGGGCTTGGGCATGCGCTGCAGCTTCGCCTCTTCGAGCAGCCAATATTCGATGTTGAAGGCTTCCTGCTCGGGCAGGCCGGCATAGTCCGAGACGCCCGAGGCGCCGCGCATGACATTGATGGCGTTGACATAGAATTCGGACGCGATGCGCGCCGTCGCCTTGTCCTTGGCGAAGGACAGCATGCCGATGCCGGGCACCAGATAGATGACCGCATTGGCATCGCGCATCCTGGGCGAGCCGGCATGCTTCGACCGCTCGTAATAGGCGGCGTAATCCTGGCGGTAGGCGTCGAGCGTGCCGTCGAGGCTTGCGATCACCTCGTCGAGATTGTTGGCTTTCGGATCGAAGGGCAGGACCAGGGGCCTGATCTTGGTGCGCAGGAAATGATCGGGGCATGAGGTGCCGAGTGGCGCCAGCGCGTCGAGCGCCTGGCTGTTGACGAATTCGAGGACCGCCGGCGCATCGGTGAAATGCCCGATCTTGCGCTCGTCCTTGGCGATGCGGCCGCGGATTTCCGGCATCAGTCGCCTGGCGGCCGCGGCGCGAGCCTGGGCGTCGAGGCTGTGGAAGCGGGTTCCCTTGAAGGCGGGCCTGGCACGATGTTCGTCCAGCCACTGCGCCGCCTTGTTGATGATGCGCAAGGTGGTCTGATAGGACGCTTTGGCCGTCGGCCCCCAGGTGAAGAGGCCGTGGGCGCCGAGCACGACGCCGACGAAATGCGGGTTCGTCTCGGCCATCTCGCCGAGCTTGAGGCCGAGGTCGAAGCCCGGCCGCTGCCAGGGCAGGTAGCCCATCTCGTCGCCGAAGACCTCGCGGGTGAGCCTTTCCGAATCCCTGGCCGCGGCGATGGCGATCACCGCATCGGCATGCATGTGATCGACATGGAGCGCCGGCACGAAGCCGTGCAGCGGCGTGTCGATCGAGGCCGCGCGCGGATTGAGGTTGAAGGTGCAATGCGGCAGGTAGTCGACCATCTCGTCCTCATGCGCGATGCCGCGGTAGAGGTCTTTGAGCGCGTCGAGCTTGTCGAGATAGAGGGTCGAGAAGCCGTCGAGCTTCATCGAGCCGAGATCGCCGCCCGAGCCCTTCACCCACAGCACGGTCTCCGCCTTCCGGGTCAGGGGATCGGTCATCTTCACCTTGGCCGAGGTGTTGCCGCCGCCGAAATTGGTGATGCGCAGGTCGCTGCCTAAGAGGTTCGAGCGGTAGAGCAGGAGCCCGGGCTCGCTGAGCGAGGCGGCAATCTTGTCGTCCCACAGATCGGGAATGGCGGTCGTCGTCATGGATCACTGACCTTTCACGTCACAGATACCCTCGCCCCCTTCGGGGGAGAGGGAGGGGCCCAATGCGTAGCATTGGGAGGGTGAGGGGGAATGGACGGATCCGCCGGTTCCCCCTCACCCTGCCCTCTCCCCCGTGGGGGGAGAGGGGTGTTTCTCAGAAGTCGAACTGGCCGACATTCTCCTTGGTGAAGACGAAGGGTGCGCCGAGCAGGATCTCCGAGCCGTTGATGACCTGGAGATCGCCGAGCTTGCCGGCCTTGACCGAGGTGGCGCCGGCCTTCAGCTCGCCGTCGGCGACGGCGCGCAGCACATGCATCGCGGCGTAGCCCAGATCGACAGGGTTCCACAGCACCACCGACTTGACGCAGTCCTTCTCGACATAAGGCTTCATCGCATTGGGCGTGGCGAGGCCCACCACCGCGATCGTGCCGCACTTGTTCGCCTGGGTCACGGCCTCGGCGGAAGCCGGGGTCGCCACGCTGGTCATGCCGAAGATGCCCTTGAGCTCGTCGCCATGCTTGTTGATGAGCGTCGTCGCCTGGTTGAAGGACAGCACATTGTCCTCCTGCGCCTCGACCGTCTCCAGCCATTTCATCTTGGGATGGCACTTCTCCGCATAGGCGGCCATCTCGGCGATCCAGCGCGCCTGGTTCGGCGTGGTGAAGGTCGAGGTGACGATGGCGAAGGCGCCTTCCTCGCCGATCTCCTTGGCCATGTTGTCGACCATGGCCTTGGCGATGCCGTTGAACTCGGCCTGGTTGACGAACCATTGCCGCGCATCGGGCTCGGAGTTGGCGTCATAGCCCACGACGTTGATGCCCTTCCCCAGCGCCTTCTTCAGCACCGGCGCGATCGCCACCGGATCGTTGGCGGCGAACAGGATGCCGTCGACGCCGCTGGTGATGTAATTGTCGATGAACGTGATCTGCTGATCGATATTGGCCTGGGTCGGCCCGTCTGTCTTGACGTCGACATTGCCGAGCTCCTTCGCCGCGTCGGCGATGCCCTTCGATGTGGCATTGAAATAGCCGATGCCGATGAGCTTCGGCACGTCGACGACGGTGATCTTCTTGCCCTTGCGGTCGGGGGCGCCGGTGGGCTCGCCGCCGTCATAGGGCTTGGCCGCGGCGGCCCCTGGCGTGCCGTCGCAGGCGAGCGGATTGGTCGGCAGGTCGTCGCCCCCGGTCCAGGCCGAGGCGGCGAAGGCGCTGCCCGTCATGGCGGCGAAGGCGACGGCAGCGATCAATGTCTTGCGTATCATCTCTGTGCTCCTTGCGCTTCACGTCCGGGTCTTCATTCTGCCGACGGCTGCGGCCCGGACTCTCCCTTTTCGATCAACCGTCTGCATCCTTGCGAAAGATATTGCTCAACAGGATCGTGCCGATGAGCACGGCGCCGATCACCACGATGGTGCCGTCGCCCTTGACGCCCGCGAGAGCGAGGCCGTTCTTCAGCGCCTGCATCAGGACGAGGCCGAGCAGCGTACCGATGATGGTGCCGCGCCCGCCGAAGATGCTGGTGCCGCCCAGCACCACGGCGGTGATGACGTCGAGCTCGAGGCCGGTGCCCATGTCGGAGCGGGTGGTCGAGACGCGCGACACGAAGATCACCGCGGCGAGGCCGGCGACGAGGCCGGACGCCGTATAGATGAGAAGCAAGGTGCGATCGACGCTGAGCCCTGAGAAGCGCGAGGCGACCGCATTGGCGCCGATCGCATAGGTGGCGCGCCCGAAGGTCGAGAGGCCGAGGATGACGGCGGCGGTCGCGGCGAGGATCGCGAAGATCCACAATTGCGTGGGCACGCCCAGGACCTCGCCCTGGCCGAGCGTGAAGAACCAGTCGGGATAGCCCCTGACCGAGCGCGCCTGGCTGATGCCTTCGGCGAGGCCGCGATAGAGGGCGAGCGTCGCCAGCGTCGCGATGAGCGGCGGCACGCCGAACCGGGTGATGATGAGGCCGTTCACCAGGCCGGCGACGCCGCCGGCCAGGATGCCGAGGACCATGGCGGCGGGCAGCGGGATCCCGAGCTTCTGCCAGAAGACGCCAAGCAATATGGCGACGAGCCCTAGGATCGAGCCGACCGAGAGATCGATGCCGCCGGTCACGATGACGAAGGTCATGGCCAGCGCCACGAGCCCGACCTCGGCCATCAGCCGTCCCTGGTTGAGGAGATTGTCGGCGGTGAAGAAGCGGTCGGACTGGAAGGCCAGGATGACCAGCGCCACGACGAGCAGGAAGCCGAGGATGGTCTCGTGGCGCAGCAGCAATGATCTGAAGGCGGCGGTCATGGGGCGAGGCTCCGGCGCCGCCGCGCCATGTCGGCGAGCACGGTCAGGAGGATCAGAAGGCCGAGCACGGCGCGCAGCCAGTAGGCCGAGACATTGAGGAAGATCAGCGCCGAGCCGATGCAGGCGAAGAGGATGGCGGCGAGCGTCGAGCCGACCACCGTGCCGGTGCCGCCGAGGATGGAGACGCCGCCGATCACCGCCGCGGTGATGACGGTGAGCTCGAGATTGGGCGGCACCGTCGACTGGATCACTTGCAATTGCGTGGCGAACAGCAAGGCGGCGATGCCGGCGAAGAAACCGTGCAGCGCGAAGACGAGGACGCAGGTGCGTTCCGGGCTGAGCCCCGAGGCCCGCGCCGCCTCGGCATTGCCGCCGACCGCGTAGAGCGAGCGTCCGGTCGCCGAAGTGCGCATCCACAGCGCCACGACGACGGTGAGCACGACCATGAAATAGACCGGCGCCGGGATGCCGAAGAGCCGCGCCTGGGCGATGAAGAATTCCGGCGGCATGCCGGTGATCCAGGTGCCGCCAGTGGCGCTGATGAGCCCGCCCTTGAGGATCGACAGCATGCCGAGCGTCGCCACGATCGAGGGGATGCGCATATAGGCGATGAGGGCGCCGAGGCCGGCATTGATGGCGATGCCGACCACGACCGGCACCAGCCAGGCGACCCACACCGGATAACCCGAGACCGCGAGCGTCCCGGCGATGGTGGCGAGCACGCCGATGAGCGAGCCGACTGAGACGTCGATATGGCCTGAGATGATGACCATGGCCATGCCGATGGCCGCCACCGCGATATAGGCATTGCCGGAGAAGATGCTGGTGAGGTTGGTGTCGGACAGGAAGCGCGGATTGTAGAGGCCGACAACGATGAACAGCACCACGATGGCGGCGAGGACCACGATCTCCTGGCCATAGGCTTCGAAGACCCGCGCGAGATAGGCGGGACGCCGGCGCGGCAGGGCGATGTCGGTCATGCCGCGGCCTCCGGGGCTTCGGCCAGCGTCATGGCGGCGCCGACGGTCTCGGGCGTTGCATCCTGGCGCGCGATCTCGGCCACGACGCGCCCGCCATTCATCACCAGCACCCGGTCGCTCATGCCGAGCACTTCCGGCAGTTCGCTCGAGATCATCAATATGGCGAGGCCGTTCTGCGCCAGCTTCGACATCAGCGCGTGGATCTCGGACTTGGCCCCGACATCGATGCCGCGCGTCGGCTCGTCCATGATGAGGATCCGGGGCTCGGCCGCCAGCCATTTGGCGAGCACCACCTTCTGCTGGTTGCCGCCCGAAAGCTGGCGCGCCGCCTGGCCGGGGCCACGTGCTTTGATTCCCAGCCGCTTGATGAAGTCGCGCGCCAGCGCGTCTTCCTTGCCGCGGTCGACGATAAAGGCGCGGGCAAGCTTCCTGAGCACGGTGAGCGAAATATTCTCCGCAATGGTCTGCGCCCTGACGAGGCCCTGCAGGCCGCGATCCTCCGGCACATAGGCGATGCCGAGATCGCGCGCCTGCTGCGGTGATGTGATCTGGACCGGCTTGCCGTCGACCAGGATCTCGCCCGAAGTCGCGGGCGTGATGCCGAAGATCGTGAGCGCCGTCTCGGTGCGCCCCGAGCCGACGAGCCCGGCGATGCCGACGATCTCGCCGGCGCGCAAGGTGAAGGAGACGTCGCGCACCGCCTTGCCCTGAGACACGCCGCGCAATGCGAGCCTTGCCGCGCCGATCTCGGCGTCTTCCTTGGGAAAGAGCTGGTCGATCGAGCGGCCGACCATCATCGCGACGAGCGAGCGCTCGGTGACGTTCGTGATGTCTTGCGTAGCCACATGATTGCCGTCGCGCAGCACCGTGACCCGGTCGGCGAGCGCGAAGATCTCCGGCAGCTTGTGGCTCACATAGACGATGCCGACGCCTCTTTCGCGCAAACGCCTTATGATCGTCATCAGTTGCTGCACGTCGGCTTCGGCGAGCGAAGCGGTCGGCTCGTCCATGATGACGACGCGGGCATTCTGCGACAACGCCTTGGCGATCTCGATGCGCTGCCGGTTGGCGACCGAGAGCGATCCCACCTTGGCGTCGACATCGAGATGATGCGAATCGAGACCGTCGAGCAGCGCCCGCGCCCCGCGGCGCATCTCGCCCCAGTCGAGCCCGCCCCAACGGTTGCGCGGCGCATGATTGAGGAAGATGTTCTCGGCGACCGAGAGCTCCGGGAAGAGCAGCAGCTCCTGATAGACGATGGCGATGCCGGCCTTCACCGCCTGGCCGGGATTGATGAATTTCACCGCCGCGCCGCCGATCCGGATCTCGCCTTCATCGGGCGCATGCACGCCGGCGATGATCTTGATGAGGGTGGACTTGCCGGCGCCGTTCTCACCCAGAAGCGCATGCACTTCGCCCGGCCGCACGTCGAAATCGACCTGATTGAGCACTTTGACGCCGACGAAGGATTTGGCGACGCCCTTGAGTTCGACCAGGGTCGTCACGGCGCGGCTCCGCGCTCATGGTGATTGCATTTGCTCAAATCTGTTACGATGTGACGGAAGACCCGGGACCGTGCGGTCCACGCGACGGCTTGGCGATAAGTGGCCCAGATGCCGGGCATGCGCAAGCCCCTCCCATCCGGATTCGCAGGTTTTATTGGGTTTCCGCAGCAGAATCCGGACCGCTCACGGAGCTTTCGGAGCCTTGTCGCGCCGTTGCGTGACGGCTCCATTGTGATTAAGATTGAACAATGATGAGCAACTATGGTCAAGCCATGAATCGCAATCATATGACAAATCGGCGTGAGCGCATGATCACGGCCATGATCATCGCCGATCATCTCCGTTGTTCCTTCCACCCGCGAAGCGCGGGAAGGAGGCGCGAAGCGCCGGATGGGGGTAGCGCCACCAGCAAGCCGCTCCGGATACATCCTTCAGCATCGCACAGCGGCACGACCCCACCCGTCGCGCGTTCCGCGCGCCACCCTCCCCGCCTTCGGCGGCGGAGGGAGAGTGCGAGGCACCACCATGGATGAAAGCGAACGCCACCGTCTCATTCTCGACGAGTTGAAGGAGCGCCCCTTTGCGACGGTGAAGGACCTGCTCGATGTGCTGAAGGTGTCGCCCGCCACCATCCGCCGCGACATCGCCAAGCTGCATGAGACGGGCAATGTACGCAAAGTGTTCGGCGGCATCGCCGCCGCCGAACGCGACGGCGCGCCGGAGCGTCTCGCCGCCCGCCCCTTCGAGGAGAACCGTATGCTGGCGGTCGATGCCAAGCGCGCCATCGCGCGCGAGGCGGAGGTGCTGGTGCGCGACGGCGACGCCATCATCATCCATGGCGGCACCACCTGCTATCTCTTCGCGCTGAGATTGGCGCGGCGCAATGTGCGCATCTACACCAATTCGATGCCGCTTGCCGCGAGGCTGTGGGAGGACGGCTCCTGCCATCTGACCTTGGGCGGCGGCGAGCTCTATCGCGAGCCCGGCATCCTGTATGCGCAAGCCTCGGGCCCGCCGGATTTCTTCGCCTCGAAACTGTTCCTGGGCGCGCAAGGCATAGGCCCCAACGGCATCATGGAATCGCATCCGCTCATCGCCCGCGAATCCGAGCGGCTTCTCTCCCGTGCCGACGAGCTGGTGCTTCTGGCCGACAGCCGCAAATTCGCGATCCGCACCCGCTATACGGTGCTGCCGCTGTCGCGCATCTCGACGCTCATCACCGATGACGGCCTCTCCACCGAGCACGCCAAGATGCTGGCCGACGCCGGCATCCGCACCATCATCGCCAAGGTCGGGACCACGGAATAGGCGCCCTACTTCTCCACCGGCAGCCAGATTTCCAGGCCGCCCAGGCCGGTATGGGGATCGAACGCCTCGCCATAGCGTTCGAAGCCCGGCGCATCCGCGGCCTCATAGTCCGAAGCCGGCAGCCAGCCGTTCCAGATCGCATTCATGGTGCCGCGAATGGCCGAGATATGCCCGCTATGGGTGAACACCGCGTAGAGACGGCCGGGAATGCGCAGGCGGGCGAAAGTCTTCGGCAGGTCGGAGAAATCGGTGACCTCGACGCCGGTCATGTAATCCATGTTGCCGCTGTCGTCGGTATTGTAGAAGACGCCATAGGCGACCTTGCCGACCTGGCCCGGCACATGGCCGATATGCGGCTGGAACTGCTGCCATTGCGAGGGAATGGCGGCGCTGGTCGCATAGGTATAGCGTTCGCTCGATCCGGCGATGAGCAATGTCTTGCCGGTTTCGATGCGCGGCGGCGCCAGGGTGGCGGGCGGTGTGTCGGACATGGGCGTGGGCTCCACCAGTTGGATGATGTCGAGGATGCGCCCTTGGCGCAGCTGTTCCGGCGTCATGCCGAACTTGTCGCGAAAGGCGCGGGTGAAGGCTTCGTGCGAGCCATAGCCCGCCTCGAGGGCGACGGCGAGGATGTCGGGCGCGCCCTGGGCGAGCCTCTTCGCTGCCTCGCTCAGGCGGCGCGCTTTGGCATAGGCGATGACCGGCATGCCGATCGCCGCCGCGAAGGCGCGCGTCACGTGATAGCGTGAGACGCCGGCGACCGCCGCCACCTCGTCGAGGGAGATGTCCCTGGCGAAATGGCTTTCGACGAACCACAGCGCTTTCTCGGCGGGAGTCATGGTTTTCCTCACCAACGCATGATCCGGAAAAAGGTCATGGCCGGGCCCGACCCGGCCATCTCGCCGGTTTTCCGGAAAGATCATGCGCAAACAAGAACACGATGGCTATTCGACGTAGGCCATCGTGCTTCAGCCTGGCAAGCATCATGCCCGGCCGCGCCCAAGCCGGTTTGACCGATATTGCGCTTTGGTTCCGCGTATTTCATCCGCGATGTGGAGTCAGATGGCCGGATCAATCCATTTCTGGCGAGCTGACCCGGATGGCAGGCCTTGCAACGTCTAGAGTCCCTGGCGCGCATAGGCGACGAGTTCATCGACGCCGCTGATGCCCGCCGCGGCGCCCATGGTTATGCGCAGGCCCACCTTGGCGCGCATCGCCTCATCGAGGCCGCCGGCCTCGAAGGCGATCTGGTCCATGACATGAGTGAAAAGCAGGAGATCGGACGGACTATAAGAGGGCGCGCTCGGCATTCATCACCTGTTGTGAAGAGGCCGCACCGTTTCCGTTTCCGCTGCGGCACCCGTTCTATGATCGGGGAAGGTCGAGGCTTAGACGCGCGAGACCGCGAAAAGTTCCCCGGCGAGTTCAGCCGGCCGGCTTTTTCTTGCGTTTGCTGGGTTTGGGCGCCGGCACATCCGCCTGGCTTTCGTCCTTGATGAGCGGCAGCAGCCTGAGCGTCAGGAAGGTGAACAGGGCGATGGTGACCGCCACCTCATAGCTGCCGAGGCCGACCGCCGCGCCGATGGCGCCCGTGGCCCACAGGCTGGCAGCCGTTGCCGTCCCATAAACCGAGGCTCCGTGTTTCAATATTGCGCCACCACCGATGAAGCCCATCCCGGTGATGAGGCCTTCGACGACATAGGCAACGGCCTGCGGCGACTGCTTGAGGAGAGTTTCCGCCGCTTCGATGAAGCCGCA
Source organism: Parvibaculaceae bacterium (assembly GCA_050251035.1). Taxonomy (GTDB): domain Bacteria; phylum Pseudomonadota; class Alphaproteobacteria; order Rhizobiales; family Aestuariivirgaceae; genus Taklimakanibacter. Next base: position 58,527 of record JBFWNN010000015.1, read on the forward strand.
GCTCGCCAGGGCGACGAGAGGGAAGGTCCTCAGTCCCGCGCTGCGCGCCTCTTTCTCGCGGTCCCAGCCGATCGGGAATGCCAGGGCGTAGGCCACGGCCAAGATAACGACATGCTCGATGATCTGGGTGGTATCCATGGGACAGGAGTGTCGGCCGCCGCGTCACTTCCGTCAAACCGCAAATTTTCGCGCGGCGATGGAACCAATAGGTCTTCTGTGCATTCCAGCCTGGCTAGCGCATGATCCGGAAAGGCGGACTCCGGCTTTCCGAACATCATGCGCAATCAAAAAGATGAAGCGCGAAGGCGGCTCGATGTAGAGCAATCGCGCTTTTAGTCCAAGTGGAGGCAACATTGAGCCCTGTCTCGCCGTCGATCCGGGTCGACAAATGCTACCGAACGAAGGTCGATCTGGTCCGGTTGATCACCAAGATCGAAGGCGACGAGATAACCTACGCGGCCCGCGCGCAAACGGCCTTCGACAATTGGCACGAGACCGCGCCGCGTCGGACGATCGCCAGACGCCGTTTCCTCTCGGAGGCGGTGGAGGAAATCTCCTACTATTGGCAGCCGGACGCCGAGGCGACGGCTGGTCCCGGCCGCTGACGGTACTTGCCGCCCCAGCATCAGGGCGTGAGGAACCATCCGCGGCGAGCTCCAGGCTCGCGTGAATCAAACGCTGCCCCGCGGCGGAGTCCGCGGGCCAGCTCGGGTGCGTTTCTTGGGGTCTACTTGGCGGGCGCGTCGCGGTCCTTGTCGGTCTCGTTGGGCTGCGGGTTGCGGCGGCCCGGATCCTGCTGCTGCTGGTCCGGATTGCGGCCGCCGCCCTGCTGGCCCTCGCCCGGTCGCTGCGGGTTGCCCTGCTGGCGCTGGCCCGGATTGTTCTGGCCGCCCTGCTGGGCGAATTTGTCTTTGTTCTGATCGCGATTCATCGGCGCATCTCCTGATTGCCCTGATTGGCAAGGAGAAAACGGCGCAGCGGGAGAATCGTTTCCGTACGCCATCGTACGATCGGCGAAGACATGCCGGAACAACCCGTCTGCCCTCGCGTTGACCTCCCGTCCTGTGATGTTTTGGCATCGCCATTAGCCGGGACAAAGACCGGCCCGGTTGCTTCAGGCAACGGGCCGGTTCTATGTCGTGCTTGTGTGGTCCCAGAGCCTCCCCTAGAAAGCTGAAATGCCTGTCGATGCCCCCGTAGAGCGCAAGCTTGCCGCCATCCTGGTGGCCGATGTCGAGGGTTATAGCCGCCAGATGCATGAGGACGAGGAAGCCGCCTTGGCGACGCTGACTGCGCACCGCGCCGTCGTCGACGACTTGGTCGCTCAGCACAATGGTCGGATTATCGGCAGCGCCGGCGACAGCGTCATCGCCGACTTCGCCAGCGGCGTCGAGGCGGTGAATTGCGCCGTGGCGATCCAGCGCTCGCTCTACACGGCCAATCTGAAGCTCGCGCCCGCGCGGCGCATGGAATTCCGCATCGGCATCAATGTCGGCGACGTCATGCTGAAGAACGGCGATCTCTATGGCGACGGCATCAACGTGGCGGCGCGCATCGAAGCGCTGGCCGAGCCCGGCGGGATTTACGTGACCCGCGCGACGCGCGACAATGTGCGCGACAAGGTGGAGTACAATTTCGAGGATCTGGGCGAAAGGCAGGTCAAGAACATCCCGCGGCCGGTGCGCATCTTCGCCGTGGCCTTCGACCGCCTGGAGCCGGTCAGAGTCGACGAAGCCCCCGCTGAAGAGGGCGCCGCGCCGGCGCAAGACAAGCCCCGCGATCCCGCCGATGTCGAGATCGAGATCACCTTCTGGAACACGGTCAAGGACAGCGGCGATGCCGAGATGTTCGAGGCCTACATTGAAAAATACCCGGACGGCGAATTCCGCAAGCTGGCGGAGATCCGCCTGGCGCGGCTTGCCACGACGCGCGATCCTGCCTGACACTCACGATGGATTTCTTCCCATTTGGGTTTCTGACGTCCTGAGAGCTCAGCCATGACGCCTCAGTTTAATTTGCCGAGCACTGCCGCCTTGCCATCGCTGCCGTCCCAGGCGGAAACGCCGTCAAGCCACTGGTCGAGGACGCCGGGATTGGCCTTGAGCCATGCCGCCGCCGATTGGGCGGCATCCTTGTTGGCGAGGATGTCTTCCATGACCGCGCCTTCCATCTCGATCGTGAACTTCAGATTCTTCAGGAAGCGGGCGACATTGGCGCACTCCGCGCCATAACCGGCGCGGATCAGCGTATGGATCGTCGCCGGTCCGAAACCATCCTTCTCGAATCCGCCGAGGTAGCTGATCGGCATCTTCCCCATCACCGGATGCGGGGTCCAGGCGAGGAAGATGATCCAGTTCTTCTTGCTCAGCTCCTTCTCGGCTTGCGCCAGCATGCCCTGCTCGCTCGATTCGACCAGGCTCCAGTCCTTGAGTCCGTTGGCCGGATCATCGATCTTGCCCTGGAGGATACGGTTGCCGTCATTGCCGGGCTCGATGCCATACATCTTGCGGGCGAATTTCTCGCTTTGTGCGGCGAGATCGGCAAGCGACCTGACGCCCGCTTCCGCCACATAGGTCGGGACCACCGGCCCATAGCCGGCACCTTCGAGGTTGACCGCATGGCTCTCGATGGTCTTGGCTTCGAGATACGGACTGACCTCCGTCTTCTGGCTCGGCATCCAGTTGTCGAGCCAGATGTCGATCTCCTTGTTCTTGAGGCTTTCGAGGATGACCGGCACGCTGAGCAGCTGGTCTTTCGGCTCATAGCCGAGATGACGCAGAACGGTCATCGCCAGGGCGTTTTGCGCCGTATTGTCCGTCCAGCCGCCATCCGCGATGCGCGGCGTGCGGCAGCTGTCCGGCTCCTTGCCGAAGCCGGGCGACGCCAGCAGCAAAAGGGAAATTCCGGCAAGCATCAGGCGCTTGAGCATGATCGTTCCTCCGTTTGCTAACGTGCCGCGGTCTCCCAGTGTTTCGGCCAGTCGCCGGGCACCCTGAGATCGACTCCCGCCTGTTGCTCGATGGCCCGGCACACGCTGAGTTCGCCTTCGCTTCCGCCGTAGGACCGCCGCGCCGCCTCGAATTTCTCGCGCGTGAGCCGCGTCAGCCCCGCATCCACCGCCTGCTCGTCGGTGAGACCGGTGATCAGCGCCAAGTCCTTGCAGCACAGATCGAGCGTGAAGGAAGGGTCATAATGTCCGGCGAAGATCGACGGCACGTCATGGCGGCACACGAAACTGTCGGCAGCCCCGGATTTCATCGCCTCCCACAGAGCGAGGAGATCCACGCCCGCCTTGCGCGCCGTGACCATCGCTTCCCCTATCGCGGCGGCATGGATGAACCACAGCTGATTGGTGACCAGCTTGACGACGGCGCCCGACCCCACGGGACCGGCGAGGATGATGCGTCCTGCCGCCTCCAGAACCGGGCGGACCAGTTCCACCGTGTCGGCGGAACCGCCGGCAAACAGGGTGAGGTCGCCTTTGATGGCGCCGTCGATCGCACCGGTGACCGGCGCGTCGATCGTCGCCACGCCCTTTTCTGCGAGCAGCGCCGCGAGCCGTTGGATGAGACTCGGACGGTTGGTCGTCATATCGACCCATATGAGGCCGGGACGGGCTGCCGCCAGCAATCCGTCCGGTCCGGTGACGACGGCTTCGACCTCGGCCGGGCCGAACACCATGGTGATCACGCAATCGGCCCGGGCCGCGCATTCCGCCGCGCTCGCCGTCCATTCGGCGCCGGCCGCGACAAGCGCGGCAGCGGCCTCGGACTTCACGTCATGCACGGCGAGCTGGTGGCCGGCGCGCAGAATATTGCGGGCGACTGCGCTTCCCATTCGGCCCAATCCGATAAAGCCAACGTTCATCGCCGTCTCTTGTGTTGCGTTTGCCGTCGAGCATGACTTCGGGATATACTTGGCGCAAGCAAATTGCCTTGATGCTCAGCATAAGCGGCGATGATGTCATGAATATCGAGCTCCGGCTGCTGCGCAGTTTCGTCGAGATCTATGAAGGGGGTTCGCTGTCGCGCGCCGCTCACGCGCTCGGTTGCACGCAGGCGGCCATGAGCATGCGTCTCAAGCTGCTCGAGGACGAGCTTGCCCGTCCGCTCTTCATCCGCCGCCATCATCGCCTGGAGCCGACGCCCTTTGCCGCCGATTTCTATGCCAAGGCGCTGGTCGTGCTTGCCTCCTATGACGAGCTGATTTCGGCAAGCCGCAGCCGCACCCTGATCGAGCGTGTGCGCATCGGCATTCCGGACGATTACGCGCTCGGCTTCCTGCCGGCTGTCATCGCCTCCCTGCGCACCAGCCTGCCGGCGATCGATCTCGACATAAGGTGCGATCTGAGCGCCAATCTCGCCGCCGCGATGGAGAAGCAGGAGCTCGATATCGCTATTGCAACCCTCGCAAACCCACCGGACACGGCAATTCTCCTGGGCGAACCCGGGCTTCATTGGGTGGGCACCGCTGCCTGGGCCGAAGGCGCACCATTGCCGGTTGCGCTTGCCGCCTATCCGGAAGGTTGTGTTTTCCGCAAAGCGATGATCGCCGCCTTGGACGGCGCTGGTCTCGGCTGGCGTGTTGCCGTGCAGAGCCGCAACCATGCGGGCATCATTGCCGGCCTGCGATCGGGCGCCGCCGTCACGGCGATGGCGCGTGGAACCATTCCCTCGGGTCTCGTCAGCCTGGGCGACCGGCGGAGCTTGCCGGCGCTCGGTCATGCACCGATCTATTCCCTCCGGCGCGACGGAAGTGCCCGTCATGTCGACGAGCTTGAAGCCGCGCTGAAGCTGGCCATATCCGCCGGCTGCGAAGACGACGCCGGCCCGGCCGTCCGATCGACCGGCATTGCGTTGCGTGCCGGAGCCGCCGGCGGAGCTTGACGCTCAGTCGTGATGGAAGACTTCTTCCATGGGCGCCCACCATTCGCTTTTCTTGCGCGAAGGCAGCGGCGCCTGCATCGGATCGGTGATGCGCCACCAGTCCTGCATGCGGGGATCCGCCCGCATCACCGCCATGTCGGCGGCGAAATCGCTGCCGTGATATTCCCAGCTGGCGAAGAGCAGGTTCTCGGGTTCGCGCAGGAAGATCGTGTAGTTGCGGATGTTGCAGCGGCTGATCAGCGCCAGGATGTCGGGCCAGACTTCTGCGTGTATCCTCTTATATTCCGGGATGACTTCCGCCTTCAGGCCGATGACGAGACCCATTCTGCGCATTCGCTGTTTCCTTTCCGTCGCCGATCTGGCTATTGTAACACAATTGAAGCCAGGACCGTCAGGGAGGAAGCCGGATGACGACGGCGCATATGGAAACGAAGCCGCTGGCCAAGCCGGTGCCCTTCGACCAGGCGAAGCTCGACGGTCTGATGGACAAGGCCGGCATCGACGTCCTCGTCGTCACCTCCAAGCACAATGTCCAATATCTGCTCGGCGGCTATCGTTTCTTCTTCTTCGATTTCATGGATGCGATCGGCGTCAGCCGCTATCTGCCGGTGATGATCTATCGCAAGGGCCGCCCCGACCAGGCCGCCTATTTCGGCAACGGGCTCGAGACCTATGAGCGCCAGCTGGACAAGTTCTGGCCGGCGACGGTCGAGACGAAGTCCTGGGGCACGCTCGATGTGATGAAGCTCGCCGGCGAGCATCTGAAGAGGCTCGGGCCCTTGCGCACGATCGGGGTGGAGATGGGCTTTCTGCCCGCCGACGCCCATGCCGCCTTGCGCGAGACCGTGCCCAACAGCGAGATCGTCGACGCGCTGTTCACGCTGGAACGGCTGCGCGCGGTGAAGACGCCGGACGAGCTCGACCTCCTCAGGCAGGCCTCCGAGGGCGTCGTCTCATCCATGCTGGCGGTCATGGGCTCGCATGGGCCGGGTGCCACCAAACGGCAATTGACCGAGGCCTTGCGGCTCGAGGAGATCAGGCGCGGCCTCACTTTCGAATATTGCCTTATCACCGTGGGCAAGAGCCACAACCGCTCGCCCTCGCCCCACACCTGGAACGAGGGCGAGGTGCTCTCGCTCGATTCCGGCGGCAATTTCAAAGGCTATATCGGCGATCTCTGCCGCATGGCTTTCCTCGGTGAGCCCGACCAGGAGCTGAAGGACCTCCTCGCCGAGATCGACATGATCCAGCAGGCGGCGCGCCGGCCGATCAGGGCCGGCGCCCGCGGCGCCGACATCTATGTCGAGGCCGACAAGGTGTTCAGGACGGCGCCGCACAAGGACATCATGCATTTCTGCGCCCATGGCATGGGCATGATCCCGCATGAGGCGCCGCGCCTCACGGGCTCGGGCCCGGTGCCCTATCCGGGCTATGACGCGGACCTGCCGCTCGAGGCCGGCATGGTCGTCTCGATCGAGACCACCTTGCCGCATCCCAGGCGCGGCTATGTGAAGCTCGAGGACACCGTCGCCGTGACCAATACCGGCTATGAGCCCTATGGCGATGCGGGCCGCGGCTGGAATCGCGGCAAGGTCTGATCCGTTTACCGCCGATGCATCACGCGCGGCGTCGCCCCGGGCAGCTTCAGCGCCAGCAGGCCTTGCCTGCGCAGCGTGTCGAGCTTGGCGAGCGTTTCGGGCAGGCGCCTGGGCCGGTCGCCCCATTCCTCATAGAGCGCCTGGGCATTGCGCAAGAGCCTCTCGGGCGAATCCCAGCGCGCGAAGGGCGTAGCTTGGAATTCGGCGCTGAGCAGCAGGTCGCAAGCCGCCGCGTCGCAGCGCATGCCCTGCCGGCGGCGCCGGTGCAGCCCCTCCTGGATGGTCTCCCAATAGCCGATCTGCAACTCGATATCGGCGCGTGTCGCCAACGGCCCGTGGCCCGCGACGACGACATCGGCATCGAGCGCCAGCGCCTGGCGCAAGGCCGCCATGATCTTCGCGACCGGCCCCGCCCAGATCACCGGCGTCGAGCCGGTGAACAGGATGTCGCCGGCATAGAGCACCTTCTCGGACGGCACGAAAACCATCGTGTCGCCCGGCGTGTGCGCCGGGCCGACCTCGATGAGCCGGAGCTCGACGCCGTTCACCATCACCGTCGTCTCGCCGGAGAAGCCCTGGTTCGGCAGGACGATGCGGATGCCGGTGAAGTCATAGGGCGCCACCATCGCGCCGGCATAGTGGCCGAGGACGTCGAGGCCCGCGACCGGCAGGTGTTTCATCACGCGCGCCGCCTTGCCGAGGAGCCGCATCGATCCGGGCGTGACATGATGCATGTGATCGATCGCGGCATGGCTGGCGATGATCGGCAGCTTTTCGAACAGCTGGTTGCCCCAGCAATGGTCGCCGTCGGCATGGGTGTTGATCACGCTGCGGACCGGTGACCGCGCCAGGATCGCCGCGGCGCCGTCGAGGAATTCCCGCGCACAGTGGAGATCCCAGCCAGTGTCGATGACGACGCTCTTGCCGCCACAGTCGACAAGGCCGAGATTGGCTTCGCCCCAGGAGCCGTTCGGCACCATCCAGCCATAGGTCCTGGCCGTGAGGCGATAGAGCCCCTCGCGGAATTTCGCCGGCTCGCCGAAACGCGTCACCTGCCGGTCGGGCCCGGTGAGCCAGGTCGCCTTGTCCATCGCGCTTGTCATCTAGACGATCCGGTGGGTGATCTCGCCCACCTCCTCGATGACGAGGCGCAATTCGTCGCCGCTCGTGAGGAGCCGGCCCGCCTCGAGGCCCGAGCCGCCGGGTAGCGTGCCGCTGGCGATCAACTCGCCCGGATGGAGTTGCTCGTCGCGCGACAGATGCGCCAGCACCTCGCCGACCGAATGGCGCATGCCGCGCGAGCTCAGCCTGGCGACAAGCACGCCGTTGATCTCGACCTCGGCGGTCAGCGCATCGATCCGGGGCAGGATCTGATCGGCGCTCGCCATTTCTCGCGACATCGAGCTCAGGAAGTGCTTGCTCTTCTGCGGCCCGAAGCCCGAGCGCATTTCGGCGCGCTGCACGTCGCGGGCGGAGAAGTCATTGACCACGACGAAGCCGCCGATCGCGGCCAGCGCCTCCTGTGGCGTCGCATCGAGCAAAGGTTTCGCCAGCACCCAGCCGATCTCGAGTTCGTAATCGAGCGCCTGCGTGTAGGACGGTATCCTGACCGGCGTACCGCTCGCCACGATGGTGAGGTGATTGCCGAAATAATAGATCGGCTGCCGCGCCAGGAGGCGCGGCGGCTTGAAGCCCGGAAAGGTCGCGCCGGTCAGCTTTTCATAGAGCCGGGTTATCGGAAAGACCCCCGGCATGAAGCGGCGGACATAGCCGCGCGCCGACTGGATCCAATGCTCCTCGTAGAGCAGCGCGTCGCGGAACGATCGTGGCGCGAACGGCAGGACATGGGGTCCCGGCCCCGCCGGCGGCGCCAGATCCGCGAGCCAGCCGAGCTGCCGCGCCGCGACCTCGCTGTCATGGAGATCCGTCCAGCCACCGTCGCTCTCGATTTGCAGGGCGCTGCCGCCTGGCCGATGGTCGCGACGCAGTCTCAGAAGCCCGCTCCTGTCATGCTTCGAATACGCGCGAAGCCTGCCGGACAATCCCGGCGGGAACCCCGCGGCGAAACAGGGGTTAACCCGCGACAGCCCTCTTTTCAAGGTTTTCGCCCATGGCCACCGAACAGGAACTCCGAGACAAATTATGGAAGGCGCTCAGATCCGATATGACCGTCATGCTGGGCCTGACCGGCGTCGCGGATGGCGACGCCCGTCCGATGACGGCCCAGCTTGAGGACGACACGTACGGTCCGATCTGGTTCTTCACCGCCAAGGACACCGAGATCATGCGGCGCATCTCCGGCAAGCACCGCGCCATGGCGACCTTCGCGTCGAAATCGCATGATTTATTCGCGACGATCCATGGCGCGCTCATCGTCGACACCGACCGGAAGGTCATCGACCGCCTGTGGAACCCGTTCGTCGCGGCCTGGTTCGAGAAGGGCAAGGACGATCCCAAGCTCGCTCTGCTGCGCTTCGATCCCGAGCGCGCCGAGGTGTGGGTCGACGCGTCGAGCTTCCTCGCCGGCGTCAAGCTGCTGCTCGGCTTCGATCCCAAGAAGGACTATCGCGACAAGACCGGCGAAGTCCGGCTCGGCCGTTGAGCATGCGATGACCCTGCTGGCATGGTATCGGTCGTTTGAACTCTCAGACTAGTCGCGCGCCGCATCTGCCGCCTTGCGGTCCGCCTCCGTCACCGAGGTGAGCCGTGCGAGCCTCTTGCCCAGCCAGTGCCGCAGCATGTCCATGTAGATGAAGACCACCGGCACGAAGACGAGGCTCAATATGGTCGAGGTGACGAGGCCGCCGATCACCGCCACGGCCATGGGCCCGCGGAAGGAGGCGCCGGCGCCGAAGCCGAGCGCGGCGGGCAGCATGCCGGCGATCATGGCGAGCGTCGTCATGATGATGGGCCGCGCCCGCGTGGCGCCCGCGGCGAGCAGCGCCTGCCGGCGGTCGAGGCCGCGCTCCATGCCGTCGATGGCGAAATCGACGAGCAGGATCGAGTTCTTGGTGACGATGCCCATCAGCATCAGGAGGCCGATGATCGAGGAGAGGTCGAGCGCCGCGCCATAGACGAGGAGCCCGATCACCGCGCCGCCGACCGCCAGCGGCAGCGCCGTCAGGATGGTGACCGGCTGCAGGAAGTCCTTGAACAGCAGGATGAGGACGACGAGCACCATCATGATGCCGGTCGCCATGGCGAGCCCGAAGCTCGTGAACATCTCCTGCATATATTCGGCTTCGCCATATTTCACTTCCTCGACGCCCCGGGGCAGGCTCTTCATCGCCGGAAGGGCGGCGATGGCGGCGAGCGCCTGGCCAATGGTCACGCCGTTGAGATCGGCCTCGACATTGACGCGCCGCTTGCGGTCGAAGCGCTCGATCGCCGCCTCGCCGGTGCCGAAGCCGATATCGGCGACCGCGCTCAAGGGCACGGCGCCGCCGCCCGCCGCGGCGAGGCGCAGCGACCTCAGCACGTCCAGATCGGCGCGCGCCCCGCGCGTCAACGCCACCCGGATCGGCACTTGCCGGTCGCCCAGGTTGAACTTGGCCGAGCCCGAATCGGTGCCGCCGATCTGGGCGATGCGCACCGTCGTGCCGATCGCCTCGACCGAGATGCCGAGCCGCGCCGCCTCGTCGAAGCGCGGCTTGATCAGGAGCTCGGGCCTGGGCAGCGGCAGGGTCGAGGCCACATTGGCGACCTCTTTCAGGGTCTTCATGCCGGCGACGAGGTCGCGCGCCGCCTGCGTCAGCGTCTCGGGATTGTCGCCCGCCAGCACGACCGACACGTTGCGTCCGCCGCTGTCGCTCTGGAAGACGAAGCGGATGTCGGGAACGCTCTGCAGGACGGGCTTCACCGCCACTTCGAATTCCTGGCGGGTGAGCGCGCGCTCGGCGCGCGGCTTGAGCTTGACCAGGAGATCGGCCTTGCGCACGTCGCTCGCCGTCACCAGCACATGGGCGACCTCCGGCCGCGCCCGCAATTTCTCGACGATGGCCGAGGTCACGCGGTCGGTGTCGGCGAGCCGGCTGCCTGGCGGCAGCTCAACCTTGACCTCCGAGATGTTGCTGTCGCTCACCGGCAGGAAGCCCGCCGGCAGGAACTGCGCCAGCGCCATCGAGCCGATGAAGATCGCGATAGCGATGCCGACCGAGACGAGCTTGTGGTCGAGCGTCCAGCCGAGGAGGCCGAGATAGCGTCGCGTGAGGCGCGACGGCGGCTTGCCGGCGGCGCCATGCGCGGCAGGCTTCGGCTTGAGCAGGAAGGCCGCCATCAGGGGCGTGAGCAGCCGCGCCACCAGCAGCGAGGCCAGCACCGCGATGGCGACGGTGATGCCGAACTGCTTGAAATACTGCCCGATGATGCCGCCGATGAAGCTCACCGGCGCGAACACCGCGACGATGGTGAAAGTGGTGGCGACGACCGCGAGGCCGATGGCGTCGGCCGCCTCGATCGCGGCGACATAGGGCCGTTTGCCCATATGGATATGGCGGTCGATATTCTCGATCTCGACGATCGCGTCGTCGACCAGTATGCCGACCACCAAGGTGAGCGCCAGCAGCGTGATGCTGTTGAGGGTGAAGTCCGAGAGCTCCATGGCGATGAAGGTCGGCAGCAGCGACAGCGGCATGGCGAGGGCCGCGATCGCCGTCGCCCGCCAATCGCGCAGGAACAGGAACACCACCAGCACGGTGAGGAAGGCGCCTTCGACCAGCGCCTCCATCGCGGCGGCGTAGCTTTCGCGCGTATATTCGACGGTCGACAGGAGCTCGTCGATCTTGATGCCGGGATGGCGCGCGCCGATCTCGGCGAGCTTCTTCGCCACCGCATCGGCGACCACCGTGTCGCTCGATCCCTTGGCGCGCGAGACCGCGAAGCCGACGACGGGCGCCCCGTCATAGCGCGCGAAGCTGCGCTCCTCGGCCGCCCCGTCGATGACCGTGCCCAGCGTCGCGAGCTTCACCCAGCGCCCGTCCGGCAGCGGGATCTCCGTGTCGGCGAAGGCCTCGACGGTCGGCGCCGAGCCCAGCGTGCGCACCGACTGCTCCTGCCGGCCGAGCTCGGCCCGCCCGCCCGGCACATTGGCATTGAGGCTCCTGATCTGGCTGTTCACCTCATCGGCGGTGATACCGAGGGCGACGAGCCTGTCCGGATCGAGCTCGACCCTGATCTCGCGCTCGATGCCGCCGAAGCGCTCGGCCTTCTGCACGCCGGGCACCGCCAGCAATTCGCGCGCGATCGTGTCCTCGACGAACCAGGAGAGGTCGCGCAGCGACAAGGACGGCGACTGCACGACATAATAGAGAATGGCGCGGCCTTCGATGTCGAGGCGGGCGACGATCGGCTCCTCGATGTCGCCCGGCAGGTCGCCCCTGACATTGGCGACGGCGTCGCGCACGTCGTTGGTGGCGCGGTCGGGGTCCATTTCCAGGCGGAACTCGACCGTGGTCGTCGACACGCCATCCTCGATGGTGGAGGTGATGTGGCGCACGCCGGTCAGCCCGGCGATGGCGCCTTCGATCTTGCGCGTCACCTGGGTCTCGAGCTCGGGCGGCGCCGCGCCCGAACGCGTCACCGTAACATTGACGATCGGGAACGACACCTGCGGATCGGCGTTGATCGGCAGCTTGGCGAAGGAGGTCCAGCCCATCAAGGTGAGCACGATGAACAGGAGGATCGTCGGGATCGGCCGCTTGATCGCCCAGGCGGAGATGTTCGACATCATGAGGGCGGCGGCTCCGTCTCGGCGACGGGCGCGATCCGGTCACCCTCGTCGAGGAAGGCGGCCGCGCCCTTCACCACCTTTTCGCCCGCCGCCAGGCCGGAGCGGATCTCGACATAGCCGTCACGCCTGAGCCCCGGTTCGACGAAGCGGCGGGCGACGCGGGCATCATCGCCCACCACATAGACGTAAGGACGGTTGCCCGGCTCCTGATAGAGGACGGCGGTGTCGGCGACGGCGTCGACGTCGCGGCGCTCGACCAGGAACTCGCCTCTGGCGAAGAGACCGGGACGGATCACCGGATTCTGCGGCAGGGCCACGCGCACGATGCCGAGGCGGCTGCGCGGATCGACCTTGGGGGCGATGAGCCTGACCGTGCCGGGGAAGCGGCGCTCGATGCCGGAGAGCGCGACGCTCACCCCCTGGCCTTGGGCGATCGCCGGCAGGTCGGCTTCGGGGATCTCGGCGGCGAGCTCGATCTCGCCGTTGCGGATGAGCTTCATCAAGGGATCGCCGCCGGCGACGGCGCCGGTCTGGGCCGAACGCTCCGAGACGATGCCGGCCTCGGGCGCGCGAATCTCGGCGCGGTCGAGCTGCGCCTGCGCTTCCGCCGCCTGCGCCTCGGCCTGGGTGAGTTCGGCCTCGAGCGCCTTCAGCGCGTGGTCGGCGGCGAGGAAGGCCATTTGCCGCTCGTCATATTGCTGCTGGTTGGCGACGCCGCTGGCGCGCAGCTTCTCGGTGCGGCGGAAGCTCGCTTGCGCTTCGGCGCGCTGCGCCGCTTTTTCGGCGACGGCCGCGGTCGCCCGCGCCACGCGCGCTTGCGTGTCGCGGAGCTGGGTCACCAATATGTCGGTCTCGAGCCGGATCAGCACTTGTCCCTTGCCGACGCGGTCGCCCTCTTCCGCCAGCACCTCGCCGATGCGCTGGCCGGCGAGCGCCGTGCCGATCGCGATCTCGTCGCGCGCCACCAGCGTCCCGGTGATCGCGAGCTTGCGCTCCATCGGGCGCTTGCCCACCGTCATGGTGGTGACGCGCGGCAGGGTGTCGGCGGGCGCCACGCCGGCGGGCGACGATTCGGTGTCGATGGCGGCGAGCACGCCGATGATGCCGCCGATCAGCAGGAAGGCGATCAGCAGGCTCGCGATGATGACGCCCCAGCGCCGTTTCGGCCGCGCCGTCGCGGGCATGTCCTTGTCCTCGGTCATAGGGCGCCTGCCTTTGCCGGCCGGTCGAGCTCGTGGAAGCCCGGGATCAGCGAGGCGGCGAAGACGATGGCGCCGAGCACGATGGCCGAGGCCCACAGCACCACGCGGGCATCGGTGAGCTCGACCGCGGCGCCGGCGATGAGCATCGCGGCGGGTGTCGCGACGAGCACCAGCGAGCTCGCCGAGCCGAGCGCCCTGCCCCGCAGAGCGAGCGGAATGCGGCGCAGCAGCGCCGTGTTGGCGATGGGCCCGATCGGCCCGCCGCCTAAGCCGGCGAGCGCCGCCGCGATCCACAGGACCGTTGGCGATGAGTGGAAGGCGAGGACCAGGAACGCCGCCGCCTGGGCGGCGCAGCCGAGAAGGAACAGCGCGCGCTGGCTGAAGCGTTCGCCCCAGAAGGCGAACGCGACGGTGCCGAGCATGCCGGCCCCGCCCAGGATCGACAGGAACAGGCCGAGATCGAGCGCCGCCTTGCCTTGGGCGAGGAAGAAGGCCGGCATGACGACGGCGCCGAGCGCGGCGGCGACCGCGATGAAAGCCGCGGCGAAGATGAGCAGCGGCCGCAGCAGCGGATCGGCGAGCAGCAGAGTGACGCCGGCCAGGACGTCCTTGTCGCCGTCACCGCGCTTGCCCGCCGCCGGCGCGCGGCGGCGCGGCAAGGAGAGGCCGACGATGACGGCGCCGGCGAAGGAGCACAGCGCCGTGAGCCACAGTGTGTTCTTCATGCCGACGAGCGCGATCGCCAGTCCGGCGACGAGCGGACCGATGAGGGTGGTCGCGCCTTCGATGAGGCTGTCGATCGACGTCACCTTCTCGAGCTTGATGCGCGCCAGCCGGGCGAGCTCGGGCATGCGGCTTTCTTCCGCCGTCATGCCGGGCCCGTCGAACAGGGCGCCGAGAGCGATGAGCGCGACGAGGAGGCCGAAGGTGAGGACGCCCGTCTGATGCAGGACGGGCACCAGGGCGACGCAAGCCGCGCTGACGAGGCCCGCGATCACCGCGATCGCGCGCGGCCCGTAATGGTCGATGAGGCTGCCGCCGAAGAAGGCGCCGACGATCAGGGCCGCGAGGCCCGCCGCCGAGGCGATGCCGGCCATCATCGGACTCTGCGTGAGGGTCAGCACGAACCAGGGCAGCGCCACCGTGGCGATGGCGTTGCCGAGAAGGGCGAGCGTGCCCGAGGTGAACAGGCCGAAAAGCGGCAATTGGCGGCCGAGCCGTGACGAGGAGCGCTGCATGGTCTCACCGTTTCGCCGCCGGCTTGAGGATGCGGGCCAGGATCTCGCGCAGCACCGGTCCCTGATCCATCGGATCGAAATAGGGATCGAGCGCCGCGCGCCCGAAAGCGCCGTCGACCATGGCGGAGATCCAGGTCGCGAGCTTGTTCATGTCGAGCGACGCGTCGATCTGGCCGCGCGCCGCCGCCTTCTTGAGGAGCCCGATCAGCGCCGCCGTCGCTTCCGCGTCGTTGCGCGCCACGAGCTGGCCGATCGCCGGATTGCGCATCGCCTCGGCGAAGATCTCGATGCCGATCTTGCGATAGACGGGCTCGGCCACCAGAGCGAGGCCCTTCTCCATGAGCCGGTAGAGCTCCTCGAACAGGTCCTCGGCCTCGCCGGCCTGCGCGTAGAACGCCGCCGTCTCGTGGCGGTCCTGTTCGACGATGGCTTCGATGATGGCGTTCTTGGTCTTGAAATAGTGGAAGAGGTTGCCGGGGCTCATTTGGGCCTCAGCGCAGATTTCGGCTGTGGTCGTCTTGTGGAAGCCGCTCCGGGCGAAGCAGGTCACCGCGGCGTCCAGGATCTGGCGCTTCTTGGCCTCGTATTTCTCGGGGTCGACTTTGCGCATGGGGTGCTTCGCGGATAATATTAATCGGTCAGTCGATCTAATAATTGACCGGTCGCTCGTCAAGAGCCTGCCCGCCGGCCACGTCGCGGCCCGGTCCGCCACGATGGCGTTTTAAGCAGCCTGATCAGTAAGTTAAGGACATCGGCCGGGCAAGACGAGTTTTGTATCCGATGGTTTCCGGATGACGGCGAATTGAAGGCAGGCGCCCGACGCCGCCCGGGCAGCGGCACTTACATTTCGGTGACAGTGCATTTAATTCGTTGGCTTTGGCCCGCGCTTGCCGGGCATGAGATCCCGCCCGGTCTTCCGCTCGATCCGCTTGAGGAAACCCGCCGCACCCACCGGCCGCCCGATCGTCTCCGCCGCCCGCAAGCGGCGCAAGGCGTCCGCATCCGCTTCGCACTTCAGCATCTCCCCCATGTCGGGAAACCGATCGAGCACCGGCTGCGTCTGCGTGAGCCCGTCCGCGCTGCCTCTCAGATAGGCGCGGGCACTCGACCATCGCCAGTCCTGCGCCCGCTCCGCCAGCCGCACCCTGACCGGATTGAGCATCACATAGACCAGCGCCGCCGCCAGATGATCCTCGTCCATCACGGCGCAGCCGAAGCGGCCCTGCCAGAAATGGCCGCTGCGCTTGCGCCGGGCATGGATGATGCCGGCGTAACGCCGGTGGACCGGCGCCAGCGCGCGCCGCAAGCCGTCCTCGTCCGACGGCGCCAGGATCAGATGGACGTGGTTGGGCATCAGCACCCAGGCCCAGCAGGCGACGCCGGCGGCTTTCAGGCTTTCAGCCAGGAGATCGCGATAGAGCGCGTAGTCGGCATCGCTGAAGAACGTGCGCTGACGGCCATTGCCACGCTGCGTGACATGGTGTGGCAGTCCGGGCACGATGACACGGGCGAGGCGGGCCATGGGCACGAGGTTACAGGGGTCGGCGCATCCCGTCAATTAAATGCACTGTCACCGAAATTGCGAAAAGCAAAAGCCGCCTGAACACGACCATGAAAATCACTGTGACCGAAATTATCGGGTCCCATACAAGGGGTGCAGTCCAGTGCATTTAATATGTCCGGACTAAAGCTCGGTCCGGACGTCCCACAATTCCGGGAACAGCACCACCTCCAGCATGCGGCGCAGATAGGCGACGCCCGATGTCCCGCCGGTGCCGCGCTTGAAGCCGATGACGCGCTCGACCGTGGTCACGTGGTTGAAGCGCCAGCGGCGGAAATAATCCTCGAAATCGACCAGCTTCTCGGCGAGCTCATAGAGCTCCCAATACCGTGCCGGATCGCGATAGACCTGCGCCCAGGCTGCCTTGACGCTGTCATTGCGCCGATAGGGCTCGGCCGGATCGCGCTGGAGCACCGCCCCGTCGATGGCGAAGCCGCGCCGCGCGAGGAGCGCGATCGCCTCGTCATAGAGGCTGGGCTGGCGCCTGATCGCGTCGAGCCGGTCATGAACCTCCGGGCGGTGCTCATGCGGCTTCAGCATCGCGATGTTCTTGTTGCCGGCGAGATATTCGATGGCGCGATATTGCTGCGACTGGAGCCCCGAGGACTGGCCGAGGCTCGCGCGGAAATGCGTATATTCGCTGGGCGTCATGGTGCGCAGCACGTCCCAGGCCGAATTGAGCTGCTCCATGATGCGCGCCACCCGCGCCAGCATCTTGAAGGCGGGCTGCAGGTCGTCGCCCGCCACGGCGCGGATCGCGGCACTCAATTCATGGATGGCGAGCTTCATCCACAATTCCGAGGTCTGGTGCTGGATGATGAACAGGAGCTCGTCATGCGCCTTGGACAGCGGCGTTTGCGCATTCAATATCCGGTCGAGCTGCAGATAATCGCCATAGGACATCCGGCTCGTGAAATCGGTGAGCGCCCCGTCCGTGCGTGGATCGAAGGGCTCGCCGCTCATGTGACGGCCGCTCTCGTCTTGAACGCGGCGCGGTCCCACAGGCGCTCGGCGAGGACACGCTCGAGAACATGCGCGGCGTCCCACACATCGGCGAAGCCGATATAGAGCGGCGTCAGGCCGAAGCGGATGATGTCGGGCGCGCGGAAATCGCCGATGACACCTTGCGCGATCAGCGCCTGCATCACCGCATAGCCTTCCGCGCAATGGAACGACACCTGGCTGCCGCGCGCCTTCGCGTCACGCGGGCTGGCGAGCTTGAGCCCATGCGCCGCGCAGCGCCCTTCGACTTCGGAAATGAACAGCTCGGCGAGGCGCACGGATTTGTCGCGCACCGCCTGCATGTCGACGCCCTCCCAGACGTCGAGGGCGGATGCGAGCGCGATCATCGACAGCACGCCGGGCGTCCCGGCCCTGAGCCGGTCGATGCCCTTGGCCGGGCGGTAGTCGAGATCGAAGGCGAAGGGTGCCGCATGGCCCATCCAGCCGGCGAGCGCCGGCTCGACCTCGTCCTGGAGATCGGGCCTGACATAGACGAAGGCCGGCGCCCCGGGTCCGCCATTGAGATATTTGTAGCCGCAGCCCACGGCGAAATCGGCATCGCCGTCCTCGAGATCGACCGGGAAGGCGCCGGCCGAATGGCACAGGTCCCAGATCGCGAGCCCGCCCATGCGATGCGCCTTGCCGATGAGCCGCTTCATGTCGTGCCGGCGTCCGGTGCGGTAGTCGACCTCGGTCAGCATGAGCACCGCGAGATCATCGGCGATGGCGCTCTCGACCGCCTCGGGGGCGACGATGCGCAATTCCCAATCTCCGCCCAGCGCCTTGATGACGCCTTGCGCGACATAGAGGTCGCTCGGGAAATTGCCGCTGTCGGAGAGGATGACGCGCCGTTCGGGTCTCAGCTTGAGCGCCGCGGTCAGCACCTTCACCAGGTTGATCGAGGTCGAATCGGCGGCGATCACCGTGCCGGGCCTGGCGCCCACGAGCTTGCCGATCCGGTCGCCGAGCGTTCTCGGCATGTCGAACCAGCCATGCGCGTTCCAGCCGCGGATGAGGCTCTGCCCCCATTCGCTCTCGACCGCGCTGCCTAAGCGCCCGGCCACATGGCGCGGCAAGGGGCCGAGCGAGTTGCCGTCGAGATAAAGCGTGCCGTCGGGAATGACGAAGAGCTCGCGCCTGGCGCGAAGCGGATCGGCGGCGTCCAGCGCCTCGGCCTCTGTCCGTGTGATCATTTGCGCGCCTCTTCGGCGCGCAGCGCGAAGCGCTGCAATTTGCCGGTCTGGGTCTTGGGCAGCGTGTCGCGGAACTCGACGCGGCGCGGATATTTGTAGGGCGCGATCTCGGCCTTCACATGGTCCTGCAAGATTTTCACCATTTGCGCATCCCCCTTGTGCCCGGATCGGAGCACGATGAAGGCCTTGGGCACCATGCCGCGCTCGGCATCGGCGATGCCGACGACGGCGCATTCGGCGATCGCGGGATGCGTGAGGAGCGCGTTCTCGATCTCGGGTCCGGAAATATTATAGCCGGCCGATATGATCATGTCGTCGGAGCGCGCCTGGTACCAGAAATAGCCGTCCTCGTCCTCGATGAAGGTGTCGCCGGTGATGTTCCAGCCGTTCTCGACATAATCGGCCTGGCGCGCATCGTCGAGATAGCGGCAGCCGATCGGGCCCTTGACGGCGAGCCGCCCCGGCGTGCCGCGCGGCAGCTCGCCGCCCTCCTGATCGACGATCTTCGCCTGATAGCCCGGCACCGGCAGGCCGGTCGCGCCGGCGCGGATCTTCTCTTCCGGCGCGCCGATGAAGATATGCAGCATCTCGGTGGCGCCGATGCCGTCCATGAGCCTGATGCCGGTGGCGTCCAGCCAGGCGTCGAACACCGCCTTGGGCAAGGTTTCGCCGGCCGAGACGCATTTGCGCAAGGACCGGCATGATCCCGGCTTGAGCTTCGCCAGCATGGCGCGATAGGCGGTGGGCGCGGTGAAGGTGACCGTCGCTCTGTGCCGGTCGATGGCGGCGATGAGATCGTCCGGCGTCGCCTTCTCGAGGAGGATGGAGCAGGCGCCGGCGCGCATCGGAAAGATGACGAGTCCCCCTAAGCCGAAGGTGAAGGCGAGCGGCGGCGAGCCGATGAACCGGTCGTTCTCGTTCGCTTTCAGCACATGCTTGCCGTAGCCGTCGGCGATGAGGAGCACGTCGCGATGGAAATGCATCGTGCCCTTGGGCTCGCCCGTGGTGCCCGAGGTGAAGCCGATGAGGCAGACATCGTCCGCCGCCGTGTCGAAGGCATCGAATTCGGGCGCGGCCTTGCGCATCAGCGCCTCGAGGCCGTCATCATCTGGGCTGTTGAAATAGACGATGCGCGTGAGGCCGGGCGCCAGCGTCTTGGCCTTCTCCATCTCCTCGGCCAGCCTGACGTCGCACAGGCTGAGCGAGATCCGCGCCTTGTCGATCGGAAAGGCGAGCTCCTTGGCGCGCAGGAGCGGCATGGTGGCGACGGCGATGCCGCCCGCTTTCATCACCGCGAGATAGGCGGCGACGAATTGCGGGTTGTTGGCCGAACGCAGGAGCACGCGCTCGCCGCTTCCGAGGCCCAGCTCCTTGACCAGCACATGAGCGATGCGGTTCACCCGCTCGGCGAGGGCGCCATAGGTGAGCGTCTCGGCATCGGTGATCAGGCAGGGACGGTCGCGCCAGCCCTGCGCGATCCTGCGGTCGAGCAGCTCGGTCACGCAGTTGAGGCGGTCGGGATAGCGGTAGTCGGGGAGATCGAAGATGAGCTCGGGCCATTGCTCGGCCGACGGCAGATGATCGCGGGCGAATGTGTCGGCATAGGCACTCGGAATCATCGGCGTCTGCTCCCGCGGTGGTGTGCGAATGATCGCGCCGCGTGCGATAGTTTAAGTCTAAAATAATGGTCTTCAATGTCAATTGCGCCTTTGTCCGGCGCGAATTCCGGTTGGCATTGGCAAGCCGCTTGTGCAAAGGGTGCATTCCATGCGGAAGCGAATCCAGCGATAGGGCCGATGGCGGACAGACCGAAGACTCCGCCCGGCGGCAGCCCTCAGGAGAAGGCCAAGCTCGCCGACGTCGCCAAGGTGGCGGGCGTTTCCCTGGCGACGGCCTCGCGGGTTCTCAACCATCCGGAAACGGTGCGCCCCGCCATCCAGGGCAAGGTGCGCCGCGCCATGAAGCTCCTGTCCTACAAGCCGGACGCGGCCGGGCGCGCGCTCGCCTCCGGCCGCAGCCGGGTCATCGGCGCGGTCGTCCCGACGCTCGGCACCGCGATCTTCGCCGACGGAATTGAGTCGCTGCAGAACCGTTTGCGCGAGCACGGCTTCGGTCTGCTGCTCGCCAATTCCCAATACGACCCCGAGAAGGAGTTGACCGAGATCCGTCTCCTCCTCGAGCGCGGCGTCGACGGCATGGCGCTGGTGGGTGACAATTTCTCCGCCGAGCTTCTGTCTCTCGTCCGCCAATATGATGTGCCGGTGGTGACCACCTATGTGAGCCGGTCGCGCCACGCGATACCGGCCATCGGCATCGACAATCACAAGGGCGCGCGCGAGATGACGCGCTATCTCATCGGTCTCGGCCACCGCGATTTCGGCATCATCACCAGCCATTCCCCCAACAACGATCGCACGACGGCGCGCTATGACGGCATCCTGAGCGCCCTCGCCACCGCCGGCTTGCAATGTCCGCCCGGGCAGGCCGTGCAGGTGCAACATTCCGTGGCCAATGGCAGGCTGGCCTTGCGCCGGCTGATGCAGGCCAACCCCGCCATCACCGCGATCATCTGCACCACCGATGCCCTGGCCCTGGGCGCTCTGTCCGAAAGCCGGGCGCGAGGTCTCGCGGTTCCGCGCGATCTGTCGATCACCGGGTATGACGATGTCGATATCGCCTCCGAATATGAGCCCGCATTGACGACGGTGCATGTCCCCGCCAACGACATCGGGCGCCGCGCGGCGGACCGCCTGTTCGCCATGATCACGCACGAGCCCGGCCAAGAGTCCGACGTCGAGCTCGAGGCCAGGCTCATGATCCGCGCGTCCTGCGCCCCGCCGCGCCGCCCGCTCGCCACCGCTTGACAGAAGTTCCGTCTTCGACTTAATCTTTGGAAGCGCTTTCAGAAATGCTCGGGGATTAGCCCGAGAGTGTTTGCCGGCCCGCTCGCCTCCCGCCTCGTCGAACAACCTGTCCTGGTGATGAACGTGCTCCTCAGCGGTCTCAAAATTGTTAGTTTTTGCCATTTTTTACAAGGACCTGCATCAATGCAGTACCTTGCGGACATGGGCGCCGACATCGTCAAGATCGAACCGCCGCATGGCGCTTTCGAGCGTCATTGGGCGGGCGCGAACCGCGCCAAGGTGGCTGGCGTAAGCGCTTTCTTCCTGTGTGCGAACCGCAATGTCAGGAGCCTGGCGCTCGACCTCAAGCACCCGGCCGCCAAGGAGGTCGTCTTCCGCCTCATCGAGCGCAGCCACGCGGTCGCCGAGAACTTCCGCCCCGGCGCGCTCGCCCGCCTGGGTTTCGGCTATGACGCCGTCAGGTCGCGCAAGCCGGACGTCATCTATGCGTCGGCGTCGGGCTTCGGATCGAGCGGACCCTACAGCGCGCGGCCGGGCCAGGACCTTCTCATCCAGGCCATGTCGGGGCTCGTCAACGGCCAAGGCACCGCCACCGAGCCGACCGCCATCGGCTGCGCGGCGGTCGATCAGCATGGCGCGGCCCTTCTGGCGCTGGGCATCGCCGGCGCCTATGCGCGCTGGCTCGGCACCGGACAGGGCACGCATGTCGAGGCCACGCTGCTGGGCGCCGGCGTCGACCTGCAGATGGAATCGATCGTCACCTATCACGCCAGCAAGCTCGGCCTTGACGCGTTCGACCGCGACCGGCGGCTCGCCACCTGGTTCCACGAGGCGCCCTATGGCGTCTACCGCACGCGCGATTCGCATGTGGCGATCTCGCTGAACGAGGTCAGGACCATCGCCGAAGCGCTCGACAGCGATCCGCTGCGCGCCTTCGCCGGCCGCAATGCCTATCACGAGCGCGACGATCTCGCCCAGGCCGTGGCCGCGGAAGTCGCGCGGCGCAGTTTCGCCGAGCTGGCGGCGGCCTTCGACGCCAAGGGCATCTGGTATGCCCGCGTCGAGAACTATGACGACCTGGTCGTCAATCCCCAGCTCGCCCATAACGGCGCCTTTTTCGACGCCCCGGTGCACGACGCGACGGTCAAGCTGACCAGCCACCCGCTGCGCTATGACGGCGCCGTTCCGGAATTCCACGGCTTCGCGCTGACGCCCGGCGCCCATACGCGCGCCGTGCTCGCGGATGCGGGCTATGGCGAGGCCGAGATTGCCGAGCTTCTCAACGACAAGGTCGCCTTCGACGGCGTCGCGACGGACAGGACATGACCATGCAGCCATTCTTTCTCGAGGTCGGGCAGGAAGTCTCCTTCGCCAAGACCGTTTCCGAATCCGACGTCTATCTGTTCGCCGGGATAACCGGCGACTTCAACTCGAACCACGTCAACCAAGAGGTCATGAGCAAGTCCAAATACGGCGAGCGCATCGCCCATGGCGCGCTCATGGTCGGCTTCATGTCCACCACCTCGACGATGATGATCGACACTTACGGCCGCCCGCCCGGCAGCACGGCGACGGCGGTGTCGCTGGGCTACGACCGGGTGCGCTTCCTTGCCGGCGTCCGCATCGGCGACACGATCACGGTGCGCTACCGCGTCACCCATATCGAGCCGGAGCGTGACCGGTCCCGCGCCACGGTGACGGTCACCAATCAGGACGGCGTCGAGGTCGCGGTCGCCGAGCACATCCTGAAGTGGGTTTATCCCGATGCCTGAGCCGCAGCACCAGAGGAGACGACAATGCTGACCACGCGCTTCACCAGGAAATACGGCGTAACGCGGCCCTTCGTCTCGGCCGGCATGTCGACCATGACGACGCCGCAGCTCATCGGCGCCGTCTGCAAGGAGGGCGGCCTCGGCCTGCACGGCGTCGCCGACATGCCCGTCGACCGCCTTGCCAACGACATCGATCAGATCCGGCAATACACGTCGAGCCCGTTCGGGATCGCCATCATTCCGCGGCTGTGCAGCAGCGAGCAGATCGACGTCTGCGTCGCCAAGAAGGTTCCGATCGTGAACTTCTTCTGGGACGACATTCCGCCCGAATGGCTGGCGCGTCTCAAGACGGCCGGCATCGCGGTCTGGAAGCAGGTCTGCAGCGTGGCCGAGGCGCGCGAAAGCATAGCGCTCGGCATCGATCTGCTGATCGTCCAGGGCAGCGAGGCGGGCGGCCACAATAGGGCCGAGGCCAGCAGCCTGGCCATGATCCCAGCGGTGGCCGATATCGCGGGCGACGTGCCGATCGTGTCCTCGGGCGGCATCGCCGACGGCCGCGCCGCCGCCGCCGCTCTCGCTCTGGGCGCCGATGCGGTCTGCGTCGGCACCCGTCTGCTCGCCTCGCCCGAGGCGCATGCGCATGCGGAATACAAGAAGCGGCTGGTCGCCGCGGGCGTCGGCGACACGGCGCGCACCAACATCTTCGGCCTCGAATGGAACGACGCGCCCAGCCGCCATCTGCGCAACCGCGTGGTGCGCGAATGGGAGCACCGCGATCATCCGGGTCCCTACAAGCAGCTGCCCGAATCCGAGATCCGCGAGATCGGCAGGATCGAATTGTTCGGGACGGAATATTCCCATCGCCGCTTCAGCATCTATCCGCCCAGCCCGAGCTTCAAGGGCGACTGGGAGGAGATCTGCATGTATGGCGGCGAATCCGTCGGACAGACGAAGGCGATAAAGCCCGCCGGCGAGATCGTGCGCGAGATCATGGACAAGGCGGAGGACATCATCCGCCACCGCTTTGCGGCCATGCTCGCGCAGCCTGTGAACTGAACAACGATAACAAGTGAGCACACAAGGAGGAAGTCAACCATGAAGAAGCGATTATTGCTGTCCCTGGCGATGGCCGGGCTGTTGTCCCTGGGCGTGGCGTCGGGCTCGCGCGCCGAGCCCGCCGTCGATATCGCCAAGGTGCGCAAAGACCTCACCGCGGAGGCGGCCGGCCGCAAGTTCACCATCGCGACCGTGGTCAGCATCGACGGCGTCGCCTGGTTCGACCGGATGCGCGTCGGCGTCGACCAGTTCGCCAAGGACACCGGCCATGACGCCTGGGAGGTCGGTCCGACCCAGGCCGATGCGGCCGCCCAGGTGCAGATCGTCGAGAGCCTCATCGCGCAAGGGGTCGACGCCATCACCATCATCCCGTCCTCGATCGAGGCGGTGGAGCCGGTGCTCAAGAAGGCGCGCGACCGCGGCATCGTCGTCATCTCGCACGAGGCGTCGACCCTCAAAAACATCGATTTCAACATCGAATCCGTCGACAACAAGGTGTTCGGCGAGAAGATGATGGAGAAGCTCGCCGAGGCCATGGGGGGCGAGGGCAAATACATCGCGACCGTCGGCAGCCTGACCTGGGCGTCGCAGAACGAGTGGGTCGACGCCGCCGTCGCCTATCAGAAGGCCAAATATCCGAAGATGGCGGAAGCCACCGGGCGCATCGAGACCAATGCCGACGCCAATGTCGACTACACCAAGCTCAAGGAGGTCTTGACCACCTATCCCGACCTCAAGGGCATCTTCGGAGCGCCGATGCCGACCTCCGCCGGCGCCGGCCGCCTGATCGCCGAAGGCAACCTCAAGGGCAAGGTGTTCTTCGCCGGCACCGGCCTCGTCTCCGTCGCTGGTGAATATCTGAAGAACGGCGACATCCAGTATATCCAGTTCTGGGATCCGGCGACCGCGGGCTATGCCATGAACGTCCTCGCCGCCATGGTGCTGGCCGGCAAGAAGGACGAGATCAAGGCCGGCATGGATCTGGGCCTCGCGGGCTATGGCAGCCTGACCACGCCTGAGGGCGCCAACGCCAACCTTCTCTATGGCGAGGGTTCGATCGGCGTCACCAAGGACAATGTCGGCGACTATAATTTCTGAGAGGCGTCCGCACCGGCGGGTCGCGGGGCGGCTTCGGCCTGCCCCGCGGCCCGTTTCCGCGGAGTGTTCATGACGCAGGACCTTGTCGAACTGAGGCATGTCGGGAAGAGCTTCGCCGGAGTGCGCGCGCTCGACGACGTGTCGCTGACCATCCGGACAGGCGAGATCCATTGCCTGGCCGGCGAAAACGGCTCGGGCAAGTCGACATTGATCAAGCTGATGGCCGGGGTCTATGCCCCGGATCAGGGCGAGATCCGCTTCGCCGGCGAGCGCGTCGACAAGATCACGCCGCAGGACTCGGTGCGCCGCGGCGTTCAGGTGATCTATCAGGACTTCTCGCTCTTCGGCAATCTGACCGTGGCGGAGAACCTGGCGCTCAACACGCTCCTGGCGGAGGGGCGCCGGGCGGTTTCCTGGCGTAGGGTCCGCGGGCTGGCCCGCGAGGCGCTCGCCCGCATCCGCATCGACATCGATCTCGATGCCGAGGTCGATGCCTTGCCCACCGCCCAGAAGCAACTCGTGGCGATCGCCCGCGCGCTCGCCGCCGACGCCAGGCTCATCATCATGGACGAGCCGACGACCGCGCTCACCGGCAAGGAGATCGCCACCCTCTTCGAGATCGTGCGCGACATCCAGGGCCGTGGCATCGCCGTCCTCTTCGTCAGCCACAAGATCGGCGAGATGCTGGCCATCAGCGAGCGCATCACCGTCATCCGCAACGGCCGCAAGGTGGCGGAAAGCCCGACCAGCGCCTTGAGCGAGAGCGCGATCGTGCGTCACATGACGGGGCGCGACATCGCGGCCGAGCGCTACAGCCCCGAGCTGCCGCGGGGCGCCGTGCCGCGGCTCGAGTTGCGCGACGTCGCGCTGGCGGGCCGGCTCGACCGGATCAATTTGCGTCTCGATGCGGGCGAGATCGTCGGCGTTTCCGGCCTTCTCGGGTCGGGCCGCACCGATCTGGCGCGTCTTCTGTTCGGCCTGGAGCCGCGCTATGGCGGCTCCGTCCTCGTCGATGGCCGCGAAGTGCGCCTCTCGGGCGTCGCCGAGGCCATCGGCCGGGGCATCGCCTATGTGCCGGAGGACCGCCTGACCGAGGGCCTGTTCCTGAGCCAGTCGATCAAGCGCAACATCATGGCCTCCATCCTCGATCGGCTGTCCGGCCACATCTTCCTGAACGAGAGCCGGGCCGCCCGGGCCGCAGCCGCGACCATCGCCGACATGCAGATCACCGCCAAGGACGTCGAGCGCCCGGTCGGGCAATTGTCGGGCGGCAACCAGCAGCGGGTGATGATCGGACGCTGGCTGCACACCGAGCCGCGCATCCTCGTCCTCAATGGCCCGACGGTGGGCGTCGATGTCGGGTCCAAGGCCGAGATCCACCGCAGGATCCGCGAGATCGTCGTGAGCCGTGGGCTCGCGGTGCTGATGATCTCGGACGACCTGCCGGAGCTGCTCCACAACTGCAACCGGATCCTCATGATGCATCGCGGCCGGATCGTCGATGAGATCGCCGCCGGCGCCGCGAGCGAGGAGTCCCTTTCGGCCAAGCTCAAGGAGCTGCGATGAAGGCCGTTCCCGCCGTCTTCCGGCGCTCCGAGGCCGTCATCGCTTTGGTGCTGCTCGCCGCCATGATCTTCATCGGCCTGGTCAACCCGGCCTTCTGGCAGATCGACAACATCTTCAATCTGCTGCGCGCCAATGTCGTCATCGGCATAGTAGCCCTGGGCGTTCTCCTGGTGCTCGTCTCGGGCGGCCTCGACGTCTCCTTCCCGGCCTTCGCCGCGGTCGCCATGTACCTGACGGTGACCGCGATGGTGCGTCTCGGCTATGAGGGGGTCGTGCTGCCTTTCCTGTGCGCGATGCTGATCGGCGCTGCGCTTGGCGCCGTGAACGCCTTCTTCATCCACAAATTCCGGATGATCCCGCTGATCGTGACCTTGGGAACGGCGAGCGTGGCACGCGGATTGCTGCTCGGGGCGGTCGGGACCAGCGTGATCAACATCGACCGGATGCCGCCGTCGCTGATCGATTTCGCGCGCAGCGAGGTCACGGTCTCCGGCGCCAGGCTGACGCTGATGATCGTCCTCTATGCGGCGCTGGCGCTGGCCGTGCATCTCCTCCTCAGCCGCACCTTGCTGGGGCGGAGCGTCTACGCCTATGGCGGTGACCGCGAATCGGCCAAGCGGATCGGCTTCGATGCGCGCATCACCGTGTTCTTCGTCTATTGCGCGGCGGGAGCCCTGGCGGGCTTTGCCGGCCTGCTCCACGCCGCGATGATCTGGCAGGCCAATCCGCGCGACTTCATCGGTCTCGAGCTCGACGTCATCGCCGCCGTGGTGCTGGGCGGCGCCAGCATATTCGGCGGCCGGGGCTCCGTCGCCGGCACCATGCTCGGCGTGTTCACCCTGGTCATGGTCAACAACAGCCTGATCATCATGCAGATCGACAGCAAGTGGCAGACCGCTGCGGTCGGCCTCATCATCATCATTGCAACGGCGGCGACGGCATGGCGCGACCGCCGCCGCGAAGCCTGACGGGTGGCGGAAATGAGCTTCGACACGCGCAAATTCATGAACCGCGACGACAACATCGTGCAGCTCGTCGTCATCACCCTCGCGATCTTCGCGCTCATGACGTTCTTGAGCCCCGACAAGTTCCTACGCTACTACAATTTCGAATCGATCACCTTCGTGTTTCCCGAGCTTGGCTTGCTCGCCATCGCGATGATGATCGCCATGCTGACCGGCGGCATCGATCTCTCGGTGGTCGGCATCGCCAATCTCTCGGCCATACTCGCCGGCCTGTTCTTCCACCGCTATGTGGGCGACGTTGCCGCGGCGAGCGTGCCCGCCGTGATGCTCGGCATCGCGCTGGCGCTCCTGACCGGGCTTGCCGCCGGCCTCGTGAACGGCTTCCTGATCACCCGGCTCCGGATCACGCCGATCCTCGCCACGCTCGGCACTGGGCAGGTGTTCGCCGGCCTCGCCATCGCCATCACCGGCGGACCCGCCATTGTCGGCTTCCCCGACTATTGGAGCGTGCTCGGCAACGGCAAGCTGCTCGGCATTCCCATCCCCTTCCTGCTGTTCGTCGTCACCGCCTGCCTCGTCGGCGTGATCCTGTCCCGCACGGCCTTCGGCACGTCGCTCATCCTGATCGGCACCAATGCCAAAGCGGCGATCTTCGCCGGCCTCGCGCGCGACCGGCTGATCCTCTGGTCCTACGCGCTGACCGGGGTGCTGGCGAGTCTCGCCGGCATCATCCTGTCCGGCCGGACCAATGCCGCGAAGGCCGACTACGGCACGTCCTATCTGTTGCAGGCCGTGCTCATCGCGGTCCTCGGCGGCACCAATCCGGCGGGCGGGCGCGGCACGGTGCTCGGCATCAGCATCGCGGTCATAGCGCTCATGCTGCTCGCCTCCGGCCTGCAGCTTCTCCGCTTCAGCAACCATCTGATCGACTTCATCTGGGGCGCTTTCCTGCTGCTGGTGATCGCCCTCAACGCGTATCGCGCCTATCGAAAGGAAGAGAAATGACCGCATCCGAAGATCTGGCCGGGCTCTCGGCCGTCCTCGACCTGATGGCCGACAAGGTCCGCGAGGACGAGGCCCGCCTCGGCGTCGTGTTCCCCTATGTGACCGGTCCGGACGGCCAGTGGCGCACCATGCCGGCGTCGCATTCGGCGGGCTATGCCGGTGCGGCCTGGAGTCACGGCAACTGGTTCTGCGGCTTCTGGGTCGGCCTCCTGGCGGCTTCTCACCTCCACAAGGGCGATGCGGATCTTCTCCTATGGGCGAAGGAGCGCATGCGGCTGATCGCCGAGCGCGCCAAGGACCCGAACACGCATGACATCGGCTTCATCTTCTGGAGCTCGGCGGTGCGCCTGCATCAGCTCACCGGCGAGCCGCATTATGCCGCTCTTGCGGTCGAGGCGGCCGATCGGCTCAGGGCGCGCCTCGTCGCCACCACGGCCGGCGCCTATATCTCGGCCTGGGGCCCGCACAGCGACGAGCGTGGGCGGTCGAGCTCGGCGATCGATACGATGGCGAACATTCCCCTGCTCTATTGGGCGGCGCGCACGGCCCGCGACGACAGCTTTCTGCTGGCGGGCGAGGCCCATGCGCAAAGCACCGCGCGCACCTTCATCCGCGCCGATTCCACTCTGTACCATGCCGTCCAATATGACCTGAAAAGCGGGACGCAGAAGCGCGGCTACACCTTCCAGGGCTATGGCGATGAATCCTCCTGGTCGCGCGGCACCGGATGGGCCGTCTACGGCTATGCGGCGAGCGCCGCCGCCACGGGCAAGCGCGCTTATCTCGATCTCGCGGTGAAGCTCGCAGAGAAATGGCTCGACCAGCTCAAGGGCGCGCAATGCCCGCCCTGGGATTTCGACGACCCCTCGCCTACGCCCGGCAAGGATTCGTCCGCCGCCGCCATCATGGCCGCCGCCCTCCTCGACGTCGCGGCTTTGCATCCCGAGCCCGGCGAGCGGACGCGCTGGCGGACGCAGGCCAAGACCCTGCTCTCGGGGCTCATCCGCTCCTGCCTCGCCACGGACGGCCGCCATCGCGGCCTTCTGCGCCACGGCTGCTATTCGATGCCGCACAAGGACGGGACGGACAGCGCGGTGATGTTCGGCGACTATTATTTCGTGGAAGCCATCATGCGGCTGGTCCATCCGGGCAAGTTCGCGCCGGAATTCGCTCCGCTGGCGGGGTGAGCCGAGAGGACAATCCTCTCCCTCCGTCGCGCGGCACGCGCGGCGAGGGTGGCGCGCGGAACGCGCGACGGGTGGGGTGTTTCCACGAGGGAAGCCTTACAGGCAAAGCCATTTGCGCCGCGCTCATGCAAATCGCTTTAGACTTGAAATAATTTCCGTCTGGCCGCTACAATCGCCGAAAGCGAGCGATGGGAATGTCGGAACGGAAAGCACTCGTCACGGGCGGCAGCCGCGGCATAGGCCGCGCTATAGCGCTGGCCTTGAGCGCCGAGGGCTATGCGGTGACCATCATGGGCCGCTCGGAAAAGGCGCTGGCCCAGGCGGTCGCCCAAGGCGTGGCGCGGACGTCGCAGGCCGTCGACGTCACCGATGCCGCCGCCTTGCACGAAGCGGTCGCCGGAAGCGGCCCCTACCACGTGCTGATCAACAATGCCGGTGCCGCCGAATCTGCACCCTTGGCGGCGACCGATCTCGCTCTCGTCCGCCGCATGATGGCGGTCAATGTGGAGAGCGCCTTCACCGCTGCGCGCGCCGCCTTGCCCGGCATGATGACACTGGGCACCGGCCGCATCGTCAATGTCGCCTCGATCGCCGGCCTCAAGGGCTATGCCTATGTCTCGGCCTATTGCGCGGCGAAGCACGCCGTCATCGGCATGACCCGGGCGCTCGCCGCCGAGCTGGTCAAGACCGGCATCACCGTCAATGCCCTGTGCCCGGGCTATACCGACACCGATCTCATCGCCAATGCCGCCGATGCCATCGCCCGCAAGACCGGCCGCGATGCCGGCGAGGCGATCGACCATTTTGCCAAGACCAATCCGTCGGGCCGGCTGATCACGCCGGAGGAAGTCGCCGATACGGCCCTGTTCCTCTGCTCCGCGGGCGCCTCCGCCGTGACCGGCCAGGCGATCGCGATCGCCGGAGGTGATCCATGAGCGACGAGCCCTTGTGGATCGATGCCGAGACGGCGGTCGCCGCGCGGCCCGCCGATCACAAGATGGAGCTGCGCCTGTGGCTCCGGCTCTTCTCCTGCTCGCGTCTCATCGAGAACGACATCCGCCGCCATCTCAATGCCGAGTTCGATTTCAGCCTGCCGCGCTTCGACATATTGGCGCAGCTCGACCGCGCCGATGACGGCCTGGTCCTGGGCGAGGTATCGCGGCGGCTGATGGTCTCGGCCGGCAACATCACCAGCCTGGTCGAGGGCCTAGTCAAATCGGGCCATATCACCCGCGCCACCGCGAGCGGCGACCGCCGCGCGCAGGTCATCCGCCTGACCGACAAGGGCCGGCGCGAATTCCGCCGCATGGCCAAGGTGCATGGCGACTGGATCGCCGCCTATTTCGAGCACATGCCGCAGAAGGACATCGAGCGGCTGATGGACCTCCTGGCGGTGCTCAAGGATTCGGCCCGCCGCCGCCTCATCGCAAAGCAGGAGTCATGAACCGGACCCACGCCATCGCCCCGCCCTTGCGCGACTATCGCGCGCGCCATGTGCGGCTCGCCGTCGAAAGCGGCATCGCCCGGATCACGCTTGACCGGCCGGAGAAGAAGAACCCGCTGACCTTCGAATCCTATGACGAGCTGTCCGCGATCTTCGCCGCCGCCCGCAAGGACGACGGTGTCCATGTTTTCGTGATCTCTGGGTCGGGCGGCAATTTCTGCTCGGGCGGCGATGTGTTCGAGATCATCAAGCCTTTGCTCGACATGAACGTGCCGCAATTGCTGCGCTTCACCGAGATGACCGGCGATGTGGTGAAGGCGATGCGCGCCTGCCCGCAGCCGATCATTGCGGCGATCGACGGCATTTGCGCCGGCGCCGGCGCCATCCTCGCCATGGCCTCGGACATCCGGCTCGGCACCGAGCAGGCGAAGGTCGCCTTCCTGTTCAACCGCGTCGGCCTCGCCGGCTGCGACATGGGTGCCTGCGCCATGCTGCCGCGTCTCATCGGCCAGGGCCGCGCTTCGGAACTGCTCTATACCGGCCGCTCGGTCGGCGCCGCCGAGGCCGAGCGCTGGGGTTTCTTCAACCGGCTGGTCGCGCCCGAGGCTCTCCTCGACGAAGCGCTGAAGCTCGCCCGCCAGATCGCCGAAGGCCCTACCTTCGCCAATGGCATGACCAAAAGGATGCTGCAGGCCGAATGGGCGATGAGCATCGACGATGCGGTGGAGGCCGAGGCCATCGCCCAGGCGCTGTGCATGAAGACCGAAGATTTCCGGCGCGCCTACGAGGCTTTCGCGGCGAAGCAGAGGCCGGTCTTCAAGGGCGATTGAACCCATGGGTGACAAGACCTTCCTCGCCTGGCCGTTCTTCGCCGAGAAACATCGCGGCCTCGAGGCCGCGGCCGAGGACTTCGCCACGACGGTGGCCCCGCCGCTCATCGACCATCACGATGCCGACGGCTCCTGCCGCAGGCTCGTGGCGGCGCTCGGCGAAAGCGGGCTCCTGCGCCACGCGGTCACGGCGCCCCATGGCGGGCTCTCCGAGAAGCTCGATGTGCGCTCCCTCTGCCTCATCCGCGAGAGTTTGAGCTATGCCGACGGGCTCGCCGATTTCGCTTTCGCCATGCAGGGCCTCGGCACCGGGCCTGTCACCTTGTTCGGCAGCGAGGCGCAGAAGCGCCGCTGGCTGCCGCCGATCGCGCAAGGCAAGGCGATCTCGGCCTTCGCCTTGTCCGAGCCGGACGCGGGCTCCGATGTCGCGGCCCTCGCCTGCAGTGCCAAGCCGCACGGCAACGATCATGTCGTCATTGACGGCGAGAAGACCTGGATCTCCAATGGCGGCATTGCCGACCGCTATGTCGTCTTCTGCCGCACCGGCGAGGCGCTGGGCGCCAGGGGCCTCTCGGCCTTCATGGTCGAGGCCGGCACGCCCGGCCTCGCCATCGCCGAGCGGCTCGCGACCATGGCCCCCCATCCCTTGGCGCGGCTGCGGTTCGAGAACTGCCGTGTGCCGGTCGAGAACCGCATCGGTCAGGGCGGCGAAGGATTCAAGATCGCCATGGCGACGCTCGACATCTTCCGCTCGACGGTGGGCGCCGCGGCGCTGGGCTTTGCCCGCCGCGCCCTCGACGAGGCGCTCGCCCATGTGGCGAGCCGGCGCATGATGGGCGGCGTGCTCGCCGACCTGCAGATCGTCCAGGGCCAGCTCGCCGACATGGCGCTCGATGTCGATGCCTCCGCCTTGATGGTCTATCGCGCCGCCTGGACCAAGGATCAGGGTGCCGAGCGCATCACCCGCGAGGCGGCCATGGCGAAATACACCGCGACCGAGGCGGCGCAGCGCGTGATCGACACGTCGGTGCAGCTCTTCGGCGGGCTCGGCGTGAAATCGGGATCGCGGCCCGAGCAGCTCTATCGCGAGATTCGCGCATTGCGCATCTATGAAGGCGCAAGCGCGGTGCAGAAGATCATCATCGCCCGCTCGCTGCTGTCCCCGCCGTCGTCATCCCGGCGAAAGCCGGGATCCGCTGAATAAGGGCTAGCGGGCGGCATTGCTGGGGAAAGAATTTGATGGGTGCTAGGTTAAGCAATGACGGTTCATCTCCCTCCGCCGCGCGCAGCGCGGGGAGGGTGGACGCCCGCAGGGCGGACGGGTGGGGCCTCTCCACCGGGACAGGTGCAATGATTTGCCAGAGCTCCTTGCAAATGACCTTGCCTGTAAGACCTCCCTTGCGTAGTCACCCCACCCGTCGCGCGTTCCGCGCGCCACCCTCCCCGCGCTGCGCGCGGCGGAGGGAGGGTTAGGAGTCAATCTTGTCTGTATCTCTCACCCGCGAAAACGGCATCGCCGTCATCACCATCGACAATCCGCCGGTGAATGCGCTGTCGCAGGCGGTGCGGCAGGGCCTGTTCGACGCCGTCCGGGCGATCGCCG